>JBHLRZ010000014.1:0-82707 GCA_048882045.1 Candidatus Thorarchaeota archaeon | reverse complement strand
TGCTTACAGAGATGGTATCTTGACTGACACCTTGACGACTCGACCGGATGCATCAATGACAGCGAAAGCTTTCGTGCCAGGACATGTCACCGGAATCTTTCGCATCTTTGATGAAGACGAGGATCCACTTCATTGTGGTTCAACAGGTGCAGGCTTCTCGGTGAATATGGGGACAGAAACTACTGTGACCGTAGAGAATCACTCATCCCTAGAAATAACAACTAATTACAACAACAAACGTATCGATGCGAAGGTCACGAAGACGGTGGTACAAAGATTGACAGAAGAATATGAGCGGACGTTCAAGGTCCACGTTGAGCACAATTCCTCTCTTTCTTCAGGAGCGGGTTTTGGAGCCTCAGGTGCTGGTGCTCTAGGGACTGCACTTGCCCTCGCTCATCTTCTCGATGATGATATCGACTACGAAAGGGCATCCGGTTTTGCACATATTGCAGAGATTGAGAATCACACTGGTCTTGGTGATGTTCTTGCACAAACTGTTGGTGGCATTGAAGTTAGAGTAAAGCCTGGCGGACCAGGAATAGGGGAGATCAAGGAAATTCTCTATCTTGATTCTCTACGTGCCGTGCTTGCTGGAGCTCCCGGACTAGAAACTGCTGATGTTTTAACAAACCCTCAAACTCGTGAACAAATAAACGCCATTGGAGACCACCTTGTGGAGAGAATCGTGGCTGATCCATCAATAGACACCTTTGTTGATTGTTCCCGAGCTTTTTCTGACGAGATCGGTCTAAAGACGAGAAGAGTGAAGGATGCGCTCGATGAACTCGAGAGAGTGGGACTTGTTGATTCCAGTATGGTAATGTTGGGTGATTCTGTATTCTGCCTTTGTGAGAAGGATGATACCTATATCGCTCAGAGAATCCTCTCAAAATACTGGAAGTCTGAGGAAGTTTCAGTAAGTGAAATTGCTCACGAAGGCGGGAGGTTACTCAATTGACAAAGATTGAGATACCCTCTGATCACCCTCGCAGGATCTCACTTGAAACTCGCGAAGCTATAATCGAGGGACACGACCTCAATATAGTTGCCACAGCTGGTCTCTTGGCACACGGTCGAGGCGAAGCTTTTGATTATCTGATAGGAGAGAAGACCACTGAGCTGGCTGAGAAGGCAACACGTGTAGCTGTTGCGGCAATGTTACTTGCCGAACATCCAGTGATAAGTGTCAATGGTAATGCATGTGCCCTCGTACCGGATGAGTTGGTTGAACTCTCAGAACTAACGAATGCTCCTCTTGAAGTCAACCTGTTCTATTATAGGAAAGAGCGTGAAGATGCCATCAAGGATATGCTCTCGAAAGCAGGAGTGAAGCAGTTATTTGGAACTCATGACAGACCATCTGAGATAATCCCTGAATTGAAGAGTAACCGTCGAAAGGTGGATCCAGAGGGAATAGGAGCTGCTGATGTCGTTTTAGTCCCACTGGAGGATGGCGACAGGACAGAGGCTTTGAAGGCTATTAACAAATTTGTCATAACGATTGATCTTAATCCTATGAGTCGCACTGCAGTCTATTCTGATGTGACAATGGTAGACAACATCATTCGGTCTCTCCCACTTATGGTCAAATTCGCCAAGGATATGAAAGACCTTCCAAGTGAAGAGCTACGTATGATTGTGGATGAATTTGACAATGACGAGAATCTTGCCATGTCAGTACGTATAATAATGAAAAATCTCGACGCGATAGCCAGTGATGTTAGCAGTCTGAGAAAGAAAAAGAATGAATCCAAGGTTGATTGAAAATGAAGATTGTGATTGTGGGGTCAGGAGCCATTGGAAGCCTTTATGGCGCATTCCTAAGTCGAATCAAAGATACTGAGATTACACTTGTGGGGAGGAACCCACACATAGCAGCCATTCAGGCACAAGGTCTCAAAATCGTGGGAGTCATGGGCCATCACGAGTTTCATCTGAAAGCAATCAGTCACGCATCAGAGGTTTCTGAGGCAGACCTTGTTATCATCACGACAAAGACCTATGATACAATCACAGCTGCACGTAGTGCCAAGCACTTAGTCGATGCTGGAGCATATGTCCTACTCATCCAGAATGGTCTAGGAACCGAGGAGCTGGTTGCCGAGGAGTTAGGCACTACCAAGGTCCTGCGCGCTACAACTTGCATGGGGGCATTACGAGATATTCCCGGGGTTGTTCACGCTACAGGTTGCGGTCTTACTGAGATAGGATCCAGATATCCCGAGAACTATCCCTTTGTCGAGAAGTTGTCTGAAATGATGAAGGAGGTCGGATTTGATGTCCGATCAAGCGATAATATTGAGGGTGTCGTTTGGACAAAGACACTTGTTAATTGCGGAATCAATCCTGTTGGTGCCCTGACTGGACTCAGCAATGGTGAAGTCTATGGAAATGCGGCTCTCCGTGGTCTCGTTGTTCGTTTAGTTGAAGAAGCAGTTCAGGTGGTTGAAGCCTTGGGTATAGAACTCACTACTGATGATCCTGTACGCTATGCATTAGGAACTGCAAAGGCAACAGGTGATAACATAAACTCAATGCTTCAAGACCTTCGCTCAGGCAAGAGGACTGAGATTGACTCGATTACCGGTGAAGTAATTCGTCTAGCGAAACAACTTGACATTGAAACTCCTTCAAGTGAGTCAGTATACGCACTTGTGAAAGCAATCGAGTCTAAGTATCTCGACAAGGGCGAATCTGTGTCTGAAGCAGACATATTCGACATCGATGAATTGGTCGAAACCGTCACTACACCCTGAACCAGTTCTTTGCCATCTCATACGACTTCAATGCCGAATGGCGAGCATTGAATTTCATCGCATTCATATGACCAGGTAAACCAATCTGGAAGTCCATTTCTGATATCCTTCTTAGAGATTCGACCAATTTCTTTTCATCACCATCAGGAAAATCTGTTCTTCCGAAACTACCACCAGGAAATAGAGTATCTCCCGTGATTAGAATCCCTGTGTCCAGAATCTCCATTGTGATACTACCAGATGAGTGACCCGGAGTATGGTATACTTTTAGTTTAACATCTCCAAAATCAATGAGGTCCCCCTCATTCAACATCACATCAATTTTGAAGGGTGGTAAGTCTGCTCCAAATGTATCACCTAGTGTTCGTGACATGTCTCCACTATTGATAATTCTCGCCTCAGCTTCATGAAGGTGCAGTTTCGGAGACCCGGTTTCAATTAGGGGAATGACTCCTCCTATGTGATCGATGTGACAATGTGTGAGTACGATATCGGTAATCGACTGAATTGATGATCCCTTTGTCTGTAAGTCTTGGTCAAGATTTGAGGTGTACATTCCAGTGCCTGTGTCAACAAGGACCTGTCTATCACCGGAATTGATGTATATGATGTTGGAGTCAAACGAACGGCTCAGAATGAAGTAGACATTGTCGTTTATTTGGTCGAGCATCTGATCACCTCATAAACTCGATTATTGTATCAATCTCTTCGTGATTGTTATAGAAGTGTGGAGATATCCGCAAACGTCCATTCCTAACAGAAACATGTATCCTATTCTTCAACATCTTTTCATGCAATTTCTCAACATCATGTGGTTCACATGAAACAGTTGCAGAGTTGTTTTTAGCCCCAAATTCATAGTAAGGAATTCCAATCTCTGAAAGTTTCTTGCGTAGGTAGTCTGCATTGCTCATAGCTACTTGCTCACGAGTCTTTCCTGGAATCTTGAGTAATGTCTTGAGTGACTCCAATAGGCCCACATAGGCAATCATTGCTGGTGACCCAATTTGGTACTTGCGAGCATCTGCCAATGGTGTCCTCTCGAAGTATCCAAACTCCATGATTTTTTCAACACCCCACCAACCCAAGAACCGGGGCTTCACCTCATCCATTATCGATTTGCTAACGAAAACATACCCCGCTCCGATTGGTCCGAGTAGCCACTTTGCGGATTGACCTGTAGCAAAGTCCACTCCACTTTTTACAAGATTCGTGTCAAAACATCCCGCTGCTTGAATGATGTCAGCTGAGAGGAGAGCTCCGTGTGAATGAGCTAGATTTGCCAACTCTTTGAGGTCTGAACGAAAACCAGTACCAAATTGAATCTGACTGATTGCCAGCACTCGTGTGTTGTCATCGACCTTTTCTTTGATTGCTTCTGAATCTACTCCACCCTCAACTGACTTCACAATTCGTAATTCCACGTCACAGAACTTGCACAAGTTTTGCCATGGTACATAGTTTGCTGGAAATTCCAAATCACACAATACAATGTTTGAGCCTTTAGGATATTCTATACTATGTGCAAACGAGTTTATTCCAGCACTCGTACTCGCAACAAATCCATATTGGCTATAATCCCCTCCCAAGAGTTTAGCCAAGAGTTGTCTTGTTGTCTTGATGTTGGCTAGAGTTTCTTCGAAATTTCCGATTGCTTGGGCTTTATTGTCCAAATATGCTTTCATCGCATCGAAGGTATTCTTTGGAGGAATCCCAGTTGCTGCATTGTTGAGGTAGGTCATCTTACTGAGTGTTGGCCATAGGTCTGCAATTAACTGGGGGTCAATCTTGTCAGTCATAATGACAATGTCGAAAGGTTTCTTACAGATAAAGTTCGTGTCATAAGTACGTGGATGAAGTCCCCCGAAGATTTAAGACTGGTAGAGGCTCGTTATTTTGGAGAGGCAATTGTCCGTGTTCCGCAGGTTGACTGGGCGCTCGAAGAAGCGGAAGGAGGAAGAGGAAGCACCCCCAGTTAGAGTTAGCGAAAGCATAACAGTGCCTCCTGAACGACCCCTCGGGACTGAGCCCGGGGCTGTGTCTATGGGTCGGTTAGTTGCATCGACAGATGAGGTCCGAATTGATACTGCGACTACTGCTGATCTGGCGCGCAGAGCACTCATCAAACCTCAGACAGCATCTGAGATAGTTCCTGGTCATGTGTTGAAACGCGATGAGCTGGGTCGTGTCCACATCAAGATTGTATTCTATGGCCCCTCTTTAGGAGGTAAAACCACTGCACTTCGTTGGCTTTTTGCCAATGTCAGGTCTTTAGCAAAAGGCAAGATCATTGAGATCGCAGACGAGCTCGGGCGAACTACTTTCTTCGACTTTGTCCCAGTCACTGCCAGTGAGAGAATCGTGTTTGATGTGTTCACCGTAGCTGGTCAGAGACGGCATGCCAGTCAACGGATCAAAGTGCTTAGAGACTGCGACGGGATCATTTTCATGGCTGACTCCACTCCCGAGCAGATGAATGAAAATCTTGCATCAATACAAGAACTAAGGATTGCTCTTGGTACAGACAGGATGGCTACACTTCCAATCATCATCTCACTAAACAAGAGAGATCTACCAAACGCGCTCCCAGTAGACTACATGGTCCAGATGCTTGACTTGGAAGGTTATCCAGTATTTGATACCATCGCAACAGAAGGAACTAATCTACTCAGAATGTTCCAACGAGTCCTTCGTGACGCACTCATCTTCAAGGTGGGAATCTAGGTCTTCTCTATTGGTAGTTTCCCATGTTCAAGCTGATTGACAAGTTCAATTATCTCTTCTTCCGCCTGCTCCATAATCAGCCGACCTTTTTCCTCTGTTGCCTTCTTCGGGTCTCCATACATACCAGCAGGGAGAAGTTCGGCTCTGTATGTGCCAGATATGATTTCGAACTTTGTTTCCACACGATGTGCCTCTGCAACCTTGATGTCAACAAGGTCTGGTCTTACATGCAAGACTTCGGAGGTCTCGTCTTCTGCTGCATGACCCCCTGGTGTTTCCTCCACAAGTGAACGTGCAGTCTTTGCTAGATCTCTCCACCAGTTTACGATGATGACTATGCGTTCCCCTTTCTTGGTTGCTGTCTTTGCAGCTTGCTTGATGATGGCTGCATTGCCTCCATGTCCATTCAGGACTAGGACGTATCTGAATCCATGTTTGAAGATCCCCTTCAAAACCGAAACATAATAGTCGACCAATGCTGTTGGATGAATTGAGATAGTACCCTCGATGTGATTGAAGTCCCAACTCTCTCCAAATGGTATTGTCGGGAGGACGAGAGCATTTGTATTGTTGGCAATCTTCTCAGCAAGATAATTGGGCAGGATGTTATCTGTTCCTAGTGGAAGATGCTTTCCATGTGCCTCAAGAGCCCCCGTAACCATGACCACTACTTCTGTCGCTCTTGCTGCTTGCTTGAATCTCTCGTAGGTCAATTCATACCAGAACGGCATTGTAAGTTCGGCCTAGCTGCAAACATGCTCTCTGATAAACACTATGTCAGGGTGCTTCTAAACCGAAAAGATGAAAAATGGACAGAGCAATCCCGGATTCATTCGGATAGTCCCGTGGTGTAGTGGCCAAGCATCGGTGGTTCTGGCCCACCGGACCTAGGTTCAAATCCTGGCGGGACTACCATCTCCAACCTTTTTCATCGTGTAAATAGAAACACCACCAAGTTCAATTGAATCTATTAGGATATGCAACCGTGGTCGGTATTGTGAAACGGAACCAAGTGGCGTATGCTACTCTCCTGCTCCTAGTTTGTTTGAATGCCTCAGTAGTACACAAGACCTCTGCCCCTCCATTGTCCAGCGTTTACACCTTTGGTTTGGTTTCGTCCATAAACACTGATGTGTGGCTATCCCACGCCACAGTCAATATTTCGAATACTCCCGACCTAATTGGCGGGGAAAACCTTACTCATGATATCGAAACTTCATCCTTCTATAACATTTCAAATACTGCTGATTACGATGTCTATTTTCCAGTTTCATTTGTTTGGAATGATTGGACTCCTTACGAAATATCGTCCAATCTTGAAACCAATGTTTCCATTGAAGGCAATCACTCAAACTATAATGCATCGATCGTCTACAACATCACATCGAGAGAAGACTTGCCAGTAGAAATTAGTTACAGATTCCCTGCTGATTTCTTTCTATCTTACAGCAATCCTAGAATCGATTTGATAAACATTACACTAGCCCCTCATGCTGAGCTTGTCTTAAGGATCGAATCAAAGTTCGTTACTGAGTGCTGGGGAAACTATCTCGATCTCAGATATGGTTTGGATATGCAGAAACTTGAATTTGATTCTACGCAGCTAATTAGTAGACTGAGTGTTTCCAACACCTCTCTTTTTGTCAAGACTGACCTATTGAACAATCATGGTCGAAGCGTCACTCAAGAGGGTGATTCGTTGGTAGTAATGTGGGCCATCTCTGATTGGGAATGGGGAGGTGAAGCCACATATCCAGGGATGCAATTTAATGATGATGTCTTCACTGACTATCTTGGTGTCCAACTCTGGCAATCCGAGTACAATCTGCCAATCCATGATGCAATACCAGACTTCGGAGGAATCCCACTTTTCTTCCCACTCGTTATTCTCATCTTGGTGGTTTCTGTGGTAGTTTTCCTGCGTCGAGTCAATTAGATTTTCAGGATATCTAGAACAATGCACGAAAATCTCAACTAGATTTCGAAAAAATGGAGCAAAAACGGGACTTAACAATATAAAATCGAAAAATGCTCAAAATAACCGATTTATGCTAAATTTGGTACATTTATGCAGAACCTAAAGGTTTTTTAGAGAACTAACCTCCATTTCAGGTGGAGAAACGATTCCGCAGGATTATGCTCATTTCGAGTTTTCCTGTTAATACTGCGTCCCTCCCGGCGGAGAAGGAAAAGACTGCGGACTTTCTCCAAATTCTCTTCTTTGAGTGATTGCTCTTTATTTTCAACTCATTTCATTAGCATGACAATCTTCATATCAGGAAGGAGAACTCGTTCACGTCAGGATGTGCTAGCGATGGACAAGGTCGAACTTGGTTGGAACGAATTCTGGGCTGAGATATTCAGGATACGGCACAGACGCCAGATTCCGGGAATAGAGCACTATGACCGTTTCATTGCTGACTTCATCATGGAAACACTCGATCTGAAGAAAGGGAACTCTGTCTTAGACATTGCCTGTGGTGCAGGAGACCAATCCGTCGAACTAGCCAAGCGGGGGCTCAAAGTCACAGCCTTTGACATCGCAGAGGTCCTCATCGATGCGGGTAAGGAAACTGCCAGGTCGAGTGATGTCACTGTGGACTTCTATACTGGTGATATGAGGGCAATGGACTACAAGTCTCAGTTCGATGCAGCAATCCTACTCAGTCACAGTTTTGGATTCTTTGATCACGAAGAGAACAAGAAGGTCCTCAAGGGAGTCTATTCCGCTCTGAATAAGGATGGTTGTTTCCTTCTTGATCTGATGAATCCATACAATATTCCAAAGTTTCAGAGGACTTGGACTCCTCTAGATGGAGGATACCTCCTCAATGAACCACATGTTCTTGACGCTCATGCTGGCCTCCTCACTGGCCGACCTGCCACGTTCATAGACACTGAGAATGAAAGAATTGTCTTGATGGACGAGGATGCATTGTCAAACAACGACATCAGGATGTACACTGCACTTGAGATCAGTGAGATGCTTGAAGAAGTCGGGTTCAAGAAGGTCGAGCTATACGGTGCTGCGAAGCTGCCACGACTCCCATACGCTGCAAACTCGGAACGAATGGTTGTCATTGCACATCGATGAATGAATAGGAAGAAGTGTGCTTCATGAAGGAGCTACATAATCCAGTGAAGAAATTCACTGCTAGTGCCTTTCTCTTCCATATGCTTGTCCATCTAGAATTTTCCTATCTCGCTTACCTTGAATCTCTAAGATATGGAGAATCTACATTCAATGGCATAATATCCCTAGGAGTATCGCTTCTCCATGGAGGACTTGGTATCGTTGCACTAGTGATTGCCATGGCGCACTATGCTACAACACTAAGGACAAATACCCTGATTATATGGGGGGTTATCCATGTGTCGATTTTACTGCTTCAAATCACAGCACTCATTTCTGCAGCACTAACAACTCTGTCCTATCAAAGCGTCTTTCTAGCATATCTCCTCCCAATACTGATACTACTCATTCCCCCTGCACTCATCATCATTCTGGCTAATTGGGAGAGATCATACGAACATCGAGGTGGTACAATTGGAGAATTCTGGTGGCTCAAAGAAGAACCCCCATAAGAGGTGCACTGCAGGATCTTTCACACTTCGAATGGAGAGTCCATAACATGTGCTCTAGAAATTTGGATGATTATCCAGAAAGGAAGTATACTGTGGCATGGTTGCTATTACATGCAGTTGTTTTCCTAATCGTCGGTGTGATAGGTTACATCTATGTTGTTACACAGCCTAGAACCCCCTTTAGTGGTGTTCGATTTGAACCACTCATCTACCTCACGTTAGGTTTGATCGGTCTTTGGTTGTCCTATGCACATTACACAATCACAGTCAAGAAGAAGTGGCTTGAGCGATGGGCTTCGTTTCATGTCGCACTCTCACTCTATATGTTTGCTCAATCAACTCAGCATGTCACTTTCGTGTCAACTAGTTTTTCCCCTACTCCATCCCTGCTGATTCTGATTCTCCTTATTGTCCTCCCGATTCTTGTTATAGTATTCCTTCGAAAGGAGAGTCCATGACGAAATACTTTTAATAATCCAAGCGCGAGGTCGCGCAAGTCACCGGTAAGGCTTCCGGTGCCCCCGACGAGTTCTCTCGTGTGATCATTACAGTTGGGGAGATGCTATCTTAGCTAAACACGAGGGGACAATCAATAGTAACAAGGAGACAACCTGATGGTTAAGATCAAAGAGCCTGATGCGATCAAGAGGCTCATCCTTTCAGACGATTATGAACACAAGAGAATCATCTCTATCAGTGCTCACATCGATCACGGTAAGACAACGACCACAGACTATCTGATGCGTCGCGCTGGTCTGATGTCTGATGCTGCAGCAGGACAGGCACTGATGACTGACTCCGATGAAGAAGAGCAGGAGCGAGGTATCACTATCTTCACTTCCGTTGTGCTACTCAACTTCGAAATTGAAGGTGAGGAATATCTTGTCCAGCTCTCAGACACACCAGGACACTTGTCATTCACAGGTGAGGTTTCTCGAGCACTACGTGCTAGCGATGGTGCAGTCATTCTTGTTGACGCACTCGAAGGCGTCATGACCCAGACTGAAACAAACATCCGCTTGGCAGTCGGTGGAGAGGCATGTAAACCAGTCCTGTTCATCAACAAGGTCGACCGACTCATCAACGAGCTAAAGCTCCCTCCAGCAAAGGTGTACGAGCGAATCGACGTCATTGTCGCCAAGGTGAACCAGCTTATCAAGAAGGTTGCACCAAAGGAGTACGCTTCCGAGTGGAGAGTACGCTTTGAGGATGGTAGTGTTGCAATCGGTAGTGCAAAGACTGGTTGGGCATTCACAATGAAGACCCTCGAGAAGAAGGGAATCAAGCCCAATGTTGTATTCGAGAAGTACAACGAGGGCGATGAGAAATGGCTTAGGGAGAACTTGCCACTCGATGATGCTTTACTTGAGATGATTGTAAAGCATCTACCAAACCCGAAGGATGCCCAGCAGTACAAGATTCCTCGAATCTGGAAAGGCGACCTGGATAGTCCCGAAGGCAAGGCATTGGTGAATGTTGATAGAAATGGTCCTCTCTGCGGAATGATTTGCAAAATATTCATAGATCCAAAATCCAAACGCCCAACTCTAATTGGTCGTATCTTCTCTGGAACAATAAAATCTGGACAAGAGATTCAGCTTGTAAATATGCGTCAGAATGCGAAGGTGAAGCGTCTAGGAGTCCAAGAGATTACTGATATCTTGGATATGGATCAGGTGCCAGCTGGCAATCTGTTCTCAGTATTTGGATTCATGTGTCCTAGTGGTGAAACGTTTGTCGCTCCTGGTTCAGAGATGAAGGGCTTCGAGGCTATCGAATATGTCAGTGAACCAGTTGTGAGCCGAAGTATCAAACCAATCGACCCACAGGAAATTGCTAAACTTGGTGAAGTAGTATCCAAGTGGATCATGGCTGACCCGACAGCGAGATTCTTCCATGACAAGGAGTCTAGTGAGTACCGCCTCGATGGTATTGATCCACTGCAAATCGAGATTCTGACCAAGCGAATCAATGAACAGGTCAAGATCAAGGTTTCAGAACCAATCATCGTCTATCGTGAGAAGATGACAGACCGTGGTGACGAATTCCACACCAAGTCACCAAACGGTCACAACAGGATTCGGATGTATCTAGAACCACTCGATGAGAAGACTGTCGAACTCATCCGAAAGAAGAGGATTACAGCTGACATGCCAGCAAGGGAGCGTGCACAGATCCTTCGAGATGAGGCTGGTTGGGATGCAAAGGAAGCTCGCAAGATACTCGACATCTACGAGTCATCAATGCTAGTTGATGCTATGAGTGGTGTTCAGAGGTTCGATCGAATCTTCTCCTATCTTCAGTCTACATTCAGAGAATTCATTGAAGGTGGTCCAATTGCAAAGGAACCCGTGATGGGAGTCAAGGTTGTTCTCACAGATGCAACAGTGCACACTGATCCTGCCCACACTGGATACAACGAAGTAGCAACGATGGTCAGCTCAGGTCTGAACATGGGCTTTCTTACAGGTAAACCAGGTCTGTACGAACCAATCCTCAATACTGACATAAAGACACCACCTGATACACAGGGTGCAGTCATCAAGGTACTGACTAGTCACAGAGGTCAGATTGTCACAATCGAGGGTGAGGAAGATGTAGTCGCTGTTAAGGGTACACTACCCACAGCAGAAACCATCGGTATCGCTGATGAGTTCAGGAGTGCTACAGCTGGACGCAGTTTCTTCGGTTACGAGTTCAAAGGATTTGACCCTCTGCCGGGCAACTTGCAGGAGGAAATCATCCTGGAGATACGGAAAAGGAAGAACATGCCAGAAGAGCTACCAAGTCTTAGTTCATGGAGTAGATGGGTCTACAAGCGAACCTAGTCTGTTTCTTAAGTACAAGGGGCAGCTCCACTGTCCCTTGCTCTACGTTTTCTTTGTCTTTTCACATTAGTGGATATACTTTTGACTCACTTCGTATGAGTGATTCTGTGAGTGAGATGACACTAGATCCTATAGAACTCTTGGAAACTCTTGTAGCCTTTGACACCAGAAACACAGAGGATATGAAAGCCACTCGTCTTTGTCCCGAATACATCAACTCCACTCTCGCCATTTTAGGATTCCATACTGAGATTATTGAAGAAGACGGATACACGACAGCATTTGGTCGCTGGGGTCATGGGGGATTCAAAATCCTCTTCATCGCCCATTTCGATGTAGTACCCTTTGATCGAGATAAGTGGAAGACTGACCCTTTGAAGCTGACAGTTGATGGAGACAGGGCGTATGGAAGGGGTACATGTGATGACAAAGGAAACATCGTTTCACTTCTTCTTATGGCGGAGAAACTGGTTGAATCTGATCTGCCCTGTACTGTGATGATTGCGGTAACTGGTGATGAGGAGATTGGGGGACGCAGAGGTGCAGGAGTGTTGAAAGAACATCTACTCAAGCATGGTCTCTTTCCCGACTTTGTGGTTGTTGCTGATGGGAATGGGCAAGACATAATCCACCGCAGAAGGAACATGTTACCCACAATCATTCATGTGAAAGAACGCACGGAGAGGATGAAAGGTCGAAAGAAGACCATCAAGATCGACACGGAAACATTTGGCACAGAGTCAAGACACAGTGCATACATGCGGTTTGGAGTAGATCGCCATGCGATGATTGCTGCCTCAAAATACCTCGACCTTAACTCTCAAGCTGTAGTCCAAGATGTTCGTGGACCCTTTCTTAAGAGCAATGTCGTTCCTGATTATGTTGAGATGGATGTAATTCATCCTGATCCAAAGGGTGCTGAATTTTCATATGATTCAAACCTTACCGACTTGATGCGAGCCATTCTCGCATTGTCAATGACAAAGTTCCACACCGAACCATCAGATAAGGGGACAAATATCTGCCCTAACATATTGTCCAAGGAAGGTGACTTGTGGAGGCTCTACTTAGATGTCCGTGCGATGACCAATGATGGCGAAGCTGTGGACGCAGCCTTTCAAGATTCACTAAAGGCGAGAGTGGACTACTTTTCATTGAAGGTCCATGCTGGAATTGGCTTTGTTAACTGTGATCCAGACTCACACCTTATCCGAGCCTTCAGGTGGGCACTTGAGAAAGAAGGCATTCCTTATCGTATTATGGAGGGCTTTGGTGGTTCTGATTCCAGATACTTCGCGCCTGAAGGTGTCGAGCTCTTTGATTTTGGTCCTATTGGTGACAATGTCCATGGTCCAAATGAGTGGGTTTCCATTCGGTCTTTGATAGACAATGCAGAAGCCTTTCACACACTCCTGGATGTATTAATCAGGAAACCAAGTTTGCCGTGACCAGTTAAAGAAACTCGTTGAAATCTTAACTCTCACTAGGAGATACTGCTACTACAAGTGTTTCTTCACCAAAGGTGTATTTCTCTTGGAATTTCCCTGAGGGCTTTTTCGATTGTTCCAAGGACACAGCCAAAGTTTCATCTGAGATATACCCTGTATGAACCTCGACTGCTTCACCCATTAGTGTACTCGAGGAATACTGAACCTCTATCTTCTCGTTGACTTTTAGATCAGCGGACTTGCGTAGGTTCTGAACTCGCCTCACAAATTCGCGAGCCAATCCCTCTAGTTTCAACTCGTGTGTCAGTTCTGTAGTTAGAGCCCCTAGATATGAACCATCAGAAGCTGTTGAGAATCCTTCTTTTGCTTCTACAATCACCTCGACCTCTTCAGGTAATATCTCGACCTTTTCTCCATCGACTGTCACCTCTACAGATTTGCCCGACTGGAGTTGACCTGCTGCAGCCCGTGCGTCTAAGTTCAGTATTGCATCTCGAACAACAGGGAATCGTGATCCATATTTTTGTCCCAATTGCTTTGGTAGTGGTTTCAGCTGATAACTGATTACTTCCGCTTCAACATCCAGTAAACGAACGCTCTTGACATTCAGTTCATCACCTATCAAATCTGAATAGCGCATGACAACTTCACGCTCTGTGTCCAAACCAACTGCAAATGCTATTTCTGAAAGTGGTTGACGAAGTTTGATATTGGCCTGATTTCTCGCTGCATGCCCTAACGAAACCACTCGAAGGACAATAGCCATCTCATTGTTGAGCTTTTCATCAACATCACCAACCTTGGGCCAATCACAAAGATGAACACTCTCTAGTGCATTTGAGTCAAAACTCCTCACGAGGTTTTGATGCATCACCTCAGAAACGAATGGTACAAAGGGTGCCATCAGACGAGAGAGAGTGACCAGTATTTGATATAATGTGTCATATGCCGCTGCCTTGTCTGCATCTGCTTCCGAACTAGCACCAGCCTCTGTCCAAAACCGTCGACGACTTCTTCGTAGGTACCAGTTACTTAGATGGTCAATGAACCGATCCATTGAAGCGACTGCCATATTTGGTTCATAAGATTCCAAATATTCCGTAACCTCACGAGTGACCTCATTCAGTCTCGATAGTATCCACTTGTCCAGCAGGCTTAGTGACAGTTTCTCCTCATTGGGAACCCATCCATCGATAAGTGCATACGTGACAAAGAAGGAATAGACATTCCATAGGGGTATGAGAAATTGCCGCCGAACTTCGTCCGCTCTGTGGTATCCAAAAGCAAGGTCTTTCTCAGGTTTGTGAGCACAATAGAGCCAACGCATGACATCCACTCCCATCGTATCGGCAGCATCATTGAACTCTACCATGTTTCCCCATGACTTATGCATCGGTCTTCCATCCTCAGCTGTCAAAGTAGCATATGTGAACACATCTCGGAACGGTGCTTTACGCTCTAAGATTGTACTCATTGCAAGAAGACTGTAGAACCAGTTCCTAAACTGGCCTGGAAAACTCTCACTTATGAGGTCTGCAGGGAACCACTTGTTCCAGTATTCTTTGTCAGAGTTGTACCTCATCGTGCTCAGAGCTACTATCCCAGCATCGAGCCAGGGATTACCAACATCTGGAATGCGTTTCATTCGTTTTCCGCATTCACCGCATTCTAACTCCACCTCATCGATAAATGGTCGATGCGGTGAATGACCTTTGAAGGAGTCCCAACCCGACACTGCACGTTCCTTCAGTTCTTCTCTACTACCAACTATGTCAAAATGGCCACAGCTCGAGCATTCCCATATGGGTAATGCAAGTCCCCAATATCTCTTCTTTGAGATCATCCAGTCATCCATATTTCGTAACCAGTCAAGCTCCCTTTCTTTTCCAAAGGAGGGATACCAATTAGTATCGTTTATGACGACTTCCATGATCTGGTAACGCAGATTTCGTTCTTTCTGTTCCTCTGTGACCTCTTCATAGGGAACGTCTAGTTTCTCTCCCATAGAGATGAACCACTCGTCAACAAGACGAAATACCAATTCCTCCTGGCATCTCCAACAAACCGGATATCTGTGAGTATAGTCCTCTACTTTGTAAAGAACTCCCTTCTTTTTCAAATCATCAAATATCAGTTGAGCTACATCGTTCACATGCATCCCTGTCAACCAATCAAAACCTTCTATGAAGATGCCATTCTCTGTGAGGGGTGCGATTACAGCAAGATCCCATTCCTTAGAAAGTTCGAAGTCTTCAGCTCCGCAACCAGGAGCGACATGTACTATACCTGTACCTTCTTCCTCCCCCACTTCATCCCAGAGAATCACTCTATGCTTTCCAACTACTCCACTCTCCTTTTGAGCTGGTAGTTCATCAAAAGGACCTTGATAGGTCCACCCATCCATGTCAAAACCAACTAGTTCCTCTAACACTTCGTATTTGTCTTTCAACATATGGAGAGTCCCACGGCTCAGGTAGAATATCTCATCACCTTGACGGACTTTGACATAGGTGAGGTCTGGACCAACAGCAGCTGCAACGTTACTGCTCAAGGTCCATGGAGTGGTTGTCCATACAAGAAGGCTCTCTCCAGGACGATTCAATAGCGGGAATTTCAGAGTTATGCTCGCGTGTGTCAACTCTCTGTAGCCTTCTGTAACAATCTCGTGCTGGCTTATTGCCGTACCACACCGGGCGCACCATGGCATGACATCTCTGCCCTTGTATATCCATCCCCTATCATGACAGGACTTCAGCATTGCCCAGATAGTATAGTTGTTGTCTTCCGAGAATGTAAAGTATGAACCTCCGATCTCTGGAGTACCCAGTTTTCCTACGAGTTGCTCTACTGTTCCTGTAACTGGTCCCTCGACACCGTCTATTGTCATCACTTCTTGTGGGTCTTTACCAAGTGCATCATGTAAAGTTTGCAAGGTTTCTAGGTTGTCCCAATCCATCCAATAGCCTAATCTCTTACTTTGTTCAGTCTGGACGGAAGCATACTTCAAGACACGTTGTTTGCACAGTAGTATGAACTTCTCCAATCCGAACTTTTCGATGTCTAGCTTACCCTTGAAGCCCAAGTCTTTCTCCACATTGACTTCTACCCAGAGTCCCTGACAGTCGAATCCGTTCTGGTAACGTGTGTGATATCCCTGCATAGCTTTGAAACGATGGTATAGATCTTTGTAGGTTCGTCCCCAACCATGATGAACGCCCATAGGATTGTTGGCTGTAATGGGACCATCCAGAAACGACCATATTGGTCCCTCTGCTCTTAGTTTCCTAAGTTTTTCAAAAGTCTGTGAATCTTCCCAAAACTTGAGTATTTCCTTTTCCTGGGCAACGAAGTCGACTTGACTGGGTACTGGTTTGAACATTTCACTCACCAACTCTTGCAAAGTTCTCTGTAACTCACATGTGCACTCCGACCAACCGATAGGGAAAGATGTTTTCTCCCATTTAGTTCTGAGTACTCTTTGAAAAATCCAGCAGGCTCGTATTCAGAGAATGGACTACTGTTATTTTCACATGAGTTAGTGAATTTGGCAATCCATCCTTTTCTCACCTATTCGCTCTTCGCTTACTCGTCGTGTCCTAGTTAAAAACCTTGGGCTAATCCCATTTGACCATCAGGAGGTCCGACCAATGTTTAATTGATATTTGACTCATCGATTGTGTAGTGTTTGATATGAGTGCCCTTGAAGAACGACCGCTGGACAAGCTCGCTGACATGATAATGAACATTCTCTGGCAGGACATTCTTGAGGTGTGGAAAGTCATTTGGACAAAGATGGATCATGAAGGTGTAGCTGCGGTGAAATCCGCCTTTGAGGGTGCAGCAGATAGGTTCGTCAAGGGGCCTTTCAGTGACCATTTGGAAGTCAGATGGGGTATGGACCTCTGTGTTCATTGCAATGACAACAACATAGAGAAGAATGGTATCGCATATGTGGAACCAAGTGGTGATGGAATCGAATTCAATCAATGTCTGAACTGTCGTATTGGGATTCTATACAAACTTGTCACAGCAAAAGCAACTCTTGATTCATACAACATCAAACTAGGAGATATTGGACAGTTCAATGGTATGTCCATTTACTGGAATGCAATAATACCTGACGGCATGAAGAAGTTCCTCCCCACCTATGAGTTTGTTGATAGCGAGGGTCAATGGGTTGGAACTATATCTTTTGATGATTCATTCACTCCAAAATTCCTTCCATTCGAAGCTATGACAGAATCTACTCCACGAGACTCAGACGCACCATGGACTTCTGTCATTCCTGGAGCTGTGCAGCAAGCTATCGACGAGTTCCTCGCTGTGGCCAAATACCAAGTCGAGGTTGCTCTAGCAATCAAATAATCAAGGTGATACTATTGAGGGACAAACTTGTCCGGGACAAGATACCTAATATTATTCGTGAGAAGGGTGGAAATCCCAAAGTAAGAGTTGCCAGCAAAGATGAACTAGATGTTCTTCTGCGAGAGAAAATTGTCGAAGAAGCTCAGGAGTTCCTCTTTTCAGGTGACTCTGAAGAACTTGTTGATATCCAAGAGGCGATTGATGCACTCATTAAACTAAGGAAAACTGATCCTGCATTGTTGGAACTCCAACGACACACTAAGTTGTTAGCTCGAGGTGGCTTCAACGAGGGGTATGTCCTCTTAATCGAGGACGAAGACTCAGAATGAGAAGCACACTCTTCATACTCGGAGACATGTGGAATAACTTATATTCTGATTATTTGCCCTCGTGACCGTTAATACCACCCTGTTCAGTGGTGGTTCTATATAATGCCATGTGGTCATGGAGAGAACAATTATGGCTACTGATGAAGTTAAACCAATACCCGAAGAGCCCATCAAGCATGAGGATGGTGGGTCAATATCCAGGTATCATGTCGAGAGATACCCAGTCAAGGAACTTCCTTACGATACCGAGTCGATATGTCCTGAATGTTTCCTTACTGACGACAAAGTACACGTGATTACAGCCACTCTATATGAGGACGATGGCAAGGTCATGTACAAGAAGACCTGCGAAGATCACGGTGAGTTTATTGATGTTTACTGGGGCGATGTCGAGATGTTCAGAAGAGCTCAGAAGTGGTGGTACAAGTCCATCGGTCTCGATAATCCCAGAACTGAAACTGTGAAGGGTTGTCCTGAGGACTGTGGCCAGTGCCCTGAGCATAAATCACACACAGCACTTGCCCTTCTCGATGTTACAAATAGATGCAACCTTCGATGCCCAATCTGTTTTGCTGTTGCAGCCGAGGGTGGAACAGTCTATGAGCCAGAACCCGAACAGGTCTTGGAGATGATGAGAAACCTTCGAAGTAATTTGCCAGTTCCAGCACCTGCACTTCAGTTCGCAGGAGGTGAGCCAACTGTCAGTAAGCACCTCCCGCAGTATATCAAGTGGGCTAAGGAGCTTGGATTCAAGCATGTTCAGATTGCAAGTAACGTTATCCGAATAGGAAAAAGCAAGGAGTATCTACAGGAATTGCGCGATGCTGGTCTCTCAACCATCTATATGCAGTTTGATGGTGTCACTCCTGATCCTTATCTCGCAGCTCGTGGAACTAATCTTCTTCCTCTGAAGAAGCAGGCTATACAGAATGCTCGTGAAGTCGGAATGGAGTCACTTGTGTTGGTCCCAACCGTTGTCCGTGGAGTCAATGATGACCAACTCGGGGGCATAATCAATTTTGCAGTTGAGAATCGTGATGTTGTCAGATGTGTCAACTTCCAGCCTGTGAGCATAACTGGTCGAATCGATCACGCAGCTCGCAAGGATATGCGAATAACAATTCCTGATGCAATTCATCTCATAGAGGAACAATCAGGTGGCAAGATCCCTGCAACCGAGTGGTACCCTGTACCATCAATGATGCCAGTTGGTCGTGCACTAGGTCTGATCAAGGGTGGTCCGGATCTTGAGCTCAGCTCACACTTTGCGTGCGGAATGGCTACTTTCATCTACATTGATGATGATGGAAACTACAGGCCAATCACTGACCTGATTGATGTTGACAAGTTCTTGGTCCTACTTGAGGAGATTGCCAACCTCTATGCTGATGAAGCAAGAGGAGCAAGTAAGCGTGCCAAGGCCAAACTTGCTGCAGGTATCAGACACATAAAGAAGAAGGGGCTCATCAAGGACCTGCTGGGAGCTTTCTTGAATCGTGGGGACTATGAGTCACTCGCTAAACTGATGCGACGAATCATCATGCTCGGGATGATGCACTTCCAAGATCCCTACAACTTTGACCTTGAGCGTATACAGCACTGTGACATCAACTACTCCGTTCCGGATGGTAGAATCATTCCCTTCTGCACCATGAACACCATTCATAGGTCCAGGGTCGAGGAGAAGTTCTCAAAACCCATTGAGGAGTGGCGTAAAGGTCACAAACCAACCCAGGTTGAAGAAGAAAGTATTTCCAAACCATATTCTGGTGATTGATCTTCAAGAAATGTGTGCGTGCCTTTCTTTAGCGCGCACTCCACTCTCTTTTTCATTCTAAGTTGTTATCAATAGTGAACTATCTCACTTTAAGAAAAAATTAACCGTGTTAATTGATTCAGAGGGTTGTAAAACCCCATATGAAATAGGTCTATTATTTTCAAGTCTACCGGCGTCTAATTTTGTGAAATAACACATTACCAAAACAAACTTTAATAGGTAGAACAATGGATTAATATCAGTCTAAGTAGGACTCCTCGGGCATAAACACTATTAAACTAGAAAACATGGCGAGCGTGTGGGCTAGTTTTTCGTTACATGCCCTCAATTACGAAACTCCCCCCTCCTACCACGATTCCCATATGCTCGCCACCTTCTTCTATCTCTTCCAAAATGGTTTCGACTTGTTCTGCAATATGAAGAATACCGATCCCATTCTGGTTCTCTTGAATGTGTCAATTTCCTTTCTTAGCTTGTTTTCTTCTGCTGGAACAAGCTTCTTCCTGCTTAGAACACTTAGAAGGGGTTTGTAATATCTCTCCTCCCAGTCCTCGTGAGGTATCCTGATCTGTCCTCGTAGTCGATACTCATGTTTCTTTATGATCTGTATCTTTTGTTCAAGACCTGCATCCTCATCATGCACTACAAGAAAACCATCTTTTGAGAGAAGCCTTTTCCAATCTCGAATTCCATTCTCAAAGCCCACTACGTAGATCGAACCTTCTGCCCAAATTATGTTGTAGGTTTCTTCGACGCGGTTGAGATCGCGTATAGATGCCTGTTTTACAGAAATTCTATGTGAGAGTTCCAAGTCCACTACTCTTTTTCGAAGTGAAACGAGTGAGGGGATATCGATGTCAATAGCGGTGATATGTCCATTGCACATCTTGGCTAGCTCAATTGTATGTACTCCTGTTCCACATCCAATGTCCAAGATTGACGGATTATCCATAGTTGGAAGCATCTTGAATGCATCTCTCGTGAACTCTATCAGATTCACTCGCAATCTGTCACGAAGCTCTTGGTGTGACATATCAGACTCACCTTCTCATTCCTAGGATTGAGAAGGGAATCCTTTCTAATTAAGATGATTAGAGAAGGAACTGTTCCAGCAGAAACCTTAAATCGAATATATTCACAATAGTTAACAATTATGTTGATTCTGTACCTGACAGGTTTCGGTTTGTTCCTATCTTTGGCGTTCTATGTCTATAGTGGGAACCTTACACATCGGAGAGAAAGAGGTACAAGCGTAAACTCATCTAAGTCAGGTCGTGATATGTGGGTCGCAACTCTACTTGATTGTCACTATGAACCTGCCAAAGCCAGATTCGGTCCAGCAAAGGTTATTCCAGCAGGACAGGTTTTGAGCCATGCTGAGCATAAAGAGAACTTTTCAAAACACATGGAAAATAAGTAGAATCCAGAATATCATGGAACTCTTAATTAGTCAGAGAGAGCAGTGTCATGGTGTTGATATCCCTTGCACGATACACACAAACTCGAAGTTATTCAGGTCGATGCATTCACTGACACACCGTTTGGTGGAAACCCTGCAACAGTTGTACTAGGAGCTGATCATGTCAGTGAAAAGACCATGCATAAGATAGCACGCGAGATGAATGTGAGAGAAACCGTCTTTGTTTCAAAGTCTCGTAGCGCCGATTTCAGGTTTCGTTACATGACGCCTAAGAGCGAGATAGATTTCTCTGGACACCCAACAATAGCAGCTTATCATGCACTCGTTGAAGCTGGCTATATCGACCTTGTTCAGGACATCACCAATTCCAGGCTAGAAACCAATTCAGGTGTGCTTGACATAGAGATAGTAAAGAATGAGGCCACTGGACATCACGAGATTCAGATCACTCACAAAAAGCCGCAGTTCATGGAAACCTACGATCCGAAAGACCATGCAGAGGCTCTCGGGCTATCTCTAGCTGACATCCACTCACCAAATCCTCTCCAGACAGTCAGCACAGGTACTCCACACTTGATGATACCAGTGTCAACTCAGAGGTCTCTTGACAGAATCAAACCTAACTGGGACCGATTAAAAGCCCTCCAAGCAGAGTCGGACTATGTTTCTTTGAGTGTGTTCACACGAGATACACGAGAACCGACGTCCGATGCTCAGGTTCGTCATTTTGGACCTGCATTGGGAGTTTACGAAGATCCAGTGTCAGGTTCTGCTGCTGGTAGCCTTGGGAGCTATCTCATCAAGTATGGCTTTATGGATACACCCTTTCCAGTTACAAGCATCGTTATTGAACAAGGTCATTATTTGGAAAGACCTGGAAAAATCTTTGTCGAGGTTAAGGGTGACCAAGAATCGATTGATCAGGTAAAAGTGTCGGGAACTGCAGTTACGGTTCTCAAAGGGAATTTATACTTCTAGTTGACTCATCAGGATGGATAGGCTCTCTGTCCCGATTCTATGACTCGAAGACTTAGAAGGAACATTTCTTCTCCCTTCGAATTGAGGAGTTTATTCATTGGTTCGTAGGCGGGTGGTAGATTCTTCTTGACATATTTGAGAAACTCATCCTTGGATTCAGTGAGGGCCTTGTGCATTCTTTCTATGTGATCAATCAATGACCTCTCCCAAGGCTTCTTCTGTTTCTTTAGACTTGGCATGACTTGGTCCAAGGTTCGAATTATATTGTCTGCAAGGACGTGTAATTCGTTGACTCTCTGTTTACCAACCACTTTCTTCTTCTTGCTAGCTTGCTTGTTTGCTTCCTGTGCCTTTGCTATGAACTCTTTGACCTCTTCTGGTGTCATGGCTGGTTCTTCAATTTCAGATTCTATCACGAGGCGTTTCCATGCTCTCCGACCATGGAATTCCAAAGGCGACACATATCCCTTAGCCTCCATATTTCGAAGATAGTTGCGAAACATATCTTCTGTAGTCAAAGATTTAGATCCTGACATAACTAGAAACTTCTGAAACAATACCGCCTCGAACTCGATTACAGACCAGCCAAAAGCGCTAACAATACCGATCTCTATCTCGCGTTCAAGGTCACCGGAGTCATAAGCGTGCGACATCCTGCAACCCCTCTTCTCTCTTTATTATCGTGAAACAGTACTCAACCTAAGCTTATGAAGGTAAGCCTCTCCGATTTTCGAAAAGCCCTATTCTGAAATCGAGAGGACTGATGTTTTTTCTCACTCAATCCGACAGCATAAGAAAAAGAAGGAGAGATGGTCCGACATTGATCAGACCAACTCTGAAATTCATCTTCGTCTCATAATACCAACGACAATCACTACCACGACCAAACCGACTCCTCCAATCATTAGAAATAGAGTTGGATCGAATGGTGTGGGTGGAGGAGGAGTTGTATCACCGCCGCCCCATGTCACTGTGAAATATCCTCTTACTGCAGTGTTACCATCTGTGTCAGTTGCTACTATTTTCACCAAGATTGATTCATCCGAGAGCCCTGTTATCACACCAGAGTAGTCATCACCAGATGCAGTCATGTCGACTGTAACCGTACCTGAATCACCTTCGTATTGAAGAGATACAGTGTCCACACCACCTGGATCGGTAACTGTTGCAGTGAATGTCACGTCCTGTGTGTTGCTGGGCATACTCGGCGTGAAACCTACGTCTCCAATCCGTGGTCCGACCTCATCCACGTCAGATACTTCGCCAATCGTTCGATTCGTTGCCCATTCCAAGAAGTTCTCTAGGAGAATGATATTGTCAAAAATGGAAGTCTTACCATAGTCGAAGTCACTGAAGAATGTCGTACCTGCGACAAGGAGCCTCAGGTTGCCAATCTCTTCTATTGCAGCCAGTGGTATCTGTTCACCATTCTCGCCATCATCAGTGTTGTCATAGATCACAACTGGAGCTGGTGGTATCTGGTCTGTCTGATAACCAGTTACGTTGGCATAGAGGATGGGAAGAACCGGGCCATCATCAGTGAAGTACAGACTTGTTGGCGAATAGAATGTAATTGTACTCACGCCATTCATCAAACCTGCTGTGTCTGGTAATGGAGGTATGTAGTTGAGGTCATTGTACCAAAGATTGTATGTGTCTAGCATGTAGACGTTGTCATCATTGACACGGATGTGAGCCCCAACTGCTTCGAGAATCTGATTTGGTCTGGCAGTGTCTACATACTCAGAGAAGTCTCCCCTTCCAGTGAGAAGGATTGTCTTGTTGCCTGATGCCGCCCAGGTGGATATCGCAGTTAACTCATCTGTCGTGTATTCGTCTAATCCACAAGTCGCTATGAAGAGGTCGACTCCAGTAAGTGCTCCAGATGTGATAGCAGTATCATGGTTTATCATCTGAAATCCAGCTCTTCCCAGAGTCTGGTTGATACCTACCAATCGGGACTCTCCACTGTAGTCAATATAGTCATTAGTATGAGCGTAGTCAACAAGTGCTACGTACTCGTATGTGACTGTAACATCCGGAGCATTTAGTCCGAGTGTTGCCGTATAGAATAGACTGAGTGTGCTATTCAGAGCCATGGATAAGCAATCCTCTGTGAATGCTTTGATTGTCGCGTTTGTAGCAATTGCTTCTGTTTCATTTGTCAGGTATTCGTCTAAGACATAATCAAGGAACTGATGTGAAAAAATAGCGTGTTGAACGACCCTATCTGTCACATTTGCAATCTCAAATTCTCCAGGAGTATCAAGTGTAAGACTTCCCAAGTTAGCATTGATATCACCTTCGTATGCTGAATGACCATCAAACACCGCAGGATCTCCCGCAGCATCAGTATGCAGCAATATTGCTGGATCCACCATATAGTGTGATGCAACACCTATCGCAAAGAAACCATCTTCCCAGGTTTCAGCAGTGAAATTAGCAACTGCGAAATCAAACCATCTTTGAGCTGCATATGGTGCATCATGTTCTCCTGTTTCAGGATAGTAGAGATGGTTGTCCCAGTCTTGCCAAGCTTGGTCGGGAGCTGTAGAACCAGACAAGAGCTCTGGCGAGTAGTATTGAAATGCTGCTGCCCAGCTAGCATTTGTTATACCACTAGACGCCTCCGTAACTAGGAACTGATGGGTTGTCAATCCCCATGCGTCTACAGGTTTGGCATTGGGAAAAACCACAGCTACTGATACTAATGGCACTAGCAAGAGTGCCATGATAAGCCATTGCTTCCTCATGAATTCTTAAGAGGAAGCTTTTGGCTATTAAGTGGTATGCCCAACTGATATCCATCTCACAGTACTAGGTTCCCTTCCTTTTCATCAACATTACCACTATCACGATGACAACAACAACACCAACAGCAATGGCACCCAACAGCAATGGATCAATCACAATTGGAGGTGGGCCAGTTGCTGTGGTTGTTGGTTCAAGAGGATCAGTTGTGACAGTATATTGAACGTCAGGTGATTCGAACACTCCTCCAAACACGTCGTATATGACTGCATGGAGTGTGATTATTGTTCCCTTAAGATATGGGCCAATGGTCCCCTCAATAACGTTCGTTCTTATAGCGAGAGTGATGTTTTGCTCACCGGAACCATCATTATAGAACCCTATTGCACCACTGAGCAACCGATGATTACCTCGCACAATTGCAAACTGTGCGGTCACATATGTTCCGTCCACATCTCTTTCAATCTCATAATGTACACCTACATTCGTAAGTTCACCTACACCATAAACTACAGGCGATAGCTTCGTAGTTGTATTAAACTCATGAAGATTGAATATCAATGCACAATAACCCTCTAGAGGTGTCGTAACTGAAGTTGTCCAACTTGTATGACCACTTGCAGGTATAATGACTTCTTCGTTAATCACACCAGACGAAAATCCTACTACTCTATATGGTGTTATATTGAATTGAACCGAATTGCCAATAGAACTTGAAACATTCAATGTGAGGTCGTGATTCGTTTCAGGGTATATGTATCGGGGTTCTGGTGGCTCAATGACTTCAATTGATATGTTCAAAGCCTCATCAGATGTTGCATTTGCAGCAGCAAAGATTGCTCGTTGGGGACTCCCCTGACTGTATGCCCTTTGTGCATCTCTCAGATAGAGTTCTGCGAGAGATGTTCCATTTCCACCTGCAGATTCTACCAAAGCGGATGCGGCTGCAATATCAGTTTCTGCTGTTTCCATAAGGTCAAAATATCGATCCAACCAGACTTGCTGTCCATAGATTATATCTTGATACTTGTCTATTACCACAATTCTCTTGTTCATAATGGCATCGATGATATCCGTTGCGGAGAGTCTCCCATCAGGTCCTGTAGGATTGTCGACAAACACAACATTGAGGACATTTCCGACATCCTCGTACTGGTGTCCATCATTGCCACCGTAGAAGTTCTTTGTATACCCCTCGTCCCAAAGACCGTGCGAATAGCTGTCATCTGTCACTTCTAGGGCGTCATAACCCAATGTTTCAAAGTTTTCGTAAGAAACCAGATAACCTTCTGCAATTGTTGGATGACATAGAGAGATGAACGCACCTTGTGCTCGAGCACCTGCGATCATCCCTTCTTGAGTATCTGTGTAGATGTTCTCTGTCAATGGAAACGCCAATGAATGATGCCCTCTTGAAAGCTCTGCTCCAGCGAATATCTCTATGTCTAACCCGCTGGCTTCAGCAATTGCCCTCATGGCAAATCCTCCCGTCACACCACCCAGTCCTAGAGGATTGGGAGATTCATAGCTATGGTCTGTCATGATGAAGTAGTCCTGCCCTCTTGTTACAGCCGCCCACAGCATATCTCCAGGTGTATCAGCACCATCACTATGAACTGTGTGGTCATGGATGGTTCCAGTATATGCTCTGTATCCCTCAACCTCTGCTGTTGAGAGAGACGGTCCCGAGCCCACCGGAATCACAGCTATCTCTGGGACAGTAACTTTTCTGGGTGAATTACCAGCCAACCAGTCTACAGTATTAAGTGAGAATTGGAATAGGTCGTCCTTCTCATTCTGCATTATAGTTCCTTCACGGTACTCCAAGAAAGGCGCGAGAGAGCCAACACCTACAACTCTGCCAGTTCCATATTCAGAAACCGCAGCAACTGGATCTCCATCGTGTTCAACAATCGTGGAAGCTGGACTTTCAACCGTGAGTATAGTCCCTCTCAATTTGAAGTCTATGTTAGAATGAATTGAACTTACATCATATGTCAGGTGATGAGTATCCAATTCGGTAGTTTTGTCCAACCACGAATCAGCTACATCTGTACTGAAAGTGATACCAAATGTCTGCGAAAGAGCATTGAGATTGAATGGTGTGAATCCCCATACTGGATTATTATCAGTACCAACAAGGAGAAGCCCCCCACCCGCCTGAACGAAATTCTCAACAGCTGTAATCTCACTTGCAGTTAATGCAACCATTGGGAAGACTAGGATGAGAACGTCAACCCCACTGAGTATTCCTGAGTCGAGAGGTTGGTCGAAGTTCATATCTGTGTCATATCCGTGTTCCTCAAGAATCCAAGCAAAAAGCGAAGCATTCCCAGGCGTGAATGCCGCGCTTCCATAAGCGCAATGAGCTTCATCAAAAAGAACCATTTGACCCGCCTGACTTACAACAGCTTTGGCTTCTGGTGTACTATCTAGGTGCGTGATCATACTAGAATTTGAAAACAATACAGGTATTGTGAATAACACTATACAGAGAGCAACAATCAGAATCCTTGAGTGCATCTTCAATATCGCAGACCTCTGATTATTCTTCCAGAGGATATCACAATTAAATGTGTCCCATAACATAGTTATGTTTCATCTTGTAATTCAGTGGGTACTTAACGGGATTAAGAAAAAGAAAGGGGAAGAGGTAGATTTCTCTACCTCATTGAGATAGGTATCTACCTTCTCTTCAATACGACTACAACGATGATGACTACAATTACAGCGCCAGCAATACCCATCAGAAGCAATGGATCAATTGCAAACCCAGTGGGTGGATTCATGCCAAACTCGATTGCCTGTTTGACAAGTGCGTCGCCATTTAGTGGTACATCATAGTACTCAGTTGTGAACATTGGCTGGTAGTCACCGTATGGTGATGCACCTGAAACAATGATCACACCTGTTCCTGCTTCTCCAGCATTCATCTCTATTGTCATTGCGACAAACTCACCTGAATCACCATCATCGTTTGCGAGTGGTGGAACAAGGTCAGAGTCTCCAATGGTTGCAGAAGCTCCGTAATAGAGAACTGGATAGACGTTGGCAATTGTTGTGGTTTCAAGTGCAACAACATCAGTACCCTCAGCTCCGGAAGTGCTTCCGTAGAGTGAGGTTGGACCGTGCATCAGTACTGCATCGACACCGTCAACAATGTTAGCAACGAATGCATTAGTGCTTGTTTTGTTCGCAACGACTCTGTATGAAGCGTTGCAGTTGGAAATAGCATCACTGATCGAAATGGCTTCAGGGTAGACATGTGAACCAACAGCATCGAGAATGAGTGATGAGTTGGCGTTGATGTAGGCATAGCCTGCGTAGTCAGAGTCAGATCCGACCCACATGAACTTACCACCTGCATTAAACCAATCAGCTACATCAGTGACTTCCTGATTAGTAAATCCGTTGCTGGTACCATAGATAGCACCGACTAGTAGACCGTCAGCATCCGCTAGAATGGTGTCGTTAAGACCACCATACGCGAACACCACGTCGTATCCCATAGCAGTCAGGTTGTTTTCCAACCAAGTGTCTTCCTCTCCAAATACGTATGAAGAGTACTGACCGTGGGTCATGTCAATCACAATTAGTGGATCTTCTTGACCTACAACTTTTGGTGGGACAACACCGACGCTAATAAAATATGGAGCAAAAAGTGCTGCGAGTAGAAATACTGCTGCAATCTTTCGCGTCCTCAAGTATGTATTCAACGCGTGTTTGTCCTCCTTCGAATCTTCTTGAAAAGAGTACTCGAAACGTAAGCAGTTACAAAGGTGATGAGTATTTAGGCTTTTAGGCTCTTCTACGTTTTGTGTCGAAGCTAACATCGATTGTTGAACAAATAGCAAAATGTCGAACAAATCCTCATGAATGGACGTGTGCCCATAAACACATGAGCATTGGTGACAAAGCTTTAATACTACACTTAGTTGTGTCGAGTCTTAGCAGATTTGAGAGGAGCTTTGAAAAGGGACGGTGAGATTACATCAATAGAAGTTTATCTCAAAAAGGTGATACTTGATGGCCGGAGAGTTCGAAAGTACACGAAATATGAAAACGATAGTTATTGCTGTCGTAGTAATTGGTGTCGTCGTTACTGGTGGTGCCATAGTTGTTCTTAACTTGGGTGGACCAGCAGGTCCTGGACAGAGCATTACTGTTCTTACTCGTCACGACGTTGCCATTCACGCAGCATATGAAACAGCATTCTTAGCATCAGATTTTGCTGTTGATAATGGAATTACAGATGTTGTTTGGAAGACGCAAGATGGTGGTTTCTGGGATGATGTTATCGCTGCCGGAGGAGTTGATGTCTTATGGGGTGGCGGACCCACTCTATTTGACCAAATGCAACGAGATGGTAATCTTGAGCCCTTAAACTGGGCCTCAATTGAGGCAGTCGTTGATAGGGTTCCTGATGAGATTGCCAACACCGATATGAAGCGTCGCGATACAAATAGTGATGTTGTGTGGGTTGCCGCTGCTATCTCGACATTTGGCTTCACAGTGAATCATGCATTCCTTGACGCAAACAGTCTTCCCACACCAAACAACTGGACACATCTTGCTCAGCCCATTTGGGGTTCGCTGTTGCCTACTGCCACAATAGCTATGGGTAACGCACCTGCAACAACATCCAATACCCGTATCTATGAGATCATTACTCAAGGAATGGGTTGGGATGCGGGCTGGGTCACAATGGCCAGAATGGCTGGAAGTGCTCGTCTGTATCCTGGATCTGTTCAGACCCAGGCAGCAGTTGAGAACCAAGAAGTCGGTGTTGCAATGTCAATTGACTTTTATGGTTACAACACGCAGGCAAACAATCCAGACTGTGAGTACATCATTCCTGAGGGTGAAACAATCGTCAATGGTGACCCTATTGCTATTGTGAAGGACACACCAAAGATGGACTTGGCTGAAGGTTTTGTTGACTTTGTCTTGTCTCCTGAAGGGCAAGCAGTCTGGCTCACACCTGGTGTCAGTAGGATGCCTGTACTTGGATCAGCCTTCCTGACTCCATACGGTCAGGGTTTCCAGGATCTGTACGAAACCTATAATCAGACTATTGCAACATCTGGTATCGAATTCAATGATACTCTGTCTGTGGAAATCAATACAGCCTTCATTTCCTACTTTGAGGCTGTGTTCAATGATGCGCATGACAACCTAGTCCTTTGTTGGGATGCGCTGGTCAGTGCTTATTTGGCCTCAGACATCACAATTGAACAACTCGATGATTGGGCAGTCATGATGGGTCGTCCTGTGACAATCGATTATGAGAGCACACCTACCAACTTTACAATAGCATTTGCTAAGCAAATCAACGACCAGATGATCTCTGATAGCACATTCTATTATAACATGCAGACAGTATGGACTGCAGCAGCCAATCAACAGTATTTGGACACGCTCGCAGATTTGAACGCATACCTCACTCCGTGATGACTCGTATAATCTAACAACACCATGGATGTGGAAGATGTGGGGCTGAGTGAATTCGATACTGAAATGGGATCTGAAGTTATTCCTGAAGATATGGAGTCCTCTGCTCCCATCGACCTCCATTCAATAGGCTATTTTATCATAGGTTTCTTTGTCGGCCTTGGTAATCGAATCCTAGCGTTCTTCAAATGGATCTATCGCGGAATTATACGTCTGTATCGGTTCTTCCTTGATCCAGGACAGAGTATCCGCCGATTCTCAAAAAGGATGGGTGTTTATGCAGAAGAGATGGGAAGAGAGATGGACACTCTAAGTTGGGTTCAACTAGTTGGAATCATCTTTGTGTTCGGACTCTTCTTGATTGCACCTTTACTCAGTGTGGTTTGGGGTTCATTTGTGACTGATACTGGCGTTTCATTGAATCTGATAACTCAACTCTTCAATAATGCATTTTATGTTCCCCAATGGCAACCTACAGACTTCAACTGGATTCGTCCAACGGGTGCTGGATACATTGAGATCTGGGGTATTGATCTTGGAGTTATTCTTAACTCTGTGTATTCTGCAGTCTTCGTCACTATCATCTCGGTTGTATTAGGAACTGGATTTGCTTTCATCATTGCACGCTATGAATTTCCGGGTAAGGGTGTTCTCAGGACTCTCCTGCTGTTTCCAATGCTCTCGACTCCATTCATCGGCGCCATGGGAATCAAGTGGTTTTTGGGTGCCAATGGTTTCTTGAACAACTTGGCGGCTGCATTCTTTGATTTGTTTGGTTTGGAGTGGACTCGATTCGAATTCCATGGATTGGCGGCGATCATAATAGTACAAGGATTCTCGCTCTTTTCACTAGTTTACCTCAATGCCTATTCATCGTTCATGGGAATTGATCCATCATTAGAGGAACAAGCAGAAAACTTGGGAGCAACTGGCTTCAAACTTTTTAGATCTGTCACTCTTCCATTGGCGATGCCAGGCATTCAAGCTGGAGCAATTCTCACATTCATTCTTAGCATTGAGGACCTAGGAACTCCCATTGTGTATGCTGAGGATTTGCAAGCACAGAAGACCTTAGCGTTCCAAGTGTTTGACAGCATCATTGCCGAATCGGGGGATATCAACCCATTGGGTCCTGCGATAGGAATGATCTTGCTTGTATTTGCGTTGTCGGGCTTCTTAGCCATCAGAAAATACGCATCTTTGCGAAGTTATGCTTCAGCGAGCAAAGGTGGTCAGTGGAATCCACGCACTAGGCACCTCTCAACTAGGACCTGGATTTTGATGTTTCTAGTAATTATCCCAGTTCTGTTCTTCGCTCTAATACCGCAGATTAGTGTTATACTGTTGTCGTTCTCTCAGTATCGGTCGAGTGAGCTGTTTCCACCACTAACATGGAATAACTACGCGATATTAGGGAATGGTGACATACAAGGGGCGTTTACTCGGACAGTAGGCTATGCTGCAGTGGCAACGTTTGGTATTGTACTGCTTGGAGTATCTGCTGCATACATCATATCTCGGCGGAAGATTCCGGGTCGCACGGCATTGGACATGCTGGTAACATCTCCAATTGCTCTGCCAGGTATTGTTATTGCTACTGGATACTTCACCTTGTTCTACAATACTCCATTCTTCCCAATCGATGGGCCAATGTTCTTAATCATCATGTCATTCTTGGTGAGGAAGTTTCCATTCACAGTACGTGCAGCGTATGCAGGGATGCAACAGACGCCTGTGGTGTTAGAAGAAGCGGCGCAAAATGTTGGGGCTAGTAGAAATAAGACTTTCACGAGCATTGTTGTCCCATTAATTGGAGTCAGTGTACTTGCTGGAGCACTTCTCTCATTCGTATATTGCGTGAGTGAAGTCAGTACGAGTCTGTTACTCGGTGGTGCCAATTACTATCAGGCACCGTTAACATATTGGATTAATGAAACGTACGCGGGACTACCGCCAACATATGGAATCGGACCCGCGGCAGCTCTCGGTGTTCTCATGATGGTTATGCAAATGGTTGTGATAGCAGTTACCAATGCTATCCTGAAGACCAGAGCATCTGCCATGACAGGAATCTGAGGTGAATATAATGGTTGAAATCACACTAAAGAACTTACGAAAGACGTTTGGTGAAGTTGTAGCCACTGATGATGTGAATATGGTTCTACAGGATGGAAGACTCTCCACTCTCCTAGGTCCATCGGGTTGTGGAAAGACAACTCTTCTACGTCTGATAGCAGGATTCTATGTTCCCGATAGAGGTCAGATCTTTTTCGATGACCGAGAGATGACCGAAGTTCCTCCGAACAAGAGGAATACTGGTATGTGTTTCCAAAATTATGCGCTCTGGCCACACATGACAGTATTTGACAACATTGCGTACGGACTCAAGCTGAAACGTGTTCAGGGATTGAAATTTACAAAAGCTGCTGTCAAGTCACGTGTGGATAACGCTCTCGAACTTGTACGGATGGGAGGTCTCGGTGATAGGACACCTCACCAACTCTCAGGAGGACAACAGCAACGTGTTGCTCTTGCAAGAGCATTAGTTATCGAACCGGATGTGCTTCTCCTTGACGAACCACTCTCTAACCTTGACGCGAAGTTGAGGAACGAGATGCGTGAGGAGATTCTTCGAATTCAAGGAGAGTTGGGCATCACAACTGTGTATGTCACTCACGACCAGATTGAGGCTCTCAGTATCTCTGACATGGTCGCAGTAATGGACCTTGGATATGTCCAGCAGTATGATCCACCTCGAGAGATCTATGACAAACCACAAACCCTGTTTGTTGCAGATTTCATCGGTAAGTGTACGTTCCTTGATGGCGAGATATCCACTATTGGGACCGAGCTTACAGTCAACCTGCCTGATGGTCAAACTGTGAGAGGATTATCTCCGGTTGAGAACTATCCCTTTGAGGTCGGTGAGCATGTCCGATGTGCTGTTCGGCCAGAGGATCTTCATGTCCAACCAACAAGTAATAGCGACAATGAAATAGCTGGTGAAATCAGCCAAGTAATATTTGTGGGTAGTAATGTTGAAGTCCATTTTAATGTGGGCAACATTTCCGCAGTTTCACTCCTCCCACCAGAGGCTGATGTGCAGCGAGGTGCCCCTATTCGTTTATATTCACCAACATCACAGATGATGGTCCTACCTATGGGCGGAGTTGATGCGCTTAGGAAGATACCTGGTCATCCTCTCTATGCAGTAGCTGAAGAACCGACGAATTAGTTCTTCAGAGAATGCCGGATGTTTACAGCGACTCCTCGCTGGAATGTCATCATCTCTCTTCCAGATAGTAGTGCTTTTCCTACACCTAGTAGAATGTTGGAACTGTCCACTACAGCAATCTCCTCGCCTGCACGGAGCTCAGGACTGGCATGTACAATGAACTTTGCTAGGGCTGACTTTCCATCTATGACAAACTGGCGGACCTCGTCGTCAAGCCTGACCTTATACTTTGAATCCAGTCCATGTTCTATGAGTTGGCGACCACCCTCATAGGTTGCTGTAAAGAGCCCAGTTGTCGGCACAAGGGTCAAGATGATTTCATCTCCCAACTTGATCTGTCGTATCTTTCCAGTACTTCTCGAGATTTCTACTTTCAAGTCCTGGTGGTCAGCTAGTCCTGAAACTTTTGAGCCCCACTGGTACGAAAGTATGGCTCTGAGCTTCCTTCGGGTCCAGTCTTGTGGATCATCAGGCGAATCCCCAAGTCTGTCAATCACAGCTGAAGCCGAGTCTAGGATGTCCACGTTTCCTCTGGACTTGATTGATTCAATGATTGTGTTCGTCGCTGCTGGTCGCTCGAACCAGATCAAATCTTTGTAGGTGATGCTTTCAAGGAACTTGTGGAGTTTCTGTTGAACGATGTTAATCGTTGTTTCATCGATGGTTTCTGGAAAGACTCCCTGTTGGGCTGGATGAACATGTTCAAGTTCCCAAGGAACAACACCCAAGGGGGTTAGAAACAAGAGAATGATTTCCTTATCGCTTCTTTTTCTGACCTCGCTGATTATCGTACCTGCACTTTCCGTGTACGGTCGGTTAGCGTCATCTGGAACGATGATTATTGTTTTCGTGTTTCTGTATGGATACGTTTCGAAAGTGCGGCGATGGAAACTTACCAATTCTGGTCGATTGATTGTTTCAGGACCAGTATAGAATATTGAGGATGTCTTCCCAATGGGGTCCGAGTCCACCAACATGTTACTGTGGTCCATCATTGTACTGAACGCTTCTAGGAGTGTTGGATGAGCTTGAGCACGTGTAGCTGCGAGTTCGAACAGTTTCCCATCCGAGATGGCCTGTCTCACTCGTCGCATTTCTGCAGCAGATATGTACAGATTATGTTTCATCAATTGTAGATCCCGCTCTGTTCTCTCTAGGCCTTTCAATTCCTGAGCAGTTGTATTACTGCATACTGGACACTCACATGGTAATTCGTTTAATTGGTCCAAATGAACTGTACCAGTGATAAGCATCATCCGCCCAGCTTCAGCGAATTTAGCGTAAGAGGCCGAATCAAACAAATCACATCCAAGCAGTGCAGCTTGAGCAAAAAGCATAGGATGGCCACAACCGAATAGATGTACTGGTCTGTCAAGCGGTAGATGCTTCTTGGCTGCAAGAGTAGCCCTCACCATATCCGCATACCGGTACTGTTCCATTAGAGGAACAACGCCACCTATAGGATGAACGTCAAAGTCAAGAGTTGCTAAAACCTTCGCTGAAGCTTCACGAAGGTCAGGATAGATTCCTCCCTGGACGGTCCCTGCAAGCATCATCTCTCCTTTCTTGTCAACAGACATCTCCGCCCTCTCAAGAGAAACCCGCATGTCTTCTTCGACTTTTGACTTTCCGACCTTTGGATCAGAGAAAACGTCCAGAATGGTACCGATGTCTGCTCCGATAGACTTCTGAAACTCAACAATCTCGAGAGGATCAATCTCCTCCTCTGGCAAAGAATGGAAATACATCTGAAAGGTGCCTGAATCAGTCATGATTGGCCCCTTGAAACTTAGAAGTTTATGAACTCCTTTCTCAACTGCTATATCTTTGAACTTGTCATGTGACCGAATGATGTAGGAGTTGGTGATTACCATTTGAAATCCAAAGTGGTCTACAAGCTCTTGAGGTTTAATCACAGACTTTCCTGGATGAACCACAGGCATAAGAAGTGGAGTCTTTACAGTGCCGTGTTTGGTTGTAAACCGTCCAAGTCGTGCGAGACCATCCTTTGCTCGTATTTCAAAATGTTCCATCAGAGCTCAAATCCGAGAGTTCGAATAGAGCCAAGAATCTTTCCGTGTGTCTGAAATCAAATCGTTTAAGACGAAATCGATTGAGGTTGGGTCAATGGTCGAAGCAACAGCATTACTAGTTCAACGGCGGCGTCATTCAGAACCAGACCTCCTTAGTGAGTTTGAGGCATTGGCGACCACCGCTGAATACACAGTTGTTGGTTCATTCGACATTATCAGTGCACCTGCTGCAAAGTATGGAATACGCTCTGGAAAGGCTCAAGAAATTCAGACATGGATTGAGGTCAATGAGCCTGAGTTTGTACTCTTCTCTCCTCGACTCACATCTGGTCAAGTGTTCAGACTCATGGAGCTCTGGGAGACTGAGGTCCGTGATAGAACTCAGGTTATTCTGGAGATTTTTGACAAGCATGCAAAGACACAGCAAGCCCGACTCCAGATTGAGCAGGCTCGACTGCGATATGAACTTCCGTTTGAACGTCATCAGATTCGGATGCGACTTCAGAAGGAACATACTGGAGACCGTCCAATTGCAGAACAGATAGGCGCAGGTGAAGATCTGCTAAACCTGCGAATAAAGGACATTCGCAGACGACTCTCAAAGATCAATGAGAAACTCGAAAAAATATCAAAGGAGCAAGAGACCAAGAAGAAGAAACGTGTCCATGAAGGGTTCATCGAGTTGACTATTGCTGGATATACCAATGCTGGCAAGAGTACACTTCACAGAGCACTTACAGGGTCCGATGTAGATGTGGCTGACGAGCTCTTCACGACACTCTCAACAAAGGCTAGTGAAGTTGACATGCCCGGTAGGCGGGTAGTTCTCTCAGATTCTGTCGGGTTCATCAGCGACCTTCCTGGACCACTCCTTCAAGCTTTCAACACCACCCTCATGGAAGTTGCAGATGCAGATGTCATCATTCTCGTTGTTGATGCATCAGATCCAGTCGAAGAGATGGACCGAAAGGTCGAAGCGTGTCTAGAGACCTTCAACGAGATTGGAGCAAATGGTATCTCGATTGTGACTGCACTCAACAAGATTGACCTACTCGATGAGAAAGATATCGAGGTAAGAATCAATGCTCTTCCTGACACGCTTTCTAAAATAGTGCCAATATCCGCACATGACGGGACGAATCTCGATCTATTGATAGAATCAGTAAAGGAACATCTGCCCCGTTTGCAGAGATACGAGATCATACTCCCATATGGAAATGCTGGGATGTCACTGCTTTCTTGGCTGCATGAGGAAGGCGACATCGTTAGTGAGAACTACACTGGAGAACACATCGAGGTCGTTGCCAACCTCAACATTGAGGTGGCCCAGAAGTTGGATAGAGATTTACCAGCTGGAAACTTACGAAGACTGGTTTCCTAATGAAATGATAGACCAAAAAGATAAAGTCAAACCTCTAAGATTATTATGAGGTGGAACGTGTTGAGGAGGTCACGGAGTGCACTATCATTGTGTTGCATCTTCCTAGTCCTATTTCTTCAGCTCCCACTTGTGGTGTCAATTGATATTCCTGAAGACATTCGTTATGGCCCATTTATCGACAGTGTAGTCTACAAAGTAATCATTGGATCTGGCACTCTACTCGCTCTCCAATCAGGAGTACTCGATATTGGGAGAATCTCTGAGAATTATTACACACAAACTTCGGAATTACTTGAGAATCCTGATATTGACATCCTAGAATGTCCAAGAAATGGGTATAACTCAATTTCTATCAATTGTAACAAGTATCCACTAAACATCACTGGCTTTAGACGGGCTTTCGCTTTTGCTTTCAACAAGACGAAGGCGTTAAACTACGTTTACGAAGGTCATGCAACACTGCATGATTCAGTGGTTCCATTGACCAATAGGTTGTGCGCAGAAGATCTTCTTGAATATCATTACTATGAGGCTGACATAGAGAGAGGCAATGCAATCCTTGATGAACTTGGTTTCACATTGAATTCCACGACAGGATTCAGGGACGCACCGAATGGCGAACCATTTACTGTCATAGTGTACTACTCTCCCTCAAGTTCTTTCATATCTGGGACGATTGCCCAACTCGCTTGTGAAGCTCTTTCCGCACTGAATGTTGATTGTTATGTGTACTATTCATGGTGGTGGCCATGGATTCTTCCTCCCTCATATGATATGGTCGTTATAAGCTGGACTTTTGGATATGATACTATGATTTGGGAAGATAGTCTTTCCAACTATAGAAATGATACCTTTACATATTGGACTGAAAAATATTACAATGGAAAGACATACGAAGAGGTCTATGAAGCTTCAACCGAGATTCAGAAAATTCTGCATTACAATGTTCCTCGCATTGTAGTATGTCAGCCAAACTATCTCGAAGCTATTAGAACTGACCAGTTCCAAGGTCATATTGAAGACCATTTTCGATATTTCTCCGGTCCATGGACTTTGAGACGAATTCACAGAGTCGATGGTACATACGGTGGCTTGTTTAATATTGGCCTTGGTCAGGAGCCATACAGTTTCAACATCTACGTCACTAACTTGATGTACTCTCACTTAATTCTTGAGAACCTCTATTCATCACTCTACTCACGGGATCCAAATATGAATCCTCTACCAGACTTGGCAATATCTATGCTTACTGAAACCCATAGCAACAATTCTATGATTCCTGATGGTCACATGCGCTATACATTTGACATTCTACAAAATGCCTCATGGTCAGACGGTCAGTCGCTCACAGCCGAAGACATATCGTTCACATTCCTGTACCAACTAGAAAGCAGAGCTTACGGGAATCCAGCTGGAAGTTCGTTGAATGATCTTGTTGCTGTATACGCACCATCTACATATCGCGTGGTCTTTGAATTCAGTTCTGAGTCATATTGGCATTTCAGCAAGATTGCGTATGACTATATTATTCCAAAACACATCTTTACAGCAATTGGCTACGAGGGCTGGAATACTTGGAACCCTGTCTTTGATCCGGAAGAACCGCATGTGACAAGTGGACCCTTTGTATTGACAGATTTCGAACTTGGTGAGTTCTATGAATTGACGGTAAATCCCTTATATCATTGGCTCCCACAAAGACAACCTATAACACCTGACATCATCAACACTTTTCCGCCTGTAACATCTGATCCCATATTTCAAATTGTAGCAATGACTCTTTCCACAACTTATGTAGTTGTCACTGCTGGTATCATAGTGCTTTTGATAATGGACAGAAAACGCTCTGAGTAGACATATGCAATTTCGGGGAGCATAGTCCCAGATTGCTCGTATAAAAATCATAATATCAATCATCAGCCAAGGACAATGTGGTGGTTTGTGTTGAGGAGGTCACTGAGTGTGCTGTCTTTCTGTTGCACCATTCTGTTTCTCTCTCTTCAATTCCCCCTCGTTGCTTCAATAGATATTCCAGAGGACATCCGAATCGGACCATTCATCGACAAAGTAGTCTACAAAGTAATTGTTGGAAATAACCAAAGAACCATTGCCCTTCAAAGTGGAGTAATCGACATCGGGGATGTTGGTTTCTCAAGCTTCAATTTACTCGATGCTGATCCAAATGTCGAGATATTCGAGTATCCAAGAAATGGCTACACTTCTATCCTTCTCAATTGCGAACATTACCCACTGAACATCTCTGGTTTTCGAAGAGCATTTGCTTTTGCATTCAATAAGATAAAAGCTGTAGATGATATTTACCGAGGTCATGCATCACCGCATGATTCTCTACTTCCTTCTGTAAACAGGTGGTGCGCAGAAGAACTCCTTGAAAATCATTACTATGGAGCTGACATAGAGAGGGGTAATGCACTCCTCGATGAACTTGGCTTTACAATGAACAGTACAACAGGTTTTAGAAATGCACCGAATGGTGAACCATTTACTATTGAAGGATATTATGCATATCACGGTCTCGAAATCGCTGATCTATCTATCGAAGCCCTTCACTCTCTACATATCGATACAAACTGGATCTACATAGAGAGCTGGATATTGCCTGGGTGGGAATTTCCCCCCTCTTGGGATATGACTTACGCTTTCAAGAGTTTTTATTACTATGATGATTTCGGTTTGAATCTTAATTTTGACTTTTCGAACTTTAAAAACGAAACTTATGATTTCTGGATGGAAAAATTCCGAACAGGGAGAACCTACGAAGAAGTCCTTGAAGCTTCTGTTGAAATTCAAAGGATTCTGCATTACAACGTTCCGCAATTGGTGATATGTCAATCAAATATCTACCAAGGATATAGAACTGACAAGTTCAAAGGTCATGTTGCTGATATCTATCGATACATCTCAGGTCCGTGGACTTTGAGAAAGATGCTTAAGATTAACGATACTCAAGGGGGTACCGTAGGTATTGCCCTTAGCTTAGAACCTGATACCTTCAATTTCTATGCCCTCAACTTTTCATTACCATACTCGATATACTCAAGAATGATTCTTGAAAACCTATATTCCTCTCTATATTCTCGTGGTCCTGACATGAACCCAATTCCTGACCTTGCTGAGTCTGTGCTTGTCGAAACCAATCGTGATAATCCAACAGTTCCTGAAGGTAACATGCGTTTTACTTTTAACATACTACGTAATGCAACGTGGTCAGATGGTACTCCGTTAACTGCAGTAGACGTTGCATATACTTTCATCTATCTACTGGAGAGCAGGACCTATGGAAATCTCGCTGCAGACTCCTTCATCGATCTAATGTCTGTATATGCTCCCTCCATGTATAAAGTAGTGATGGAGTTCAGTAGTGAGTCGTATTGGCACTTCTACAACATTGTCTATGAATTCATAATTCCAAAACATATCTTCTCAGGAATTGGATTTTCTAGCTGGGATAGATGGAACCCAATATTTGACGCTGAATCACCTCATGTTACTTGTGGGCCTTTCATTCTTACAGGATATGATGTTGGTGACATCTACAATCTTACTGCCAATCCAGACTATCATTACTACCCCGATTTCAAGATAGGTTCCAGTCCTCATACAACCATGTCCTCTCCTCCACTGATTGTATCCATCCCAATAATGATTGCCACAGTATCATCCATGTCATTAGTTGCATTTAGTATTGCGATAAAGAAGGGCTGGATTTCTAACAAAACCAATTAAGGGGAACACATGTCAGTCAGAGAAGGAATTTGTGGAGGTCTGCAAACTGCTCGAAACACGACTCAAGCAATTACTAGATAGAGGTGATTTCGTAGTTACGGGAGAGATTGGAGCACCTCATGGGGCGGATTCATCAATAGTAATAAATCGTGTTGAAATGATACGTGATTTCTGTGATGCCATTAATGTACCTGACAATGCCCGTGGAGTTCCAACCATGAGCAGCAGTGTATGTTCCACATTTGTACTTCAGGCAGGCGCTGAACCTATCCTCCATCTGACAACAAGGGACCGAAACCAGATCGCATTTCAGAGCGAGCTCTATGGCGCATACGCACTTGGTGTGCGTAATCTTCTCATCATGGCTGGTGACCCTACTCGGTTCGGAACGCATCCTCATGTAAAGATGGTCAACGATCTAGATACTCTTGAGGCTCTTGCTCTGGCGAAACATCTCTCCACTGGAGTTGACTCTGTGGGTGATGAGTTGGAGGGAACACCAGAGTTCTATCTCGGAGCAACCATCAATCCAAATGATGCATCACTAGAAAATCAACAACGTCGAATGAAAGCGAAATTCGAAGCGGGAGCACAGTTCTTTCAGACTCAAGCGATCTTTGATCCTGTTCTCTTACAGAGATTCATGGGACAAACTGACAACAAACTGAACATTTTGGTGGGTATAATCCCGCTTCGTGACTCAGAGATGGCGCACTTCATGAATGACTATGTTCCAGATATTCAGGTTCCTGATGAGTTCATTCGACGACTTGATGATTCTGCAAAAGGTCAAGAAGAGGAGCAGGCCAAGATTCAGGCAATGAAAGCGGAAGGTATTCAAATCGCCCTTGAAACCATAGAGGTGATACGTGAGATCGATGGCGTCAATGGACTACACTTGATGGGCATAGGTTGGCCAGAGAGTATTGTTGAGCTTGTCAAACGTGCTAATTTGTATCCTAGACGGAAGGTTGAGAGGTGATATCGTGTTTGTCTTCAAGAAAGAGCAACAAGTGTTTGACTTTGGAGGTATTCCTATTGGTGGTAATCCTGGTGAGAATCCCACAGTTCTGATTGGGGGTCTCTTCTTCAAGGGTCAGTCAATAATGGAGGACACTCGAGAGGGTATATTCGACAAAGAAGTCGCGAAGTCATGGATTGACACTGCACAATTAATGTCTGACAAAACTGGACTCCCATTGATGATTCAAGCATTTGGTAGAACTCCTCGGGCAATGGAGAATCATCTCTCTTGGCTAGCAGAGAATCTTGAAGGACCCTTCATGTTCGAGTCAATAAATGCAAACGCTCGCATTCGTGCAATTGAATACTGCGAAGAAACTGGACTCACTGACCGAGCGGTCTTCAACTCCATCAATCTGTCAATGAAGGATGATGAGAAGGACAAACTCAAAGCTAGTGCATTGGACATGGCAGTCATCCTTGGGTGGTCACCAAAGGCCACTACGCTCCCAGATAGAATGGATACAATACGTGATGTACTAACATTCTCCGAGTCATTGGGTATAAAGAAAACCATCGTCGATCCGGCTACGATGCCCGTAGGTTCTGGCTATGGACTGGAGCATAGGACCACCATTGCTGTGAAATCAGAATTGGGACTTCCAACATGTCTAGCTCCTCACAATGCACCTTCCGCTTGGCGATTCATCCGACAACCCGGATTGGATGATGACACGACAAGAATCTCGACGGTGGTTGCAGCGACTGTGGCTGCACAACTCTTTGCAACTGATGCCATAATGTTTGGCTCATTATCTCATGCCAAAGAGATATTCACATCAGCAGCTCTGATTTCGAATGCCATAGCCGCAACCATAGCCGAAGCAAACAGTGTATTGGACATTGACAGAGAACTCTTTGAACCCCCATCGTTTGAATAGGAGGGATGCAATAAAATGAATCCTGAACCCGAATGGCCTCCGGTCCAAGGAGATTTCGAAGTTAGAGACCCCTCCAAATGTGTAGCCATTTGTACACTGGGTAAGAAGATTGATGTTGATACTGAGTGCGCAATCATCGGTACCTGCAAGACTGAGAATATTGGAATTGAACGTGTCATCATCAATGTCATCTCCAATCCGAATATTCGATTTCTGATTCTCACTGGTCCAGAGGTTCCTGGACATCTTACTGGCAGGTCATTGCGTGCACTCTATCATAACGGAGTTGACAGAGAAACCCGAAAGATCATCGATGCTGAAGGAGCAATTCCGTATATTGAGAACGTTCCCCTTGAAGGAATTGATCAATTCCGCGAGCAGATTGAACTCATCGATATGATCAACAAGATCAATCCTACCGAAATCGCATCCAAAGCAGGAGAGTTATTGACCAAAGACCCAGGTGAGTTTCCAGGGGGAGCTATGTGGGTTGAGTTCAGGGCTCCAGTGAAATCAACCAGAACACCATCGATTACCGGTGATGTGATAGTGTTGCCCGAGTATGGTGTCATTCTCGATTCCACATCCTCAATGATCATGAGTCAGATGAAACATGCTATAGTGTCAGAGAACCCCTCTTCCACTATTATTGAAGTTCAGGAAGAAGACACAGGGACCATTCTATACGCGAGAGAGGGTTGATGCAATGTTTGTCTTTGAGAAAGAACAGGTCATCCATAATGTAGGTGGAGTGAAGATAGGTGGAAACCCGGGTGAAACTGCTACGGTTCTTGCTGGTACTATCTTCTATGGAGGGCACAAGATCGTTACGGACACCAAGAAGGGAGTCTTCGATAAGAAGGCAGCAACCGCTCTGATTGAGAAACAGGATGAGATGTCACAACTCACTGGCAATCCTGCTTTAATCCAAATATTTTCGGAAACCGAGGATGCACTGAAGAAGTACATCGATTTCGTGACTGACATTACTGATGCTCCGTTCCTCATTGATTCGACAGAACCTCTAGTTCGGATCGCTGGTTTGACTCATGCTGAGGAGATAGGTCTTCTAGACAGAGCCATCTATAACTCTCTCAACGTTTCTGCAACTAAGGAGGAGATTGAGGCTCTCAAGAGTATCCAACATGAATGTGCAATCATCCTTGCATTCAATCCCCAAGACCCATCTATCGGGGGGCGAAGAACTGTGTTGGACACCGGTGCACTTGAACTAGACAAGGGACTACTACCATTGAGTAAGGAACTTGGAATCACCAAACCCCTGATAGATACTGCAGTGACTGCAATGGGTGCAGGTGCTGGTACAGCTGCGGCATTCACATTTGTGTCAAAGACTGTCTATGGACTTCCAACAGGATCCGGAGTACACAATGCTCCCTCATCGTGGTCCTGGTTGAGAAAACACAAGAAGGCGAATCCAGAAGGATATCGGACTGCAGATGTTGCTTCAAATCTTATTGTACAGATGATGGGTGCTGACTTTGTGCTCTATGGCCCAATAGCTAATGCAGAACGAGTGTTTCCAGTTGTTGCCATGTGTGATGTGTTTGCTGCAGAGTCTTATAGTCTCGAATTTGGTATTGAGCCCTCTGATGACCATCCGTTCAAGAAACTAGTCTAATATGGAAGTGACAGATTGTGAAAAAAGATCGAGTAGTACGACCTCGTTCTATAGGAGTATCATCACTTCGGAAAGGTCCTTTCTACACAGTTGCATCTGTTGAATTGGGTAACACGACCACAAAGTGTGTCCTTGTGACTACAAATCTAGAAACCGCTGAAATCTATGAAATCGAAAAAGAGGTTCGTATGACTCGAGATGTCCGTCATCCCAAAGAAGAGGAAGAAGTGTTTGGAAGAACTGTCTTTGGTGTGGAGCTTACTAGAGAGTCAGTATCGGAACTGGTGTCAGACATTCTCAGAACTACTCTCAAGAAAGCGCGACTTGACATTGAGCGTGACCTCCACTTTGTGGTCCGCTCAACTGGAGTGACTGCAAGTTTTGCTAGTCCTAGTGAAGTAGGAACTATTGTGCAGGCTCTGGCTGATGGATGTCTTAATGCAGGAATTCCTCCAAGGAAAATGACTGCATCAATCTCAGCAGAGAATCTTCCTCCGGATATTCGTGACTATACTTGGTTAAAGAAGGTGTACTTTGATGGGGCTGTAGCGAGTTCACTTCCTCCTTCAAATACTGAGATTGTTGCAAACGAGATGGAGGGAGAGCTTGTCAGTGCCGGACTGAAGGGTGCAGCAAAGAGCACTGACATTGATTTTCGAAATCCTGTTTTTACACTTGATTTTGGGACCACTCTTGCAGGACGTGTGACAGACGACGGGTTCCCCTATGCCAGAACAATTGGCTCCTTTGCTGGGCTTGCAGGGGCAATACCGGATGCATTGGCAAAGGGCACTGGACTGATAGATGCAAAGACTGGTAGTGTTCTAGACATCCCACAATCTAACAAGTCGCAGCAATTGCAGATTGATTCAAAATGGGAAGAGAAAGCCCATAGCATCATCAGGGTTGAGAAGGTTTCAAAATCAGTCGAACGGTTCGGTACTGTTCCTGTAGACGCAAGCGCTGCTGAAGAGTCAGGAACTACGTTAGTTGGCGTTGATGCAGGAACCAACGGATCTGGGCTAGATGACCTTACTAAACTTGGGAAATCGATTGTGTATGCTAGTGACACCAATACACTGCTTACAGTGATCGATGTGATCCAGGCTGGAATCGTTCAACGCTTGATATCGATTATCGAATCAGAGGGGCTAATTCTAAAAGATACATCTTTGGGACTTACGGGGCGTGCAATCATTACTGGACAGAAACCCAAACTCATCACAGAAAATCTACATCTTAATGATGGATCTCTTTGGACTGATATGCACGATATCCTCTTCGTGGAAGATGGTCTAGCAATGGGAGCTGCGGTTGCTGCAAGATGCATGAACTCCATGGGCACAAAGAGATGTCCAATGGGGGGTCGGAAGGGTGACAAGTGCATCATGTCCGAAAGGATGAAGCTCCAAAAATCTCGCGGTGGATGAATTTATCTTCGTACTTCGAGACTCTCAAGTTGGGTCAGCGCAATGCAGGTTTTTCCAATCAAGACTCGAATCATTACTGAAGAAGACAATCTCCTAGATGTACTTCTCGAAGGTCTCACCAATAAGGGAATCGAGATTCAGGACAATGACATCCTCGGTGTGGCTGAAACTCCCCTGGGTACAACTGAAGGCCAAGTAGTCAAGCTCTCGAATGTTGTCGCTTCAGAAAAAGCGCGAGATCTTGCGAGGAAATACGAAATGATTCCTGAGGTTGCAGAACTCGTATTGAACGAAGCAGATGAAATCCTGGGAGGTATTCCTCACGTTGTCTTGACAATCAAGAGTAACACCCTGATGGCAAATGCTGGAGTCGACAAGTCCAATGTCCCTCCAGGGTATGCCTCTCTCCTGCCAGCCAACCCTAGAGAGAGTGCGGAGAGAATTAGGAATGAGGTCAAGAACAGACTTGGAAAGACTATCGGAGTTCTTGTCATTGACAGTCGCACTCAACCTCTGAGACTGGGAAATGTTGGTATGGCTCTTGGAAATGCTGGCTTTCGACCGGTTGCAGATGATAGAGGTAGGACAGACCTGTTTGGTAACGTACTGAGGATTACTAGACGAGCCATCGCTGACAATCTTGCATCAGCATGCACAGCTGTGATGGGCGAGTCAGATGAGTCGATTCCAGCTGCACTAATCAGAGATGCGCCTGTCGAGTTTGTGGATCAGTCCTTTGATTCTTCTGAGATGTGGATCCCACCTCAGGAATGCATGTATATGGCCATCTTCGAACAGTGGCGAAATCGAGTTACAATATGATGGATTCCTACAGAGCTGACTTAATAGATTTGCAGCATGAATTTAAGACAGTCAAGAAAGAATGAAGAACTATTGTTGTACTCATTCACATGATAGGAGGCGAATCAACTGAAGAAGACCATACTCATAGATGTATCAACTGCTGGAGCAGCAGGAGACATGTTCCTTGCAGCACTCACTGACCTCGTCGGTGAAGATAATGTTCTTCTTCCTGTCGCTGCTAGCCTCCTTATTCATGACCCTTCGTTTCGCATGAATGTAGTGTCTCACTCTTTCTCTGGGATTACAGGACGTCAACTGCAGGTAACAAGAAATGCTGAGATTTCACTAAGTCCTTTCGAACTTAGGGAGGTCATCCAATCCGTTGCTGAAGAGGTTGAACTATCTTCGAAGGGAAGAGAAGTCGCTTTGAACGGTCTTGATGTGATATTGGAGGCTGAAAGCAAAGCCCATAACATACCCATCGATGAGCTTCATCTTCATGAAACAGGTTCTGTGGACACAGTCCTCGATCTAGTTGGTACTGCATACTTGCTTGACCGATTGGGACTGTTTGATGATACCGAGATTCTTTCGACAAAGGTTGCGGTTGGTAATGGAAAAATCAAGACTGAGCATGGGGAGCTTGAAGTACCAGTTCCAGCAGTGGCTGAGATGCTAGCAGCACATAAGGTCCCTCATCACAATGGCGAAGCAAAGACAGAGGTTCTGACACCAACAGGTGCGGCCATACTAATAGCTATAGTTGACAAATTCGTTGACTCGCATGATAATTTCGTTGCACAGAATCAGGGTTTTGGTTTTGGTACTCGAAGTCTAGGCAAGATTCCAAACATGCTATCAATCGTTATCGGAGAAACAGTTCTATCAGAGGAGGTAGCTCCGGTTCAGCCCGTTGAAAAGAAAAAGGAGAAACCAGCCAAAGAACCGGCTGAAACAAAGGAGAAACCAGATCTAATCGATACTTGGAATGAGGATGAAGTCATAGTGATTGAGACCAACGTCGATGATGTTGATGGCGAAACATTAGGTGCCCTATTCGACACGCTTCTCTCAGAGGGGTTGGCGTATGATGTCACGATCATCCCTGCCATTGGAAAGAAGAACCGTCCTTGTCATGTAGTCGAGGTGATAGCTGCCAAGACTGGACTGAAAGGCATCGCAGATGTCATGATTAAGAGTCTTGGAACCACAGGAATACGCTATACAACCTGGAAACGACTCAAAGCTGTCCGAGAAACCATCGTGTGTAGTCTTGAGATTGATGGACAGGACTACATGGTAAGAGTGAAGGTTTCCCGTAGTGCTGATGGAAGTATTTTGAACATCAAACCCGAGGCTGAAGATGTATTTCGAGTTTCCAAGGAAACCGGAATCCCAGTCAGGGAGCTGAAACCCCGCATCGCTCTTCAAGCACATGCTGTTACTGAATAGCTATGCCTTCGGAATAAGAAGGGTCTGTTCTGAATCTCTCTCTGATGAATCCAGATACTGTGCTGGAATAAGGTTCTCAAAGGCTCGCTCGCACAGAATCGCATATGCCTCAGGGTCATATCTTGTTGACTCGTCAAAGAGTTCCAGAGCGCGTACTCTCCGCAATGGATTTTCAGAGTCCGCACTAGTCATGATATAGCGGACCTTCTGCCCCGCATGCAGGTTTCTCCCTGCCTTGACCAGTTGTTGAGCGACCACTGCGGCTCGTGAAGTAGCACGATATTCATGCGGGTTTCTTGTGAGAGTGGAGTTGAGAATGAGGTCTCTGAGGTCTACGTCGTCATCATGGAGTCTACCTATGAATTCCTGACACACTGCATGCGCTTCCGGTATCTGCCTCAAGAAACCGTCCTTGTCCTGTCCCATTGCTAGGGTTTTGATCATCTCCTTCTGGCAGTCTCCGACATAGAGGCATGTATCACGTCGTCTAGTTTCGATTCCTCGAGTCTTGATCCCTCCGTTCTTATAGACTCCATAGTATCGGTTCAATGGTGCGACCGAGGGATGCAGTCGTGAGGACGGGATGACCATCCATCTATAGACTCCCTTGGGCGACATCTTGATGTCCACCTCCTCTGACACCCGCTTGCAGAACTTCTCGACGTTTTCATAGTCGATTTCTCGCTTTGACTTCAGCCAGACGGAGTCCACTATACCATGAACCATCTCTAGACCCATCTCCTCCCCGATGTCCTTGGTCTTGAGCATGACCTCTCTGGACAGCGCTGTGACAGCAGTATGCGCCTCGACCCTCCCGAACTTCGCGTTCTTGAACCCCAAGTAACCGAAACAGGACACCAAGACCCCCTTCAGAGTGTTCTGTATGTACTCGTACCTCTTGGCGTCTTGACCCTCCTCTATCAGATTCTTGAAGGCCATTCGACGGTCGACCAATAGTTTCAGCGACTCTGCAACTATTCCCCTCCTCTTGGTGCAGATTCTGAAGCTCTGTTGCGGGATTCTGATACAATGTTCGTTGTTGTATGGACAATGCTCGTCCTTCAGCGTGCAGATGGTTTCTGGACTGATGTTCTGCTTGACCATGAGAGTGGGATACATAGACGAGAAGTCACACTCAGCAATGTCCTCATAGATGTCTGGTCGTGGTTGAAGGATGAGGCCGCCCCTGTCAATGGCTGCCAGTTCGGTGACTGTCTTGAGAAACTCAGGGTTCCGTTTGACCGGCGGTATCAGGATGTCCATCTTGTATGCCCTGTAGAACTGAACGGCAGCGTTCACCCCGCCAATCGTCATCTGTGAAACTCTCTGCGGACGGCCCAGTGCAAGTCTACAGCTCTCTACGACCCCCTCTAGCCCTGTTGGGGCATACATGTGCATGCCGGTCTTTCCTCTGTCAATGTGGATTCGTCCGTTCAGTGTGACCTGTGTTCCTGACCTGAACACAATCCGATTGTACTGCCAAAATGACTGCGCCTCTCTGTGAACGACCTTCAGTGGTGATCTGTCCCTAGAGAGTCTGAGCTCCATCCCATTGACCTTTGCACGCAGACTGAGATATCTGAATAGGCTCTCATCGCCCCTCCCTGTGACAATGACATCAGGATCTATCCTGTCAATCAGACTCTGAAAACGGACCAAGATTGACCGTTCATGACTGTCTTCAATGCAGATCGTATCATCCCCGTGGTAGACCTCGATGTGATGTATCCTGTCCTCTAGTTTGGGAAATATCTGATCTGTGTCAACAAACACCTCAAAGCCTAGTTCCTCCAGGTCTGGAATCTCATACTCGGGGTCTTCCCGTTCGTCAATGCCCCAGATCTCGGTGACCTCGTCCCCTTTCGTTTTGAACTCGACGCGTCCAAAGGCAAACAGTGTCCTGTCAATGAAGAACTGCTGTACCGGATCAATGTCTGCGTGATAGACCACAGCCCCTGGCAGTTTCTCTAGGTCTTTGGCCACTTCCTGCAATGCATCTGGTGTGGTGGAAACCCTCAACACGGGAGTCTTCTCTTTGTCATAGACACTTGCAAACTTCTCCACCACCTCTGAGTCTGTAACTTTTGGATGCTCACGGACTGCTCGCAGAATTCCTGTCCTGTTCCACTCATCGCTCTCCATGAGGTCCGTGCTGACAAAGACAGAGGGGTTGAAGCCTCTATAGGTGTAGCCCCTGGTCTTCCCATCCTCTTTGATCCAGAGGGTCAGTGCCTGTTTCTCCCAGTTGACACTACAGTCCAGGAGCCATCCAGTTCTGCTCATCAGGGGCTGTCTCCTCAGTCTTCTCCTCCAGAAGCTGTACCCTCTCTTTGATTTCGTCAATCTCCCCCAGCATCTCAAGAATCGCAGAAAGTATGATCACCTCGATGATTCGAGGTGTCACCATCATGGTGCCCGCATCCGCAAACCCTCTCGCATAGTCGAATATGCGGTCGAACCTTTCTCGCTGGGACTGTCTCAAAGTGCGCCTGAACTCTTTCCAGCGCGCTTCTTCAATCCTAATCGCATCTCTATAGGTGCGGACAGTTCGTCCCACTAGTCTTCATCCCTTGCTGGCGTTACCCCACAACCCAGAAACGGTCTCCGAGCTGCTCAGGCTAGTATGTTATGTCCCTCCTGATTGAGGATTTTGTGGAGTTTCTATGTTCTTCCAAACGAATGTTGCCGAGGGGGACAGATTTCCGAAAGTAAACGTGCGAAGCTTTATCCTTCTTGATTACTAGGTTAGCTCGAGGGATGAGATTGGTATACAAAGTGATGATACAGAGTCCAGATGTGGAAGAGGTAATCAATCTCCTGAAGCAAAAACATGGGGCTGACTATTCTAGGATATGGAATATTGATGGACGAACAATAGGAGTGTTTTCATTCGAGAGGAGCGGACCCCTTACTTCTTCTGGGTATGTCAATTTGATTACCCTTGATTATGACAGATCGTCACAGGAGTGTGAGGTGACCATCATTGGTGCAGGGGGCGGCATGCAAAGTCTGATTTCAGCCGCAGAGATTGGTGACCCTGGAGCTGAGCCGATTGCAGATTTGACTCGCCTGGCAGAGGACCGAGGTTGGCTTATAGACGTCACAGAGGCTAAGATAAAGTCCCGTGGAAGTGAGTGTCCCACTTGCCATGCTTCCTATGTCTATCATGATGACAAAATCAGTACAGATGGATTGGTTACATGCCAGAATTGTGGGAAATCTTTCAAGATTCATGAGTAGTTTTTCTATAGCCTGCGCTCTATTCAATCGGCATAGACTCAAATAGCGGAAATATCAAATAACGGCCTAGTGTCCAGTGGACATTCCATGTTTCAGGTGGCATACTATGGTCACTGCATTGTTCAAGGTTGTACTCATGGGAGATGGCTCAGTCGGGAAGACCAGCCTCAGAAAGACGTACATGGGAGAAGGTTTTCGAGCCAACTATATGATCACAATCGGAGCTGACTTCGCTGTCAAGAAGATGTCCCTCGAAGGTGGCCATGACGTCAGTATACAGATCTGGGACTTGGCTGGACAGGAACACTTCAAGAGTGTTCGTTCTACTTTCTATAAAGGTGCTCAGGGTGCCCTGGGTGTCTATTCCACTGTTGAGAGGAAGTCCTTTGACAACCTCATGAACTGGGTGGATGAGTGTTGGACAAACGCAGGCAAGAAGATTCCAATCGTGGTGATTGGGAACAAGACTGACCTTCGGGACCAATTCAAGGACAATCCGGTCATGCAACAGACCATTGTCACAACAGAAGAGGGCCAGAAGTTGGCAACTGAGATTGCAAACAAAGGTGTACATACCTCGTTCCTCGAGACCTCAGCAAAGACTGGACTCAATGTCGAGGCTGCATTCCTAGAACTAGCAATCAAAATCCTTGAAGCTGGCGGTCTGGCATAGGATTCTCGTTAGTCCTCCGTTTCAAAGACTCCAAGCTTTCGCTGAATTGTTTCAAATATCACACTGGCTATTGTATGCAACACCTCAGGGTCTTCACAGAGAACATCAATCCTTAGTTTTGCCAAGGCGTCTTTTAGTTTACCAACAACTGTCAGGGTGACAGCTAACTGTATCCCGGTTATTCGTCCTTTCGCCATACCTGAGATGACTCCCATGTACATGTCATCTCTCTCTGTGCGCTCTGACTGAAAAGATCCGAGATTCCAATCCTCGAAAAGTTCCTTTACTGTTTCAAAGAGGGCTTCAGCTTCGACCTCTAGAGAGTGTTCTCTATTCCATTCTTTAAGCTCTGACTTCAGACTCAGGAAGTCCTCAGGTGTTATTTCTAATGGTGAAAACTGCTCGAAGAGTGATCTTACAAAGATGTTACCGGATTTTGCAGCAATATGTTCACCTTGTTCATCAACGAATTGGACTGATGTTACAAACTCTCCTTCTACACATTCCTTTATTACATTGAAACCAAATATCAGTGCTTCAATTCCGTCTGGTTCAATGATGTCAATTACCTGCATCAGAGATTCTGCAGGTTCTAGACTCTCATAGGGGTAGAGCAAGATCTTGACGGTGATGTCATGAATGGGTTCATCGCCAAAATTCTGCATCATCATTCCAAACTCTAGACTCTCAGGAATGGCAGAGAATGTACTTACAATCTCTACATCATCGGATGTCCTCAAGGGAACCGCTTCCGATTCGAGAAGCATCTGTACAGGATTTTCCCAGTCTGATGGAATCTGAGTTCCGTGATCCCTTTCGGTTGCACGACCTTTTAGCCAGCTCAAAGAATATTCGATTGCTTCACGAACAGATTCATCCTCATCTGAGAGATAGGGTTCCAGAATATCAATTGCATCCTTGTCTTCAGATGATGCCAACATACCTGCAGCCACGGTGCGCACAGTAGGGTTGTCATCAATTAATGCAATGTCCAGTGCCTCAAATGCTTCTGCACCATACTCCCCAAGACGACAGACAGCGAGTAGACGAAAGTCGTCGGTCCCAGTCATCGCTGCATCTTTGCAAGCCTGAATACTAGACAAGGATTTCAACATTTTGTCTACGAATGAGGGTTCCTTCTTAGCATCCTTCTTGCCCCTCCTTAGACGTCGACCAGTCCCACTACTCTCTTGAGCGGAGGACTTTGATTCGTCGTCTTTATCACTCACTAGGGATCCTCTCAATTTCAGCTTCTATTTGGATTGATAATGGTTATTGTGATGTGACATTAAATCAACTAAGTGGAATGACGTATCAACAACACTTTTACGCAAACTCTCTCCCGGCGCTATCAGAAACCGTTCTGTGCGTGACATTCATGGAGAGTCAAGACTTCTCAATATTTCTCAAACCAAAGATTCTCAAGTCTCAGGCTGAACACGGTTCAGAAATCACACGTCGGTTCGCTATGAATCGAATCGGAAGAATGTATGGGGCGGCTATGCAGGACCGAAGCATTCGTCTGTATATGGCCGATAATGGACAAGAGATGCAAAAACTCCAAGACGATTTCCTTTGCACCTCTCTCGCTTTCAGTCCCAAGGGTGACATTCTTGCCTCAGGTAGTGTGGAGAGGGTAGTCAAAATTTGGGACATTCGTTCTGGCGAATGCCTTGCCACGATGGAAGGCCATGATTATCCAGTTTTATCCCTCTCATTCTCACCTGATGGAAACCGACTTGTTTCAGGAAGTGGTGACACAACTCTGATTATTTGGGATGTGCAAAATCGATCTGCGTTACATCAGTTAAAAGGACATGGATTCTACGTTGTCACCTGTGACTGGGACCCAAACGACAACCGTATCGTTTCTGGATCAGTTGATGCGAACATCTGTGAGTGGGACTCAAACACTGGAGAGATGATTAAACGGCACAGTGAGCACAGAGCAGCTGTACATCAGGTCCGTTTTTCCAACGACGGCACCCTCCTCGCCTCCGGGTCCTCTGACAACTATATTGTCCTATGGGATGCTTCTGAGACCCCTATGAAGATGGGACCTTTACTGCAGGGTCATACCAATGAGGTCCGTGCACTGACATTCAGTGAGGATGGAAAGTATCTAGCATCTGGCTCAAGTGACAAGGTTCTCTATCTTTGGGATACAGAAACTCTCAGAATAAGGGGCGAGGCGACAACCATTGGTGAGATTGACGGGATTGAATGGTATCCCAAGACATCTACATTCATTACATCTGATGGAACCGGCGCTATCATTCGTTGGGATGTCACTGACCTTGAAGCAAACCTTGCTCCTTTTGAGAATCTGCTTAAAGAAATCGAATCACAACTGACTGATGAAAACCGGGACTTCTATGTCCAGAAGTTTGAGGATTTGTGCGCAAAACATGATGAGGAGACCCTTGCGACTAAGAAGGTGTTCTACATCGTTTGGCAATGCAAAAGAGCTCTTGGTCTGTTGAAAGGAAAAGTCGCAAAGTGAGGATTATACGATTTTGTTCTCTGAACTGCTCTTTGATTCCTCTATCATTATCTTGCAGAGAGTTGTATAGGCTTCTTCGACATTCTCTCCAGTAAGGGCACTTGATTCAACATAGAGGAATCCATTCTCCTCAGCGTATTCTTCACCCTCCTCAATTGGAATCACTCTACTCTCATCTAGGTCCACCTTGTTAGCTACTAGGACAAGAGGTATCTCCTTGGGGAGGTTGCTAAAGGCTTCCTCTTTCCAGCGATCTACATTTAGGAATGTACGACGTCTTGTCACATCATAGAGGAGGAGTCCTCCTCTAGCCCCACGATAGAAGCCTTGTCTTACAGACTCAAACCTTGGCTGTCCTGCCAAATCCCATACCTGTAGTGTCACCATAGCTTCGATGTCGGGGATTTCCAGACGTTTGATGGCGAAATCACTTCCGATGGTCCGTTTATAGTCCTGTTCAAAGAAGTTCTGAGTGAAACGAGTGGTCATAGCTGTCTTGCCTACTGCACCGTCCCCTAACATAACTATCTTGAAACGGTACTCAGCTGTCAACCCAAATGACTCCGTATTCTAAAGCGTGGAGCAGGGTCATTTAAATCTCTACTGTCGTTGGACGAAGTTTCAGATGGTTTATTAGGGAACCCAATAACTCGATGATAGACCGCTGGTTCGATGGAGCGCATCACAATGCAACGACCTGACTATACCGCTCTTCCGAAAATCCTTTCGAGTATGAACAAGGAAGGTGGATTCACATTGTCCTCCCTTGTCAGAAATGATGGTCTCTCAATTGCCTCTGCTGTTTCATCAGGCACTGACAAGGATGTGGTAGCTGCAGTGTCTAGTTTCATTGCTGACTCAGCTGAACGAGTCAGGAAGGAACTCATGCTTGGAGAGATTCGAGATATCAGTCTGAGGTGCACAGAAGGCAAAGCTGTTTTCAAAAAGATTGGCAAGGGTTCAGGAGCGTTGATTCTAGCAGCTGTGATGCCAAAAGGTGTACGATATCACTCCAGACCCATCGGAAAGGCAGCTACAATGATTCGTCGCCTGATGCGAGCTTGATAATATCTAGATATAACAAACTGCAATTTTTACGGAAACTCGATACCCTCAAAACATTCAAGTGACAAACATCGTTTTGAACCATGCCGTTTCTCAAACCAGGAGTGCGACCATTTGGCGGATAAGAAAAAGCGTCGGAAGTCATCAAAAAAGGATGATGATGTCATTGAAGTAGTCTTGTTCAAATCCGACTCATGTGCATTTTGTCCGCGTGCTGAAGAAGTGGTACGAGAAACGATAGAAGACTTTGGTTCATCTAGTTTCCATCTTAGAATCGTCAACGTATCAGAGAATCCTGAGGCTGCAGAGGAGTATGGCATATTCGCTCTGCCTACTGTTATGATTGGTGGAGTGTCAGTGACCGGTATCCCTGAACCGGACATGCTGATGAAGATGGTACTTGGTGCTGGAGTTAAGACAAAGAAGAAAGGTGTGTCAAAATGAGCGACCACATAATTGACCGAGTTAAGACAGGTATCCCCGGCTTAGATGAGCTGACAGAGGGAGGATTTCCCAGAGGAGACACAATTCTCATTGCAGGTAAGGCTGGTACTGGAAAGAGTATACTCGCTACCCAGTTCATCTACAAAGGTGCTGTCGAATATAATGAACCAGGGGTGTTTGTCACTCTGGAAGAACCCCCTCATCTCATCAAGAGAAACATGCTTCAGTTTGGAATGGATCTGGAGAAGCTTGTGAAGGAAAAGAAGATCTCAATCGTAGATCTCTCTCCATCAAAAGAAATCACTCCTGTCACAATTGGTGAATATCCTAGTTTCGATCTTTCAGGACTGGAAGCCATCATAATGAACCATGTCAACAAGATTAAGGCGAAACGGATTGTACTTGATACTCTCTCAATCATGGCGTACAAGTTCAAGAGTCGTGATATTCTTCGAGAGGAGTTCTTCAAACTGACCGCCAACCTCACAAGGACCGGTTGCACTCTTCTACTCACGAGTGAAATTCCTGCCCAGGATCAGGGCCTGGGTGTCTTTGATATCGAAGCCTTCTTAGCATCAGGTGTTATTGTACTCTATAACGAGAAGATTTCGGACACGTCACGTTCTAGGTCAATAGAGGTCCTCAAATTAAGGGGTTCAAAACACAGCTCACGGATTCACTCTATGAGGATTACTGACGAAGGCATCCGAGTCTGGCCTGGAGAAATAAGTCCAGGGCATTAAACAAGAAATGTGGGGCGAAAAGGTGGCCGAAAAATTGGACTCAGCGGAATTGCAGCCTGCCAGAGCTAGTCCAATGATTAGTGACCTTGTGAAGTTTGGTCAGCTTACACAAGTTTCCTATTTACTCGTCGGACCACTTGGTAGTGGAAAATCAACCTATGCTGAGGCATTCCTCGCTGAAGGAATCGCATTAGGATTTCCAGCAGTCTTTGTCACAACAGATGTTTCTCCTCGCGTTATTAGGAATGATATGAGTCGTCATGGATGGACAATCGAAGAACAGGAAGCATCTGGGAAATTCATCTTTATCGATGGATATTCTGAGAGGATGGGTGCTCCCAAGACAAGCAGTGCTCGTTCACTAGCAAAGGTAGATGACATAAGCGAGCTTGGCATAGTTCTTTCAGAAGTTCTTGAGGATCTCGTTGTTGCTAGGGTCGTAATTGACAGTCTCTCCACATTGATTCTACACTCCAATCCTGTCACAATGCCAAGGGCTGTGCAGCGTTTAAGTGGAAGGATAACTCAAAGTTCCCACAGCATCATGTATGTTCTGGAAGAGGGTGTTCATGACGAAAAGACCTATGCCACATTTTCCTATCTTGCTGATGCTGTACTTCGTTTCAGACTTGACGATCGTGGAAACCTACCAATTCACCAGATAAGAATGGAACGTATGAGAGGTACAGACACCTCTAGAGAATGGCATGACTTTGTAATTGAGCGATAGGAGTTTTCTGTGAAAGTTTTAAAACACCAAACCCTGCTTCTCGATGAGAGGAGATACTCGTTTGCAGGCACAGTTGATTGTTACATTGAGAGACATTCTCTGCGCAAATCTGTCTCTTGATGATGGACTTTCAGCTGTCCAGAATATTCCATTCAACGATGTTGATGAATCGAACATCCTCTTTGACATTGCAAGGTCTATAGAAGAGATCATTCTCAGAAGACCGGGACTAGCAAGTGCTAAGCTCACTGAACTAGCAATACGCTTGTCCTTCCATCAAGAGCGTACAATACCCGAGATGTTACTACTCTTGGACACGAGATATACTAGCAGTCATCGACGGGCTGAATGTGAACTTCAACCAGATATTGCTGCTATCCCCAATCTAATTGACATTCTTGGGGAACTTGCTCAAGCCTTGAGTTCAGCTATTCGTCTCAATCTTCGTCCACTTCTACCATTCCTAGCCGACGAGGTCTTAATGACCCTCAATGCAATCTATGACAGACGCCATGCTGGCACATCTCATCTCGCAGTCTATGAAGTTCATAACCTCAGTTGGATTTTGATTGAGGTCGGCTTCTATGTAGGTGCTGAACTTCTTCTAAACAGACTAAGAGAGATAAGCAAAGAAATGAGGATGGATAATTTCTCCTTCGAAGTGTCTTTCGACTATGCAAGTGTTCTCACTGAATTGGCCTATTACAATGAATCTCGCGCAATCTTGAAAGAGCTAGAAAAGGTTGCACGAAAGAACGCTGACCAAGTCAGTCTAGCTCATGTTAACCTTCTGCTGGGTGTTAATAATACTCGTGATGAAACTGTTGCTCATGAACAAGCGCGGAAGACTGGAGATAAGGCTGCAGAGCTGTTTGACATTGCTCACAAGGCTGGTCTGGTCAGTAAGGACGAGGTTGGACTGGCCCATGTAATCATTGGCTCAAGCATTCTTGCTAACGGATGGCGAGAAGGAGTTCCTCAGGCCATCGAAAGACTCGAATTAGGACTCCGGATCTATAACAGTATCGATGAAAAAACGCCTGAACAAAATATCCACGTTTACAGAGCCCTCACAGCTCTAGGATTTGCATACGGACTTCTTGGCGATCACGAGAATATGACTAAATCACTTGATCTCCTAAACCATGCCAAGGCAACACTTCTTGAATTGGAAGAAACAAATCCTGATTTTGACCTTGAAATGGCTGAAACTGAAACTGCAATAGGCTGGTTGTGTCTAAGTACCGAATGTGATGAATTCTGGCCAACTGGTATTGAATCCTTCAAGCGTGCAATTATATTGAGAAGAAACCACCTCGACGAAGGAAGGATTTCGGAACTAGCCCTCTTAGGGGCAGAGATGGGGCTCGCTCTATCACAGATGAGGATTTCTGAACGTGCTGACATAGACTCTCGAGATGGGTTGAGAGAAATCCTGGTTCAGTATCTGCCTTTGTTTACAACAGACCCTCGAGCTTTCATCGAAGTGGCTATCGCGACCTATGATGTTGTCTGGTTAATCTCTCGACACGGAGGCGATATTCCTCTACGATTGTTACGTCTTCTGGACGATGTTGATCGCATGTTGGAAGACGCAGTTGCTGAACAGGAGTCAATGTTCATCCATGGAGTATCCATTGTCGTTCCATACCTAGCAAAATCTTGGTCATCATTACTCGAAAGATCGAAACGGATGAGCCAGAGTGATTCTCCACTTGCAAATGTGGCAGGTCTGTTTGCAGCACTCTCGACGTCAAAGAAAAATCTCGATGCACTCAGTCTAGAGGTTGGAGGACGCATTCAGCCTCCCGTAGATGACGGGGTTCTCAACACGGATGCATTACTTGCACAATACTGGCTTGGACAGACGTACTTGGTTCAGACTCTTCGGGCATTCTATGACAACAAGGATTACTCAGAGTTGGCAACAGGATTCTATGGTGCTGCTATTGCATTTGGTGATGTTGTAACCACAGAAACTGATTTCGTTGAGTCTACCGAGTTCATTAAAGCCACCTCCGCAATGTTGTCTCAAGTACTCCGTCGGTTTTCCTTCGCCCTTGAAAACCAATATGCCGCGTATATAGACCGTGTCAGATTCCAAGGTTCACCGCCATCGTTCGACGAGAGTCAATACAATTTCCTTCTCGCAGAGGATTGGCTTGGACTCATCAAGATTGCGAACTCCTATCTCCAGATGGTAGAGCAGTCTGAAATGGTAGATGCTCAACCCTATCTCAATGCAGTTTTCTCCAATGTAACACGGGCTCTGAGAATGATGGACAGCATTTCTCTTGTCGATCGTAGAGTTCTCTCATTATTGGGCGATGTGATGAACCGAAGGTTCTACCTACGAAGATAATTTGTGTCTATTCAAACCTATGTTCAGGATCTTTGACATCTCGAAATCCGCCTTTCTCTGCTCCCCATGTGACCCAACCAGAAGTAGCGGTACGAATCTCATTAGCTAATCCAAAAGATTCTCTAACTGGAATCTCTGCTTCTATTCGGTAGAGTGAGCGTTCAGAATCGATTTCGAAGACATGTCCTTTCCGCTTGGATAAGATGGCTGTGACTGCTCCAACATACTCCTCGGGAGAGCTGATCTCAAGGTGGATCCAAGGCTCTAAGACTACTGGCTTTCCGGATTTTACACTAGCACGAATTGCCTCAAGTAGTGGTTGGGTGATATCTCTCCATGATGTTTCAGGTGCTTCTGTTTTGATCTTCACTGATTCGATGACTATTCCTATTCTTCGCATTCTCTCTCCACTTGTCACGCCATTTCTGAGTACACTGGTGAATGCGTCTCTGATCCAGTCCATCTCATCACTGAATGGATTGAGATGTGATGATGCGTCTACCATCCAGCTTGATGATCCCGGATCAGTTGCTAGAACTGTACCAAAACTCTCTGGAGAGGTTTCATCAGAAGCAATCAACACACGAAGGGAAAAGGTGCTAGTGTCATCTGTCCCACCCGTGGACTGTTTCCCATCCTTTGTCATCTGCTCCCTCAAGAGTACCATTGGTTTTCCCAGTTGGATTTCCACACCTTGTCTTGCAAGTTTTTCAACAGTGATTTCGATGTGGAGCTCACCTGCTCCAGAAATGAGCATTTCCCCTGTTTCAGGATTGACCTCGAATTCTAGTGCTGGATCAGTGCTTACGTACTCTTCGATTGGTTGTTGGATATTACCAAGCTCTGAGAGATTTTTTGGTTCTATAGTGTAGGTGACAACTGGTTCTGTCGGATATTGCAGACCACTAATTGGTTGAGATCCTTTGACCTTCTTTCCCACAAGCGTATCACCAACGGCAACATTCCTCAATCCAGAAATGAACGCAAGATTTCCTGCTGGAACTGATGGGAGATCAACTCTCGTCTTTGACATATACAGACCGATTTGTAACGACTTCCGTTCTTCATTGGTTCTTAGATTGATCAGAGGCTCAGCCCTCTTCAGAACTCCTGAGAACACTCTAACCGCAGCTACAGTTGATGCATGTCTATCTGGTTGCACTTCGCCTACCATGCACACGCAAGGTCCATCATCACTGCAGTTCAGTAGATTCTTACCAAACTGAGACTCAAGATTTCCCTCCCAAAATGATGGGATTCTGTAGGACTGAGCTACCTGTGGGTCTGGAAGGACTCTGATCACTGAATCCAAGACGACTCTTGAAACTGGATGCCTGTTGGCAAGTTCCTTTCTTCTATCGGTCCCATAAGCTTCTTCGATATCTTCAAGAATTTGGAGAAATGCATTAGCAAGAGCTGAAGCGTCATCTTTTCCTCCACTCTCTTTTTTCAGAGAAGTGATGTCAAGTCCCCATTTGTCCAGCGCGGACCCAACTGAGAGTGAACCTTTACTGAATGATACTTCCCATTGCTCCAGAAGCTCATCATCGAGATATTTGCCCAGCATAGCATTGAATTCTCGTACGACTTTGTTAATCTCCACTGCAGTCTTTCGGGCTGAAAGTTTCCTTTCCCTAAACAATCGATCAACCTTGTTCACAAAAAGTACTGGTCTGACAAGCTCCATCATTGCTTGTCTTGTTACGGTTTCAGTCTGAACCATAATCCCTTCGATTGCGTCAACAACTATTACTGCTCCATCAGTCAGTCTCAATCCTCTGGTCACATGGCTTGAGAAGTCGATGTGACCTGGAGTATCGACAAGATTGATCAGATATTCTGAGTTGTTGTAGGAATGCACCAAAGAGATGCCAGATGCTTTGATAGTGATCCCTCTTTGCTGTTCGATAAGATCGTAGTCCAACAATCTTGCTACAGCAGCAACATCCTTGGAAAGAAGTCCTGAGGCTGCTATCAGTGAATCACTGAGTGTTGTTTTTCCATGATCAATGTGAGCGATGATAGTGACATTTCTGATGTTCTTCTTCTGACTGACTAGGTCTGTCACTCTCTCCTTCACGAATTTCTTGTACAGGTGGGACAATGGAGACTACTCTCCTCTCAATCTTTTGATATCTTAATTTCTGACTTGCAATTGGTACATCGCATCGTTACTGAATTGTCATCTCTCTCAACTACATCACTCAGTGGATGTCCGCATAGACAGACATATCCAACAAGTCTTGCTGGGTTGCCAACAACAAGCCCATGATCTGGAACGTCTCTTGTAACAACAGCTCCACTCCCAATCATGCAGTATTCTCCTAATGTTGTATTGCAGATGATTGTTGCATGTGCACCTATTGATGCACCTTTCTTGACGAGGGTGTCAGAGATTTCGAATGAATCTCCAAAAGCTCGAGGATACAGATCGTTTGTGAATGTCATGTGAGGTCCACAAAACACATCATCCTCAATAGTCACGCCCTTATACACTGAAACGCCATTCTGAATCTTGACATTGTTACCTATCACGACATCTGCATCGATATAGACATCCTTGCCGATGTTGCAATTCTCCCCAATCGTAGCAGTTCCCCTCACATGCGCAAAGTGCCAAATTCTCGTACCTTTTCCTATCTTGGCTCCTTCGTCAACAGCAGCAAGTGGATGAATGAAGACGTCACTCATTGGTCTCACGTGGTTGTTCACATCATAACCAGAGTTAACTCTTGCTCTTTTTCTTCTTAGAAGGTGATGCCCATAGTGTACCCTTGTAGGCGTTTGTAGATGGACAACCCAGACACTTGTCTGCTAAATATCTCTTACACGATCCACATTTCCTACCACATGGTGATGTGTCAGATCCTGCATTACTTGGGGCTAGGTTCAGTTGGATGAATTTTGGATATGATGGAGCGTTTCCGAACCAACTCTCTGATCTTCGCACACCTGGTTCAGTTCTCATACTACATGTCCCAATGACCGATTCGAGGCTCCATGTGTCTTCTGCAACCATTACCGCGAATATGTTGTATCTCCCTGTCACTGGTGCAAACATGAGAAGTCTTGGACAATTCTTGTATTCCTCTTGAATACGCTCGGCTACATCCATATCCTCGGTTTCAAGTGCCATGAAGAATATCTTCGTATTTAGGTATTCTGAATGCACACCTGCAGTTACCTTGACCAACTTCTCTTTCTTTACAAGTTTGTCAAGTCTCTTACTCACTGCTACATGAGACATCTTCAATTCCTTCCCGATGTCTGAGAGACTCTTCCTACCATCTTCCTGGAGTATGGAAATCAGCTTTTTATCAACGTCGTCCATATAGTTTCACTCCGCTGCATTCGTTGTGCCTAAAGATACTAAATGAAACCATTTGATGCCTTCCGAGTTAAAGGTCTATATGAATGAACCGGATTAAACTTTATGGGCCTTTTCCCAATCATGTCGATAGATATGGGCATTGACTGACAAGGTGGTGATGGTTCCTGGTTTGAGTCGCGTCTTGTCAGAAACGTACGTCAGTAACTCACCAAGTGCATACACGTTGGCAGGCCATGCCCCATACATGTCATTTGAGCGAATCATCACAGAGATGTCGAGAAACCCCTCTCGCATCATGAATACGAAGTGGTTAAGGCAAGGGACCTCATCGACAATCGTGTCCTTTCTTGGATCCCAGGTTGTAGCAACTGCCCTTCTTGAATGCGGACTCTCTACTAACTTTTTAATCACATAGTCGATCTGATTAAGCGTTTCTTCTCCCCAGGCATTAAGTCTCTCTCCGTACGTGTAATCAAAATCCATTCTATCTGGATTGAGTAACTGAGTGGCATATTTGTCACGGAGCACTTCCTCACTGAATGGATACTTGTCACTGACCCTATCACTGTATGGATTTGAGATGTGAATCATAACGTTCTCTAGCCAACGAGTTTCACTCTCTCTCTCATCGACTCGTGTCATCCCTGCCTGCATGATCTTCCTGACAATTCGAGTCCAGCCATCAAGAGGGGTTCTCGCTCTGAGATATGTTGGCATTTTGCAATCTCCTTACTAGTGCAGGACTCTGACCACTTAATCTAGTTTTTCTCCAACTTTCTGGTCATTCATGTGAACTCGGTGAAACGCGCGAAACCATAATTCGTCACTATTTCATCGACCTACAACCGTCTTTGCTCAAACTTTCTTAACTTCCATCTCTGGACTATTTCTGCCATGCTTCTCAATGTTTTGAACCTGTATGACCTTAAGAGGTAGGCAAAGAGAACAATGTACGACAAGATGTGTGAATCGCGGATACCCCCGGATGCGTTAGAGCAAGGCTACAAGCCTACTCGAAGCGGCGTTATGCTTTTATTTATCGTATACCAATCCTTGTTTTGCACCTTCTTGCCGGGAGGGTGGTTCATACGCCGGGAGGATTAGCTATTCAGCCAATATTATACCTGTTCACGCAAGACAACTGTGCCAATTGTCCTGCAGCTAAAGCAGTAATCAACGAGGCTTTTGACGGAACCGATATTGTGAAGATTGAAACAGTGAATCTTCAAAAGATGGACCCTGACTTCGAGTTCAAACTCTTGGAGCATCAGGTGTTTATTGCAAGCACACCATCCATCATGATCGAGAATGGGGGTAAGTTGCGGCTTCTCTACAGTGGAGAGGTCCCGAGTGTCGAGGCGATTAGAGAGGAGGTTCAGAGGTACGCATGACTGACATTGGTAGTTCAATATCCTCACTTGAAAATCTCCGTAACAGAGAACAAAAGATGCCAAAGGTTAGAACTACTAGCAGTACTATGGAAGCCTTTGATGCCATCAAGATTGTCGACAGTCTTGTTCTTGAAGCCAATCTTCTCCAGGCTGATGCCCAACTTGTAGCTATGAAGGTCATGGACAGAATCGTTGCCTCTGGGATTAAGTTCCTGTCAGGCCCTCTCATCCGTGAGATGTGTAACAGCATCTTGGCTGAGATGGGTTTTGAGAAGGAACGGATCCTCTATACTCGTGTAGGAATCCCGATGCATGACCTCGGTCTACTCATTAACAATCCTGGCGAACACACATCCAATGCAAACCTCATGCGAAATCCTGAAACAATCGCTAAACTGGTTCACGATCAGGTCATGGAACAACACACCTACTTGTCAATTCCCCCGCATCTTGCAGATGCTCATCTTAGGGGTGACATATACATCAAAGATCGCGAGTACTTCAGTACTCGTGACTACTGTGCTACATGGGACATGCGCCAGGTCCTCAAACTTGGTATTGCACCTGATGGTCTTGGTGGCATGCACTCTAGTGCAGCTGGTCCTGCTCAACACCTCTCGGTAGCGATGAACCATGCTGCAATCTGGTTGGCAGCCGCCCAGAGCTCCTTCGCAGGTGGACAGGGTTATTTCTACTTCAACACATTCTTAGCCCCCTTCATGAGGGGGCTTTCATACCGACAAATCAAGCAGTCTGCACAACAGCTTGTATTCACACTCACACAGCAATACGTGGCTCGAGGAGGCCAGGTTATTTTCTCAAGTGTCGACCTCACTCCTGGTATCCCGAACATAATGAAAGATGTTCCAGCTGTCCTACCCGGCGGAAAGGAGACTGAGGTCACATATGGTGACTTTGAGGATGAAGCCCGTCTGTTCTTCAACGCTTTCATGGAAGTCATGCTGAAAGGTGATGCCAAAGGCAAGGGATTTGGATTCCCGAAACCAAACATTGTGCTGAGAAAGGAGTTCATGGGTTCTGAGTTCGATGAGTCTTGGCGACTTGTTGCGGAGCTCACCGCAAAACATGGTTCTCCCTACTTTGAGAACTATCTCAACTGGAGATCCTCAATAGAAGCTGGGTGTAGCAGTTGCTGCTCTCACCTCTGGACTGCAAGTAGTGATGAGGAGCTGGAGGAATTCCTCAGTGGTAACATGGTCTTTGGAGCATCCCAGATGGTAACGCCCAACTTTGGCCGTGCGGCATGGCTGGGTCGCACTGATGAGGACCACTTCTTCGAGAAGATAGACAGTTACGTCGAGTTGTCCAAGGAGGTCATCCTCGAGAAGAAACGCCTCATGGACAAGCTCATTGCCAGTGGCAGTGTTCCATTCTATACTCAACCAAAACCCAATGGCGAACCATTGATTGACATGAGCAAGCGAGAGTTCTTACTGGGAACTGTAGGTTTTGATGAGATGGCTATGGTGATTACTGGTCATCAACTTCACGAAGCTGAGGGAACTCGGTTTGGTATCAAGGTCCTAAAACATTTGAAAAAGAAGGCTGCTGAATTTCAGGAGGAAACCGGACTCCACTTTGGTGTTACACGGACTCCTGCTGAGAGTGCAGCAGGTCGCCTTGCCATGAAGGATTACAAGGCTTATCCAGGAATGAGGAAGTACCTCAAGGGCGAGGCACCCAACGTCTACTATACAAACAGTACAACTCTGGATGTCAATGCTGACCTCCCACTCACCCAGCGTATCAAGAAGGAAGGTATGTTTCACCCGTTCATGGATGGAGGTGCGCTGACACACATCTATCTAGGAGAAGCCAATCCTGACCCAGATGCACTCTGGGAGCTGACAAAGAGGATAGCTACTGAAACCCTCAACTCCTACTGGAGCTTCACCAAAGATGTCTTACTATGTCCAGTTTGTAGCTATCAGGCTGGTATTGACTGGAGGAGCGCAAGATTCGCATCTATTAACGATCTCAATCAAGTTCCCTGTCCCAAATGTGGACATGTGGGAGTGGAGATATTTAGCCGGATCACCGGGTATCTCCAGAGCTTGTCAACATTCAACTCTGCCAAGAAGCAGGAGTTTCTTGATAGACATAGGTACAGTCTCTGATATCATTGAGCCTTCCGGTTCTCCCTTCTTACACAAACTACTATTGCTACAATCACGAAAATTAAACTTGGTAGACCATAACTATATACTGGAGGGGTAGGATGACCACCCCCGCCCCAAAGACCTATAGTTAAGAGTTCCTTCACACCCTCATAGCCTTCTTTCTTCAGTTCGACACTCAATTCAACATAGGCATATGTTCCTGGACTGCATCCACCAGGTGCCCATGCTGGAACTTTGTGAAGCATTGTGATGTTGTACACTCCTGGCTCTGATGAATTCTCAGTGATTGATACAACCTCCAATAGAGTGGGATCAGAACTCTCCACCGTGACATTGAGTCCTTGGACGAGCACACCACCATGTGTTGGCCAAATATCTCTTAATGAAACAAACATGGAGTGATACCCCTCATCTAGATACAAGTCCTCACCCTCATCAAACACAAACTTCTCCATGGAATATGTTAGATTGAATTCAGTTGGAATATCTATAATCGTGATATTCAGCAAACACTCCCAAGGTTCTCTATTCTCAAGTGCAAACTCCATGCGAATTAAGTATGGCAACTCATGTGAGGTGGATTCTCCTCCTACAGACTCATAGAGCCATTCTTCTGTTGTGTCAAAGGTCAAACTATAGTTTCCATTCCCCTGATCTACGACTTCTATATAATGTTCAACGAGAGTTGGGCCAACTATGTAAGCATAGGCTTGTGCGCCTTCTAAACCACTAGCATGTGAACTTTCAATATCATTGTAGAAGAACATAATCTCAATGGAATCACCTAGGGGGACCTCTAGTTCCAAAGGATGACCATTCAATTGGCTAACTTCAGGTGAGAAGACTTCAAGGTGAGTATGAACAGGATCTACTAAAACTGAGATTACAACGTTTGCAGGATTAAATCCAGACTTGTCAAAGTGGACCGTGAGAAAATAGGGATAATATTGGGCCCAGAGAATAGTTGTATCCAATTCAACATAGTATGAACCATTGTTCAGATCATAGTAGTTCAGCCAAAAGGGACCTAAACGACAAGATACATTCGCTCCAGAAATCCCCTCTTCCTCTAACACATCCCAATATGTGAATGAAAGATTGCCTACCCATCCCCAATAAACATCAATAGAAAAAAATGGACCCCAAGCTATAGTTTCATTATCGCTACTTTGAACATAACTTTCGAAACCTGTGTCCCTCATAATCACCTGGTCTGTACAGTCATCGAATTCGTTTGTTTCTGATATTGATTCATAAACAGACGTCATTACAAGAAGCAAGGTGAGAATCAATACTGAGCAGATCTCCTTGCTCCACTTCATCCTTTCGGAACTCCTTCCAATCCTTTCAGTCTAATTTGAGAGCATCACGAGATTTAATCAATTATTCATTCTTACATTTTAGCTGTATCTCTAGATTCTTTTTTTTGGGAATCTAGCCAAGAAACAGGAGTTCCTAGATAGGCATCGATACACTCTATAGCTTCCACTCACTCAAAGGAAAAATATACGAAACAGTAATAGCACTTTCCGATTCAATCGGGACTATGCGAAAGGAGCATCAGCGTGCTGCTCTAAGGTACATCCAAGAGAGAGGAGTTTCCTTAGATGATACAGTTACTGTTGCAGTGGAGATGATACATGACACAGTGCGTTCTATTGAGAAACAGATTCACGAGGCGCAGAGTGGTCAGAAGGAGCTTGAGTATAAGAAATGGTATCCCTATAACATAGACGGTAACTATATGGTGGCGATTGAGAGTGAGATTGTCCGGCGTTTTTTCTGTGATGATGAGTGTGACCCCTCCAGCGAGGAGTATAAAGAGAAGTGTAGATCAGTAGCTCCCATAGTTTCGATGATATTGTACGAGATAAAGCAGACCCATGAAGTGAGCATCGAGATAGAAGGCAGAGAACCCTATCAAATCGTCGTTCACTATCTCCAAAGGCTCGAGAAGTTCTATACATCATTCGTGATTGACAGGTTCTATGGCCTTGGTTGTTGGCTTGTCCCAGTTGAAGAAGATGGCAGTGAGCGTAAGCGCTGGTTACAGGAGAGCCTCTTTGAAACAATCGGAAGAGGTGTGAAGGTGACCAAGGCAATAGCAGCCATTGATGATCCTGATGTGCACGAGGTCACAGACTGGCTGAACAGTGACGAAGGCAAGCCCACACTGAAAGCAATGAAGAAATGGCAGAATGGCGGTGAAACTGTTTTGAGAGCCTCGAATAGAAGAGAAGTTCATGTATACAAGACTAATGACGTTGCCCTTGTGTATATTAGATAGTATCTGCAACTACACATTTTTGAAGAGCATGAACAAGTCTACCAACAGAAATCGGGTAAATCTTGTCAGATTTTCTGTATGACTATCTCCAGTCACTTTCTTTCTCTAATCCTGCAAAGAAGCAGGAGTTCCTTGACATACACAGGTACACATTGTAGAGTTTCTTCAAGGGGGCCCCTTAGCAATTTTCTCCAAGTGCTTTTCGAAATCATCTCCCATCATGACTTCTACATACCAAGTCATACCAAGAGTTTCGGATTCCCTAATCCATGAGTCTTTTTCCGGATCACCACTGGACATTCCCATAATTACAATGTCAAAGTTCTTCATAGATCCTCGATGCCTTTTGACGTAGTTTGTTACATCGGAATATTCCTCCAGAGACATGTCTTCACTCATCGATAATGGAAACACACCATCGTATCTTGCCGCTCTTCGGAATGGAGCTTTTATTGGCCACGTTCCTGCACACCATATCGGTACACGTGGTTTCTGAATTGGGCGAGGATTGAATGTGACCGCCTCAATTTGATAGTGCTTTCCAGAAAATGAAAATGGTTTGCCAGACCAAAGCCCCTCAAGAATGACTAAAGACTCGTCTAGTTTCTCAGCTCTTTCTTTGATAGTAGTATCTTCTCCGAACTTTCTATAATCATCATCAGAAGAGCCCCCCAATCCAACTCCAAGAATGAACCTTCCCTTAGAAAGAACATCTAAAGTAGCGACCTCCCTTGCTACCATCTGTGGGCGTCTTCTTGGTAAAGGCGTCACTGTTGTGCCGATTCGAATCTTTTCAGTGCGTGCTGCTATGGCTGCAAGTGTAATCCACGGATCTGCAATCAATTCATCCTTCCCTGCATAATTGTGATCCCACATGAAGAAACCATCCCACCCTGCATCTTCCGCAGCAACTGCCAATTCAAGGAATTTATTGGGGTTTCCTTGAAGCGCGAAGTTAGAGATATAGACTCCATATTTCATTGTAGTACACAAATGGATGAACCGAGTAATCTAGTAATATTATATTCACTCGACTTTTCTGAGTGTGTTCTTTCTGAGATTAGGTACAAAGTTTGTCGAGCTTTAATCCCACGAAGAAGCAAGAGTCCCTCGATTGACATCGATGTTCATTGCAAATATATCAAGTTCAGAGAGAAACTATAAGTCAGTTCAAGTTGAAAGCGACTTGGGGATTTGTTGTCCTTATGCCCAGAGAGCAGCTTAATCTTGATGTTGTAATTGGTGTTTGCTTCCTAACGATATTCTCCTTTATCGCTTTAATGATGGGTCCTATTGGTTTTCTTTTCATTATCTTCGCAGTTCTTGTTTTTGTCAATAACGAAAAGAAGAAAGCTGACCAGGGATCAGGCGATACCAAGACAAGAATAGGTGGCTCCTCAAGTATTGTTACAGTGGACCGACGAGTCATCTATCAGGTTCCAAAACAGTGTCCCGAGTGTGGGGCAAGTCTGAGTAATGAAGAGGTTGACTGGGTTGGACCACTTCAAGCTAAATGCCCTTTTTGTCGGACAACTGTCGAGGCACAACCCGCAGAGTTTTGACTGCAAATTCCTACATCACTTCTCTCTTTTTCATAGCAACTATTCCGACGATAAGAACAACTGAAAGTCCAATCCCTGCACCTAGAACCAGTGAGAGTTGGCTAGTAAGTGATATTCCTATAGTTGTTTGTTCCGTACTTCTCGTGTCAATAGTTCCCGTTTGTGTACTGGTGTCTATAGTCGTGGTTGTTTGTGTTTCAGTTGATGTGGGTTCAGATTCAATCCCGTGAGAATAGAAGATATCCATCTCACTATATCTTCCATCAGTCCAGACCACATGAGGAATATCATTAGAATCAAGTCTAATTGTACAATAGTCACCAGGACGCGTAAACTCTGATGATGTTAGAGAACTCGTGATGCTAATTGCATCACTAAGTACAGCCACATCTCTTGTTGGCCCTGTGAAACTTAACATTCGATAATATGGTTTGTAATAGCTGAATTGTTCACTGTAGTAGACGATATGTAATCTGTCATTCGAGTCTATGTCCATATCGGGTAGCCATTGGTCTCCCTCAGTCAGATGATTGATAAGAAGTCTATCACTCCATGTAAACCCAAAGTCTTCTGAATATCGAAGGTAGACATCAAATGAACCTGCAGTAGGATCGTAGGTGTCTGCCCAGAGGCAGTAGAGTCTATTATGCGAATCAAATCGGATGACAGGAAGAGTTGTCTTCGCGGGTCTTCCATCTGCATCAGTAAAAGATGAATAATTTCCATCCGAATTGATTATCCTGTCTTCTCCAAAGGATAAACCAAAATTAGTACTATTATCAATGAGAAGATTTCCCCCCGTATCGTAAAAATAGGCCCACGCCACAAAGACATTACTCTCTTGATCTAGAGTGAGATATGGTCCCACATGTCCATCGGCAGGTGGGCTAATCACCGATACTTCATTAAAGCTGCTACCTCCATCAACTGACCGAGTCAGCCGAACGGTCGCCAGACCTCCTGAATCCGTATCTATATCATCGTATGCAACGAAAATTGTTCCATTGTCTGAAATCACCATTGTTTCTTTGTCCGCAAAATACATTCCATTACTAGCCGCAGCCTGATTCCATGTTTCTCCATAGTCTGAACTTTTGGCTACGGTTATTTGACTGAGTGAGTTGTCATTCACAGAAAACTCAAGGTATGCATAGTATATACTCCCATCATGCCATACTAGCCAAGGATCGGATTTTCTTGTTTGAATCCCCTCAAAATTTCGCATATCTACTGGAAAACTCCATGTATTCCCACCGTCCCCCGATTTGGCATAGCTTACTTGTGCTCCTCCACCATTATGGGTTTCGGAGTTCTTCCATCCTGCAAAAATCGTACCATTCTCACTAATTGCTAGGGTAGGTTCAACATGATGATTATAAAAGATGTCATTGATGGAGAGAAGTTTGTCTTTTACAAAGTATTCAATTTTCGATGCATTACTAAAGCGACCTGAACTGTCGTTAGAATTGTCTTGCATATTGAAACTGTTCCTACTTGGCGTGGATATCAGAAACAATAATACACCCACAAGAATGATCGCCATGTACTTTCTCATACAGATTCTCTCCTCGGAAATATGCTACATTATTAGGCAATATAATTGAGGTCAACGCAATCCTCAACTTCAGACTGCTTCTGATGATTCATTTCCACCAAACGTGTAGAGCATAAACCAGGCAGTTTCCTGAAAGTTCATAATTATCACGAAAAAAACACCTGTTAATACTCCTTCCCAATCTGTGATCCCTCCACTTAACAACCACATCATCAGGAACCACAGAAGATTTACCAGCACTAAGATACCGCTGAGAACTCTCAATCTCTTTTCATCCTCTGGAGAGTGCTCGAATATTACGAATCTAATAACACCCATTAGAAATCCAGCGATAGCAAGAATGTTCTAAGACCAGAATAGTTCACCAGTGCTGTTGACCTGGATGAGATAAAGTTGAAGACACCCAAAGAATGCGACTATCATGACTAGGACTGTATCAACTATTTTCAGTTTCAGTCTCGTTCAGCTCCACCTCGTTTCTTCCACCAATATCAATTGTGCAATCAAGCCATATCAATTATGCGTAGTTTTTTCAGGTCTATACTACTGAACTGATTACCATGGCGAACATCTTCTCAAAGAGAGTACTTGGCAAATTTAGCGAACAGGTTCCTGAACTAAGTGGATACTTGAGTAAGGCTAAGATGAACTATGAACCGACTCTGCAGTCACCGTTCGAGATGTTGACGCGGTCAATCATCTATCAACAACTTGCGTACAAAGCTGCACGAACTATACATGACCGATTCCTTGCTCTTGTCGGCAAACTCACTCCAAGTAAGGTGTTGGCTAAGACACAGGAGGACCTTCGCAGTGTTGGCTTATCTAGACAGAAGGCGTCCTACATCCACAATGTTGCAGAAGCTTTCAATCGTGGAGGGTTTCTTTGGAAATATCGGACTATAGATTCTATGAAGGCGCTTTCCAGTCAAGAGATACTTGAGCTATTTGCCAAGATAAAGGGTGTAGGCGAATGGACTGTTCAAATGTATCTGATCTTCTCACTTGGTCGGTTGGATGTTCTGTCAGCTGGAGATCTCGGAGTCAGAAAGGGGATCCAAAAGATGTATGATCTCACTGAGTTGCCCTCTCAGAAACAGGTCGTAGAGATTGCCAAGAAGTGGCACCCCCTGGAAACTGTAGGCACATTCTTGGCTTGGCGTGTACTTGACGAAGAGTGAGTCTTCATTCAATCTGATCGAATTCTTTCTTGAATGTAGTTCTCAATATCTCCTTCTTTGGTTCATCAATGAAAGCTGTTCTAATGCCATTCAAAGATATCTGAAACAGTTCTTCAAGAGTGAAACCAAGGTGATGATGGATCTGGATATACTCGTTGTTCAAGTCTGTATGAAATAGTGATGGATCATCGCTACTCACTGTGACCAAGAGACCCTTGTCGAAGAAATCTCGGATAGGGTGGTCCTTGATTGACTCCACTACTCTGGTCCTGAGATTGCTTACTGGATTCATCTCTATGCCAATCTGGTGTTTACGAAGATACTCGACAAGTTTCTGGTCTTCTCTAGCTGAAACTCCGTGACCTATACGTTCAACATTGAGATATTCGATTGCATCCCAAATGGATTGAGGTCCTGCAGCCTCTCCAGCATGTGCTACAAGATGTAGTCCCATCTCACCTGCACGATGATAGGTTTCAGCAAACGGTTTTGGAGGGAATCTGGTTTCGTCACCACCAATATCAATAGAAACGATGTTCTTTGGATTCTTCTCTATGAAGTCAAGAATCTCCATTGCTTCCTCCTGTGTCGAATCTCGAACAAGATCAACTCTGATGCTAGCTTCTATATCATATGATTGTCTAGCCCTGTCAATACCTCTGTTGATTGCGTCGACCATCTTTGAGAAATCCAAATTGTGTTGTAGGTGATCTATTGGAGAAAAGCTGGCCTCCACATAGCGCGTGTTGCACTCTGAACAGTGTTTCAGCATATCGTAGGTGATGTGTTCGAAATGCTTCTCTTCTGAGAGGTAGCCTATGATCTCTTTGTAGACACTAATGAAATGTATAAAATCCGTGTATTGGAACCTCTTGATGATGTCTTCTTCTGTTTTGTATGGAGTTTCGAATCCCTCATCCTCGATTATTCTTAGAAGGGTAGATGGCTGGATTGAGCCTAGGGTGTGAACATGGAGTTCGACTTTGGGAAGTACCTTGATGGCTTCGATGATATTCATGTTCTGTTTCGCTGTCCCTAGCCCTGATATGTACCTAGCGATGCACTACTTCTGCAAACGCTTAATATCTTTCAATTCTCTGATTTGCACTGTGGTAGAATGGCTGAAATTCCAACTCCAACTCCTTCTCCAAGCGATGGTCTTTATCGCTCAAGAACAGACCGAATGATTCTGGGAGTTTGTGGTGGGATTGCTAAATATTACGATATGAATCCAACACTTGTTCGGATTATAATGTTCCTTCTCACACTTACAGTGATTGGATTGCTCGGGTATTTTGTAATTGCTCTGATAGTCCCAGAAGAGCCCTAGTTCTATTGCCCATTCATCACATTTAATATAGTTAATAGAACAGCCTTTTCATGTTTGAAACGGGCTGTCATTTGGAGTGTTGTCTAAGATGAAAAAGGAGAGAACTCTACCAACACTCTGTGTACAAGGCACACACACTCAGACCTCGGGGCCTGCAGTAGTGCCAATTACACAGACTTCGACATTTGTGTTTGAGAATCAGCAGGATATGCTTGATGCTGTCCAAGGAAAGTCAGGTGGACATGTTTACACGCGTTGGACTAATCCCACGACCAAGAGTGTCGAGGAGAAAATAAGCGCTCTGGAAGGGACTGAGGCAACTTTGGTTCTATCTTCAGGAATGGCTGCAATTTCGTCAGCTGTGATGGGTCTTGTTAAGGGAGGTGATAAAGTCCTTTCAAGTGACTCCATCTATGGGGGAACAGTTCATTTCTTCAATGAGATTCTTCCAAATAATGGGATTGAGGTCGATTATGTTGACACTGATGAGTTGGTGGATCGAATCTTTGACTCAGAAGGCAAGTACAAGTTGATTTTCTTTGAAACTCCAACCAACCCAACTCTCAAGATTGTTGATATCAGTAAGGTTGCTGATGCAGCAAGATCAACTGGGACCACAAGTATGATTGACAGTACGTTTGGCTCCCCTATCAATCAATCACCACACAAGCTTGGTATAGACCTTGTCATGCATAGTGCTACTAAGTATCTCGGTGGCCACAGTGATATTATTGCTGGTACTGTTTCAGGCTCCAAGGAGCTGATGACTAAAGTCCATAGTGCAACAAAGCTCTTGGGTGGAACAATGGATCCTTTCGCAGCATTTCTACTTGATCGTGGCATAAAGACATTGGATGTAAGGATGCAGCGACATAACTCCAATGCAATGTACCTTGCTGAAAAGCTCGAACAGGACTCTCGAATCAGAAGGGTCCACTACCCAGGCCTCTCAAGTCATCCTCATCATGATGTTGCTAAGAAACAGATGAGGGGCTTTGGTGGCATGATGTCTGTTGAGATCGACTGTGATCTCGAAGGTGCAAAGACATTTGTTGACTCTCTTGGAATCTTCCTCAATGCGGTATCACTTGGTGGGGTAGAGAGTTTGGCGAGTATCCCTGCTCTTACAACTCATTACGGACTTACTCCAGAAGCACTGGCTGAGATGAATATCTCGGAATCTACGGTTCGATTGAGTGTAGGAATTGAGGATGTTGAAGACCTATTCACGGATCTCACATCAGCACTTGAACTGGTATGCTAGTTGTCCATATTGCCCTAGTAATATTAGAGTGATATGGCCAAATGTTTAGATTGAATTCCGGAAGAGAAAATGAGTCGACTACCATAGTAGGCATCAAACCAGGATACTTAGCCTACGATGGAACATCCCCCTTCAGAATGGCTCTAGACGTCTTGTACTTCCATTTTTTTACTGGAGTCTTTGCTTAGTTACTTTATATCTAATATTTCACATCCTCTCATTGGGTGCGACAGATACGATGACGCTTAGACAGGAGTCAGTGCAATTCACATCGGCTTTCGAGTCGATGAAAACAGACTGTGGAAGATGTGCCTGTATTATCCTCTACACCAGTAAGAAATGTGTGCTGTGTGATGCTGCGTATGAAACCATGTACAGTGTCATTTCTGATTTTGGTCTTCCACCTCAGACGATCCGTACTGTTGATGTGGAATCTAGTGTAGATGATGGCTGTGGATTTCCCGCACCCTTAGGCCTCCCTGCAATGCGTGTGTGTAGCGAGTTTATCTCCGGAATACCAGACATGGACGTAGCAAGAGGAGCAGTCATGAGTGCTGTGTTGAAACGTTGTTTCCATGATGGCTGTCCATAGAAGTCCATCTGACAATGTACTCTTTGACAAATGATTTTGATTTGTTTTCAATAACTAGGAAATAGTAAAATGAAACACTGGCTGCATGTAACTGCAGCCAAGCCTTGATAGACTACCTCATGACATGCAAATGTGCCATGGATCTCCAGATTTCTACATTGCGTCGTAGTTCCTCGACCTTTTTAGGATCTGCATGATAGAGAGGTTTCCGCATGTCCATCAGGTTTGGAATTCTCCGGCAGAATTTCCCTGTGAGTAGAGTCTTTAGAGCCAGAGTCACAGTTCTCATTGCGAGTCCTGATGTTTCTGACAACTGTTGAGGACTCATAGGTCCATCTCTGTCCAGCTTGTCCAACACGAGCAATGTGCTTTTTGTCAGGTTGACAGGGGTGCTCACTTCTTTTCCACCATCCGTGTGTTATTGGCAGGATGTTACCAGTATCTTGCCATTAATTCACGCGTGCGAATTTTCTGGCAAAATTTTATATAAATATTGCCAATAGCGTAATATGAAATTGCTTTGAAACGAAGTTTAATTGTATCTTGAAAAAGAGATATCGCGAGTGTGAAATAACTGAAGAAACTGGACCAGAAGGACATTGACATCATTGGGGCGATATCTAGATTCGGTCATAAGATGTCCACTGAAGAAGTTGGGGAAATTGTAGAAATTCCCGCACGCACAGTCCGCTATCGAATCAAGAAGATGCGAGAGGCCGGTGTTCTTAATCCGACCAGAGTCATGGCTCTCGAACGAAGAATGGGTCTCGGTGAAAGTATCTTCATAGTAGAGGCAAAGGAGAGGGGATATGAACTTCTCCCTGAGGTATTCTATGCAATAGATACAATCTATCACTACAGTCCAACATACGGCCATTTCAACGGTTTTCTTGGATACTCTCTCTACTCTCTCTCAACTCCCAGAATTGTCAGAAGGATAATGGAGGAGTGTCAAAAGCATGAGCTCCTCTCTGACTTTTTTATCATTGATGTAACGGACTATGATGCGAAAGGTGCAGATTATTCAAAATTCGATCCTGAGTGTGGATGGACCTGGGATGCCGGTCAGTGGGAGGACCAGATCGAGAAGAACATCAAATCGAAAAAGAAGTTCAAGAATCCAATGAGTGCTGCTCAGACTATTGTCGATTACGACCATAAGGATGTGTCAATTCTAAAACTAATGTTTGACAATGGAGAGATTACGCAAAAGGAACTCGCAAATACCCTTCAACTATCAGAAGCTCAGGTCAACAAGAGAATTCGTCGTCTTGAGAAGAGTGGCATCATCAAGGGATATAGTTCAGCTCTCGCTGGTTCAAGCGATTTACTACCCATATTCTGTTTTCTTGAACTCAAGGACTCAAAAGGTCCAGTTCTTCCTAGTATCTATGACTTACCGTTCCCTGCAACAATAATTTTGGAATCAGAAACAAGGTATGCCATCACTACATCATTCTCTTCTAAGAGCCTGTCAGCATTCCTAAGAGGCTTAGACCTCCTGAAACCGTATTTGAACACTTCTTTCATCCAGACAGTCCATAGTTCAAGATCGAGTATGGACTCCCATCCTTATGACCTATACAGTCCAGAAACACATGGATGGATTACTCCTGGAGATGAATACCTACAGGATATCAGAGATGTAATGTCAGGCAAGATGGCGAAGAAGGATTGGAGTAAGAACAAAACATAATGAATTCGAGTTCAGATATCGTAGAGAATCGCATTTCCATTCTTCCCAACAGACTTGATAGCACTCATCTTCCGAAGACAAAATGTCATTCGCTGCGCTATCCTTCTTGGAATATCGAGTAGTTCAACAAGGTCTGAATTCGTAAAGGGTCTCTCCAAGTCTAGTGGAATGAATTGGAGAAAATCGGATGGTTTCTCATAGAGACGTCTATCTATCACCTCAACGAGCCTTCGGTCAACAATACTCCATCCTCTCCTTCGCCAGCTTCCCTTTCCATCCTTTCTGCGAATCTCTTCTTCTCTAATCAGTATGACTTCAAGGGAAAAGTTGCTGTGTGACATGAAGTTGGGAAATCGGATCAACTCGTCAAAGATATCTATATGTCCCAATCGTTTAGGTGACCGTCTCCTTCCAATCTCTTTACTACCATCCAGTGATTCACGGACAACGATCTTTTCACGTGGAATTGGATAGACAAGTTTCACAGGATGGTGCATCATTAAGGCATGTAGTTTAGACTTAATTTTGGCAAAGTTAGAGGTCTGGATCTCTATCAACATTCCATTATTTACGATGTCCACGATATACCCATCCACTTCAACCTCAGCTTCAGCTTCCCCTGTCATATAGAGCTGCTTGAGACTTGCATGAAGGGACCGCTCCTGGAGTGTCCCGATGCCTGAAACCATTCAGATTTCTCCTAATGGGCCAAATCCTGAAGAATCATATCAGTACTTGTGATACCTAGAGGTGACGAGTCCAAATTGATCCATCGTCGGATGGATAGAGTGCTTCGATTGAGGCGTTCTCTTTGAATCCAAGAGACGAATAGAATTTCCTAGCCACTTCATTGTTACGTTCCATGAATAAAATGATCACTCTAAGAGAGTACCCCCTCTGTGTAAAGAAAGTGGTCGCGTCTTCGATTATTGACTCCACCAATTTTGCCCCTACGCCTTGTCGCCTTTTGGACGTGTTTACACCGATACTTGTCATCTCAATGACACCGTCATCCAGTCCTCCTCGAGAGTCCCATGAAGCGGTTCCACATAGATGACCGTCGCAAAACGCAAGTAGGGTCTTGAAACGTTGAATCAGGTCGTCTGCAAAAGCATTTGCGCGTTCTTTGTGATCCTCCACTTCTGAAAGGTACATCTTTCTTAGAAGCTGGTGGTCCTCTCGAGTCGCATTTCTAATGTCAAGCATCCTGAACTACTCAATTATCACTACTGCGTCGACGAAAAGCTCGTACTCCTCATCCTCGTCAATATTGAATATGAGGACTTTCTCGACTTCAAATTCGCCACGTATTTCAAGTAGTCGAGCCTCCGTCAATATTTTGACACTTGAATTCTCAAGTTCTTCTTCAAGCTCAGGAGTCGTCATCACAGACTTATCAGGTGTCAATAGTATCACTCGTTCGGTCTGTTCAGTAAGGTCGATTGCCGCCCTAACCGATTCATCTCCCGAATGAAGGACTAAAGTTCGAAGGTCTTTGAAATCTGTTGGGTCGTCAACTCCCGTCCAAACCCCTTTGTTTAGAAATTCGTCTTGTCCAACAACACATCCTGGCTCAGGTATTGATGTCATCTCCACCTTTTCCACAGTTTCTCCTCTTCCTTTTCTGAAGTTAATGATTGCTTCATGAAGCGCATCAGCGGCGAGATTTGAACAGTGCATCTTTATCGGTGGGAGCCCATCCAATTCTTCTGCAACATCCTGCCTAGTGAGTTCCATTGCCTCATCAAGAGTCATTCCTTTGACCATCTCTGTTGTCATGCTTGTAGTTGCAATTGCTGAACCACATCCGAAGGTTCTGAATTTGGCATCGGTTATCTTGTCTCCATCTATGCGTATGTAAACCTCCATGATATCTCCACAGGTCGGATTTCCCACCTTTCCAACGGCAACATCATCGCCTTCAAGTGTACCGACATTTCGAGGGTTGCGGAAATGATCAAGGACCTTTTCGCTGTATTTTGTTGATTTCATTATTCATTCACTTCTTTTTGTAAATTGGAGAGAGGTCACGTAGCCGTGATACCACATTGGGTACGGTTTCCAACACTCTATCTATTTCATCATCTGTATTGAATCTTCCAGTAGTGAGCTGTAGTGATCCATGAGCTTCTTCATGTAGAAGTCCAGTTGCTATTAGGGTATGTGAAGGTTCCAGGGTTTTTGATGTACATGCTGAACCTGTGGATACTGCAATATCAAGGTCTTTGAAAGAGAGTAGAATAGACTCGCCTTCAATTCCTTCAAATCTGAAATGAGCATTACTGGCCAGTCTATCTGTCGGATGGCCATTGAGGTGACTGTCAGGTACCTCTTCGAGTATCTGCTTGATCATCCTATCACGATAACCGAGGAATCTCTTCACCTCTGGCGTCATCTCTTTCTTCAGAATATCGACTGCCAAACTCATTCCAACTATTCCAGGAATGTCTTCACTTCCTGAGCGTAGACCTCGTTCCTGCCCACCGCCTATTATGAGAGGATTGACTCTGTATTTCTTCTGCATGTATAGGACTCCTACTCCTCTCGGTCCATAGAAGTCGTTCGAGGATAGAGCCATGAGGTTGATGTTATCCCTTTTCACATCGATTTCTAGTAACCCTTGTGCTGCAACTGCATCTGTATGGAATGCAATTCCCTTCTCTGCAGCCAATTTTCCAATCTCATTAATGGGTTGTACCGTGCCAATCTCGTTACTTGCCATACCCACAGAGATGAGAATTGTGTCTTCTGTAATCCTGCGCTCGAGCTTTCGAAGGTTCACTTTGCCATACTGATCGACTGGGACCTTAGAGATCACGAAGCCTTCCTTTTCCAGATGTTTGGCAATATTGTGGATAGAAATGTGTTCTATCTCGGACATGATGATATGATTGCCCTTCTTCTTGTTCCTGAGAGCGAATCCTATGATTCCCATATTGATCGCTTCAGTTGCACCTGAGGTGAATATGATTTCATCCTCATCAGCATTGATGTACTCTGCAATCTTCTTACGACTCTCTTCAAGTGCATCTGTTGCAACATCACCAACATGGTGTAGAGCTGAGGGATTCCCAAAATCCTCGAAGAAGTATTCACTCATCCCTTCTACTACTCTAGGGTCAACTGGTTTCGCACTCTGGTAGTCTAGGTAGATTCCTTTCGCCATATCTCCATCAAACCTAATCTAGAACCATTGAGTTGCGTCTGCTTCCAGCACAAGGTCGTTAAGTGTTGCGGCTCCGACAATCTTGCATTGTGGATCAAGTTCCACCTTGTCCCATCCCAGCATCTGTTTGGATGCTTCACACACATATATTGGAATTCCCATCTCTGCAGTCTTATCTATCATCTCTTGAAGACTTGGGAATGAACCAAGTTTGATTTTTTCCGCTGCACCGGGTTGCAAGACTCTTAATCCCTGACCTAGGAAGTAAATCATTGGTTCAATATCCATTGCCTTCGCAGCTTGTGCAAGAACAAAAGGTGAATACTGTCTCTCAGGATCGTCAGACGTCTGAACATAAAGTATCTTCGACACTTTTAATCCTCCTTCTTTTTAATGAGAAATCTCTGTATACCATCTTCTAGACGTTCGAAGACTAGCAACGTATTTCCAGTCCTCTTCGCGAACCTCTTAATGTCCTCTTCTGCAGCTGGATCGTCAGAAAACATCTCGAGTATCTCTCCTGGTTTTAATTCGTCTATTGCTTCACGTGTCTGGAATAGAGGCTGAGGACAAAACAGCCCCACACAGTCCAGAGTTTCTACTGGCTCCATATTCGTCATGGATTTCTCACAACTAACGATTGTTAATTTCATCTTATAAATAATTAGTCATGAACAGTGTACGCCGCTTGCTAGGATCAGTTGAAGGCTCCAAAGTGTTTTTAGCAAACTAGTAAAACTATACTAGGATTTTAGGAGGAATTGGTTTTTGTCGACAGAACCCTCTACCTTTGTGTTTTCTTCCGCAATAGAAGTGGCAAGGGCTATTCAGAGAGGCGAAGTATCCTCTCTAGAGCTCACTAATCGAATTTTAGAACGAATTGAGATATATAACCCAAGTCTCAATGCAGTTATCACACTCATCAGGGATGATGCACTAGATCGAGCTCGCGCTGCAGATGAAGCACTGGCAAAAGGTGAATTATGGGGACCACTGCATGGTGTCCCATGCTCAGTCAAAGACACACTCGAAATGGCTAATGTTCTTACAACCGCTGGCTCACCTAAATTAGCTACTCATATTCCAAAAAGAGATGCAGAGGTTGTTAAACGGATTCGCGAAGCAGGTGCAGTCATCATTGGTCATACAAATGTACCACCAATGGCTGGTGACTGGCAGAGCTACAACGAGATCTTTGGCACAACTAACAATCCTTGGGATCACAAACTTACCCCAGGAGGTTCAACAGGCGGTGGAGCAGCTGCACTTGCTGCTGGGTTAAGTTATTTGTCAATAGGGAGTGATTGGGGAGGGTCAATCCGAATTCCTGCTCACTTTTGTGGTGTATATGGTCATAAACCTAGCCTAAATGTTGTCCCTATGCATGGTCATATCCCACCTCCCCCAG
>JBHLRZ010000013.1:0-85364 GCA_048882045.1 Candidatus Thorarchaeota archaeon | reverse complement strand
CCTACAGAGGAAGTAGTAGAAGCATTGTATGAAACCGTGGCTAAGGATCCAGATTACCTTGTGAGGAACCACGCATCTGAAACGATTCTATTCCTTCATGGTCTAGAACCAGACATCTCAGAGCACATGGAAATCTTTCAACTCATGATTGTTGAATATGACAAGGCTGATGAATCATCTATCGAGAACGCCTTCAGCCATTATCAGAAATGTTCTGACATGTTGAGAGAACATGTAGATAGAGAGGGAACTCTCAGGTCTGGTTCGATAATTGAGGACGTCTGGTCTTGGAGCGATTCGAACGGATAATTCCAAATCATGATTTTTTACTAAACTCGTTTTTCACCTTTGACATTAGTTCCGTATCTGTATAGAAATCGATTGCAGTCATTGCTAGGGCTTTGGCGGCAACCAGCATTGCTCTGTGTCCATGGTATGAAGCTGCTGCTTCTGTAAACTCCTGTGAATGTCCTGCCACACTATCATCAGCAATAGAGATGTATGGATGGATTGCTGGAACGACCTGGCTCACATTTCCTATATCGCTTGATCCTGCTCCACTTCCCTCTGGCAATGGATTGATGGAAACTTCGAGAATCTTTAGATTCTTAACAAAGACGCTTCCCATGGTTTTATTCACATTCCTAGCTTGATATGATGGAGTAACTACCTTAAACTTCAGTTTGGCTCCAGTTGCTTCTGCTGCTCCTTTGGCACATTTCTCGACCTTCTTAACCAGTTCTTTGCAGTATTCATCCTTCTCAGCTCTCACATAGAAAGATGCAGATGCAAACTCCGGAACAATGTTGGGTTTTACTCCTCCATGGGTGATTACACCGTGAATCCTTGAAGAGCTAATGATGTGTTGACGCAGAGCATTGATTCCATTGAAGGTCTGTATGATAGCATCGAGTGCGTTGATCCCCTTTTCAGGGCTTGCAGCTGCATGGGCTGGTTTTCCATGAAACTCGATATTGACCTCTGTTAGAGCTAGGCTCTTTCGACCTACCATAGTGTATCCTGCAGAAGGATGGAACATCATAGCAGCGTCAACATCCTTGAACAGTCCCGCATCAATCATAGCAATTTTTCCGCCAATATCCTCCTCAGCTGGTGTGCCCATGAACACCAGCTTCCCAGGCAACTCCTTCTTTATTGATCCAAGCGCGAGGCATGCTCCAAGCGCAGCACCAGCAATGAGATTGTGACCACAAGCGTGTCCAATCTCAGGAAGAGCATCATACTCCCCAAGAATTGCAATTGTTGGTCCCTCTGACTTCTCGGGATGGACTGCTAATATTGCTGTTTCTAGACCTGCTACACCCAGATCCACTTCAAATCCTGCTTTCTCCAACTCAGTGGCTAAGAGCTTTGAGGCAAGTACTTCCTTGAACGCTAGCTCAGGATTTCGATGAATCTCGTCACTGACATCAGTAAATAGACTACTGAACTCGTCGATGTACTCGATTACTTTGTCCTTCAACAACACCATCCTCTGATGAGCAGACAATCTACATCTTGAACCTTCGCATGTGCATCAAAGATGAGGAATAGAAGACCCAATTAGTTATTCTCTAATAGTGGATTGCATCCTATTGAAGAAGAGTGAGTCTGATGGAGTTCAAAGACAGAGTAGCCATTGTGACCGGAGCCGCCAGAGGAATTGGAGCTGCCACAGCTTGGGCTTTTGCAAAGAGAGGCGCAATCTCTGTGATTGTGGATATCAACGTTGAGGGTGCCAAGAAAACTGCTGAGGATATCAAAGCAAAAGGATTCAATGCAGTGTCATATACAGTGGATGTTTCAGATGTAAAAGCCGTCGATGAGATGGTCGAGGATGTTTACAAGATGTTTGGACGTATAGATATCCTTGTGAACAATGCCTACATATCTGGTGGATACGCGATTGTCACTGAAACCACTCAGGAAACTTGGGATAAGGTGATTGCAGTCAACCTGACTGGATACTTCAATTGTGCAAGAGCAGTAGCCAAGAAGATGATTCCTGCAAAGTACGGAAAAATCATCAACATTTCTAGTGGTGCAGGAACAGATGGAAGTCTGTCTTCAGGTGTTCAGTATCCTGCGAGTAAGGCAGGTATCATCGGACTGACCTTAGGCCTAGCGGGGGACCTTGCACCTCATGGAATCAATGTGAATTGTATAACTCCTGGATTGATACGTACTTGGGAGCCTGAGGAAATGGCTCAACAGGCAACCGGTTGGACTCTTGAAAAGGTCAAGCGCTACATAGAGGTGGAGGTTCCTCTGAAGAGAGTCGGTGAGCCTGAAGACATTGCTGAAACAGTGGTTTTCCTTGCATCTGAAGGAGCTAGTTACATAGTCGGTACGGTCATCAATGTTGATGGCGGAGGAGTTCTCGATTCTGTGGCAAAACGGGAATCGCTCCTTGGATTTTAACAGAGTTTATCTTTCTTGATTCCAAGCGTGAAGTATGAAAGTTTCATGTGAGATGTGTGGATCCGAAGACTTCAAGATGGCAATCCATGAGGTTGTCGTTGGAGGCGGTGGATTTGGTGGTGGCAGTGTTGTCTACTCCGCCATGAAGTGTACTGGTTGCGGCATGGTGTACCCACTTCAGGAAGTGGCCAAGGGCAAAGGAAGAAGAATCAACAAAGACCAAGTCATTGGCATGTTGAAGCAATAACTGCGCATCTGCAAATCCTTATTGCTCAACCACTGAACACACTCAACTGAGAGTTGTTCAGATGAAGATTCGTGAAGCGACAAAGGACGATGGAAAGTGGCTCCTCCATCATCGAATCGGGATGTTCACGGATATGGGTGAACCTGATGACTATATACAAGGGACCATAGAACTGACTAACAAATATCTAGAGGGTGACTGGACCAAAGACTATCGATACTTTCTGGTTGAAGCAAACGGTGATGTTATCGGAGGCTGTGGGATAAGTTCTTTCAGAGTTCCACCACAGGTTTCTCAACCCAAAGGAGTCTATGCATATCTCTCCAATATGTTTGTGGAACGAGAACACCGAGGAAAAGGTGTTGGAAGAAAACTACTCAAACACGTCATTGATGTCTGCAAGCAGGAAAGGATTGGACTCCTCTTCCTTCATGCCTCGGAACATGGAAAACCTTTGTACGAATCTGAGGGCTTTAAGGCAAAGACACATCTAATGGCTCTTCGAACATCTGATTCCTGATTACCGACCATTTTTATCACCCCTAATTCATGGGGGGCGATACCTAATTCCAACTACTCCCTTCTCCTATGCAAATATGGAACATATTGTTCCTCTAAGGCAGTGTTCTAGATTGAACCTTCCATTCTATCTTGGACGCCATCTCCAAATGAGCACGATGACTATTATCACTAGTATGATTATGATAATAATGTAAATGCAGGGTGTCGTACCGCATTCTGATCCTAGGTCACATGATACGAAGATGTTGTCTATAGCACCTATGCCATTGAGAGAGTAAATGAAATACTTCGATGTTGTAATGGTGTTATCATCTGCTGTAAGTTCAAGAATCCCATCTCGAAGGACATCGAAGTGTCCCGTACTTGATCGTGTTATGTTGTAGTAATGGTATCCTCCTGGATATTCTGGTGTTATTACTGCACTATCTAACTCTGTGCTGCTCAAACCATCCCATATGTACAATTTGACATAAGAAGTGGTTCCATATTCAAGACTGATAGAATACGCATCAGTCAAGTTTGTATTCCAGTCAGTACTTATGAAAAATACATCCTGGTCAGTTTCATTCTCCCATAGTTCGAAAACCCAATTACCGTAGACACAAAGACTATCATGGTAAATTGTGTTTATTCCACCCGGAGATGCGAACGTATTGAGTTCAAAGCTTGTAGCTGAGAAAGTTCCATACAAAACTGTCCAGTTGTTGTAATCTCCATCATTGAAATTATCTGTCCACACGTATGCAGCGTTGACAGCTAGTGGAGCAAACAGACTTGCTACCAGTATCAACACTACACTGAGAGACAGAATATTATGTATTCTACTCATTACGAATAAACCCCGTCTTTTTCATACCAACAATCTAAATAAGATCGAGGAATCTGGTCCGCGATTCCTATATTCATGATGTGGTCACTTCTATATCAATATTATCATCAATTGAGTAGTTTATTATTTTTTGTATTGTTCTATGTTTTATTAGTTTAAATCTCAAGTACATCACTTTGCGTTGATCGCTATCACCAAGGATGTCTACACCTCTCAGTATGAATCATACGAGCATCGGTTGAAAAAGGGGACCGCAGCCAAGGCAATTCTTCCGGAGTGTCTTGACTGCGGCTTTTATTCTATCAAGCTGTTACACGAGACAGAAGTATGATTCGAAGAACCAACCAGTTTCGACACCATATTGGTACTCCACGATACGATAGGTATGCTCTCCAGTTCCTATTAGACCGGCTAGCTCGCCTGCATTAAAGATGCCATGTTCATACCGTTTATAGTAAAGCCCATTTGTATGGTCCTTTCGGATTGGTCCATCCTTGACTTGCGTTAGACTTTCTAGTGGTTGTCCATCGATATAGATGGAGTACGTCCATGAATCCAACCATGCTTTTGTTTCCTTGTCAGATTCGAAATATGCTGGATTAATCCCGTAGGCGAATAGTCCAACAACATGAGCTTCGTTCGCTAGGAATTCATGAGTTGCATAACCAGTCATGTCATTAAGTGAGATGTGGCTGATGACCTGCTTCGGATAGACGATGTTGGTTTCTGACATGGGAAGGTTGTTTTCATGCATCCTGCGCGGTACATGTGGAAAAGCATGGACTGTCCCACCGGTTCTTTCATCCCCTTCTGGTGGTTGCCGAACGATGACCCACCAGTCCGTCTTATCAGGTGGTGCCATATTCCAAGGCTCATAAAGTTGCGCTACCCAAAATTCAAGATCAAGAGTATAGTGGCCAGCATCAGCATAGTAGATATCCCTCTCGGGATTTCCAGCTGTAGCTAGATCGATTTCCCACCATGGTATCCACATTCCATCCATGTACATGTATGCATCCATATCGAATTTGAAGGGCTTCCAACCAAACTCGATCTCTACCAATCCTTCATCTAGGTCAAACTCTATGGTCGCTTCTGGCACGGGGTTTCCGTATTCATCATAGTAGTTATAGAATTCAGTGATTGTTCCTTCGAAATATTGCTCTGTTATTGTGTCTGCTCGAGCGTTTGGGACTGCCATGAATCCTAATATTGCACAGATAACTAGGACTAAGAATATCCTTTGTTTTGTCACATTGCATCCCTCTAATTACATATTGCAAATTACAGTAATTTGCCAACTATAATCTCTACCACTCCTTGTATAAAGATGTTTAGAAACTCAGCTTATTCACACAATCGTGAATGATTATGAGACCTGAGCTTTTTGAATTTCCTTCAGTCTGTCAGTGATTCTCTTCCTCAGAGTCTTCACTGTCACTGAGTCTGTGATCTCAAGAGCATCAGTGAGTGTCTGCTTGGCTGCCTCGTGCTCACCAATCATTATCTGATACTCTGCCTTCAGTAGGGCATACTCCATCATTATTCCCAGGTAGTTCTTCCCGTATGCGTGCTTTTTCAAACGAGTCATCCATGGTCCTGAAGTTTCAGCAACATTTTCAGCTTTAACATCTATTTTGGCTATTTCCACCCGAGTCAGTGCTTTCAGACAGCTGTTCACCTGAACTTGGAATTGAGGGTCCGAAAGATTCAATGATTGTTCGAAACAATCAACTGCGGCAGAGATGTCTCCAGCCTTGAGACAATACATCCCTTGCACAAACTGGTAGTTGCCCACATCCCCGTCAAATCCAGATTGAAAGGCATACTGACGAGCTTTTTCCAAAAACACTGCTGCCTTGTCAAGCTGCTCAAGGAGTGTGAATGTACACGCTGTGATACAGTTAGGAAGTCCCTCTGAAAACTCTAGCTCACTTGAATATACATAGAGCCAGTCTAGCGCCTCCTTGGGCATCTCGAGATCATTGTAGACTCTAGCAAATACTAGGGCCTCCCAGATTGGAACATTCTCAGAGTATTTTATGAATACATTATAACTCTCACGAATCAGCTCCAATGCCATATCATACTCTCCCATCGCATAATATGGAAGCGCCATGGGTTGTGCTACAAAGTAATTTGCTTCTTCCTTACCGGATATTCCTAAAATGAGAGAATAAACGTCCTCAAGAATTTCTAATCCTTTTTGAGGGTCAAGGTCCTTTATTGTGTTTGCTTTCGCGATTAGAATAATCGAAATCGAGAGGAAATCATCATATTCTCTCGCGATCTCTAGAGCTTCATCGCATATCTTGAACACTCCTTGTATGTCCCCCTCACTTCGAAGACTATAGGCTTCGACCTGTGCAACGAATGGCAAGAACCTCCTAATATCAGGATTGATTTCAACTAGCTTCCTAGCCTGTTCTATGTATCCAGCCGCCTCTGGATTTGGTAGAAACAATGTTCCTGCTAAGTATAGATAGAAGAGAATCCAATCTTCAGGTTCTGAATCAATTGCTTCTTTTAGTATTTTTTTGAAAAGATCCTGATTCTCGTTGCTTAGACTAGGACCATCAATATACATCATCAGTGGCAAGGTCAAGATGGATTTCTCTTTAAGTGTGAGAAGTGAGAGCCAGGTATCAGGATAGATTATAGCAAATAATGTAGCCAGAATCCCCATATCCGAGTCCATAGAATGCTTGGCATATTCCTCTACAAGACCTACGGTGATATCATGAAGAGAGTCTGATCTTTCTACGATGTCTTCGATTATCACGATGGTTTCATCACTCAAGAAAGGATAGAACTTTGTGATTGCTCCAAGTGGCTTCATCCTACAAACTGAACCAATGCTTAGATATAAATCAAGATGCCTGAACTCTTTCCGGTTTCTCCAAGCTGTCGACTGCTCTTGCCCTGAATATAAATCAAAAAACAAATGGCTTCTTGACAATTCACTCGTGAACTCCGAGCAATGTCTACAAATTGGAGTTTGATTGTGAGTGCCAGTATTCGAGGTTAAGAGATGAAATATGGAATAAACCTTCCAAACTTTGGGTGGTTTGGAGATATTAATACACTAGTCGAGATTGCCATTGAAACCGAAGATGCTGGATGGGATGGATTCTTCCTATGGGACCATATGATGGTCTTCAAGCATGAGGACATGGTGCTCCCGTTCGTGGACCCGTGGATTGCTCTTGCAGCCATCGCTTGCAACACAGAGAAGCTGAAACTGGGTCCATTGATCACTCCAATCCCTCGGAGACGACCATGGAAAGTAGCTAGGGAGGCTGTTTCAATAGACCATCTCTCAAATGGAAGGCTGATACTAGGTCTGGGAATCGGGGCTCCACCAGAAGTAGAGTTTGATTACTTTGGAGAAGTAAGTGATGCCAAAACACGTGCTGAGATGTTGGAAGAAGGGCTTGCCATTATCACAAGTGCATGGTCAGGCAAACTATTCTCACATGAAGGAAAACACTACCAACTGAAGGAGATGGCGTTCCTCCCTAAACCCAAACAAGAACCAAGAATTCCATTATGGATTGGTGGAGGTATTCCACACAAGTCTCCCTTCAGAAGAGCGGCTAAATTCGATGGAGTTGCTCCTGTCCATTCTGCATGGCCAGAACCGGTCACTCCAGAACATCTCAAGGATGTCTTGGAAATCATCACTGCTGAGAGAGGGAATCTGAATGACTACGACGTTGTCGTCTGTGGTGATACAACAGGAACTCACTCGGAAAAGGATTGGGGGGTAGTAGAACCCTGGATACAGATAGGTGCTACCTGGTTCCTAGAAAACATCAATGGTATGCGTGCTGAGATAGAAGAACTACGTGAAAGGATCAGAGCTGGTCCACCAGATGTGAAATGATGCTTAGAAATAACCGGCCTCTTTCTTCTTGGCTTGAGCACTCCTGATTGTTTCTGCATACGCTTTCGCCTTTGAGGCTCTTGAATCAGCTGAATCTGCTCGAGTGGCTCTGTCAAATGAGTATGCCGCCTTTATCTTGAACATGTTCGCTCGTTTGTAGTCTCCTTCACCTTCGAGTTGTGTACCAAAAAGATTACACGTACTTGCCAAGGCCCACCAAGCGTCGAAAGAAGATGGCGCAAGAGTTGTCGATTGTTCAAAAGCCTGTATTGCCTTCTCAAGTCTGCCAGATGCCATCTCCTGTCTTCCAAGCGCAAAGGCTTCATTGGCGTTCATGATATCAACAAATCTAGAAATCATCTTTTCCATCATAAGGTTGGCGATACACCATTCCACCCAATACCTGCGTTGACCCTATCCCTTAATTATGCCCTCAGCGCTTCTCGTTGAAATATGCAACTAGCGAGTAAACCCCAAGCAATAGCTCTTGCTGCTATTGCAACAGTTGTCATAGGTGCATCAGCATATGTGGGGCTCTCACTACTCAACAACAATACCAATAACCTCCCCCCTGACGATTCTATCAAAGTAAAATTGCTCGAAAATGCTGGAGTCATGATTGAAGCTAAGGGACTCCGTATCTATATTGATCCTTATGAACTTCCAGCTAATTATTCAGATGGGCCTGCAGATGCTGTACTTGTGACACACCCACATGGTGATCACTACAACACAACGATGATTGACATGCTTCAGAAGACTGGAACAATCAACGTGTTTCCAGCCAATATGACGGATGCAGTTTCAATATACTCTGGTGTTGGTGTGAAACCGGGTGACACGGTTCAGGTTGGAACCATCACTGTCACAGCATACTACATGTACACTGAGATTTGGATTGATGGCGAGAGGTTTGCTAGCCATCCATCTGAAGCCAATTGGACGAGTTACATCATAGACATCGATGGTTTCAAAATCTTTCATGCAGGTGACTCCAAGAACATTACAGAATACGAGGATATTGCAGGGCAGATTGATGTCGCACTCCTTCCATTAGGTCCTGGATGTCAGGCAATGACAGACGAGGAAGTGGTCGATGCAATTGATAAACTCCAACCAGATCACTTCATCCCTATACATTCGGCATTTGTATCTGCTGAACTATTCGTTCTTTCATACGGAGATGATATTGCATCTTGTTCTGATTGCACTCCCATAGTATTGGAAAGCTTCACATCATGCATCTTTGAACCTTAGTCCATTCTAAATGTTGGAGGTAGATAGGCCTCCAACTTTCTTTATAGTTTAGCTAAACAATTGGGAAACACATCTGTCGCAAAGTAGTTCCTTCTTCTCATCATTCTTCTCAATCACACGATGACAGTTTGAACAAACGGGCCTAAAACAATGGTCACATAGAGAGAGGTTAGCCATCTTCTTTATTCTACCACAAACTGAACACATATTCTTTGTACCCCGCCCTCTATGTTCAAACAGAGTTCGAACGATTGCAACTGCATCTTCTTGGTTCAGATTTCCCTTTTCGACCTCCTTCTGGGCTTTGTTTTGAATCTCATCATGGTTAATGTCACTCTCTATTTCTTGCCCTACAACTTCTTGTACAACTGCTGGGTTTATCTCCTGCTTCTTCTCCAATTCGACTGAGAACAATGGAAAGCAGAGGCAGTTTTTTACCCGGTCTATCACTACATCCATCGTTTCTACGAGTCCTGCATCTATTAGCGGTTTGAGATGATGGTCCAAGGCAGCTCGTTCAAGATTCATCTCCAGCATTAGGTCCCCCTTATTCACCATTCGCTTCTGTAATAGATAATCTAGAAGCCTCACTCTAGTTGGGTTTGACAGTGCTTTGGAAATCTTGGTAAGATCCATCCTCTCACGCTCTTCGATAATAGGTAAACAGTTCTTTATGTACTATTACTTCAGCGTAAAGAAACAGTTTCCCTATCCTCGTCAGGATGCGTTTGTGTTCGAGTTCATATGCATTTGAACACACATTGCAGGGTGGTGCAGTTAACATGACAACTTCAACTTCACTTGTTCGTGTTGAAGATTTGAAAAAAGAATATCCTCTCGGAGAAACGAGAGTGTATGCATTGCGTGGTGTAACTCTAGAGATAATGCAAGGTGAGTTTGTTGCCATCCTCGGACAGTCTGGTTCTGGAAAAACAACCCTCCTAAACATGATAGCAGCTCTCGATGTGCCCACGTCAGGAAGAGTGATTATCTCTGGCATCGATGTTTCTAGGATGAGCCGGGACGAGCGAACCTCCTTCAGAAGAACAAAGACCGGTCTAGTGTTCCAATTCTATAATCTATTTTCCACACTCACTGCTGTGGAAAACATCGAAATTGGAATAGCTATGGACATCAAGGACAAGACCAAACTCCGTGAACGTTCTATGAAATATCTGGAGCTGGTTGGAATCTTAGACAAGGCCAATAATTATCCATCTCAGATGTCTGGAGGTGAGCAGCAGAGGGTTGCCATTGCAAGGGGGCTAGCAAAAGAGCCTCCTATCCTTATTCTAGATGAACCCACTGGAAATCTCGATGCGGAAACCTCGGACGCTATCTGGACTTTACTCAAAGAGCTGAACCAGAAAACAGGAACCACAATCATTGCAGTCACTCATCAGACATCCGTGTCCAAAGTTGCGGACAGATCGATATTCCTAAGATCTGGACAGGTCTATGGCATATCGGGATCTTCTGAGGAGGAGTAGCTTTGGCTGGTACATTACTTCGTAAGACGCGGAAAGAGATATTCAGCCAGAAAGGAAAAGTACTCAGCAGTCTTACTCTTGTATTCATTGGCGTATTTTGTTTCGTGGCTTTTTCTGCGATGTTCCCAGTCATGAGGGTCAGTATTGATGCAACCTATGAAACATATGCATCTCCTGACTTTATGGCAGTGGCATACTCTGTTCCTCGGGATCACATATCTGGTATAGGTAGCATTGATGGTGTCGATAGCTTTGCAAGTCGATACCACTTATTTGGAGAAATCAGTTTCCTAGGTCAAGATAATAATCCTGCTGACATATATGGTGTTGACCCACACTCGCCACCAGATGTGTTCAAACTGATTGTCGAAGAGGGAACATACCTAGATCCGTCGGACAACAAGAGTGTGCTGATTGAGAGGTCATTTGCTGCATCACATGACCTGACTCTGGGTTCACATCTCACGGTTTCCGTCTTTGGCACCAACTTCGATGCAGATATTGTAGGTATTGTTAATTCTCTCGAACATCTCTTTCCACATCGAAATCCTAAACAACTAATACATGCTCCATCTCGAGCTACGTTTGCAACTATTGCTCCTATTTGGATTGACATATCCGTTTTGCAAGACTTTGCATATACCGGTGTCGGTGAGAAGGATGTAGTGAATGAAATTCTTGTCCGATTCGAAGAAGGCTATAATCAAACATTAATCAAGGCATCGATTCTTAGTGAAATCGAACCATTCCCGATCGTTACAACGCTTGATGTATCCGATTTGAGAAGCGCAGAGTTACAACGGTTCGAAATTGCTGATGACGCGATTGTCCTTTTCTCAGGTTTGATATTTGCTATCAGTTCATTTGTTGTGTACTCCACTGTGGGTAGAATTATTCAGTCTAATTCCCGGACTATCGGAATCACAAAATCCTTGGGTTATTCTGACACAGCTATCCAACGTGCCTACCTGCTATGGCTTGGTATATGGGCAATGATCGCAACACTGATTGCAATACCTCTTGGGGAAGTAGGTGGCCAAGGTTTCATTAGTGCAATGCTAACGATGTATTCAATGGAAGCTCAACCAGCTGTTTTGGACCCAATCGTTTACTTGATTGCCCTCTTCGTTGGACCTCTCTCTGTACTTCTTGCTTCTTACCTTCCAACAAGAAGAATCACCAGTTATGAACCGATTCGTGCGATTCGAGGTTGGATGATGGAGAAGGGCTATGTTGAGGAAACTATTCTTGAGAAGATTGGACGTAGGATTGGGCTTTCTGGTTATGGTTTCAAGTATGTCGTCAGGAGTATGTCCCTCAACAAGACTCGGGCAGCTCTGCTTATCATTGGAATTTCATTGGGGGCAGGTGTTGCATTCATGGGGACATCGATGGTAGGAGGATATAACAGTAGTATTGCAAACTATATGGATCAATATGAGCTGTGGGACCTTCTAGTTGATTTCAAGCAACCAATGAATTCCACTGAGGTGGAAGTTATCTTTAGTTCTGTCAGCCAAATTGAACAATACGAACCCTATTTGAAACTTGGAACAATTGTGTCCTTCTCTGATGAAGAACAGCTTTCAAGTCTGTTGTGTCTGAACACGACAGGATCTTTGCACAACTTCAATATTGAATCTGGACGAACTATTCAAGGAGACCATGAACTCCTTGTTGATGTCACGGTCGCAAGTTCGTTCGGAATACAACAAAATGATGTAGTCAACCTGACTCTCGGTAATTCCAGTATCGAGTTCACAGTTGTTGGAGTTGTAAGTTCTCCACTGAATGTTTTCTATATCGATTTCCAAGAGGGGATTAGATATCTTGGTCAAGAGATGATTAGTGGGTGCTTTGTAAAGATCATTGCTGGAAGTGAATCTGACTTTGTTGCTGATGAGATATTCTCACTTGATGATGTCGAAAATGCCATGACTGAATCTCAGGCATCATCCGGTGTTATCAGTGAGTCCCAAGGGCAAATGATTGCTATAGGAATGGCTGGAATGGCCATGGCACTTTTACTCGCTGTAGTCTGGAACATCGTGGCTATCAGCACAAGTGAGAGAACTCCTGAACTTGCTCAACTTGAAGCAATTGGATGGTCAAGGAATTCACTCACACGTCTCCTGTTTGTCGAAGTCCTAATAGTCAGTCTGTTTGGAATGATATTGGCAGTTCCTATTGGTCAGCTATTTACAGGGCTTTTGAATGGCTTCATGAGAACTTACATTCCATTCTATGCACCATCTTTTGACATTGCGATGTTCTTGAGTATTGGAGCTCTCACAGTTTTTACTGCAATACTTGCATCATTGCCTGCGGCACGTAGACTTCGAACGATCGAAATCGACAAAGTCATCCGAGAACGCCTCATGACTTAGACATTTAGAATACAAATGGTGAGAGGAAGTAGAAAATGTCTACTTCCTCAAAGAAAGGTGTACTACACTACCTTTTCTTATAGTTGTAGCCTCTTGAACCGACAATGGACAAATAGACTACATGACACATCTCCACGATAATACATTTAACTATTGTTAACAGTGCATTTCTATCTTCGCCGCGCATAGACAACAATAACCAATACCACTAGTATCCCCGCGATTGCTGCTCCGATAATCAAAGTCTGATCCAGACCAGCGCCAGGTGTTGTTGGAGTAGTTGGGGGACTGGTGGTTGTAGTAGTAGGTGTTGTACTTACGGCGGGTATACTCAACTGGAATGTTGTCGGTGATGAAAAGCCACCTGCAACGAAGTGATTTGCATCTCCTGAGTTGTTATGAACAGCAAGATAGAATGGTGTTGTTGAACCAGCACCAAATGCTACATCATCATCGACGTTGCCTGTGTCTAGAGCTCGTTTGAATTCAACATTCCACGCTGTTCCATTATGAACTGACTCAGCAAGTACATCTCCACGACTACCAGTTGGTAGAACAGTTTTGTAACCATTAATCAGATCGCCAACAGGTGTGGCATTGACACCTGCAGTCCAAGAAATTTCTGCGCCACTGTTGTCCCAGAATGGTCGATCATCATTACTGAACGCAACAACGTTGGAACTGTTTCCCAGTGCAGTTGTGATCACTGAAGAGTTCTCTGCTTGAATCACAACAGAATTATCAGAGTACCCTCCAGCAGTTTTTGCATCAGATTGTCTACCTGAACCATCCCAATATTTGTCATCAGCCCATCCTGCTGGAGCTGTTCTAGACGCTTTCCAGTGCCACACATCAAAAAGCATAGTGTCTGCAGTGGCTGGATTGTGTCCACACACAATATTTGCTCCCAAACTCCAAACCAATTCTATCCTATCTTCATTACCTCCAACATTTTCCCAATGAGTACCATTATATGACCACGCTTTGCGAGTGTCATCCTTCGTACTATCATTCCATGCAGCAAAAATGTAGATGTAGGAATCATCAATAAGTGAACGCAACACTACGTTTATTCCAGAATCATGAATACTTGGAACAATGAGAATGTCTGCGTTGTCCCAATCTGATTCTATCATCTGCCCATCTATAGTGATGGTGTTGCTCGTGCTGGTAGGTGCTAAGGTAATTCCATCAGGGAGTGCAATCACATTCTGAGATGCAAACATTATAGTGACGACAAACCCAATCACTAGTATCATACTTGATAGTTTCTTATTCATTGAATATTCAATCCTCACTCAACCAGTGCGATAATATTTCCGCAGTGGACTTTTGGAACGCAAAAAATGGTATTAAGATACTATCGTGAACAAGCTATAGTACTCATTTGAATATAGAAGGACGAAAGTGCTTAGTTTTGACAAAATGAGAATTTGGTGAGAGGGAGCAGAGTCAGTCCACTCCCTCAAAGAAAGGTGTACTACACTTCCTTTTCTTCTAGCCAAGAGAAATCTGATCAATCGACCTGATTCTCTTCTAGGGTGTAATGAATCGATTCAATATAAGCAGCTATCGAGAAATATGTATAGTTCCAAATTGATATAGTGATTCTTCTGGTTACTTTATTGGTTTGGTTCCACGAATTACAGTAATGTGCACCACTTTTGATATGACGACTTTCTGGAAGTATTTCTTAATTTCCTCCGAAAGACTCTCAAGATTTAATGATTCAACTGGTTCGAGTCTTGGATGTTCTCGTTTCTCTATGAATTCGCCGATATCTAAAGGATCTCTGTAATCTGCGAGAACAGCAGTAGGATTAACAATAGCCATTGTCCCATTCAAAGTAACGACTCTGTTCCATTCGTTAAGGCAAGAATTCAAACAATCACTCTTGATATTTCCATTCAATACAAGAAGATCTAGATAACCGTCCTTCACAGGAATATCTTCTAGAGTTCCGTTCAGATTTAAAACGTCATCAATTTCCAGATCAATCCCGTTCTCACGCGGTTGAATAGTGTAGAAATTCCCATCGAATCTCTTTCGAAGACTCTCTGTCAGTTTTTTAGCTGGCCCTGAAAATCTATCAGCTGCGTATCCAACATTCGCATTTTTAGGCAATTTTTTCGTCAGCAAATCACTGATGGTGTTAAACACACTAAGTGCAGGTGGGAGATCCATAAGGTATTCAGTGTAGAATTCATGAACAGTTTTGATTGATTCCATTAAAATACGCTCACGAGCTTCTTCGCCCTTTTTCCTAATTTGGTAGATACGACGTTTTGGTCCGCTATCGCTTTTCGCCCAACGGTCCTCTAGGTATCCTTCGTTTTTCATCTCTCCTAGAATTGAGTAGAGTCTGCCAATTCCTATATTGATTTTATTTTCCTCAAGCTTCTTGTGCATCTCATATCCATAGAACTCCCTCTTCCCAGCCATCCTCAATATTGTTTTTTTGAGCTCTGGCGCTCTCATAATGTAGTCACCTCTGTTTACTGTAGTATCAATAAGATATTTAACAATTGTTAATAGTATATTAGTATGCGGTGTGAGTAAATATGATTGATGTGGATGAGATTTCAAGTAGAGTTGTTGAGCTACGAAAAAATCATCGCTTTGATGAAGCAGAGAGGATCCTCCGTGATGCAATTCAGGAGGAAGACAAAGCGTGGAAGCTCTGGAACCAATTAGGACATGTACTCAATGCCAATGGTAATTTCAAGGAAGCCGCTGTTTCTTTTGAAACAGCTACTAGACTAAACCCAGATGAGTTCTGGCTCTGGTTGAGTCTAGGATATACAAGAAAAGAGCTTGATCAAATTGATGAAGCTATTGATGTAACTCTAAAGGCTACTAAGCTAGCAACAAAAACCGGTGAAATTGGTTCTGCATTATACAATCTAGGATGCTACAATTGCATAGCAGGGAGAACGGATGAAGCTTTAGTGTATCTTGGTAGAGCATTTGAAAAGGACGAATCAATCCGAAATTGGGCAAAGGATGATTCCGATCTTGAATCCTTGAAAACTGACAAACGATTCCAGGAACTTTTGAAATCTAATGAGTAAAAGAGAGCATGGTCGTGCTATGTGCACGACCAAGTATCAAATTTGCACATTCCAGCTGAGATGAATGACACCATGGTTACCTCTGGAACGATGTCCTGTAAACATCAGTGCGCACCTGAGACTTAAGTCTGAGGTGGGCTTCCAAGTCTGGTTCACTTTTAATTTTCTTCCTAAGTTTAGCGAATGCCAACTTTCCAACACCAATTCCTGTTATTTTGAAAAAGAATATCTACTTACGTATCTAAGTAGAAACTCTTTTCGTTCAAAATAGACTTCAAAACCTCGCAAATCGGAACTTCTTAGTTCGGATTGATGCTGGTAAGAGGTCATGGAATTTTTCCGTACTTACTAGAAACATAATAAAGGGGCCTAAACAGAGCCTCATTGTTCACTAGAACCTTCCAAAGGGTGCTAGGTGTACTGAAGGGATGTGGCTTAATATGTCGGAGCTCCCATGGACTAGTACTATTCAGGTCAACCGTCTGTTTGATCTTCTTGATGAAGGCGTTGTTGTTCTCGATAATTCAGGTATCATCATTCATGCCAATCAGGCTTTTGCAGACCATCTGCGCTATGCTGCTGGTGACTTGATTGATCACCATTTTGACGACTTTGTTATTGAGGAAAAGAAGGGAGCACTGTCAGTGCACATTTCCGATGACCGAGGACAATCTGTGTCACTATCGATTGTTACTCGTAGCGGGGAGAAAAAACAGATTCAAGTGAGGTCTCTAGGTCTTATGGACGAACAGGAATCTAAGGGCCATTGCTTGATTATAACTGAGCAGTCTCCTGATTTCAAGAAAATTCTGTCCAGCGCATTCCTAAAAATGGTTGCAGTTGACACAAACCTCTGCATTACATATGTGAATCCTGCATTTCGCGAAGATCCGAGTGAGATGCTGGGGACACTTGTCACAGATGGTGTGGCGCCCCAATATCGCGATGAATTCCGTGAGAAATTGACGACCGCCATCACGAAAGGAACAAACCAAGAGTTTGAGTTCTCTGAAAAGAATGAAGATCGACCTGCAACATGGCATGTCCTACGAATCGGCCCAATTAAGGAGGGTGATGAAATCACAGGAGCTGTGATTGCGGGTTACGATGTTACAGACCGAGTGAATGCTCTGCAAGCCCTTAGGGAGAGTGAGGCGAAATTTAGGGGGGTCTTTGATCACGCAAATGATGCAATTGTGCTTGCAGATGAAAAGGGAAATGTACTGGAAGTAAACAAGTCGTTAGAAAAACAGTTTGGAATAACAAGAGAATCAGTAATCGGCATACCGATATGGGAGTTCCAGTCATCTATTCTGTCATTGGAGGCAAGGTCACCAGAACAGGTCGAATCGTTGAAGAATGACCTCATCAAATTCTTTGCGGACGGAACCGCTCCATGGCTTGAAAGAATAACACATGGAACCTACACCCATCCGACTGATGGATTGGTTAAGACATTCGGCCAGACCTCATTTCGGATACCGACCTCAAAAGGATTCATGTTCTGCTCATTTCTTTGGGACACCACGGAACAGATGAAGCAGGATGAGGAGAGAAGAACTTCAGAAACCCGATATCGTGCTTTGTTCGAGGAGGGTAACGATGGAGTCCTCTTGTTTGATCTTGAGGGAAAAGTGCTTCAAGTCAATACGAAGGGCTCCGAATTATTAGGATATGATGATCCTCAAGATTTGGTTGGTATGCCATTCTCTGTTACTGTTCCCGAAACAGAACTGGCCGAGAGTATCAGTCGATTTGAAGCTTTGATGGATGGGATATCTCTACCGATCTTCGAAAGGATGATGCTGCGTCGAGATGGTGAGGAGATTGCAGTTGAACAGAATGTGTCTCTAGTGAAAGATGATGAGGCGAATCCTATTCACATTCAAAATGTTTTTCGAAATATAACGGAACGAAAACGTACTCAAGCCGCTCTCGATGAAACTCGAGAACGATACGAACTGGCCTTGAGAGGTGCAGATCTAGGGGTTTGGGACTGGAATGCTGAAAAAGACGTGATGATCTTTTCAGATAGATGGGCTGAAATCCTTGGATACAAAGTGGATGAGATTGAGCCAAGCTATGCAGGATGGGAGAAGTTGGTTCATCCAGAAGATATTGAGTTGATGGAAACCAGATGGAACGCTCACGTTGATGGCATATCGGACTTTTATTCCTCTGAACATCGAATGATGACGAAGACTGGCGAGTGGAAGTGGGTTCTAGAGAGAGGGAAAGTTGTGGAGCTAAACGATGAGGGCGGGACAAAGAGAGCAACAGGTACCTTACTTGATATTACTGATCGCATAGAAGCTGAACATCTACTAAGGGAGCAAGAATCGAGGTATAGAACTATTGTTGAGCAATCTCTGATGGGAATAGTAATTCTCCCGGAAGGTCCCATGGACATAGTCTTCGCCAATAAGAAGTTTGCTGAAATTCTCGGATATTCCTCTGGTGAACTTCTAGATATGGACTCTGAAACCATTTCGGAGATAATCCATCAGGAAGATAGAGATAAACTTCTCAACTATTTACGAGAATGTCTACGCAAATCACTGACTGGAAGTCCAATCCAAGTAAGGATGCGTCATAAAGATGGATCCCAGATTTGGACTGAAGTATCAGCAGGAGGAATCGAGTACTCTGGAATGCGCGCAGTCCAAGTGTCAATTTTGGATATCACAAAGCGATACGAAGCCGAGATGGCTCTAAGAAGAGAAAGGAATCTATTCCGACGCCTTACTGAGTGTGCAATCCAAGTCAAAGATACTAGTGAACTGAGTCGAGAACTTCTCAATACTATCATTAAATCATTAGACTTTGATTTTGGAACATTCAGGATATACAATGAGAAGAAAAATGTCTTACAGTACAGCGCTCTTCTTGGTACTCAGATTGAAGACACGATAGACGAGCTTCCTGTAGATGAGGAATTTGCCAAGCAGTATATCATTGTCTATTCCGCACTGAGTAAATCTGCTATGTATATCTCAGATCTGGGGAAGGAATCTTTGGACGCTTCATATTTAGGTCGACTCCGAGATCTGAATGCCACGTCAGTTTTAGTTATTCCAATTCTGGATGATGACACGAATCTCCTTGGTGTTTTGAGTCTAGCAAATCGAACTCAAAGAATCTTTTCAGATGCTGACAAGAAATTCTTCCCTGCAATAGCCAATATTTTGGGTGCTGTGCTTGAACGAAAGAAAGCGGAAGAAGCCCTGCTAATAAGTGAACGCCGCTATCGAGAGCTGCTAACACACATGTCAGAAGGAATTGGAATAGTAGGCTTAGATGAGTGTATTCTCTTTGTGAACAATTCTTTTGCTGAGCTATTAGGTTATTCCTCTGAGGAACTTATTGGAACTAGCATTCTTGACTTGATCCATCCTGAGGATGTCGAGAAGGTCTTGTCGCAAACGGAAATCAGACGTCAAGGTGAAACATCTACCTATACACACAGGTTCATCCGAAAAAATAGTGAAGTAAGGACAGTACGGGTGTCAGCGGTCCCCTCCCGTGATGATTCCGGTCAAGTGAGTGGTACAGTTGCCATAATCACCGATATCACTGAACGTTTGAAAGCTGAACTCGAAATACAAAGGCTTAACGAAGGACTTGCTCGAAAAATCGAAGAAAGGACAGCAGAGCTAGCTGCAGCAAACAAAGAACTAGAGGCATTCTCCTATTCTGTTTCTCACGATCTCCGAGCTCCACTGAGAACAATCGATGGTTTCAGTCAAGCTCTTCTAGAGGACTATTCTGAATCGCTAGATGACACAGGTCAGGACTTTCTCCGTCGTGTACGTGCTGCTGCAAAACAAATGGGTTCATTGATTGAAGATCTACTTGTTCTCTCAAGAGTGACACGAGCAGAGATGGACCGCACCTATGTGGATTTGTCTGAAATAGCCAAATCACATATTGAGGAGTTACGGAATATTGATCCTGAACGAGAAGTCGATATAGAGATTGACGACTCATTATCAGTTCGTTGTGACCGAAGGTTGATCAAACTCGTCATTCAAAACCTTCTCGATAATGCTTGGAAGTTCACAAATAGGACGCCAAACGCTAAAATTGTATTTGGCTCTATCGAGGAGGATGGAGAATCTCACTTCTATATCAAAGACAACGGAGCAGGCTTTGATATGAGCTATAGTGACAAATTGTTTGTCCCATTCCAACGATTGCATTCAGTCGATGACTTCGAAGGGTCTGGGATTGGGCTAGCTACAGTCCAACGAGTTATAAACCGCCATGGAGGTAAGGTCTGGGCGGAAAGTGTTGTTGACAAAGGATCAACTTTCTACTTCACCATACCTGAATGAGGAGTGACCTACGATGTCATCGAAGAAGATACTACTTGTTGAAGATAACACCGATGATGTCCTCTTGACACTGAGAGCCCTCCAACGTGCAAACATTCTGAACGAGGTCGTTGTTGCGAGGGATGGAATCGAAGCCTTCGACTATCTCACCTCCACAGGTCAATACGCCGGACGGGATAAGACCGATATGCCTGTTGTGGTTCTCCTAGATCTTAAAATGCCTCGGATGGGTGGCTTGGAACTTCTCGAGAAGATTAGAAACGTCAATATCCTGAAATTTCTGCCAGTTGTGATTTTGACCTCATCAAAGGAAGACAGGGACATTTGTGAGAGTTATCATCTTGGTGCAAATTCATACATTCAGAAACCTGTCGATTTTGATCAATTTGTCCAGGCTATCAAAACGTTAGGCCTCTACTGGCTGGTCTTGAATGTAAGTCCCACAGGAGGTCCTGATTCTTGTGACTGAGGATGTCAGGATTCTCCTTATTGAAGATTCAGAAGATGACGCTCTCCTGATTGAGAGAGCCCTCCGTAAGGACGGATTGCATCCAACTATAAAACGGATCAGCAAGGCAGATGAGATGAAACAATCCTTGGATGAAGAGAAGTGGGATGTAATTCTTTGTGACTACATGATGCCTGAGTTCAGTATTCCTGATGCCATGAACGAGCTTACTCATCGGAACTTGGATATACCATTCATCATAGTTTCAGGGACTATCTCAGATGAGATCGCTGTCAAGATTATGAAATCAGGAGCTCATGACTATCTCACGAAGAACAATCTAAGTCGACTTGTCCCCGCTATTGAGCGTGAAATTGAAGAGGCAGATCAGAGAAGGAAAAGGCGAGCTGCAGAAGAAGCACTCCGTGCAGCACACAATGTTACCCTTCTTTATCAAGACATAACTGGCCATGACATCAGAAACTATCTTCAGGCTATTATTATCGCATCAGATCTTCTCTCTGTCGATGAAACCGATTCTAACAAACTCGATCTTCTCGATAATATCGCAGAGTCAGTCACTGCATGCAGTGATTTGATCCGTTCTGTTCAAACCACCGCATCTTTACTCACTACACCTTTGGAAATAACATCTATCGATTTCACATTGAAGAATTGCATTGAGTTATTCAAGGAACTCCACAAAGGAGTGGCAATTGATACCAAAATAGAAGTAAAGAAGGCTGTGACTCAGGCTGATAATTTTCTAAGTCATTTGATTACAAATGTTCTCTCTAATGCAGAGAAGCATAATGAGTCTGATGAGAAACAGATCTGGGTCTACTTGAGAGAATCAGGTGATGGCTACGAGTTGACAATTTCAGACAATGGCCCAGGAATCACTGATGACCATAAAAGGAATCTGATGAATCCTGATCGTCGTGCAGGCGGGGTTGGAATACTCCAATGCATTCAGATTGCCAATAAATATAGAGGGTATTTTGATATTCTTGATCGGGTAGAGGGTGATTATTCACAGGGTGCTGCTTTTCGTCTTTGGCTACCTAGGGCCAGCTAGATTCAACGCAGACTTGGTTTATGTTGTATTTCTGTAGAATCTCTTCCAACTGGAAGTCTTCCACTTACCTCTCTCAGGACAAAAGTCTTTACTCGTTTGTGATGCCGTAAAGAATGGTGGTCCTGAGATGAAGGTAGCTATGGCTCAGATCAATCCAATCGTCGGTGATATCAAGGGCAATCTCGCTAAAGTCATTGAAAAGCTCAAGGAGAGTAAAGATCTAGATGCTGATATCGTAGCATTTCCTGAGATGGTTATTACAGGATATCCTCCCCAAGACCTGTTGCATGAGAGTGCCTTCATTACAGCAAATCATGATGCTATCGAATCTTTGGCAGATTTTACACATGGGACCATTGCAATAGTTGGTTTCGTAGACTCTGATGACGAAGGTCTTCTGTATAATGCTGCCGCAGTATTTGAGAATGGTAGTTTACAGTATGTTATTCATAAGACACTGCTCCCAACATACGATGTGTTTGACGAGGAGCGTTATTTTGAGCCGGGTGAGAGCATGACTCCCGTCAAGGTCAAAACCAAAGAATTAGAGCTAACTCTTGGTGTTGAAATATGTGAAGATCTTTGGGATGAAGCTTATGATGAAAAAGTTACAGATATTCTCTGTTCCAAAGGTGCGCAGCTAATCATCAATATCTCCTCCTCCCCTTTTCATGTTGGAAAGCAGTTCGAACGTGAAAGATTAGTTCGTGACAAGGCCACAAAGAACAAGACACCAGTTTTCCTTGTCAACATTGTCGGAGGGCAGGATGAGCTTGTATTTGATGGCTGTAGTGTGGCTGTTGACTCTAAGGGCCATCTAATTGCTCTTGGCTCTCAGTTTGAGGAAGACCTCGTTGTGACAGATGTGGATATCAACACAGGTGAAGGAGTACCAATTACTAGACCAAGTTATGATGAAGATGCAGAGATGTACAATGCTTTGGTCTTGGGAATCAAAGACTACTTCAGAAAGACTGGATTCAAAAAAGCTGTTCTTGGGCTTAGTGGAGGAATTGATTCTTCGTTAACTGCTTGCATAGCTGTGGATGCGTTAGGTCCTGAGAATGTGATTGGTGTATCAATGCCATCCAAATACTCCAGTGGTCATTCAAAGAGCGATGCTGAGTTGCTAGCAGAAAATCTTGGGATCAAGTACATCCAAATGCCAATCCAAGAAATTGTCAATACATACCATTCAACATGGAATATTCCACTAGCTGATTTGCGTAGTCATTTTGGTATTGACATCTCTCAAGATGACCCTGTTGCAGATGAGAATATTCAACCAAGAACTCGGGGAAATATATTGATGGACATATCCAATCGACTAAAGGAACTCAGAATTCTTGTTCTCAATACAGGTAATAAAACTGAGATTGCTTTAGGGTATTGTACTCTTTATGGCGATATGACTGGGGGAGTTGGTGCTATTGGAGATGTTAGCAAGCTTGAAGTCTATGATCTCTCAGAATATGTTAACCGAAAAGCAGGGAAACAAGTTATTCCAGAGGGCTCAATCACCAAGAAACCCTCTGCTGAATTAAAGGAGGACCAATTTGACCCATTTGACTTTGATATTGTAAGTCCGATGGTTGATGAGATTGTGGAAAACAGACGAGGGAAGCTAGAGCTTCTGGAAATGGGTTATCCCAAAGAAATGGTCGAAGATGTCTACAGAAGAATCCGTTTGTCTGAGTACAAAAGGTGGCAGGCACCTCCATGCATCCGTATTACCAAAAAGTCATTCGGGATGGGCTGGAAGATGCCGATTGTCAATCATTTCAGAGATTGACCTTAGCTACCGAGTAACAATTTCTCAATAATGAAGTAGAAGAAACTCGCGTTTCCAAGATAGAAGATCATTACTGTAAATGCACCTACTATCTTCATCCATATCCCAGAGTCCTTCACAATGTTATAGCAAATGAAGGTTGACAGGCCAAGAATCAACTCTGGAATGATGATGTACCATGCAAGGTTCCCAGTCATACCGATCACAGTCGCTGACCAAGAGGGAAGGTTCACCAGTATCAGCTCTGCCATGACGAATATTAGGACTGAAACCACAGACACAACAACATATGCGAGTGACTGAGATTTCCTGTTCTGAACCTCTTTCCCCAAGAAAACGATAATGAAGAATGGAATCGCCCACAGTCCAGCCATATAGAAAGGGATGGCTCCTCCAATCATAGGAAATCCGTCGTCTGGAAATTGAAGAGCTCCCAGTGTTTCTGCAAGATACCAGTCTGGAAATACCATGAGAAGACTCAGAATGAACACAAAGATCCAAATGTTCTTCCAGTCCTCATACCCTCTTCCAAAGAATTCGAGGACAACTAAACCATTATAGACTAGCACTAATACAAGCATCTTGCCGCTGATTGTAGCAGTTGGAATGGGCACTAGAAGAGTTATGGCTGCAAGGATTGCGAAGATAACGTGGATTAGTATGAAATCCCTAATTGGTTGCTCGCTGAATATCTGCATGGCCATTTGATTGATTTAACGCCTTTAAACTGTAGGAAACTTGTGCCAAGACTTATCAGTACTCACGACAGGAATCCGCCAATATTGTCTGCAACCACTACTTTGTTTTTGCAGTTCAATAGCATGCTAAAGAGGAGTTAAAATTGTCAGAAAAATTAGGGCAACTTGACTTAGTATTCGTCGTGGACAATACTGGATCTATGGGGCCATACATACAGAACGTCAAAACAAAGATTTTGGAGATTATTCGTACAATCAAGAAGGAGGAGATGGTCCACAGACTGAGAGTTGGTCTAGTTTCATACCGCGACCATCCTCCTCAGGAAACAACCTATGTCACTCAGAAATATGAACTCACGCCTGACACTTCAAAGATTGAGAGTTATGTCATGCAGATGGATGCATCAGGCGGTGGCGACGGACCTGAGGCTATTTCAACTGCACTACAAGTCATGAACAAGATGGAATTTCTCAATGAGTCCGCTAAGATTGCAGTGCTCATCGGCGATGCGCCGCCACATGGAGTTGAATCTGGAGACCAATGGCCAAAGGGAACACCTGATGGGGCCAAATGGACTGAAGAGGCAAAGAGAGCATTCGGAAAGGGAATAGTGATCCACACTGTTGGATGCTTCCCAGAGATAGCCTCTTACGAGAAAGGTGTGCAAACTTACGAGAAAATTGCTGCTGACTCTCAGGGGAGATTCATCCCCTTGGAGAAAGCTGAGTTACTTGTCAAAATCATCACTGGTCTTGCAGTGGAGGAAATTGACAAGATTGCAATTCAGAAGTCAATCCTTGAAGACCTCGGAGTTGGCATGGACGAATTCCCTGCTGACGAAGAATTCACTGAGGATAAAATCTCTGAGATTGTTGCGAGAGTCCAAGCTAAGGGTGTCAAGAAGAGAGCCATGGGCACAATGTCTGCTTCCGCACCTGCAGCACGAATGGAAGATTTAGCTGTGGAAGAACAGGAAATCGATGAGGATGACATACGAGAAGCTGTTCGACAGTTAAAATCGAAGTCAGGAAAATAATCTCCTAAGGTGCTGCATCCAGCAGCACCACTTTCTCCTTTTTGAAAACTCTAACATAGAATGAGTTACTTTCTGTAACACCCCCCGATAGGTTGGTGGCCAGAGCCGAAAGGCAAATGGTAGGAGGGGGGGAGTTTTCCTCAGCCAGGAGGAAGTCTCCTCAGGCTTATGAGGGCATGTTACAGAAAATATTGCCTCATCAGCCGCCTGACCACCAAGTTTTCTAATGAAGAAGTTCCTAATAAGCCTCACCCTTGGAAGTGTAGAGTGTTACACTTCATTGATTTGCCCTAGCGCAATGCTATTCAATGAGTAGGGATGGGGAAGTTTCCATGTCCGATAATTCAGAAGAAGAACATGTATACACACTGACTAGTAAATGGGTCAAAGAGAAGATTGTTACGATTGACATTGAAGGAAAAGAAGAATTCCACATTGCCACGCCTCCTGACTTTTGGCCTGAGAGTCCAAAAGAACTCCTCTCACCAGAGGATCTGTTTGTTGCATCAGCTGTGGCTTGCTATGGAGTCTCATTGTCTGGAGTGGCAAAGCGTTACCACGCGGAGTTCAAGGATTTTCATATCAGTGCAACAGGTACTCTTGCTATGGCTGAGTACGGTTGGGAGTTCAATCAAATTACCATGAATTCAAAGATCATTGTGACAAACGAGAAAGACAGGAAGAAAATGGAGAAGGCTGCAGAGAGGGCACACAGATATTGTCTCGTAGCCAACTCCATGAAGTGCCCGGTTTATCTAAACTCTGAGGTCGTAATTGGGTAGTATCAAATAACTTATTAATAAATATAAATAAGTTATTAACATGATAGATGAGCATGTCTATAGTCTACGCGCCCGTGTAACTCGTCCGATGTTTGCTGGAGTTAAGATGCATGATATGGAAGAGTTTGAGGTCACAACATCTGCTGACTGGTGGCCAGATGCTCCTGAGGGATTTCATACTCCGCATAGCATGCTTCTTGCAGCTTCAGCATCCTGTCAACTTGTTATGATGTTTCGAACTGCAGCTGTGCTACACACCAGCTTCAAAGATGCCACTATTGATGCTACAGGAATTATGGGAGAACATGATGGGATTTGGAGGTTCGATGAGATTCTCCTGAAGGTTCATGTCGTGATAGAAGATGAATCCTACCGTGATAAGGTCCAGAAAGCCATAGATATGGCTCATACGACTTGTCCCATTAGCAACTCGCTCTTGACTCCTGTTCGTCTCGAAACAGAAATTCAAGTTGGTTAAACAAACTAGGAGATTTTGGGCAGAGGAATCTCAGCCTGGTATTCCTTCCCACACTCGCAGTTTAGTTTGACTGACCATTTTCCAGGAAGAGGAACATTGAACTCGTCGATATGGTTGGCTATACTATCCCTGATTCCCTCAATCAGTTTCACATATGCTGCAGAAAGCTGAATAATCTCATTGGGAAAATCAAGATCCGAAAGGAAGTATCTGAAAGCTTGCTGGCATTCAGGACATGCAGTCACAAGTAGATGGGTGACATCACCACAGTTCTCACACTTGATTTCACTCCTTTCTAGTTCAGGAGCAAGTGGTACTTCCAGCATCAGGTCATTGATGTGTCCACAGACATAACAGTAGTAACGCAATGGAAGGTCTGGCATAGTTCTACCTCTCTTCTTGACTGACTGATTATGTACATCAGCCTCTAAAAGTATACTGCGTATCTCTGTTCCTACTCTGCGAGAAAGATTGTCTTGGCTGTGAGTACATCCATGTTTCCGATGTGTTCAGCAACTACATGAACTCGACGACCCATTTCAAGAGTGTCGTATTCAGTGAAAGCTGCTACTTTGAGTTTGAGATGTTCTTTCTCTTCGGTTTCAATGCCAATGAATCCATAGGCCTTCTTTCCCATGCTACCCAATTGGGTTGAAATTATTGATCCGGTGAAAATCTTCTCTGCCATTGAAATTCGCCTGTCTGCTCGCCAATTCGATTCACGTATAACCTAATCTGTCTGTGCAATGTGCTATGCAGATGTTTCAACATGCTTCCTATCTTTGCTCTCCATCTCCAGGCTTGATTCGAGTCGGACTTTCCTTGCCACAAGAATCTCCGTGTTGGCTAGTTTCTCAACCTCCACAACCACTTCGTCACCAATTGATAATGTTTCATACCAAGTGTAGCTATCTATCTTGATTTTGATGTGGGACTTATCTGGAAGCTCAATTCCAATATATCCATAGACAATCTCTTTCTTTGAGAACTGTCCCAGGTCTGCTGAGATTATCTTACCACTTACCTGCTTCATACATTAACTATTGTTAAAATACTCAAAAAGATATGGGTACTGTCATTTGATTTTACATCTAGCCATGTAAACTACTGGACAAACATAATTGACTTGGCAGTCATGATTCCCATATCGCCAATTAGTTCAGCTACGATATGGACTCTTGACCCGACGTCCAATGTTTCATACTTCGTTTCAGCAGCCACTTTGATCTTGAATTCCTTCAAATCTTCAGTCTTTACTCCGATGAATCCATATTTCTTCTTACCAAGGTTGCCCAATTGGGCTGAGATGATAGAACCAGTAATTGCTCGTTCCATTGTGTTTCGCCACAAAATACCTGAGAAAATCCTGTATAACATGGTACATCAGAGCAATCGAGGGTCTCTCAGTGCTAACCAATTGCTGAAATTTAGCATCAAACCTCTTCCAGTTCTGCTTTGTATGTCCTCGTGTTTTCGATGTATGAGTCTATGTAGTCATCTATTGCCTTCCTAGCTTCTCCTTCAGGATCGAGGTCTCTCATGTACTTTGCAGGAACTCCAGCATAAATCTTGTTGGACTCAGTTTTTGTTTTGGTATGCAATAGGGCGGAGTTGGCAATCATCGCTCCATCTGCGACCTTACTCCCAAGCATAAGCACAGCTCCCATTCCTATAGCCGCATTGTCGCCTATTGCCGCAGCATGAATTGTAGCATTATGTCCTATGTTCACTCGACGACCAACCTTGGTCGTGAAGCTAGGATCGGAATGTATTGCTACTCCATCCTGTAGGTTAGTTTCATCCCCAATCACGATTCTTCCACGGTCTCCACGAATAGACACCATTGGTGCTACAAACACTCGTTCTCCAATCTTCACGTCACCAATGACGGAAGCTTGAGGATGAACATACGCTGATTCTGCGATCTCAGGTTTCTTATTTCCAAGTTCATAGATTGTCATATTTCTCAACTCTTTGTCAAAACACCCACGTAGGCTGATCCAGTCTGGTACTTTTTCTTCAATATCCACCCTGCTTTGTTCGCCATTGTTTCCATCTCACGTGGTAATGCATGAAACAGATCGCCCCAGTCGTCAACACAGCCTTTGTATTTGACCCGTATTCGGACCAGACCTTTTGGTTTTCCTCGGGACAGATTCCATTTGTGATATTCGAGATGCTCAGAATCCTCTGTATGCTCAACATCTATTGTTCCTGCCAGTATAACTCCTTCTTTGGAGGTCATTCTGTGCAATGTACGGAGCATCTCAACAACCTTGTCCTCAATCCCCAGAATTCCGAAGTTGTTGCCAAAAAGCAGAACAGTATCAAACTCAGCATCAGGAAAATCAAGATTGTCAGCTGACATGACATACGCTTCTCTTAATCCAAGTTTCCTGCAGGCTTCTATAGCTCCTTTGGCAAGATCTACTCCCACCACTTGGAATCCTAGATTCTGAAGGTGAATAGCAACTCTCCCAAGGCCACAACCTATGTCAAGAATTTTACCTTTGGCATGCTTCAATGCAAGCTTTTCAGGTTCTGACCATTCTGAAAACGGTTTGATGTAGTCCAGGATTTGGAGCGTTTCAACCCTGCCATCATCTCGCTCAATATAGTACTCACCCTCGACTCCGTCAGCGGCATCCTTCATGATTTCGCTCCACGCGTCTGTCATATGCCCTCAACCATCATATTCACGGAAAAGGAATTCGGTCTAGATACTGTTATATCAAACAGTATTCATCGGAAATCCATAGCGTTGGGAGGTATCATTGAATGAGCACGTCGAATGAAGAATTCGAACCTACCATGAAGATTGCCATCTATGGTGGAAAACGAGATGACGTAAAGGAATCTATTGAACGTAATCTCAATCTTAGTGACGAGAGCTTCTACCAGACTTGGATAGCAATTAACGCCCTGAAACAACTCAGTTTCCTCTTTGGTGGCGGTGTTGAGAGCTCTGGTGGGATAATTGAGATGTTGGTCATGTTTACCCTAGTAGTAATCATACTCGCCCTCTTTGCATTCTGGCAAGTCGTTGTTTTTGCCATAGTTCTATTTGTCTTAGCCATCTTCAGTGGAGGTGCCGCATTCAAATTCGTGAGGGGGACGTTCATCGAAGCAGACCACACAAAGATGGATTTGCCCAAGTTAGACAACTTCGTCAAAGAGCAGATCCTGAAGGGGCACTTTGTTAAAATCGAGTCGCTACCAGTAAAGGACCAACTTGGAGAGGTCACCAAAGAAGCATCCCATGCCACAACTGTCTTTCGAAGAGGTATCACAATGGCTATGGTGATTGCTACCCTGTTTCTAATTACAGAGGTTCTCTATTATCTCACGATGAGTCACTGGCTCTCGGGTCTTAATCCTGCAACAGCTGAATTAGAAATTATCGTCCTCTATTGTTTTGGTCTTGCATTCCTGCTTGGGATTATGATAATGAACTTTGGAGTGTTGATGAGGAGAAATCTTAGCAAGTCTCTTGAGTGATTTCAAATCACATCGAAGACAATAGCCCAGAACTCACGTTCAGTAACCCCTGTCCTGAGAGCTTTGAGGTCTCCCTTGATCTTGTCAAATGCTACTTTGGACTGGGTTTTCTTTCTTTCTTCATGTGTGCGTTTCACTCGTTCAGTTATCTCTCTAGCTTGCTCAGGAGTTGCTTTTACTCCACCCATCTTTAGCAAGTATTCAACAAAGTGTCTTCCTACAAATTTCCCCAGGTGAAACTCCCGCCGTCGTCCTACAAGAGTTGGGCTGATCGGTTCATAGGTCATTGAATGTGTAAGCTGGCCATGGGAGTGGATACCACTAGAGTGAGTGAAGGCATTGTCCCCACTTATTGCCTTGTGGAGAGGTAGCGGTACCACAAAGTGTCGCTCAATAAGTTTGGAGAGTCCAAAGAGCTTCTCGGTTTCTACACCTGTGTCAATTCCGTAAAGCTCCTCCAAGGTCATCACTACCTCCTCGAAAGCTGCATTCCCTGCCCTTTCTCCGTAGGCATTGACACAGACCTGGGGATATGTGATTCCTTCCTCTATCGCTGCAAGAGTGTTTGCAGTCGCTAACCCGAAGTCATCATGGCAGTGAGCAGACATAGGTACTTTGTACTTGGACTTGGTCCAGAGTCGTTCCTTGATTCCGCGAACGATGAATTTCATCACTTCAGGTCGTACAAAGCCTACAGTGTCCGCGACACAGATTTTGTCAGCTCCTGCATCGATTGCTGTCCTGTAGGCACTACAGAGAAAGTCCATATCACTTCGAGTTGAGTCTTCTGCGATGTAGTCAATTGTGAGACCGTGCTCTCTACCATACTCAATGCACTCTGTCAATCGTTCAAGCATCTGTTCTCTAGACATTCTCAACTGATACTTCAACCTAAAATCAGAAGTTGCAATGAAAACTGGAACCTCGTCGACTCCTGCTTCGATACAGGCATCGATATCAGACCTAACAGCCCGCGCTGGAGCTGCAACAACAGCCTTGTCGAGACCCTCTTTTGCTATGGCTTTAACTGCTTTCTTCTCTTCATTACTGACTGCTGGAAAACCAACTGCTACAATGGCTGTACCCACTTCATCAAGCTTCTTTGCTATCTCAATCTTCTCATCTATAGTAAGGGCCACTCCTGGAGTTTGTTCACCATCCCGAAGAGTTTCATCCCAAATATATACTCGCTTCGGAAGGGACTTAGACTTTGTATCTGGTACTTTATTGTAGTTGAAAGCAAGTCCTGCCTTCTCTAGATTTTCCATTTCCTCTTGCCTACCTCTCTTACTTGAATCGATAATGGCCAAATGTTGGTGCTTTTTCTAAGGACTCATCCAGCATAACTATTTCCTTGTCATACTGCTCTTTTGTGATGCTTCCTCTTTCTAAGGCGGTCTTGGCCTTCCCTTTCTTGTAAGAAATTTTCGCAGCCTCTAATTGAGCAAGCCGTAGTGATATTTCCATTTCTGGCTTCGCCCCGGTCTTCTCACCTATCCCTTCAAGCATCGGCATCCAACATATCTCTTCAACATGAAAGGCAAATTCGAGCCCACGTTCTTGAATCCTGTTTAAAACGGGGCACTTCTTCACGATGATCTCCTTTTCATCTACATCCACATCGAGACCTATGGCACTAAACATCTTGCCAGCTATCTCCGCTGCAGCAATAGCACCTTTTCCCCCTGCCATCTCTGCAATTTCGAGACCCATCTGTTTGAATCCGCGGGCATAACCCTCGTACATAGAGAGAGGACCAGTATTATCCCTCAATCCCCACCATAGACCATCAAGAAGCGCAACAAAGCTTGTTCTCAGTATATTTAGATCGTTCATTTCTTACCCCCCTTGAATGCATCTCCCCATTTATTGAGGAAAGCAATCTCCTCCGGCGGTTGCCGTGGCGGTCCGAGAGTCCTTTCGTTCAGCGCATAACCTAGAGTTAAGCATAGAATTGGCACCCAGTGTGGATAAGGGATGCCCAGTTTCTCTGAGATAGCTCCTACATCGTCGAAGTGATCCAGCTGGACTGATGATACACAGCTGCCTAGTCCCAGTGCCGTAGCTGCAAGTGTCATGTTCTGCATCATCATTGCACCTGCAATAACAGCATGTCTAGGTGAAGACCAACCATAGACTCCACCGGTTCCCCTAAGAGTTGCCTGTGAGTTTCCAACATGTGTCTGATCCACTGCTAGGACTAGAAGTACAGGTGCACCATAAGTTTCAGGTTTTCCCTTGATGTACTCAAAGCGTTCCCCTGAGATTAGGATGTCAATGGTGCGCTCAAGACTAGCTTTTGACTTGATATAGCTAAGTCTTCGCTCGAGTTCCTCTCTGGGTGTTGCACGACCGAAGAGCTCGATTGTCCTATCGACAGCCTTCTGCCCGATGAACTCTTGCAGCTTTTTGTCTCTGACAACAATAATCCTCCATGGCTGCTGGTTTTCAGCGCTGGGTGCATATCCACCAGCCTCAATCACCTGATACACAAGTTCATCTGGCACATCTTTGCTTGTGTCATAGTCCCTTATGGCTCGGCGATTCTTGATAGTGTGAATTGTTTCATTCTCGCCCAAGGTTGTTATACTCCAGTCAGTGTTGAGTTGGCTGGAGTCTTTCGGTCTTAAGTAAGTAACCCATTGTGAAAAAGAGTATGTAGGACCGTGTATTGACTACACGGTCACAACAGTCTAAAGAATTGGGGCATCACGCCCATCATACTTGAATCGGAAACCAGTATCTAGGTTGACAGACTCCTTGAGAATCGCACTTCCAGCTACCAAACGCTGGACTTGGTTTGTACCCTCATAGATCTGAAGGAGTTTGGCATCTCGCATCAGTTTCTCAGCTGGATACTCGTTGACATAACCATAGCCACCCATGATCTGAATGCATTCAATGGCATTCTGCATCGCTGTGTCTGATGCAAAGAATTTGGCAAATGCAGAGTCTTTGGAGTTGGGTAGACCTTGGTCAGCTAACCATGCTGCGTATCTTGTCTGCCACCGTGCTGCAGCTGTCTTTGCACCCATGTCTGCCAGGGTGAAGCTAATACCTTGGAATTTACCTATTGGTTGTCCAAACTGGTGACGGATATTGGCAAATTTCGCTGCTTCGTCAACTGCTCGCTGAGCTACTCCCGTCGCAATAGCTGCGATTCCTGCCCGGGTCTTGTCGAGGGTCATCATTGCGATCTTGAATCCATCACCCTCCTTTCCAACCAGGCAATCTGAAGGTACCCGAACATCTTCAAAAATGACTTCGCTCTGAATTGAATTGAGCTGACCTACTTTGTTCTCAATGTGCCCAATCTTCACACCTTTCCCTTTTGGTACCATGAACACTGAAAGCCCTTTGTGCTTCAGATCTGGTTGAGTTGACGCAAAGACTGTGAAGAGGGATGCCACTGGAGCATTTGTGATCCAACACTTCATACCATTGATTACGTACTCGTCTCCATCACGCACAGCTCTAGTAGCCACTGCAGCTGCATCTGAACCTGCCTTCCTTTCAGTCAATGAAAATGCACCGAATTTCGCATCTTTTCCTGTAATCAAGGGTTCAACATACTTCTTCAGTTGCTCAGTTGTAGCTCCAATCACGAGAGGTGCGAATGCTAGATTGTTACACATGATAGAGGTGGCCATACCTGCACATCCGTATCCTGTTGCTTCAGAAACGAGGGTTTCTGCTAGCAAGGATAGTCCTGGTCCTCCTGCCTCACGTGGGATATGTAAGTTCATCAGACCTGCTTCATAGGCTTTTTGAACAACATCCTTTGGAAATTCGTTCTTCTTTTCGAGCTCATGAGCCCGTGGAGTGATGTGCTCGCTGGCAAACTCCTTTGCCCGTTCCCATAGTTTCTGCTCTGTATCAGATAGTGAGAAGTCCATTGTCAATCAGAACTGTTCACTGTTGACTGACTTTTATGTCTTGGGAACGACTACAGTTCCCTATCCAATCCACTCCAAGGTGAGTCCAAATCGCTTGGATTGTATTTCCTACCTATGATTACTCCAATTATTGCTCCAATGACACTGACCACAACGAGGATTGACATGAAAGTCAATGAATAGGATAGAAAATGAATGGACTCTTGAAGGAGGATAAAGTCTGGTATAGCCAGTGAAATCCCCACTCGCCGAATTTCTGGGACACCGACCCAGGGAATTTGCACTATCGTAAATGGATACAATAGAGGAAAGACCTCAAAACCTGAAATAAATCCTAATACTAATCCGAAAGACAATCCCATGAGTGCAGCTATCAATTTCCTTCCAACAAATCTGCCTATCATTAGTCCTAACACAAAGGGTAGTATCAATTTTATATCAACCTCAATTCTCTGTTTTAATAGCGCTCTTAGCAAGCACGATCTACTTGTTAAAACTCCATATTGATTCGTTTTTCCCCTCAAGATGAACCAAATTGTTTCTGGTTCCCTCCCACGCTCCAACTACAGAGAAAATACCACCAGTCATTATGAATACTAAATCTATGACATAGGATCTTGTCATCATATAGACTGCTTCCTTGTAGATCACAAAATTCTCCGTAAGAATCATTATTCCAATGGAATGAAATTCAGGACCAACTACTAATCCTGCATCTCCAGCGAAGATTGGATACAGCAGGGGAATGAACATGTAACTCGCAATCAATCCTACTCCTGCGCCTATCAGGAGCGCAGTTGTTAAGACCAATGATTTTCTACTAACCACCCTTCCGATGACGAAACCAACAATCATCGGTAAAATCATCTGTTACACCTCAGAGAGAGTATCTGAATTGATGAATTAAGGTTAGCTACCTAAGTAAAGGAAAAAGCTCTCAGGCCCCTAAACTTTTGTACTCGTATTTTATGGCGGGGTGTGCATTTAGACGAGGTGTTTCGACGATTGCCCCTCAAAAATACGAATATCGTGAGCGGTGCTCAAACCAAGTTTGGAAAGCTTGAAGGAATCACACAGCGTGAGATGTTTGCTGAGGCTGTAGACAAGGCGACGATAGAAGCTGGGATTCCAAAGAAAGATATTCAAGCTGCTTTCATCGGGAGTTTCATCCCTGAGATGCTTATACATCAAGGTCACACTGCACCATTACTTCTCGACTTTGCAGGTCTGAAAGGACTTCCCGCAACACGCCACGAAGCAGCTTGTGCGTCCGGTGCGACTGCTTTGAGGGCTGCAGTCATGGCTATTGAGTCAGGAATGTATGACACAGTACTTGTTGCTGGAGTTGAGAAGATGACTTCATCAACCACTCCTGAGGTGACCGAAGCTCTTGCCGCAGCTGCAGATGACCAATTTGAATCAAGCATCGGCCTGACTTTTCCAGGAGTCTTTGCTATTGCTGCTGTTGCGCATATGCACAAGTATGGAACGACAGAGGAAGACATGGCTAGAGTTGCTATAAAGGCACACAAGAATGCTTCAACCAATCCTTTGGCGCAGTTCCAGAAACCCATTGATATGGAGAAGGCGTTGAGACCTCCTGTGGTTGCTTGGCCATTGAAGCTGTTCGACTGCTCCCCCATCTCGGACGGAGCTGCAGCACTGGTGCTAACCTCTAATGACAAGGCAAAACAGTATACTGACCTTCCCGTGAAGATTATTGGTTCCGGTCAGGCATCTGCATCCATGAATCTCTGTGATAGAGATGACCTCACGTCATTCAGTTCTTCTGTTGATGCTAGTAGAGCCGCATACAAGATGGCTGGACTTACAGCAGATGACATGGACTTCGCAGTGGTTCATGACTGCTTCACAATCGCGGAAATCATTGCCAGTGAGGACATCGGCCTCTTCAAGCCGGGTGAGGGTGCAAGAGCAGTCCGGGAAGGAATCACTGCTCTAGACGGTGATAGACCAATCAATCCGATGGGCGGTCTGAAAGCAGTTGGACACCCAGTAGGCGCCACTGGAGTCAAGCAAGTCGTAGTTGCGTACCGTGAGCTCACTGGTGACGCTGGTCCCAACCAGGTTCCTAACCACGACAAAGCTGTAATCCACAACTTTGGCGGGACAGGTGCCACGTGTGTAGTCACAGTCTTGAGGAGGGGAGATGCATGAGTGAAAAACCGACAATAGAAGAATATCTCAAGAATATCGAACTGAGGCAGTTCAAGACCTATCGTTGTGTGGACTGTGGAATGATCATTGCTCCACCCTCAGGGTCCTGCTATGACTGTGGAGGCCGCAACATGCAATGGGCTGAAGTAAGTGGCAAAGGGAAACTTGTTTCTTTCACAGTGATCCATGTTGCACCTGATGAATTTGCAAATGAGGCTCCTTACTTTATTGCTATCGTTGAGTTGGAAGAAGGAACCAGAATCAGTGCAAGACTTCTCGGGTTTGATCCCCTGAAACCAAAAGAGGTCAAACTAGGCATCCCACTGAAACTCGACTATGAGAAAGGCAAATCTGGCAAGACCTATCTTGCTTTCAAACCTGCATGATCAGAAATGGGGTCAATCGAGACCCCTTCTCTGATGATGCTTTCTTTTTGCAGAACCTCTAAATGCTTTTTATACAATCGCGAAGAGAGGCGCACGTATTGGTTGAAAAGAATCATTCGGACAGAATTCGAGTTTTCGTACCCCCTCATGAGATGAAGTTCAATGAACACGAACCAGGGCTCTCAGCAGAGTTTGACAAAGCTCTGCTTCAGAAACATCTACCCTTGACATCCGGGGTTCTATCAGGTGACAAGGCACTAGCTAACTCCCTTGACGGAGTGATTCCTGATGGTACTCGTGATGCACTTCGTGCAACAGACTTTGTTGGTGTCTTTGGTCGTGTTGTCCGACATGGAAGTGATGTATGCCTTCAATACTTCTATATCTGGGACTATCAGGCTGTACCTGCACACGAGGGAGACTATGAACCAATCTTTGTCTATCTTGATGGTTCGAGAAGGTATGCTATCTATGACCTCGTCCACTATTGTTCGCGACAAGTAGAACTCAAAAAACCTGGAAAAGACAAGGTCGGATTTCGGATGATTCCTGGGTGGCACTCATTCTTCCCAGCTGAATTATCTGTCTCTGAGATCGACAAAGGTCTGGAGGTTCGCCCTCTCTCAGATCAACATCTGCATTCATGGTGGTCAATACCTGACGAAGAATCTCGATTGAAGGTGGAGGGGTTCATTCGTGATCCTTTCTTGATGGAAGCTCCCGGGCATTTCATGGACGAACCAGACGAAAACTCCCAGACAATGTGTTGTTCGTTCCTTCAAATTGAGAAAGCACTATCAGAGTTCAAAGATCCCAAACAAGGTGTGATTGAAGGAATCAAGAGGGCCTTTTCTAACTGTGTTGGACTTCTCGCACTTTACCGACTTGGCGCATTCTTACAGCTCCTTGGTGAGATGAATGACATCGGTATGGTAAAGATGCCTTCTGGATTGTTGACATCAGGTGGAATTGATCTAGGAGCAATTGGTGCATTACTACGTGATGGGTTCGTGACACTTACAAAAGCTGGCGCCGCACTTCTTGACGGGTTCCACAGTGAAGACTAGAAACTACTCTTCAATCACTTGTTCCTGTCTGCGTTTCCAAACTGACTGAGCCTTCTGTGTCCAATCAAACCTGACAACTGCGTAGACTGTGACTATGAGTATGACGATGCCTAAAACTTCTAGACTACTAGACACTGGTGTTGTAGGACCTCCAATCCCAAGAATATCCATCAACCACCCAAGGCTCAACCTTCCTGCCCAAGAGACCCCCGTGAGAAAGATTATCTCTCCGAATAGACTCGGTATGAACAGTTTCCAAATTGAATACCTAGCGACACCCAGAGATACAAGTGCTGGATCTACAGGAAGCGGTGTTGCCGCCAACACAAAAACTGCAAGTGGTGTTGCACGTGGATGATTCTCGATGAATTTACTAAAACCACTTGTAGAAGCCTCATCGACAAACCTCCTCCCTGCATAGCCCAATGCATAACTCGTCATATCTCCCACAGTTGCTCCAATTCCACAAACCAACCCAAGAAACCATGGATTAAAGACATATTGTCCAACTCCTTCTGTTAAAGCCCCCATTACGAATGGTACACCTGCGAATGGTACTTCGATTACCACACTCGCACTCCCAAGAAAGCATGCAAGAAAAGCACCAGGATATCCAAGAATTATCGATGTCTGTGTCATCCAATCGAAGAATAGAGTCAATGGACTTGCAATGTCTGGGACGAGGAGCAGACTGACCCAGTATATGAATATCAAGACCATAGATACAATGAACACCTTGTCTGCAGTTCTCATCGGATGAAACCAGTGTCAAACTCCGATACGCACAATATGAAGCTTCTCACGCCTAATCTGTCTTTGAAATCAGTTTGTCCCAATCGATTCGAACAAGCAGGTAGACAGCAATTATCACAGAGAGCAGTGCTGCAACCTCCAATGCTCTCGAAACAAGACTCAATGGGTTCGTTCCCCCAAATATGTTCTCAACGATATCGAGTCCAAATCTCCCTGCCCACGCAATGGCAGTCATGAACATGGTCTTTCCGATAAACTGGGGAAGTGCAACCTTCCACCACGGATATCTCGCAGCACCAAGTGGGACTATCAGAATATCATCTGGTACTGGGGTTGCTGCAAGAAACCAAAGGACCAGTGGTGTAGCCTTCGGATGTGAATCTATGAAATTCTTGAACGAACCTGTCTTCTCTTGATCGATAAGCTTTCCACCACCATAACCAATGAAGTATCCAGTCATTTCTCCAGCCAGGGCTCCTATGCCCGCAACTAATCCAATAAGCCAAGGGTCGAAAACAAACAAAGAGGTCATCTCATCTGTCAATCCTCCTAAAATGAAAGGAATTCCAATGTAAGGAAATGGAAATAGAATTGTAGCATTGCCTAGGAACGCAATAATGAGGGCTCCTGTATATCCAAGTGCGAAGGAGATGTCTAAGAGTATGTCGTATACCACAGCAAATGGACTAGCTAACTCTGGAAAAAGCAGACCTAGGATGAAATAGACAAGAAGTCCTACTACTGATAGAATCAATAACTGGTCTGATCTTCTCATTGTGCTAGAGTCCACCACGTTTTTCTTCTGTGGCAAGTTATGAAGGTATTTCACCTTTCTGCTGTAACTTTAAGAGGTGAATAGATAACATCACTTCAGGATTTGAGAGAATGAGAGTAGATCTACGGTATGGAGACGGATCTCTCCCAATTGAGCTGGACTCTTCTACAAAGGCCGTAGAACCAAAAACTGTGGAAGGTCACCCCCATCCATCCGCGGAGCTCCTGCGAGTGTTGGAGCACCCAATAAACTCACGACCCCTCTCAGAGATAGTTTCAGAGGCTAACTCGATATCGATTGTTGTGAACAGAATTGAACACACTCAATTGGTTCAGGATCTGCTGCATTTCCTCCTGAACAGTGTGGAAACATTCTCCTTCAACCCTGATGACATCACTATTCTCTATTCTATCGATCCTGATCAGAGAGTATCTCCAGAAGTAATTGACGAAATGCTTGGGTCACCTCAATCACGAGGACATTCCCTTGTATTGCATGATGCCAGCTCTAAGAATCACAAGTTTGTTGGAGAAACCCCGAGTCATTCCACTCCGGTTGTAGCAAACGAGAGGTTTCTTTGTGCTGATGTGAAGATTGGATTAAGCGAAATTCGTCCTGACGTATTCTCAGGTGCTACTGGTGGTCGCATGTCTGTCCTACCTTACGTGTCTGCCAACAGGACAATTCGTCGGAACGCGAAGCTCCGGCTGCTTCAAGATGCTGCTCCATTTTTCACATCGACACCCTCTTGTATCGATATGATTGAGGCATCCCAACTTGGGGGGCTTGATTTTATTGCAAACTATGTTGCAGATTGGCAAGGACATGTTGCACATATATTCGCAGGGAATCCTTACTCCACCTGGGAAGCAGGTGTAGAAGCCGCAAAACCTTTGGCTCGAGCTGATTTTACCCGGAGGGCTGACATCGCTATCGTTAGTGCTGGTGGGTTTCCTTGTGATCTAACACTCTATGATGCTGTTGACAGTCTATATGCTGCTTGCGAGGTCACCGAGATTGGTGGGGCAATAGTACTGGTTGCGGAGTGCAAAGATGATGTAGGACCAAATGGATTCCTTCGTGGTGTTTCCGATTTTTCCTCCCCAGAAGAGGTTACTATCGCGGCAGAAACTAGTTTTGCACTCGGTTATGATAAGGCCAAGTTTCTCTGGCATGTTCTTGATTCCAGAAAACTCGTGATTTGCAGCAGACTGAGACGGTCTCTCGTGGAGGAAAGATTCCACTCGACCTCAGTGAAAGACCCTCAAGAAGGACTTGAGATTGCTAAAAGTCTTCTAGCATCTTCAAATAGGGTTGCAGTCCTCCCTAATGGGATTAGAGCAGTACCTGTTTTCGATATCAAGTAAACTACTTCTTGTCAAATATGGCATCGACTGCAGAAATTGCCCCTCGAGCTTCTTCCGGACTGAACTCAGGAAGTTCCCCAATTTTTGCTATCTTTATGGTAACTAGAGCATCCTCTCCCTTTGGCTCCATTTCCCAGGACATGTCAATACCAGGCTGTTCAGTTACAAACTGACCCAACATCTCTAACCAGGCTTCCTTGACGTCATCGATTTTGAGGTAAATGAACTCTATTAGGGGGGTTGCAATCTCCACCTTGAGAATGCGTTTGTCAATGATGTTGTAAGTAAGTATATCCCATGGCATAACTGAGCCCTGCCTCTGTCCCTGATGTGTGATTGATAAGTGTTCTTTGCTCGAAGTTCTGAGGTCTATTTCTCAGTATCCTCTTCTGGCTTCTCTTTCTCGGCTTCCTTTTCAAGAAGTGATTCGACATCTTGAACGAATGCTTCTAGTTCATCAACCTCAGCTTCTTCTTCCACAGGTTCAGGTTCTATCTCTTCATCTGGTGGTGCCTCCAGTTCGTACTCAAGCTCCTCAACAGGTTCCTCCTTAGCCGGTGGTTGCCACTCCTCTGTACCATCAACCAGCGCTAGTCCTTGTCTCTGAAGAATAGTCTGAATTCCAATTGGAACTATGACACCTTTATCCTGCAAGTAAAGGAGTCTATCTAGCACTTGAGCTGGAGTCTTGTCCAACATCTCAGCCAAGGGTGTCAGGAGGTCTTTGATGTAGAACTCGTTTCTCTCATCTCTTACTGCACCAATGTAGTCCAGTATCCTAGCGTCATCCTTTGACACTTTTTGAGTTGGTCCGAATCTATGAGGTAGGTGCCAGGAATAGTTGAAAGCTGAGTTGAGTGTTGACACAACCCACTCAGGGTCGAAGCAGTCCACGACTCCAGTCCAACCATCGAGGTCATGGTCATATTGATTCTCAAACAACTCAACAAAGAACTGCAGCCTCTCCCTTAGAAGTGGAGTCATCTCTCCACCAAGAATCAGAATTCCGATGATATATTGACCACTGTAACTGTTTAGTCGAAGTCCTTGATACTGAATCTCTTCAAGAGTTCCACGCACGCCATCTCCTTTGATCTCGCCATATACACTGGTGATGGCAGCTATGAAACCACTGATCAAATCTGGTTGGATTCTGTCTTCTGCAAACGGATGATAGAACACACATGTCCCACGATCGAGATACACTGCCATGAAATGCTGGACAGTTTCGAGGTCCTTGAACATTTGAAGCTGGTTTTCCAGACCCTTTCTGGCTGCTCTCTTCTTGGGCTTGACTCCTCTGTTATATCCAGCGGCAACAATACCAAGCAGAGCTATTGAAATTATCATTAAAAGTCCGACATCGGAAAGGAAGAACGCTAGTAGGAGTGAGAGTGGACTTACTCCAACACCTGTTTCTTCAATAAGCTGTGTAGCCCATAGAAACTGAGAGCCATCAAATATCACATGAGCAACCAGTTTGTTGATGTTGCCAAAAGGAACCTCAAATCCTAGGGCTGCAACACCTGCGGAGTTGGTATTGTCTGCCATTGAGCCATCTGCATAATGGATGACTGTACCATTATCGAAGTACACCCAAACTTCGAATCGAATTGGCTCTCCCGGAACTGCATCATTAGTGCCATTTTCTCTTAGCGTTGCTCGAATCTCCATGAATTGTCCTGCAGTCAGGTCGCCGTCAAATGTGATTTCTAGGTAGACATGAGTCTTCGGTCTCACAGTGAAATCGGCTTGATTGGTTGCGTATACTGCATATTGCGCTGAGGCTGAGATATAGATGATGTAATCTCCTGGATTGATGTCGAGAATTATTTCTATGTAGTATATTTCTTCCACAGAATCATATTGAAGAATATAGTCAGTACCATCCAGCGTTGCAATGACGGTTGCATTCACAATTGATTCGCTATGGAACGAATCCCAATACCTTGCTTCAACTGTCACATTCCACTGTTCATATTCTGAACTCACATAGTTCCTGAAATTGAGAGTAGTTGTAGCTTCTACTGTCAGGTTTAGTGTTATCTGCGAAGTAACAAATCCCGTCCTCACAACAGTAACTATGAACGTTTCAACTCCTCTTGTTTCAGTAGGATCAATACTGAATGTGTACTGGCCTCCAGGTCCTGCTGGTGAAGGATAGAATGTTCCAAATGCAGTAAAGGTCACAGTAGCATCTGTGATTGGAGTTCCATTTGACATAGTGAGAATGATTATCAGTGGCGCATTGGTTGCATAGTCTGTAGTTGAAGAGTTGAGCAGCCAATCACTGATTAGAATTGGTGTATCCTCAAACACTGTGAAAAGGGCTGTATCATTTCGGGTTGTATAGCCATCAGCCGTTGCTCTCACCATGATATCCCATGCACCAAGATAATCGACTCCAAGAAGTGTGGTTTCCCATTTTGCTGATGTGGAGTTGAATACGAGATCAACTTGTGCTGAACCATTGAAAGTAATCCTCACGAGTGTGTTACTATCAATTGGCACAGAACTGTAGTTATACGAAACCTGAATAAACAGACTCTCGATGTATGATATGTTCAGAGTTGATGGACTATATTCTACGCTGAATACTTCACCAGTCTGGCTTCCTATTGTGATCATATTTGTGTCATTGAATTGCGGCGCAAATCCAACTTTCCACGCACTGACAGTTAGTGAGAATGTTCCTGGAACTCCTGTGAAATTCGCACCAGTCAGTTCAATCCAATATGTCTGAGAAATTGAATCCCACGCCATGTTATACGTTGAACCTTGGAATGTTACGTTGACAGTTGCTCCATTAATTCGTGTTTCATTAAGCAAGTATCGATACGTGACAGAAAGATTAGTGCTTTCCAGATAGGCAATATCGTTTGTGTTGGACCAGCTCCAATTGAGAGCACTAGTTTGATGAGCAAGATTTACCATGATTACAAGACTCTGATTCTCCAATGCAAATCCTTCAGCATAAACTGTGAGGGGGTATACTCCGTTTTCCATGCCTGTTGTATCTACAACCCAGGTCCATCTACCTCCACCTTCATCAATCAAGGTTTGGTTTACAGTGCTTCCGAAAGAATAGGTCACATCTGCGGTACCAGTTTCCAGTCCTTGCGTCGGACTAATCTTATCGAAATTGATACCAATAGTGAATGCTGATGGAACCTCAGTGAGAGCATCTATATTTACTTCATCCGCAACTAAAGTTGTTGAATGATAGACAAAGACCTCTTGGGTGATGTATCCAGCTTCAAGTTGATTTGTACTGATCCAATATAGTTCAACAGAATGAGTGCTATTCCCGTTTGTTGTTGCCCTGATATCCCACTGAAAATCAGCTGCTCCTAAGTTTGCAGGAATCTCTAAGGGTGAATAGATGAGAGTTGAAGATTGCAGAACTGATAGATTTGCGGCGCCTCCTGTCTGTGGTGTTCCAACTCCGTTTTCTATCGTTGCATTGGCGTCAATTATAACTGTGTTTGCAACCTTGTAAGGTATTGCAGAGTCATCAGATGTATCAAAGAGTGATAAATCTACAACATAGTTTGGAGCTGTAGAAGTGTACGTCCATAATCCATCACTCAATCCGGTACAAGTTACATTCGTACCTGATTTTGAGTAGGAGCCTGCTGGAGCTGCACCAAGGTAGAGGCCTGTCCCAGTCCAGTCCAATGGAATATTAGTGATATCCATACCCCGAGCTATCACATTGGATACAGCTGGGAATGTGAGGTCAGTAGTAACATTCCACTCAATAGGCGCACCTGAAACATCAGTTCCCCAAAGGGTGTTTCCAATAGTATCTTCTGTGTAGCACAATGTAAGATTATAGTATAAATTGACAGATTGATTTGTAGCAATAGTGAATGATGTGATGTTATTCGTGGATGTCACAATCCATGTAGACCCTGACACAGGTGTTCCATCTATTCTTGTGTCAATAAGACTAGGACTCGAATACACGAGTGCAGAGTTCGATGTTTTGTTCCAGGGGATATATGTATAATTTAGAATTGCTTCAAAGGAATTAGATCCCCAAGAACCAAATTCAGTAGAATACCGACTAGTAAGAAAACTCCCTGGATTATTCTCATAGAACCATCGTATCTGAGGATAACTTCCACTTACATCCAATAGTTTGGTCCCATTTATCACTGCATAGTATACATTGTGCGCATCCAAAACAACCGGCTCAGTCACATTAGCCCAAGTAGCAGAGATGCCAACATATCCCAGTTGAACAGATGAAACCATATTGGTGCTCCCATCCTGATAATCGGATCTGATGTCAAAGTATGCGTAGTCATGATTTGGAGGGTCATATGATGGGGACATGTACAACAATGAAATGTTTTGCAATTGCCCGTCATGACTCATGTTATAGAATCCTTGAGCGAGCTGGTTGATGTACACATCAATGCCTGTTTCGTAAATCGCAAAGGACAACGTTGCACTCGGTGATGCGCTTGAGCCAGCTACTTCTCTTTCAGGTATTGCAGTGATATTATCATTTTCAATAATCACTTTGGACAAGGTCCAACCAGGTATCTGATAAGATGAAAGATCAACCGTGTTTTGATGAGTATCTAGAAGTGCAAAACTGTTTGATAGTGTTGTTAACTGATTTGTGAACGATCTGTTGAGATGCTGAATAATGGGAACAATGGCTCCTGAACTTAGGATGTCTGCTATTAACATATCATCCATTGTCGGTGAGTTGGATATTTCTGATGAAGGATTTCCTAGAGGAGCAGTTACCGTTGGAGATGTAAAACTGATTAGTGAAAGTATAAAGATAATCGAGATAATTGCTCTTCTCATGTTCTGACCTCGATGGTGACTCGCTATGATGGAGTATCTCAGCACAGTATTCCTTGGCTTAATGTACTTTCTTCAGCCAAAGTCTGGACCATTTAGTCTTCTTTTCAACAATCTCAAGATGTGCCAAGAACCTCTTGTTGAGTATGTTAACACTGACATTTAGCCATATCAATAAACTGTGGGTGTCACTTCAATACACACTCGTGGTTTAGATCTATGAGTCATTTTTCCATTATTGCATTCAAGAACTGGATTTTTTCCATCTTCTTCTGATGAGAAACAATACTACGAGGACTCCTCCACCAGCTCCTCCAACTATCATTATCAGTGTCATTGGATCTCCAAATGGAATGCCACTAGAAGTCACTTCTCTAGTGATAGTATTGGAAACAGCTGGCCATTCCTCTATTGAACCATCGAATTCTGCCCAAATGGTCAGCTGAGTTGCGTCTAATGGGACAGTAAATTCAAATGAATTGCTTCTAGATTCGACGTACTCTTGCGGTTGACCTACTACTCTGTCAACAACGATATGTAAGGTTACTTCAAATCCTTCGATTATTTCTGAACCATCGTTCACTTGAATTGATATCAGGATTGATTGTCCAGCCTGTATTTCTTCGTCTGCATCAACTACAATGTCATACAGTGATTTTGGTTCTATCACTAGTTGGATTTCACCTGTTTCTGTTTCACAATCAGTCGCTGAAGCGGTGAAATTCAGAGAATAGGTGCGTGGTGTCAATGTCCCTAACCATATGTCAACTGAGTACTCCTGAGTTCCGGAAAGATATGTCAGTGTGTATTCAACGCCCTCCAAGTCAATGACAATCTCTCCCCAATTAACAATGGTTGCATGAGGACCATCATAGATCTGGATGGATATGGTAATGGTTTCGTTTTCGTATTGCAAGATCTCATTATCGTAGGTAAGAACGATAGGCAGTTCGACCATCTCAATCTGTGCGGTACTCGTCCCTTCGACATATCCTGTCCTGGTGAATGTCACATTCAGATGATAGATACCTACGTGTAGAGCATCAGTAGTTAGTTCAATACTATATATCCCGTTTCCATATTCCACGACAGAGTATGTACCTGGCCACTCTATGGTCGGAGAATATCCGTCAATGCCAACAGCATTCTTATCATCAATCCAAGTGAATGACACAGAAACTGAATCATATGGATATACATTGTAGATTGCACTATCTACAACCACACTTGTTGGAATGATATTCACAGTCACATCGAACAAGTCATTATCGGACTCGAAACCATAGGCGTCAACATCAATACTCACCGAATGGACTCCAAGGCCCATTACTGCTCCACTCAGTGTTACAACCCAGTGATCCGTAACCCAAGAGATTGATTGCAGAACACTGTCCAAGATTACTGTGCAACTTGCTCCTGGAACGACACTTGTATTCAGGAGCTGATAGTATATGCTGAGTGTCACGACCTCGTCATAATAGATGGTTGTGTACGAACTTACCACAGTGAGATTTGTCTGAGCTAATGAAATGGTCAATAGACGAGAATTCCAGCCATCAGCATAACCAGTCTTGTTCGCTGTGACAGTAACATTCCACACACCTAATCCGATGTCACTTGCCTTCATGCTGAAGTGCCACAACTCAGTAGTGTCGTTGTATTCAAGAGTGTAAATTGTTCCGTTGATTGATAGTTTAACTGTCGCTCCATCTATAGAAACAAAGTCCTCCTGGTATAACACCGTTAGATTAATCGTGTCAAGGTAGCTTGCTTGAAGACCAAATGGTTCCCATGTCGGAATGAACGCATTGGCTGCAGCTGTAACGTTTATTCCTGCAGTGATATTAGTCTTGTATTGGTAACCGTAAAGCCATGCAGATATCGTTGCAGTCCGAGGTCCTAGACCTAGCTCTTCACCTGGAATACTCACCCTCCACAATCCAGCTGAATACGTCAGATTGTATAGTCGTCCATCAACACTCACGTTAACCCAAGCTGTGTCAGGCACATCTCCTCCATAGAATGTGTAATCCACGGTCAGGTTTAGTAGGTCCGTATACTCAATTGTGCCATTGGATGGAACCCAAGTCACAACTAATGCGTCTGTTGCAACGTTGTTTACTGTGAGAACTATGTCCAGGGATTCGCTGTATTCATATCCGTATACTTGAGCTCTGATATCGACATCATGAATGCCCAAGCTCAGGTTGCTTCTGGTGAGAGTGCCTATCCATCGACTTCCATTGAAGACAAGATCAAGTGGGAAAGTTCCATCAATTGTTATGTTAACGACTGCACCAGCAGACGGGACAGTAACACCTGTTCCAATGTAGTAATAATCGACTGTGAGATCGATATGTTCCAGATAGTCAACCGTCGTTGATGACCAGATTACAGTCAGACCTGTCAGAGCCTTGTTGATTGTGAACTCTATTGATGTTACAGAAGTTGGATCATAGCCATACTTACTGAAATTAGCCCAAACGGTGTGGAGTCCCAGATCAAAAGTACTGTTAAACTCAATCCAGTAAGTGCCATTGGTTCCATAGAGAACATAATCTACACCGTCTATAAAGACAAGTTTCGTAGTGGCGTCTTCAATGAGTTTGCCTTGAGAATCCACGAAGTCAAACGAAAGGACTACACTCTCAGTCCAGTCGAATGTATTTGATGACCACGATGGTGTTACTGTTGGGCTGTCAGTTCTCAGAGTCAACGAGGTTGATGTAAACTGTGCTTCGAAGACTGGTGAGGAAGCTTGTATATCTATAGTAAATGTTCCTAGTCCTGGAGGAATTTGGTTCCCATCAAAGCGGACCTGATAAGCTCCAACAGATGCATTCCAATTCAATGACCATGGTGGATACGCTCCGATAGTTGCGTTGACTGCAGCTTCAAGAATATTTGATCCATTACTCATCCTATAAACAACTGAGAGGATTGTATACTCGACATAGGTAATGTTGTTGCCCTTTATCCATGACACATCTATAGTTGTTGGGTCTCTGGCCAAAGTGAGACTTGATGAATTAAATGCATCTAAGTATCCATAGAGTGAGGCCTCGAGAGATAATGTGTGTGTGCCAAACCCTGGAGGTGAATCACTTCCATTGAATCTGATACAGTATGCACCTGCAGATGCATTCCAATTCAATGACCATGGTGGATACGCTCCGATTGTAACGTTGACACTAGCACCAAGAATAACTGACTCATTCTCCATCCTGTATTCGACATAGAGTATTGTATAATCAAAATATGTCACACTGTTAAAATTCGGCGACCCCCATGTAGCGACAAGAGTTGTGGGTTCTAGAATGATTGTTAGATACAATGACGTATCAGGATAGGGGTCAAATCCATAGGCTGATGCATTGACTATTAGATTGAATGTATCGAATCCCAGCAGAGGATCACTGCCATTGAGCTGAATTCGATAGGTCTGGCTTGCTTCATGCCACCTGAGATCCCAGAGAGAACCATTGATAGTTACGTTTACAGTGGCTCCAGCTATTGGTAGTCCACTAGTTGTAGTATAGTTGACCTGAAGAACTGTGGAACCAACATAGGTTATCGTATTTCCTCCAAGTAGTTTACTCTCTATGCTAACCTCCTCACTGAGAATCGTTAGTGTGTGACTGTTGTTGACAGTGGTTTCATAACCCACATCCCATCCTCTGATAGAGAGACCGAAAGTACCAAGTCCAGGCCAGGCTGCAGATTCATTATTGAAAGCAATCCAATACAGCTTGCTGGTCGAATTCCAACTTAGCAGCCAAGGCCCTGTTCCTGCTATGGTTACATCTACGGTTGCATATGGAATTACAGTTCCGTTACTTGTAGTATAATTAACCAGGAGTGTTGTTGATTCAGTAAATGTGATTGAGTTGCCATTTGTCCAACTTGCCGAAATCGCAGTTGGTTCTTCAATGATTGTCAACACCTGAGAAAAGTTTGTTAATCCAACATAGTTAATCTTCCATGCTCTGATTACCAATGAATGTGAGGTTGGACTGCCAAGGTCATTATCATTTCCAAGCCAAGTAATCTCATAGGCTTTTGTGTCATTATTCCAAAGAGCGTCCCATCTAAATGGTCCCCATGTTACATTTACAACAGCTCCTTCAATTGGTGTATTATTACTCATCAGATAGAAGATCTTAATCGTTGTATGCTCAACATACGTGATTGTGTCACTTGGTTCCCATACGAATTCAAAGCGAGTTTCCTCCAAATGAATTGTGAATTCCTGAGATGTATCATTTAGTGCAACATATCCATATTTTGATGCCAGAATTTGAACAGTGTAATTTCCGAAACCTGGTGGGTTTTCATCCCCTGCAATATAGATTTCGTATGTTTGATTGGTTAGATTCCAACTGAGATTCCAGAATCTTCCATTGATTGTGACATTTACAAGAGCATCTTGAATTGGATTGGAGTAGCTGTCTTGATATCTGACTGATAATGTTGTCCCACTCACATAGCTTATGTTGTTGCTATTAGACCAGTTGATGACAAGAGTAGTTGGATCTTCACTGATTGTCAGGTATTGGTCTAAAATTAGGTGTGATTCAAAGTCATTCTTCATAGCATGTATCGCTGTACTGTGATTCTCAAAACCCGGTGGATCATCGGTTCCAAAGAACGTATGTTCATATGAGTCGCCATTCCAAGAACATGGATATATCACCGCCCCAATCGAGAGGTATACTATGGCATTTTCGACTCTAGTCCCATTATACATGGAATAGGTGACAATCAATGTTGTCTGCTCGATATAGGTAATTGTCGGACCATTAGACCAAGTAATCTCAACTGTTGTTGGTATGACTGGAAGGATCAGTGTCAGTGTGTCATTTGTCTGTGAGATGTACCCGTATTTTGAAGCTTGGACTGTCAGACTGTGTTCACCAACACCTGGCGTTGAATCAGAACCATTGAACCTGACCTGATACAATAATGCAGTCTCATTCCACACCATATCCCATGTATCCGTGCCAATTATGACAATCAAGGTTGCACTTGTGATGGGTGTTCCATTACTCATGTGATAATCAGCAGAAAGGAGAGTGTGGTGAAAATATGTCAAATTATAACCATTCGACCAACTGATTTCCAGATTTGTTATCTCTTCGTTCACTGTCAATGTTTCTGTGGTGTTACTCTGCGATGCAAATCCATACAGAGTTGCATTAATGATTACCGGAAAAACGCCGACACCAATGTCAGGATGATTTCCACTCAGTATCAACATGTACATCTGTTGAAACTCGTTCCACTCGAAAATCCATTCTCGTGTTCCTATTGATGCATTGACATAGGCATCTAGGACAGGTGATCCATCACTCATCGAGAAGTTTGCATACAACACCGTTTGGCCAACGTATGAAATTGTATCGGACACCCACCAAGATAGTTCTAAGAAGGTAGTTTCAATGTTAATAGTGAGCCAATATGTGTCATTGTTTTGACTCTGGAATCCGAACTTGTTTGCTCCAATTATTACGTTATATGTTCCTATATCCGGCGGATTGTCTGTCCCATTGAAAGTAATTTCATACGCTGAACTACCAGGATTCCAGGTGAGATTGAACAGAGTAGTTCCCACCAAAGCTGTTACATTAGCGTCAGCTATTGGTGTTGTATCTCCCCTCCGATATGTTACTGTGAGTGTGGTTTGCTGAACATAGGTGATAGTAGTTCCATTCGACCATGTGATGTCTATTGTTGTTGGTTCCACAGTGATGTTTAGATATGATCCCTCTGATTGATCCCTATATCCGAATATATCTGCAAGAACAAGTATACTGTGATTGCCAAATCCTGGAGGATTATCTGATCCAGAGAAAACGATACGATATGTCTGAGAGGCTTCATGCCAGGTCATTATTAGAGCTGATGCACCTCCAACACTGACATTGACCATAGCATTTCTAATTGCTGTTCCGTTCTCCATTGTATAATATGCAGACAAAATAGTCTGTCCTATGTAGGTTATACTATTCCCGTCCGACCAACCAAGGACCAAATCTGTGAATTCCTCGCGGAGAATCATTTGGGATACATTGTTCTTCTCAGAATATCCAAACTTATCTGCAAGGATGGTCAGGGTGTGTACTCCAAGACCTGGAGGGTCATCGGTTCCTGAAAACAGAACTCTATAGGTTTGGGATGGATTATCCCAGACAAGATCCCATGGAGGATATGCACCAATAGTGACATTGATCGTCGCTCCTAACACCGCTGAACCATTACTCATTGTGTAGTTTGCTATGAGATAGGTTTCTCCAATGAAGGAAACGTTGTTACTTGCTGACCAAGTTATAACAAGAGTTGTGGGTTCCTCATTAATTGTCAGAGGAACAGATGTTGTAGTTTTATTTTCATAACCACGTTTGCCAGCGAAAATCGTGAGACTGTGGACATCAAGACCTGGAAGTGCTGTATCACCCTCAAACACATACTTGTATACTGAACCATTGAATGTGAGAATAAAGGGATCCATGGATCCGATTGTAACATTGACAGCTGCACCAGAAACAGGGAGTCCATCACTCATCGTGTAGTTCACTATGATTGTCGTAGACCCTACATATGTAATGACATTCCCATTGGACCACTCGTAAGTCATAGTTGTAGGCTCTAAGGATACGGTCAATGGGACTGAAATCGCATCCTTGTAATCAAAACCAAATCTGCCAGCTGCGATATTCAGACTGTGGGTACCTATGCCTGGTAATGCAGCATCTCCATCAAACACATACTTGTATACTGAGCCATTGAATGTAAGAATGAACGGATCTAACGAACCAATTGTAACATTGACAGCTGCCCCAGAAACTGGTGAACCATCACTCATCGTGTAGTTCACGATCAAAGTTGTAGATTCTATGTATGTAATGACATCTCCATTAGACCATTCATAAGTCATGGTTGTAGGTTCCGCTTGAATATTCAGAGTCAGTGATGTGTCTGACCTTGCCACATGACCTGCTTTCCAGGCTTCTATGGTTAAATCATGCAATCCAAAACCGGGGGGCACATCAGTCCCGTTGAAGGTGATTTTGTATGCAGTTGAACCATCCCATGTCAGATTCCATGTCTTTACACCAATTGTGACATTGACTATCGCATCAGGAATTGGAGTTGATCCAGTCACCCTGTTGTAGTAGACTGATAATTCAGTGGATTCGATGTAGGTGATGTCATTTGTATTGGACCATGCGAAAGTCAGAGCCTCTGTGTCATGAGTGAGTGAGATCTGAATAGTAAGACTCCTGTTCTCAAGAGCATAGCCTTCTGCATATACATACAGGTCATATGTCCCTGGGGACATACTGGTTGTTGAAACAGTCGCATCCCAACGGCCATTGCTTTGATCAGTTAATGATTGATTTACAACAGCACCAAAGGAATACGTCAGATCAGATACAGAACCATCTAAACCTCCAACCGGAAAGACTCTATCAAAGTCAATTCCAATATAGAAAGTATTGTCTGTGAAAGCATTGATGCTGTAATCATCTGCTACTAGTGTTGTTTCATAGTAAACCAAGACATCACTTGTTCGGTATCCTGCCTCAGTTCCATTCATCCAGTAGATTTCAACTGTGTGTAGTCCATTCGATGAGGAGTCTGTTGATATGTCCCACTGATGGTATGACTTACCAGCTGCTACGGTATAGTTCTCTTCATACTCAACTGAACTTTGATAGAACACTCTTAGGCTAGCGTCTCCATTTGTTGCTATGACTGACAAAGGACTTTCAATTGTGCTATTGATGTCCATCGTTACTAAAACTGATACTTGGTCGGTGATCACACTGTCATCACTACTATCAAACTTTGAGATTGACTGGAGATAGTTTGGTGATGTACACTCCAATATCCACGTTTCATCTCCTAACAGACTACAAACAACGTTGGAACCATCTTGACTGAAGTAATCATAATATTGTGTTGGACTTGTGATGTTGAAGAGATGGTTAGCTGTCCAATCATTGGGTAAGGCCAGTGTTAGGTTTTTATCCAGTGACCCACTCAGTTCGGGAAAATCTGCAACGGATGTGACATTCCATGTGACATCGAATCCGGATGAACCCACATACCAACTGGTTGTCGACGATATGCCTTTTTTGTATCTGAGCGTCAGGTCGTACTCTATAGATATTGATTGATTGGACGAAAACTGTACTTGCGAAACATTCGTCGTGGAACTGAAGAGCCACTCTGTTCCGCTTAGAGAGGATGAATTTGCTTGGAGTGATACATTACTTGGATTACTGTATTCCATAGCCAAATTACTGGTAGTATTCCACGGTGTATATGTATAGTTGAGTAGCGCTTCATACGGTCTATCCGAACTCCATGCACTAAACTCAGTACTATACCTTCGAGTCAGAAATGATCCTGCGGTATTCTGATAATACCAACGAATCACGGGATAGATGTCAAAATACTCAACTAACTTGGTACCATTCATTACAGCATAATAGGTCGTGTCTGCATCAAGAATAGTAGACTCTGTTATATGTGCCCAAGTAGCAGTGAGTCCTACGTGTGCCAACTGGACTGATGACACCAAGTTGGTGCTCCCATCTTGATAGTCCGACCTGATGTCGAAGTATGCGTAGTTCTGGTTTGACGGATCATAGTAGTCGCTGTCATATAATATAGAGATGTTTTCCAATTTTCCGTCATGACCTAGGTTGTAGAATCCCTGAGCTAGTTGATCATAATACTTGTTTCCAATAGGGGTTTCAGAGATGTTGAAGTTCGAATAGGTTGGACTACTACTAGTCCCAACAACTTCGCGTTCTGACAGTGCAACAACTCTAGAGGTCGAAATCAGGACCTCATATAGCGACCATCCAGCAATTTGATACGCTGAGAAATCCAATGTATTCTGATGAGTTGCTGTATCAGCGAAGCTATTCATCAACGAAATGTCCAGTCCCTGGAATTCTCGTGTATACCGTAATTCCGAAGAAATGTCAATGCCACTGCTGCCTACAGAAGGCAATGATTTGCTGTTAAAGGAAAAGGGGAACTGAGGTGTTGATTCAGAAACGATCATATCCTGATTTGTCAGCAGAACAGGTAGACTGAAACATAGTATCGTGACCATTAGAACTGGTATGATTAATTTTCCTTGACGCCTATGCGATAGTTTCCTTCTCCTTTTTGCAAACCAAGCCATCATCGAAAACCTCTTCCTCAAACGGCGTAACAGCTAATCCGCAGTTGTACCAGCGCTCTTGTTAATTCCTCTGATTCAAAAAAAGGAGAGCTACTATGTATAGGTCTCTAAAAACAATCGAGCTGGTCACATTATGTATAGTACGTAGGTCCAGTGTCAGTGGTATCTGGTTTTCCACCAATCTGTCCTGTGACATCGTTAAGCATTGCAATTACCATGTCAATGGCCCCGTGAAGTTTACGCATTATTCTCCATAGATGGTCTTCTGTGAATCCATCATCGTAGATTCGGTCAGAAATGACGAATCCTGGACCTGGGGGTTGTGGTCCCGGCTGTCCAGGTCTTGGCTGCACGAATCCCATGTTAAAGCCCTCCTGGAATGAGAACTTCATGGCGTTCATCTGGAACTCTCGCATCTTCTCTACATTGAGGAGCTGCTGATGCTGAGGTGATATCATTATTTGTGACTCGAACTGAACGAACCTCTGGTCATTGGGTCGAACCACTGTAAAGAAGAATCTGAGGAACTTGACCTTGAACAAGAACTCCGCCTTTGGATTCTTGATGGTTTCTACTTTGATTCCCTCACGAGAGAACCAGTCACGAATAGATTCTCTGATGAGGTCTGTCTGATTGCTCAACTATTACTCCTCCAATCATTATAGGCACACCAGGTCATTCACTTAACGCTTGTGTTTCTCACACTATTCTTTGAACCAAACGACTCTCTCATATCCTGAAGGAGCGATGTCAGCATAACAGGTGATCTGAGACCTTACACTCTCTATCATATCAGTATCCGATTGAGTTGCGACTAAACGTTCCTCTGTGTTCAGCCTGTTAAGAACCACTCCCCAGGGATCAACGGTCTGGCTGTGTCCGAAGTAGGTTTTCCCATCGAATCCAAACCCAATACGGTTTGTCGCAGCGACAAAAATCTGATTCTCAATTGCTCGTGCTCGAACCAGGGTGTTCCAGTGTTCACTTCTGGGATCCGGAAATGCTGCAGGAACAAGTACTATCTCAGCACCCTCAAGTGCAAGTTTTCGTGTGACTTCAGGGAATCTTATGTCATAACAAATCTCGACTCCTACCTTGATGCCTGAACACTCAAACATGGCAATAGTATCTCCACCTTCGAAGACATCTTTCTCTTCCTGGAAGGGGTGTATCTTGCTGTAGGTCCCGTGAAGTTCACCGTTGGGTTTTGCCATCACGAGTGTGTTGTGATACTTTTCTCCAGTCTTCTCAATTCCAGTACCGACTGTGTAGGCTTGATGTTCTTCCGCGATTGAACAAATGAAATCTGCAGTTGGACCTGGAACGCCTTGTCCCTCTTTCCCATAGTCTTCATGACGAAATCCAATTGCAAACAACTCGGGCAGAAGAATGAATTGAATTCCTTTTCCTGCCTTCCGCTGTTCCAAAAGGTACATTGCACGTTTGAAGTTGCCTTCTCGATTTCCCTCCTCACAGGGCATTTGGACATGAGTAATAGTGAACTCCAATCTAAATCAACCTCGTTGATTATACTCTCGTAGGCTTTCAATCTGATAAGGCAACCGAATCATGTAGTTCCCCTATCAACAGTATCATAACGCTTAATTGTCTGTGTTAACGCGAGCCCATGTAGGCCTTCAGTGGACGTGGATCTGGTTGGTAAACGAGGTAAATACCGAGCCAAAGAGCAGGAAGGAAATGCCAAAGACATCTTACTCCAAACCCACCATTGGTGCTACAGGTAAGACTGGCAGCTGGCGCACTTTTGATCCCGTTGTGGACTATGATGAGTGTAACAGATGCCGCACATGTTGGCTCCACTGCCCCGAGGCTGTCATCAGCTTGGATGAGGATGGAACTCCTCACACGGACTATGACTATTGTAAGGGGTGCGGCATTTGCGCCCAGGTCTGTCCGAAGCATTGTATCGAGATGCTCAGAACTGATGAGCGAAAGAGGAGGACTGGTGAAGTATGAAAACTGAACTCATGAGTGCAAACTATGCTGCCGCAAGATCTGTGGTTTCAGCTCGGGTAGAGGTGGTTGCTGCATACCCAATCACACCAGCGACTACCGTACCAGAACAGATTGCACTGCTGAATGAGAAGGGTATTTTCAAGGGCGAGTTCATCAGGGTTGAGTCTGAGCACTCTGCGATGTTTGCCTGCATTGGAGCAAGCTCAACCGGAGCAAGAGCTTTCACTGCAACATCATCCAATGGACTTCTTCTAATGGATGAGGCTTTGCACTGGGCCGCTGCAGCCAGACTGCCTATTGTACTGAACAATGTTAATCGGTCTGTTTCACCTAGCTGGAACATTCATGTGACACACGATGATTCCTACTCCAAACGTGATACCGGCTGGATTCAATTCTATGTTTCAAGTGTTGACGAGTTGTACCACACAATCATTCAATCCTTCAAACTTGCAGAAGATGAGCGTGTCCTCATGCCAGTGATGGTCAACGCAGATGGTTTTGTACTCAGTCACACGCTTTCAACCTTTGATTATCTTGAGGCAGAGGAAGTCGACAAGTTCCTTCCACCATATACTCCTCCACACTGGGTCATGGATCCTGAGAATCCAGTGTCACATGGCAACATAGTTTTTCCTGAGCACTACCAGGAGTTCAGATACATGATGCATGAGGGGACACAGAATGCTCTCAAGGTCTATGAAGAAGTTGAGAAGGACTACAAGAAACTCTTTGGCAAGCATTTTGGAGGACCTATCGACTGTTACAGATGTGATGATGCTGAGGTTGTGTTCACCTCACAGGGCTCTATTGGTGCTGAGGCAAAGGATGCCATCGACGAACTGAGGGAGGAAGGATACAAAGTAGGAAACGCCAGGATGAGAATGATTCGCCCATTCCCCGTGGAGAAGATACGTGAACTCGGAAGTCGGGTGAAGGCGTTTGCCAGTTTTGACCGCGGAGTGTCGTATGGATTTGGTGGTCCTGTTGCCAATGACATAAGATCCTCGATGTATCATACTAAGTATCGACCGATGATTAAGAGCTACATCGGTGGCCTAGGAGGTCGGGACATGACAGTTCCTGATATCAAGACTGTAATCCTGGACACATTCAACTCGGTTGAGAGCGGAGAGCTAGATCCCGAAGAGACTTGGCACAACCTAATGGAGGAGTGAAGATGGTAGCAACGAAAGATATGCCACTCAAAGAATACGTACTGAAAGGAAATGCCGCTTGCGCAGGTTGTCAAGACATGGTAGCTCTTCGACATGCTCACAAAGCTCTCGAGGGTGATGTCATCCAAGTAGTACCTGCCTGTTGTACAAGTGTCGTGCAATCACTCTGGCCAAAGAGTGGACTCGGGATTCCTGTTCTGAACACAGCATTCATGGCTTCTGGAGCAACAGCTTCTGGAGTAAAAGCAGCACTGAAAGCAAAAGGAAACGACCACACAATGGTGATGGTCTGGGCTGGTGATGGTGGAACATTTGACATTGGTCTTCAGGCTCTAAGTGGGGCATTGGAGCGTAGGACTGACTTTCTCTATATCTGTTACAACAACCAGGTCTACAGCAATACGGGCACACAGCGTTCCGGAGCTACTCCCCTCCATGCAAAGACAACAACTACTTGGTTTGGTAAGACTGAGCCTGAGAAAATGCTCGATCTTATTGTCGCAGCCCATGAGCCTGTGTATCAGTTCACTGCGAACACATCCTATCCTAGAGACCTGTTTGAAAAATTCCAGAAGGCACGAGAATATGAAGGTCCCAAATTTGGACATATCTTCCTTCCATGTCCGCAAGCTTGGAACTATCCAGTTGAGAAGGGCGTTGAGATCGGAAAACTTGCAGTTGAAACCGGATATTGGATTCAATGGGAGAGGATTGGTGATGAGTTCATACTTGGAAGACATAGTAAGAGATTCCAAGACCCGGAGAAGAGGAAACCAATCGATGATTTCCTGAAACTTCAGGGTAGATTCTCGCATCTCTTCAAACCTAAACGAGATGACAAGAAGATAGCTGATTTCGAAGCGTTCATCCAGCATCGCTGGGATACTGTGATGAGAACCTTCACTTGAGATTACTTTGAAACTGGAGGATCACGTAGGTCACTCCTCCTGCATATGCGGAAACAATCCTCTTGATTCGGTGTTCGTCATCAAGCTTAGTCAAGTCTCCTTCAGTGATATCGGTTCGTGCTGACTCCTCAGCAATGAAGCGCGAAACCCATGGCAAATCCATCAAAGCCTCTCCTAGACCTAGTAATTGAATGAGTCTTATGGAGGTTTCAAAACAGAGTGCCTGTGTGAATCTTTCGGCTTCTTCACCAAGAGAGTCTAGGTGGCTCTCAACCACCTCAACAAGGGCATCAAAAATATTATCCACTTGGTCGATGATTGTTTCTCGGTCTATGCTCTCCAGCTTCTCTTCTTCAAGGCTCTGTTTCAAGTTAGATAGAACAGCACCGAATCTCCGTTCGGGACTAATATCAGGTCTTTCGCCAGTCTTTGCTCGCTGTTTATATGTTGTGAGTTCATCAAAAAGGTCCTGTCCAATCTTATCTGATTCAAGTAGTCGTGCAGCAATCTCAAGTTTCTCTTCATTGATTAGATCTACAAAGAGGGACAGCTCGTGGTTCTGCCCCCTTCCTAGTCGAGTACGTTTTATCTCAGCATAATGAGTAACTAACTCTTCGACAAGGAAAGCTATGAAGTCCAAATCTCTCCATTTTGCTTTCTGAGCATTTATGGTAGAGGAAAACATGGAGCACGAAGTCATCTTTGTAGCTGATTGAGCAAGAATGTCCAGAGTCACAAACAATCTCGCACAAATCTCAGGATTTCCAATAAGAGGCCAATCAAACGGACGTCTTCCACCTCCACCAGTAATTTGATTATTCAGCATATTCTGTGCATGCATTGTTACAATGTTTGCTGTCGCTTCTTCAACTATCTCATTTTCATCCAATGAGAAGACAGCATCTAGATCGAATGGACACCCACTAGATTTCATCACAACCAAGGCAATGAGAGCTCTGAGGCGCTGTTCCCTCATTGATTCGTCAATAACGTAGCCTCTACCAATCGGATTAGGATTAAAGACGATATCCGGTATACCCCGACGTTCCATTTCCGTTGACATCTGTTTCCTCAGCTTAGTTCTAGACGCATCTGAATCAAGGATTCTCTTTATGAAGCCATGAATCGCATCAATTGGATATTCTTCAGGCATGGTTTTTGGACTAATGATGATCTTTGGAAGTGCCATCAACCAGAGCATGGCTATAGCTTCTTCCCTTGCAGCTCCGATGACTTGTTGCCCAGACCTGAACTCGTTTTCATCAAGACTGAAACCGACCCAGTTTGGAACCTTCATCAAGAAGTCCAACGTTTCTTTGTCGTGAATTGTTTTGGATAGAATATGCTGCTTGATACTTGAATACATCTCGACAGAATCCGAGGATGTTACCGAAAAGCTCTCTAATCCGAGTTCTTCGCGAATTTCAAGAGCGTCTCTTCTTGTCCATTCCTCTATTGTTCGATAAAGCCAGGTGTTGTGGAGGTTTTCAACAATCGTTTTTGTAGTGTGTGCCCAGCTCTCCATCCTCACTCACCCTCCTCAAACAAAGCCTGTAGGACATCACCATGTGAAGTGCTCCCCTCGAACTCAAATCTGATGTATAGGAGCATATCGAGGATTGCCCTTTCCACATCTATTTCGACCCCCGAGTCTACGAGCTTGGAGAATGATAGTTTGCCAATTTCTTCTTCCAGTTCTGGGTCATCAGGACAGATGATTCCAGCACCAGTGTACATATCTAGATTATCTCCGAGACCAGGATATTTCACATCAATAACTGAACCATAGGGGTACTTGTCGTTTCGAATATAGAGCCTTCTTCTCGGATTAAGCCCAAAGAATTCAATGTCATCGAGGAGTTTGGTGATTCTCGCTCTAAGAAAAGAACTGGATACATAGGCTTTCTTTAGATTAGCTAGTGGAATCATCTCTGCAAGATGAACCGCTATTTGCATCTCTCTTTTGAAGTTGAGAAACTCGTAATTCAATCCTGTGTCTTTGAGGAATGACTCGACACCGAAACTACCCAATGAGTCAATCGTGATGTCTATAGGTTGGAGATTCCCACTATCACTCAAAGTCATCCCTTTTCCAACATCAAATGTTCGTACGTCCTCTGGTCGAAAACTAGGCAACGTCACGCCAGAAATTTCCTTGTGACTCACTTCAATAAGTACGCTATCAACAGATGTCTGTTGTGAGGAACAATAGAAAAGACCTGGAAGGAATGCATAGAGTTTACCTGAGCTCTCAGATTCGTCAGAATCATCAACTATGGGCATTGAGTATCCCATACCCTTGAAGTATCCAAGGTCTGAAACACCAATCAACCATTCATCCTCAGGGAGTACACTCTCTTGGATTTCAACAAGTCTGAGTGCACGCCTACTTGGAATGTACAACCACTACTCACCAATTCCACGAAATCCGTAGGTCTAGAGAATTTGAATCTTTGGCCGATGATTGGTTAAATTCTTCGTCGAACTACATATGAAACGAAAAGAACAACAGCAATGCCAACTGCTGAGATGGGTATAACATATCTTTCTAGCCTGAGTTCTGCATAGTGCGGATTCGTCCCTTCTAAGTACTCGTCAAGGTTAGTTACTGCATCATTATCAGGATCTTCCAGGGCGTCATTGTACATTGGATCAAGATTATTATCTATCTCCCATTTGTCAGGGATTTCGTCTTGATCTGAATCCTGTGAGTGGGGATTGGTATTATTGGTGTATTCGTCTCTGTTCAAGACCCCATCTGAGTCAGGGTCCAGTTCAGCATCCCCAGAAAAGAGAGGGTTTAGCCCAAACTCGAGCTCCCATGAATCCAGCATTGTATCTGAGTCCGAATCTGGGGAGTCTGGTTTGGTTCCAATGATGTACTCGTCAGCATCACTGAGTAAATCTGAGTCAGAGTCTAGAGAGAAATAAGATGCATCAAACCAAAACTCCTGGCTGTCCGGAACGAAATTGCGATTGATGTCAGACTCATATTCAAACAAGAGTTCAAATCCAGTCATTTCATGTCCTGGATTGAATACAGTGAGTGTGTGTATTCCAAATTCTGAAACACTTGGATTCATCACGTTTGTTGGTGCCCAAGCTGAACTCTCACTGTTATAGGAGGCACCTATCAGTACATCCGATGGGTTTCTCAGAAGGAAATCTGCATATCCTCCCCACCAACGACATGTAACATTGACTGATGTCTGAGTAGTCACAGGTAGATAGAAGACTCGTTCTTCCCCTTCATGAAGAATGAACCTAATCTCTTCTGTAACGGGCTTTTGATACTCTCTACTCATTATGTATGCAAAACATGCACCAATTGCTTTGACGACTTCTATTCCTATTGTGTAGTTGTATAACGTGTTGTCCCATCTGTCCTGACTAGTATGATATGCCGCGTCATATTCAAAACCACTCTCATGGGCGAAGAGTGAGGTTTCATACCCTTTTGTAATAAATGCCCAATGATCTGAGCGTTCCCACCCTGAGAAACTACTTGAAGAAATGGGAAGGATCAATCCGTTTCCATATTGTCTGCTCATGAGCATTGCCAGTTCAGCCCAATATTGACCATCATGATACGCCATGTCCGGATATGCCATCAAAACAGCGCGACTGTCTGGTGCATAGGGGTTTCTGACTAGCAGCATGTCGATATTGTAATAGACCAGGATGTCAATCCCTCTGTCCTGAAACTCCTGTGCAACCTCTCTTGCTCCAACTAAGCCGATTTCCTCTGCATTCCAAGCTCCAAAGTACACATCAAGTGGCCACTCATACTGAGAGAAAACACGCGCAAGCTCAAGCATTGTTGCTACTCCAACCCCATCGTCATTTGCTCCTGGTGATTCAACAACGCTGTCATAATGTCCACCTACAAGCAGTGCAGGAGCTTCGTAGGGGAAATATCCTGGCAACTTTCCTACGACAGAATGGTGGTCCCCGATGATCTCGACTTCTATTCTCCCGTCTGATACTCTGATAAGCTCTTCAGCAATCCAATCCTGAGCTTCTCTGTTTGCATCGCTCCTTCCATCTGGACCTGTAATCCACCGTGAGCCATTCTCCGTGAGCTGTATCAAGAAGTCTCTGAAGGAGTCAACTGAAATACCTCTGAATATCGTTTCAGACAGGTCTTCGCCATATACCCTCGTCTGAGAAAGAGGTTCAACAACTATTTTCGAGGTTGCAGGTCCTCTCTCAATAGTTGTGGCGGCTGCGAAATCAACAGGTGTCACTACAAGCGACACGAAGATGATTATCATTAGAACCCTTTTCATTGAAAAACCTCAGATTCTTCGGTCAGAAATAATCCCTTCCAACATAAACAAACCCTGCGATGACTGCAATCAGAATAAATGGTGCGACTAACCAGATTACAGGCACATCTTCTTTTTCTTCAACTTGTGGATCAGTTCCCTCCAGATACTCTTGCAGATTGGTCTTGCCATCGCCATCAGCATCGAGCATTGAGTCATCAAATAGTGGTCTCAGTCCGTTCTCAACCTCCCAAAGGTCATCCATCCGGTCCTGATCCGAATCCGCTGAGAATAGATTCAGACCCATTAAATACTCCGCTGTGTTAGTTAGACCATCGTGATCCGCGTCACCAGCGCCGTCTGAAGGATTTGTAGGGTCAAAACCATTATCCACTTCGAACTTGTCATCCATGGAGTCGCCATCTGAATCTATGTTCTCATCATCAGTGCCTAGGAAGAGCTCATCAGCAGCAGATAATCCATCTCCATCTAGGTCAGTAACGAAGTAGACTGGATCCAACCAAAACTCATTACGGTCTAGAACACCATTTCCATCAATATCTGTATCAAAGGTATAGGACATCTCAAACCCGACATCTTCATGACCCGTTACAATAGATAGTGAGTACAGACCTTCAACTGAAACGGGTATATCAAAGAGTTTGACTGCTTCCCAGGCTGACGGTTCATCGAACTCTGCAATTCCAATGAGTGCGTTGTTTGGGTCCCTGAGATAGAAACTAGCTGGCCCACCAAACCATCTACATATGACTTCCAGATTTGTCGGTGTTGTAATAGGAATGTAGAATGTTTCTACACTCTCATTCTCAATGATGATTGATGTATTGATTTGTCTTGGTTTGCCAAATGTCCTTCCCATAGTGTACCCCATACAAGCACCTATAGTAGCCGCGAGTTCCTTGGCAAGTCCATAGTTATACCCTGGATTGTAGTAGACATCTGAACCTGTATGATACACCGCATCAGTTTCGTAGCCTGATTCAAAGGCAGTGACAACTCCAGGAAAATCTCTGTTGAAGAATGGGACATGATCAGCAAGATCCCAGATTGGAATCTGTATTATTCCTGGAACTGAAGTGATTTCTCCTCTACCATAGTAGTCGCTCATCGTTTTAGCAAGTTCTGCCCAGTATTGACTTGCTGTATACGATGCATAGACATTGAATCCCATCAATAATCGTTGATCAGTCGGTGCATCCGGATCAGGGTGGAGAATCGTATCGATGTTGAACATTGCTAGGTTCTGGAATCCTCGATGTCTCAGTTCACCTGCAACTTCTTGACTTCCTTCATAGAAGTCTGACCACAATATACCGTGTGGATGTAGTCCATTGAATGCCATGAAGTAGATGTCAAGTGGCCACTCGTACTGGGACATCACTCTAGCCAAGGTAAGCATGACAGCAATTCCACTACCATCACAGTTCGCACCAGGACAACCCGATGGCGAATCGTAATGGGCTGACACAATAAACGCTGGATGATCTCCAGGCAGGTAACCAGGCAACTTGCCAATCACATTTGCATATTGACCTATGAGTTCAATCTCTATTCTTCCATGAGTCAATTCTTCAAGCTGTTGAATAATGTAAAGTCTGGCTGCTTTGTTTGCTCCCTGATCATCTTCTACATCTCCCACAGCTGACACAAATCGAGTCCCATTCTCTGTGAATTTTCTGATAATATCAAGAATTTCAGAAGCTGTTATGTTTTGCCACAGCTCTTCGGCCACTATTCGACCGTATATTCGTTCGAGGTCTGGCTCAGTTGTATCCGACACTATCACAGGATTCTCAATTTTGTCGAGACGTAAGGCACCTACTGGACACACAATGATAGCTATAAAGAAAGTCGCCACGAACAACCTTTTCACAAGTTTCAACCACCACTCAGCTAGCATCAAAACTTGATTCTCTGGTAGTAAAGAAACCCTACTATAAGCGCAATAGCTACACCAGGTATTATGAACCACTCAATCGGGATAGGTTCTTGTTCCGCAACATTCGGGTCTGTTCCCTCGAGATACTCTTGGAGATTGGTCCTGTCATCACCATCAGGATCGAGCATCGAGTCATCAAACAGTGGATTCAGTCCATTCTCCAACTCCCACAGGTCATCCATCTGGTCCTGATCCGAGTCCGCAGAGAATAAGTTCAGTCCAATAGAATATTCCTGCGCGTTTGTAAGTCCGTCTCCATCTTCATCTCTACTCGCGTCAGATGGGTCTGTTGGATCAAGACCATTGTCCACCTCGAACTTGTCATCCATGGTGTCACCATCGGAATCCGCTGAAGTGTCATCAGTATTGAGGAATACCTCCATAGCCGCTGAAAGACCGTCTGAATCTTCATCGGTACTGAAATACTCTGAATCCAACCAGAACTCGTTGTGGTCGAGAATCCCATTCTCATCTATGTCAGTATTGTGTGTCACATTCAATACGAACCCGATTGATTCTGGTCCTGTGTTTTCCATTGCGAGGGTATACAGACCCTGACTAGAAACTTGAAGATCATAGAGGTCCGTATATTCCCAGGCTGAAGCGCTACTATAGATACGTGATCCAATTGCCACGTCGCTTGGGTCATATAGTGTAAATGTTGCAGGGCCACCGTACCATCTACAGGATATCTCAAGTCGGGTTGGTGTACTTATCTGAATGTAGATTCTTTCCGTGTCTTCTTCCTCTATGATTAGTGAATACTGAAGGTTCTGTGGTTTTCCGTATGTCTTACTCATGGTAAAAGCCATACTTGCTCCAATTGCTCCGGTCACTTCATGTCCTAGATCATAACGATACGTTGGATTATTCCAAGTGTCTGTAATATCGTGGTATGCATCATCTACTGCATAACCTGACTCGAAGGCACACAAAGCCCCGGAGAACCCACGGGCAGCAAAAGCATAATGATCAGAATACGGCCAAAGCGCGAAATTCAAAGAGGGTACTGGTAGTATCACATCATTTCCATAGTTGTTACTCATAGCCCTTGCGAGTTCTGCCCAATAACGCCCCAACGAGTAGCTTCCGATATCATATCCAAACTGCACTTGGGCATCTAGCGGAACAGATGGGTGGGGAAACAGAATTGTATCCACATTGTAGAGGGCGAGTGTTTCCAATCCGCGATTTCTCAGAATAATAGCAGTTTCTTTGCTCCCTTCCATGAAGAAACTTGGTGCTGCTGGATGGAGTCCATTGAACACCATAAAGTAGATGTCAAGTGGCCACTCGTACTGCGACATCACTTCGACTAATGTGAGGACTGCTGCTATGCCAATGCCATCAGTGTTGGCACCAGGACTTTGATCGGGTGAGTCGTAGTGGGCTGTCACAGCAAAGACTGGTTGCTCCCCAGGTAGGTAGCCTGGTAGTTTCGCTACAATGTTATCATAGTTTCCAATGATCTCTATCTCGAGTCTGCCTTGAGAGAGTTCGTCCATTTGTTCTATCAGATACTGTCTGAGGTCGTAGTTCGGTCCATTATGAACCGGGAATCCTCCCTCTAGATAGCGTGATCCATTCTCAGTGACTTTTTGAACGATATCTCGAAGATTTGTGTCTCTTACTTTTTCATAGATCTCATCAACGATTAGCTCGCCATATATCCTGTCGATTCCTGGGGGTGTTGTGTCTGCTGGCGTCATTGGGTCTTCTCTTGCGACGGGACTCGAGTATGTCAATGGAATGAATAAAATGAATGTGAAGAATGCAACAGTCCACAACCTGTTCATGGAATCTTGGCCTCACAATACCCTTGATGAAGGTTCGCCTAGGAGCAAACTGCGTATTTGAAGCCTTTTTATACAGTTCTTTTTGAGTGTTAAGGGCTGAATTCCTATGCCAGTGACTGATTTACCATCTGTGCTTCAGATAAAGGACCCAATTCATGGATACGTAGCTCTGACCCAGTTAGAGAAAGAAATCATTGACCTTCGTGTTAGTCAGAGACTCCGATACATCCAAGGACCTGCAGGAATTTCGTTGGTCTACCCAGGGGCAGCAATATCTCTGTTGGGCCGGACCTTAGGTTTCATGCATATGACCGAGCTTTTCATAGAATATCTTGGTGGTGAGTTGGAAGAGGTTCTCAGAGGTCGATTGGCTTCTCTCCTACTGATGCTCACAAATGGTCCATGGGCTAATGTATCGGAGGAGTACCTTACCGTCAGAGGGGTCAACAGACCCAAAATTGGAGAGATCCTTCTGAAAGAAACTGAGGTTGGAGATCTCGTTGAAAAACATGGCTTCACTAAGGCTGAGGTTGGTGACTTGATTTTGAAAGGTGTTCCACTCAAAGGGACATATATAGATTTGACTCATTGTCCTATCAATCCTGAGCTGATAGATGATCTGGAACGAGACTCATACTTTGCGGGTGTTGAATATGCCCAACTAGAATTCAGACGACTGTTCTCCTCTACAAGGATTGCGAAGAACAAGATTGCAGTAGAAAGGGGTTCATTGTTCACTCTTGAGTCCTATTTGTCAGCATCTGCCAATATGTTCGATGCTGTATACTTCCACAAAACCGTCCGTGCAGCGGAACTCATGCTCCTCCGAGTGCTTGATGAAGCTGGTTCCCAGTTATTCCCACTTCCCACAGACGACGCAAAGTTCTTCCAAATCGATGATCTCACATTTCTCCATCGCCTCTTGAAAGTCGAAGACGATGCGTCAGAAGAACTACGTATTGCAAACCGAATATTCCGTGACTTCAGCCAGAGAAATCTTGTGAAACTGGTGAGCTCGAGAGCACTCTCAGATCCGACATTTCTAGCGAGGCTCTCTACGCCAGACGGACTTTACGAGACAGAGAAAGAGATTGCAGACGATGCTGGAATCGACCCAAGTAATGTCTACATAGATTTCCCAGACAGGGCTTCAGTCACCTACTATCCCGGTCGCTACAATCTAGAAGATCTCGTCCTGTTCGAGCGTGGTTCCAGTGGCTACGAATTCTGGAAAGTGACTGATATGAGCCCAATGGCAAGAAGCTTCACTAGGATTTTGAAACCAGTCCGTGTCTATACAACTCGTGGATATCGGTCTAAGTTGAAGAAGTCAGCTGACGCTATCCTGGAAAGTGTCGATGCAACTGGAACTCAGTAGACAAATGACACTCCAAAATACATAATATCTCTCACTCCCCGCGTTGTGATATTGGTGAGGAAGTTGAGTGATCAAAGAGAAGTATTCGAACAAATATGGACATCACCAAATTTCTTGTTAATCCTAGTTGGTGCAGTCATTTGGCTTATAGCACCTCTGACACTGTTATTGGCTCCACTTGTTTCAGCATGTGGATTCGCTTTGACAATCATTGCAACAGCTCAGGCGGCGATGAGTAGGCCAATATCCGCTGCACTACCAGGATTACTCATTGGTGGTTTGATTTACGTGATTGCACCATTTACTCTTCTTATTCCGTTGGCTGGTCTGGTGATTGCACCAGTACTCAGCATAATTGGGAATGTCATGTTACTCTTCTATGGGTTCTCTATTGCACTTCAAAGAATTGATATTCCTATTGTGAAGAACCTAGAAGATTTTCTGGAGGCTCAGCAGAGAAAGAGAGACGAACCCAAATCTGAACCTGAGATTGTTGATGTTGAAGAGATAGTTGAAGACGAGGAAGAAGAAGATACGGATCAATAAAAGATCTAACTCCTAGAACTCACCTGAAATTCCCTTAATAGTGAATTCTGAAGTTCACTACTCAGTCCTCGCTACCAGTGGTGTTCAGAATTGTTCCAGTGCAAACGCTGCGGTGACCCGCTCTTCATTCATAGTGCTGAAATGAAGGACAAGATTCTGACGATGGATGTTCAGTGCCTTCAAGGTCACAAGAGTGTTCGCCGTCTTTCCGAACACCAGGCAAAAGAGATAGCGTCGGACGTCTTCAAGAGACTGTATACCTGTACTGAATGTGGTTTCAATATGACCCACATCGAGGAAAGAGTCCAAGGAAATAAGATTGAATCTCTCTTCCTATGTCCGATCCATGGGCCTCAGAAACGAGAATATCCTCTAGAATTCAATTCTGTTGTTGATCTCGTTGGAGGTGTGGTGGATAGTCCTCGATCTATTATCGATTCCTTCAGATGTCCACAGTGTGGTCTAGTGTATGTTGTCAACGAGCTTGATCAACGCCGAGGAATCTTGGAGGTCGATACGAGCTGTGCTAATGGACACAAAGCTACCAGGTATCTACCAACTTCAATTGAAACTACTCTTCTGAAGAATATCCTGCAGCGGGTCGTTCATTGCGATCGATGTGGCCTTCCTGGACACATAACCCATGTTGAAAAGCGTGGAAACATAGCACGAGTCCAAACTTCATGTCCAATACATGGAGTCGTTAGAAAGGATATCCTTGGTACTCAGCTGGACCTGCTTCAAGAGGCAGTGGCCGAAATTCCTGAAGATGCAGTCGTCAAATCGACTCTCACATCACATGAATGTCGGAAGCACTTAGCTATTCGAGAAATCGAGGAAACAAAACAAGGCTATCGACTCAAATGTGTCTGTCCTGGAACAAAGCAAACCTCTGACCGGGTCCTACCGTTATCATGGAGTGAACCAGTCACCAATCGGATTACTCATGCGGTTTTGACTTGTGAGGAGTGTGGCCAGTTAACTCATATTCTTGACAAGAAGAAAGGCAAGAAGAAGGTCGACTTCCGAATAGTTTGTCCCATACATGGAGTGATGAACCGTGTAGTATCACCGGATGTCTTCAAGATAGTTGAGGAGTTCGAACCTTCTATTGACAGAATGCCTTCAATTGTTCGTAGTCTCAGTTGCGAGAAATGCAGTATGCCCATGAATGTCCGAGATGTTGAAGAACGTAGAGGTCTTATTGAGTTCGATACTGAGTGTCGAAATGGTCATCGAAGCAAAAGACTCTTCATCCCTGGTCTGGATCAGGAAACACTTTCAGGTCTTTACAAGCAGCTCTATCAATGTCCTGAGTGCTACGAACCACTTGACCTAGTATATATCGAACCCAGGGATCGAGAAGACCGAGTTGTTTTACTCTGTTCTCTTCATGGAAAAACCGTATTAGATATACCCCCTGACCACGCGGAAGCCATGCAGATGGCATATGATGAGATGCAGGAGGACAAGGTCAAACCTCCAACAGAAGCTCCTGAACCAAAACCTGCAGAAATCCTCGAAGTTTCAGATGAACCAGCAGGGGTCAACCACGGTGTCCAAGTGCTTCGTGGTTGCGAAATAGTGGGTGGCAAGTTCGATTTCAAGGTTAAAGTAAAGAACGACAGTGGTTATGTCATTACTAATGTCACAGTAAGTATGATCGCCTATCCTAGGGACTGCATGGAACTTGCAGGTGAGAACGTGAAGACTATCTCTAGAATTGAAGTAGGAGGTTTCAGAAGTCCCCAGTTCACACTTTATCCAACAAAGGACTGTGTTCAAGGTAAAGTTGTAGCGACAGTTTCTTACATTGATTTCCTCGACCAACTCCATACCGTGAACGTTGAGCCTTTCCTCATCAGATCTGTTTGTGATCTCCTTCAACCTCTAAAGGAAACAAGTAGGACGTTTGAACTTGTGTTAATGGGACTTGAGAAGACTCAACAGGAGCAGACATTGGATTGGAATGCTCAAGTATTGTATACAAAAGCCGAGAAGATTCTCCCAGCTAAGAACTTCCATATTGTAGACGCAGAGGAAAAACTAGTTTCTGGAGAGTTCATAGGAACAATCCGTGGCTATGCAGAGGGCAAGTATACACAGAAAAAGGTAGCAGTTGTTCTTCTCATCAGCGGACCAGAAAATGGACGGCATTCAACTGTACGAGTCGAAGCATTGGGAGAAGATGTTTCTATGCTCCCAACTACAATAGATGAGCTGGCTGATACCATGGATTCATGGGTCTGTCTTCGTTGTGGGGCTCCACTCGAGATTGAACAGGTTGAGAAGCTAGGAAGAAGGCTCCCAGTTCGTTGCAAATACTGTACACACTCACTTACTATCGCTCTATATCTCCAGTAGAGCAATATTCTGCCTGTGCGCAATACCTTTTAGTAACCTCATCTCCCTAGATGTAGTTTCATCGCCGCGCGCCTTGGTGGAGAGAGGAAACTTGTTCACTTGTAAGAAATGCAAGGAACCATTCTACGCTCTGACGGGTGAGTTGAGGGGAAGTACACTTCGTGTCTACTGTCAATGCCTGAATGGTCACAAAGGTAAACGAGACATCTCAAAGTATCAGGCTGACAGTATGGCTCATGAGGTCTTTGAAGGTATCTTCACTTGTATCGAGTGCGGTTCCACAATGTCTCTGATGAACACGGATGTTGGACGACAGAAGGCTGAGTATACGTTCATTTGCCCGATACATGGATCCCAGATCCGTTCGATACCAGCGTTCTATCATACTGCAATTACTGGTCTCCAAAGCAGTATGAACAGCTCAAAATCTATCTTAGACTCTTTGAGCTGTGCAAAGTGCGGTGAGGTTTTCATTGCTCATGAAATCACAGATAAGAAAGGAATACTCGAGGTGAAAGCTCGCTGTTCTAACGGACATAAAGAGATGAGGTTCGTTCCGAAGGTTGCAGATGAATCAGTCCTCAAGACTGTTGTCAAGCGACTCATCCATTGTGATGAATGCGGGCTGCCATGTCAAGTATTAGAAACGCAACCCAAGGGGAATAAAGCCCGTATAGAGCTTGCATGTCCTGCACATGGAAAATCAAAGAAGGAGCTACCAGCGGAGTATGCTTGGATGCTCGAATCAATTGTTGAGGCTATGTCGGAGGGTAGTATTGTAAAATCCATGCTCAACTGTAGAGATTGTGGTAACCCTGTTTCAATAAAAACTATTGAGCTTGACAAGATGAAGTACAAGCTCAAATGCAGTTGTAAGAACGGGCATGGCGTGGAACTCTCGCAACCCGTGGAACTTGATGAAGAAGCCATCGACTCCATAGTCTATGGAGTCTTGAAATGTAATGATTGTGACCTAACCACTGACATCATTGATTCAAAAGTCAGTGGGAACAATGTTGAGTTGAAGCTTGTATGTCCTATTCATGGTGACTTCAAGAAAGGCGTAGCTGTCGGAATCTTCAAACATGTTGAAGAGAGAGCCCCTCACATCGACTTGATGCCTTCCATAGAGGAGAGTCTGAAGTGTGAAAAGTGTACATCTCCAATGACAATACGGGATACGAAAGTTCGCGATGATCTCGTAGAACTCAAAATGGAATGCAGAAACGGACATGGTACCCAAAGACAACTCCACATTAAGGCTGACGCGACAATCACTGAACGGTTCTATCGCCAGCTCTATGAATGTCACAAGTGTCACAATCCGTTGAATCTCACAGAAATTCAGGAGAAAGGGGATAAATCAGAGGTCATTCTTATCTGCGACAATCATGGTGAGAGTAAAGTCGAAGTACCAAATGATCATACTGCAATGGCACGGGATGCGTATCTCTCTACAATGAGTATGTCTGACTTGGAGAAAATTCTCGAAACTCGACTTCAGTCTGAACGAGCGGCTGAATACCAAATCGATCCTGATGCTGATGTCCAAGAGATGCTCGACATCGTGAATGATGTAATAGAACAGCAGAGTGTGAAGTTCGTAGGAGAAAAGAGTAATTCGAGGAATGGCGAAGAATCGTGGTTCTATGGTAAGGCTTTGGCTGGTACTGAATACATAGTAATTGGATCGGTTTCGAAAGAGAATCTAACAATGCGAATATCTGTCGCAAGTAATGATGAGGACAAGATGGAGCTCCTGCTCTCTGAAATGCGTGAGAACCTCAGGGAGGTCTTGCTCAAGCTCCAAGCAAAAACTGGAGATATCGCCCCAAAGAAGATCGAGTGTGCCCAGTGTGGTGCAGCACTTCGGAAACGAGCCCTTCCTGGTGAAACCGTGATTTGCGACCACTGTGGAACTCCATTGCACTGGAGTTAGCTATCGCCTGTCCATATAGCTACTGAGTCCTGATCAACACCGATGTGTGAGAGGATTCTCTCAACAACCGAATCGACGAGCTCTTCAATCGTCTTTGGCTTTGCCCAAAAAGCAGGACTGGCTGGTATCACTATGGCTCCTGCTTCTGTCACTGCTGCCATGTTCCTAATGTGTATCAAATTGAGTGGTGACTCGCGAGGAACAATGATTAGCTTTCTTCGCTCCTTGAGACTGCAGTCAGCCGCTCGCGCAATAAGATTGTCAGCATAGCCATGTGCAATCCCAGCAAGAGTCTTCATAGTGCATGGGACTACCACCATAGCGTCGATTGGAAAACTACCACTCGCTGGACCTGCTGCCAGATCTGTTTCCTGATACGTAAAGTCTACTTCTTTGCCTAGATCCGCCCCAGTCAGTCCTGTTTCGTACTTGAGCGTTTCTTCCCCCCATTTGGACACAATCAAATGAACCTCATGACCATTCTCTTTCAGAGCCCGAAGCAACCGGACTCCGTAGATTGCTCCGCTTGCACCGGTCAGGCAGACGAGGAGTCGTTTCTTCATGTTCCAATCACCATCTAGATTCAACTGCTTGACATCTGTCCATATACTTCTATCGAAATGACTCAGAAGAGGAATGAGAGGAGTATGTAGAGAAGAATCGACCCGCCACCTGCTCGGATACCCTCCTTTTTAGCTATTCCAGCTGCTTCTGCGATATCCTGAGTAAGAATATCAAAACCCTTCTCTCCGAAGGTCCTGAGACTTTTCGCCATTCCAAAGCCTAGGCCAGTCTTCACAGGCTGGAGTCTCTCACGAGCCTTCACGGATGCTGTGACGATGTGTTCTAGGGTTTCATCAGGTTTGTTTCTTCCAACGGGTGGGTATCCTTTGCTTGATAGTGAAATTGCATTCACAACATGAGTATCTGTGGTCACGACCTCTACATCGTCAAATCCCTGGCTCTTGAGAATACTTAGTATCTTCTCCCTGAAACCAGATTCCATATTGTTACCATCTATCGATATGAGTGCCATCTCCGTGTCATTACGTTGAAGAACAATTGCAATGACTCCTCCTGGTCCAATACCTTCTGTCTGACTAATGTTGTCTGGTTTCACTTGGTGTAGACCTAGCTGAAGACGGGTCTTAGGTTCATTTATTGTTGAAAAAACAGCTTCTGAAACTGTACCTACATATTCCCCCGCTTCAGGATCTCCCGGTACAACAGACACAGCACTTTCATCAATACAGTTGTGCGCATCTACTACAGCCACGCCGCTTATTTGAGGGAGATGCTCTCGTATCATATTCGCAGTGTCATAACCTACATCCAGCGATATGTCGTCAGTGAAACCTGGAGCACTTGTACTGATCGTCATTACATCATTTCCAACGAAGAGTGTCCACACCTTGTACCTGCCACCGTCAGACCAGTGTGGTCCGGAGATTTCCTCATGGACATCAATTTCCTCAATCAATCTGTCAATCTCCTCTAGCACAATTGGATAATCTTCCTTCGTTGTCAGATTCTGTTGATGTGTGCAACTTCCGTGTAGGACAAATGCAGGGATGCCATGTTTCTCTTGGATGTGCTCAATAATTGTTGAGGGAAGGTCACTGCTCCCAATATCTCTGAATGGTCCGGGATGCACATAATCAATCACACCGCAAGCCACTGGTCCTTGGTCATCCTTGAAGAGGAGTATCTCAACTGGGACATCCTGCGTTGTCGCAATCCGTGTCAATGTCTGTTCTAGTGGCGTTGGATTATTTGCAAGATAGTCGTGACCGAATGCTCTTAGTAACTGTGGTCCATTTATGCCAAGGTCTCTCTCAAAGGGCACACTCACTACTCTGTAGATGTAGTGTACAGTCAAGGTACCAATGAAAAATGAAAGCAATAGAGGAATATACCAGAACTGTGGAAAGACAGGAAGAACTGAGCTCAGTGGGGCAATAAATACCATGGCCAGTATCCATAGTCCTGGTGGCATTAAAGCTGCAATGCTATTCCTCAAGGGATGATGGTCACTTAGCCCATTCACAAGGAATGCAAATGCCAGATACGCTATTGATACTCCAAGTATTGAGAATCGGATCTCGTAGAAAGTTGATCCAAGTGCTGTATCAATTATCCCTCCGATGACACTAAGAGCAATCCAGAATATGAGGCCAAAATGTACCAGCCCCCCTGTCCGACGTGCATCCAATGGTGAGTTCTCAGCTGTCGCAATGAGATAAAGTAGTCCTGACCCAATGAAGACTGGAAGTCCAAGTATCACTAAATAGCTAGCGAATGGTTCCAGGAGAGACCCTTTCATCAGACCAAGGATGGCTGAACCAAGTAACACCATGAGTATCATTCGTAGGACTATCTGGCTATAGGATGGTAATTGCCATACTCTCGAATACAGTCTCACCGTTTCCTTGACTTTCGCCTTCTCTCCCAAGATTGCATCACTCGCTATTTTGCTAAAAGGTCTGTACAGGTCTTATCAAACTTGTCCTAGACATTGAATGTCGCTTCCGAAGCCTTTATATCGTATTCGATATTGAAAAATATCGCATTCGATAATCGCATCCGATATAATTGAAGGTGATTCCAATAAACGAGCAAGCATCCCATAAAGAATGTGAACATCTCGAGATGCCTCAATCAGTCCCACGAGGTTTACTTCGTCATGTAATCCCACGGATGCTCAAATCGCGTGACATGACTGGTACCGAAATCATGCAATCGCTTCACGATTTGACTGAGGGTGAATGGAATCCAAGCCCTGGAACAATATATCCGCTTCTTGCGTCACTCGAGGAAGCAGGAATTATTGAAACAGTCAAGCAAGAGGGGCGTAGTAAGACCTACAGTCTCACTGAAGAAGGTCATGAACATATTGTGATGATGCTCAAGAATAGACGGGGAGCTGTGGGTCATAAGACGCGACTTGGACCCAGAATTTGGGAGAAATTACTTGACCCAGCTGAACGTGTCCAGTTCCACATTCATGGCACCGATTTTGCAGTGGAATCCTTAGAAGACATAGCTGAATCACTGAAGCCCAAGGATCGACAAAGATTACTGAAACACCTCGAGGAGATGAAGTCCCGAATCTCATCTCTTATTGACTTGCTCAAATCCGGAGGAACATAGAATGGCTAGAAACAATGGTGGAAAAACCATAGCAAAGAGTCCAGCCAGATACATGCTTAGTGGACTGGTAAGGAATAAAGGAATCACAACATTTGCATTGATTCTCACTATCATCTCGACGATAATTGTTACAATTCCATCAATATTCATAGGGATGGCAGTCAATGAACTATTGCAGGCCGATGGAATAACTCCCGCTCTAATCCTAAGTCCAACTTTCATGATGTTTGTCTGGCTGATAATTGGCTTGGCATTGGTCTATATGGGTCTCTATTTCATCGTTGGATATGTTTGGGCTATTGTTACACTACGTTGGGAACGAGACGCACGTCAGGATTTCTTTGAGGCGCTCCAAGACTATAGCATGACCTTCCATGATGAAGTAGACAGTAAGCGTCTATTGTCTGTTGCAATGCAAGACATCTCTTGGGTTCGCTTCTCACTCAATCCAGCATTACGAAATCTAGCCGGTAGTTTCATTTCGTTCGGGATAACTGCAATTATCCTAATTCAGATTGACTTTAGTCCTGCTCTTGTTAACTTCTTAGTCCTATCATTTGGAGGATTCTCAATACCAATCTATGGTTTTACACTGGTCATGTTGATCGGTACGCCACTCTACTTGGTTTTCTCCTACAGATATGCAAATGCAGTCGAGCCTGTTCGTAGAAGACGTGCCGAAGATATGGAACGCCTTACTGTAATCACTCAGGGTGTGTTCACTGGTATAGAAGTTGTTCGTGCATTTGGAAAAGAAGACTATGAGCAAACAAAATTCCACGAAATAAGTAAAGACTACGAAAAGTCAATCACAAAGGAAGGCAGACTTGCGGCATTCTATATTCCTGCCTTGGTCCTTGTTGGAATGACTGCTATTGCATTCCTCTATGCCGCATTTGCTGTAGTTAATGGTGCAATCTCTATTGGCGAGATGATAACTATCCTAGCCTTGTTAGTTGCACTTGAAGGAATGAATTTTCATCTCCCCCGAATGCTACTTGTTCTCAGAGGAGGTTACGTTAATGCTCAACGTATCGTTGATATCTTGAACTGGAAGGAAACTCTCATTGAGCCCATGGATGAAGTTCAAGAGATTGATTGGCTCGGGGACATTGTATTTGATAATGTGAGTTTCAAATACGGGGGAAGTAACAATGACAATGATCATTATGCTCTCAAGAATTTCAACATCAAAATACCTGGAGGTTCCAGAGTAGCCCTCATTGGAGGTCCAGGTGGTGGAAAGAGTACTGTTCTGAAACTACTACTCCGCCTTTATGATCCAACTGAGGGAAAAATCACTGTGGGTGGGGTTAATCTGCGCGATGTGACGACTGAGTCTGTTCGTGATGTTGTTGGGCTTGTAGAGCAAGACATTTTTCTCTTTAGAATGAGCGTTCGAGATAATATTGCATTTGGAAGAAATGATGCAACTGGCGAAGAGATTATCGAAGCAGCTAAAAGAGCTCAAGCTCATGAGTTCATTGTTGAATTGCCCAAACAGTATGATTCTATGATTGGCGAGAGAGGGATGACCCTCTCTGGTGGACAACGCCAACGTTTGGCAATTGCACGAGCCATCATTCAGGATCCGAAGATACTCTTACTGGATGACTCGGTGAGTGCTGTTGATGCCCAAACTGAGTATTTGATGAGAAAAGCTTTGGATGAGGTGATGGTTGATCGGACAAGTATCACAGTAACTCAGCGTCTCCGAACTTTGATGGAGTCAGATCTTGTCATAATTGTAGACAAGGGTGAGATTATAGCATCTGGCAATCACAAAGACCTTCTCCGGGAATCAGAGCACTATCGGAAGATCTTTGAACGACTTCCTGGGGCACAAACGCTTCTTGCAACAGCTACAGGTGGAGGTGCTGCATAATGGCAATGCACGGGAGACGTGGTCCAACTGCCCTAGCAAGCGAGAAACCCAAACGGAGTCGACCCATTAGGAAGCTTCTTGGCAGAATGGTGCACTACCTCGGTCGTTTTAAGCGAATAGTGGCAATAGGCGCTGTCCTTTCACTAGCTGCCACCATCGTCGCAGTAATAGATCCACTGATTCTTGCCTACGGTATTAATTCTATCCTTCAAGAGAATCCAGTTCTGGAAACAACAATCACTCTGACCCTCCTCTATGTCATCCTCAAGGCGACTTCATGGACAATGAGCAGTGTCAACACCTGGATACTTGCAGGTGCCCAAGCAGGATTCGTCCAAAATATTCAGGAAGACCTCTACACGAAATTGCTAAGCGCTGACTTGTCCTATCATAAGAAGGAGCAGAGTGGGAATGTCACATCCCGAGTCACTTCAGATACTGTTGAACTTGGAACTGGTGTTCAAGTAATTATCGACTTTTCCAGTCAAGCATTAATGCTAGTTGCATCCTTCGTCATGTTATGGTGGGTCAATCCACTCATTGCACTGACCACACTTGTTGTTATTCCGGGAGTCGCTTTCATTGCAGTTCTCTTTGGAACGGTGGGTCAGAGAATCATGCTCGCTTCAAGAAGGGCTTCAGGGGCTGTGTCTGGTCAGATCGCAGAAAACCTCAGTGGGATTCATGTAGCAAAAGCTTTCAATCGTGAGAAAGAATTAGCGAGGGACATGATGGAGTTGAATCAGAAATCATACAATCATGGTTTCAAATTCATGATTCTCATGAGTGCGATGCAGCCGCTTGTCCGATCTATTGGTCAATTTGCACTTGCAGCTATGCTGTTCGTAGCTGGTGGCTTGGCTGTCGGTTCTCTACCCTTGCTAAATGTTGGAGAGGTCTTCTTAGGTATCTCTCTAATTAGCAGGTTTCTGTGGCCTCTCTTAGCTCTCAGTATGATGTTTACTCAGGTACAGACATCAATGGCTGCTATGGATCGAGTCATGGATGTCCTAGAATCAAAACCAGCAATTGCTGACGCTCCTGATGCAGAACCTCTTGCAGAAGAGAGTGATGGAATCTATTTTCAAGATGTGACATTCGAATATGTGGATGACACTCCTGTCTTGAAAAATGTGTCATTCGAAATCAATCCTGGCGAGATGGTTGCGATTGTTGGTCACACAGGTGCAGGAAAAACCACAATTGCGGCACTTGTCAACCGGTTCTACGATCCTATAGAGGGTGGAATATTCATCGGAGGTCAAAACCTTCGAATGGTGACGCAAGAGTCTTTACACAACTCAATGTCTCTGATACCTCAGGAGCCCTATTTGTTTGATGATACAATAATCGAGAATATTCGTTATGGAAATCCATATGCAACAGATGATGAGATCATTGAGCTCTGTAAGATAATAGGCGCAAACGAATTCATAGAGGTTCTTGCTGATGGATATCAAACGCATATAATCGAAGGTGGTAAGAATCTAAGCGCAGGCCAACGTCAGATGATTACGATTGCTAGGACCATGCTTGCAGATCCAAAGATTCTAATTCTCGATGAAGCAACGAGCAGACTAGATGCATATAGTGAGTCCTTGGTCCAGGACGCACAAGAACTTCTTTTCTCAGACAGGACAACAATTGTGATTGCACATCGCTTAACAACAATCGCCAATGCTTCTCGTGTCCTTGTCTTTGACCATGGTAACTTGGTTGAACAAGGGACACACGAGGAGCTTCTAGAGTTAAATGGAGTTTTCAAGTCACTTTACGATACTTACTACGCTCATCAAGGTCTTGAAGAAATCACTGAGGAGGTTGCAGAGGTAGCCAAATCTGAGGTTGAAAAATACGGTGGCGAAACACCAATTCCGTCAGGTGGAATGATGATGAGTATGGGTGGAGTGATGTCCCATGGGATGAGTGGCATGAACCATTCACCAGAAATGATTGAGAGAATAAGAGAACGGTATCAAAATGATCCTGATTCCATTCCCGAACCTATGCGTGAAATGCTAGAACAAATGTTTGAGGCAGATAAAATGACTGACAAAAAAGAAGATGAATATAGTAGAAGCAAAACCCAACAGCAAGGGCCTCTGGGATCTGGTAGGCCATCGCCGCAGATGATGAGGGAACTCAAGGAGAAATACAAGGAAGATCCTTCTTCCGTTCCAACGCATATGCATGAGATATTTGAGAGGATGATTGAGGAAGAAGAGAAAGAGGACTAGTTCCCCTACTCTAAATCTCCAAACGGAGTGAAGATCTCATCCAGCTTACTAGATGCAAGAATAGCGGCTCCAATCAAAATATAGGACTCTATTGCAGTAAGGTAATCAAAGGGAGTCCCTGGACAGTAGTTTATGAAGCTCCAGAAAATTGTTCTAATGAAAAAAAGGAGAACACCCAGAAATAACAGGGTTAATGGTCTTGAAATCAAGCCATTCCGCAGTGTCCACATGAGACTACCTAGAGCAAAGAGGATGACAGAGAGTCCTACTATCATAGGGGTTGAAATAGCTGTATATAGAATCTGAAGAGGATTCAACACTGCTACAACTACCAGAATTGCCAGTCCCGCTATAGATGTCAAAGTAATAATGAATTGAAGTATTGAGTCGGTATTGGTAATACCCATAGCAATGTTTGAAGATCGAAGATATCCCAAGACACCCAATCCCCATAGAAGCAGAGCTGGCATCTGAACAAGTCCCACAGTGAAACAGATATCATTGCTGTAACCAGCGAAGTGTATGATACCGCTAGCCACCTCTGATAGACTAAATACTATTAGTCCCAATGCCATCCAGACATTCAATGAGTGAAACCTATCATCTTTGACAAGCGACTCTCTACCAAAAGCATTCAGACCCACAATACCGAGAAGAAGAGCAACTATCGGCGAAAGTATTGTGACCATTGTTAGTAGATTTGAGATGTTGCCGAACCAATAGAGAATCAATGAAATGACAAGAATGGCAAGTCCTGAGAATATTATCAATCCCGAATGTTGCCAACCAACTTGCGACACTTGATTCCCGCACCTCGCGAATTATATCAGAGTAGTTTAGTTATCTGTTTTGTATATTATGCTGATATCCACCTTCAGACGGAGAGTGTTTCCCATTCGATTTCGTATACAGTACTTGGATATTGTTGCTCGATTTCTTCTTTCGTGTTGACCACTATTCTGTTGATAGGATTTGTTCCAGTGAGATCCTTGACTCTACGTGTAATGAACTGCGTCAACACTCTAAACCCGTCATTCAGTATATAGGGCGCTATTGATCCTTTGATTGTTGCAGCAGTTAGTGAACTTCTCATCTCTATGTCAACTCCTTGTTCAAGTGTGACATAAGCCAACCATGGGTAATTACTGACCAGTTCATTCCTAGATACGAAAAATATCTTACGCGTTGCACTCAGACCTACAATCAATGAGCAGTTTCGAAGAAGTGATTGAAGCGCTGCTGTGTATCTAACAGCTACTGCATGAGCAGGAGTTACTAGTTCAATCATTCGTCGTCTCTCAAGAACAGCCACATCATCCAAGAATCTTCTTAAATCTGAAGTACGAAGTCTTTCAGCAGCAATTGATAATGGAGTTTCTCCATCAATTTCTGTTAATGCTCTTACTGAACCAGGTGATAACAAGTCATCTGCTTCACTTGGTTGAGTTAGGGTTGCTTGATAGATATCATCAGGTTTGACAGGATTGTAAACTGTGATTGCATTCTCCCAGAGAGCCTCTGCCGCAATATTCATTGCAACTTCAACAGGAACTTCTAGAAAATCAGCAGCATCTTTGACTGAGCATATATCCGGAATAAGCCTGAGAAATGACTGGACGTCTGGTCTCCTTGTATAATGCTCCCACTCAGCTCTCAAGGTCATCATTGTTTCAGGCTTGATCTTGTCCCTGATGAACTCATCAATCATACTAGCTTCAAAACGAGTGTGTATAGCCAAATCTAAGTCAACCCATCTGAGGACATTGAACTGCTCCTCGAATCGGCGGATGATCCGTTTCAGCTTGTCCCGGATGAGCTGACTATCCTCCTTGATTGATATTGCACCAAGTGTCCATTCTCCAAATTCGACTACAATCCTATAGTTCGCTCCCTCGAAAGCTCGGGCTTGAGAGGTCATCGAACGGGTAGCTTCATCGAAGAAAGAAGTCATGGCTACAAGGAATGAGGAAAGGAGCTGAGGATCAAATCCAGACTCGGTGAAATCTTTATGATATATACAGACTCCTGTATCACGTTTGATGATATAGAGACTGTTTATTTCCATAGTGATTTAGCCTCGAGTCTATGCTATTTATTCCTGCATCCTCCCGCGACTTAGACCAAAGTCTGGCGCGCCTAATCATTACAATTCACAGATGCTTTTGAGCCTTCTAGTGATGTATACCAAATGGTCATCCTTATAGGAACAAGGAAGGCAAACATTTTCGATTGATATGTCAGAGAAGGAAGAACTCTCAATTGTATGTCCCTCATGTGAAGAGGGTAGTCTCAATGTGCGTTCTATCCTGTATAACATTCCCTTCTTCAATGAACTAGCGATGTTCTCACTGGTCTGTCCTAAATGTAATTTCTCGCACTCTGATGTCTTTTCAGCAGAAACGAGAAAACCGGCGCGGTTCACGTTGAGAATCGATGATGAGTCACTCCTTCGAGCACGTGTCGTTCGCTCGGGTTCCGGAACCTTTCGACTCCCTGAGTTTGGCATAGATGTTGAACCCGGGCCAGCTGCTGAATCCTTCATATCGAATGTCGAAGGTGTGTTAACTCGTGTACGGTCCGTTGTTGAAACTGCAATTAACTTTGCAGAAAATGCGAATGAGAAGATAAAAGGTGCTGAGATCCTTTCAAACATTGATAGGGCTCTTAATGGTGATTTCTCCTTCACTCTGATCATGGAAGATCCGGTGGGTGTGAGTGGGATCATCATGGACGACATGTCAAAAATCAAGTATGAAGAACTAAGTCGCGAGGAGGCAGCTTCATTGAAAGGCGCTCCATTTTGGATTGACGCTGTTCGTGAAGACTATGTAGAGCGTAAGGGTTAAAACACTCATTCGAAAACCCTCTCGATAGACGTGGGCCGATAGATCAGCCTGGCAGATCGTCTGGTTTGCATCCAGAAGGTCGCGAGTTCAAATCTCGCTCGGTCCACCAATTCCTTTTCACCAAGATCTACGGCGAGAAACCTTCTCCAATACTACCCTCCCCTCTTCCATGGCACACTCGTTGCATGTCCCATGTTCTATATTGACCATCTGATAACCGACATTAGATGTCGCTTCTGACTTCTGGTTTATCGACACCACAAGCTCACAGGAAGTCAGGAACAATCCTGTTTCAGGTCCTTTGTGCCAAGGTCTACAAGAATGTATAATCTCTCCATCTTTGGTCAGGAATTTTTTCCTCTCGCTGAATCTTGTTAGAATTGTCACTCCACTACAAGTCAGGATCAATCCAAGGAGAAGGAATCCAAAAAAGACTAGTGGAAGAGGATTGCTGTAGAATCCGTAAAGATAGGTCGGGTGATCCCACCAATACAGGTAAACAATTCCATAGGTCAATAGCATTATGACACCAATGGCTGCAAGTGAATTTCCATATTCGCGATAGACAATACCCTTCTCCGTGTTAATTCACCACATTATCCATATAGGAGAATTCAGTTTTTTCTTTTTGCTTATTTTTTGAACTAAGCTATCATCAAATCAATGTTGGTTATCACTTGCATTCACTAATTGGTTTGCATCCAGTTCTTAAAATGTGTAAAATGATTCCTCGGTCATCTCTTGCTATTCCTCTGAAGTTTCTTTCTAACTGCATCATCAAAATAGACTATGGGAATATCTTGCGCCATCTCTTTCAAGTCATCCAGTATTTCTAAATTGTCTTCATACTCAGCTGCAAACTCCCTCGCAAAGGTTCCTTCCCGAATCTCTCTGAGTGACAGCTGCATTGCTTCACGAAGATCAGGACTCGCGTAGCGTATTCCTCTTGACATACTTCCGTATTGACTGGTTGGTGAATGGAGCTCGAGCTGTTTTAATGTACCCATCTTCGCTATCATATCCGCAGTGTACGCAAACTCTCCTGACATATAGAGCTCGAGAAGGACAGCCTCTGGGGGATAACCCGCATCAATAGCGACATCTACAGCACTGGTTAAAACCTGTCCAAATGCAGGACCAAAGCATTGCTCATTGAATAGGTCAAGCTCTGCCTCCTGACGGAATGTGAGTTCAAGCACTCCCCCTCCCGGTTTCATGGACCCAATGCCTTTCGCAATTGCGAGTGCTATGTCTTTTGCTTTCCCTGAAACATCATTATGAATTCCAATGAAGGAATAGAATCCCTTTCCATTGACATATGCTTGTCTGACACCCTTTCCAATCATCCTTGGAGCAACAAGAACTGTGTCAATAGTCTTGGGGACATCAATCGTTTCGAAGGTGATGTTGTACCCAGATGCAAAACACAACGTTTTTCCTTCATTGAGAGCCGGTTTAATTTCCTTTTCGAAGGTGCTTGGTTGAAGTTCGTCTGGAATCAGAAATAAAACCACATTTCCCTCCTCTGCCGCTTCTCTTATCTCGAGGACATCAAACCCATCTGCTTTTGCCTTCTCCCAATACTCATCTCGCAGATTGCCAACCACTACTTCAAGTCCACTGTCTTTGAGATTGAGTGCTTGAGCTCGTCCCTGATTCCCATACCCAATGACAGCAATTGGTCCTTTCAAATTTCCAAGATCAGCATCAGCGTCGAAGAAGATCGGGGTGGTCAATTTCTCTGATATCTTCTCAAGGTCGACCATACGTGCTGATTGAATTGTGATGTGTTAAATCCATCTTTTACTATAACCTTTGAAGAAGCCTCTATGATTCCGATTTCTATCTCTTCATTGTTTTTACGAGTATCTTCCCTAGATTTCAAGTAAGAGTGTGTTTCGGATTAAACTTGAACTTAACATTTGCTCAAACACTGTCGTAAGGTAACCCTTAAAGGGGGCCATCTTTGCGAAAATCGAAACAACAAGGGACAGTGAGCGCTCTGTTTCGCGAACCCTTGAAGTGGTGAAACGATTATGCAGTTATTCGAGACATTCGCTGGAATGCACTGGTATGAACAAGCCATGATATTCACAGTCATTGCAGCAGCTATAGCAAGTCTCGTGTATGCTTGGTGGCTCAGGAAAGGTGTCCTTTCATTGGACAAAGGAACTGAGCAGATGCAGAAGGTTTGGAATGGCATACGAGAGGGTGCACTGTCTTATCTGA
>JBHLRZ010000012.1:74111-87479 GCA_048882045.1 Candidatus Thorarchaeota archaeon | reverse complement strand
TGCGATTGCCTCCTTGTCGATTGCCTTTCTTTCGATTTTGATAGCGTTGTCTCTACAGACCTCTTCGCATGAACCACAAAGTACGCACTTGTCCATGTCGAACTCTACCTTGTCACCTACCTTCTTGATGGCTCCGAAGTTACAGACCTTTGTACAGAGCATGCAGCCAGTACAGGCGTCAATATCATAATGTAGAGTCATGTTAGATCGCCCCCTTCTTTGCGAGGAAGTCAACAAGATCCTTAGCGGCAGCCTTTGGATCTTCAGCCTCTACTTTGATACCACCCTTCTTTTTCTCTGGCGGGAAGACCTTTCTCACCTGTGTTGGAGAACCCTTGAGTCCCAACTTATCCACATCATAACCCAGAGTTTCTGCATCAACGATTTCCATGGGTTTCTTCTTAGCCTGCATGATTCCCATTATGTTGGGGAGTCTTGGCTCATTCAGACCCTTTGTTGCAGTAAGAAGGACTGGTATCTTTGCTCTGACGACATCATAGCCATCATCTGTTTCCCTGTGTGCAATGACGAACTTCTCGTCCTCACTCAGTTCTAGATGACGGACATAACAAATCTGTGGAACACTTAGAAGTTCAGCCATCTCCGGACCTACCTGAGCAGTGTCACCATCGATCGCCTGTTTTCCACATATGATGATGTCAAACTCCATCTTCTTGATCTGTTCAGCTAACGTTAGCGCCGTGACCCAAGTGTCAGCGCCAGCAAAAGCCCGATCAGTCATATGAATGGCTGCATCTCCGCCCATGGCGAGGGCCTTGAGCAAGGCATCTTTTGCTTGGGGGGGACCCATTGTGAGGATGGTGACCTCTCCACCATACTTTTCTTTGAGCTGCACAGCAGCTTCTACTGCTAACTCATCGAATGGGTTCAGTATACTCGGAACTCCATCTCTAATTAGTGTGCCAGTGGTTTCGTCTACTTTTACGTCCGCGACCTCGGGGACTTGCTTCACTGGAACGATAATCTTCAACGTCAGTGTATATCACTTCCAATAGTCATATGATTACAGGCGTTTCGGAGGGCGACCTCAATATAAGGAGTACGAATGATGATGAATGATTTTCTTTCCTGTAGCAATTGGATTTCCTACGTTTTGTACGAGCTCATATCCTACGTAATCCTTTTATGAGTGCGGAAGCGCTAACCGAGTTAGTTCCTTTAACAAATAGAGGAGAGTAATCACGATCGGAAAAGAAAAGATAATTGGTGCCCTTATCTTCATCTTCGCACTTCTGGTGCTTCTGTACTACACCTGGGTGATAGTAATTCTACAATGGTTCCCTGACTTGGGGACATGGGTTGACGCCAACTTCGGAATATTCGCAGGGCTATTCAATCCCGATCCTCTGATCCTCGTCTACCTGCCAATCTGGCTAGGTGTGGTGCTGATCATGGTCATAGCAATGTGGATAGGCTGGACAATGGTCACTACTCCCGCTCCGGAGCCACTCGAAGACTTCGATTTCGATGAGGAAGAGGCGGCATCCGAAGAGTAGAAAATACTCTACCAGATTCCAGAGTAGGGCCGCAAGGCCCTATCATCTCATTTTCATATACTGTAAAGATTGACCAAATGCAAATAGGTCATGACTTAAGAGCTAACACAACTTTGAGATTTCGTGGTTTTAGATGCCTCTATTTAGACGTTCTAAGGACAAAAAATACCAGGCCGCTGCAAGACTTCTAGCAAATGGAGATGCTGCTGGTGCTATCGAGGCGCTTGAAAAGATTGTCGAGCTAAATCCGGACCACCTGAATGCTCATGTGACTCTTGCAATCGCACTGATGGAAGCACAGGAGGACCCAACAAAGGACAGCCCTCAGACGATTGAAGCGTTAGCCCACCTCAATACAGCAGCGAAACTGGATTCAGAAGACCCAGTACCAGTTTTCAATCTGGGTGTGACTCAACGAAAGTTGGGCATGTTGGAGGAGTCATTAGTAACCTTTGAGAAGGCAATAGAAATTGAAGAACGTCAACCACTGGCTATCCTTCACATGGCAGAAATCAACTACGAACTGGAGAGATGGGAAGAGGCTATTCGACTGGCTAAGCTTGCTCTAATCAGAGACCCCGGTCTAGAGGAAACCATGGGTTGGGTCAGGGTGGCGATGAGAAAGGCGGGAATGATTGACGATGACGGAAATGTCATACGCCGCCCAGAATGATGACCAGTACGCAATGCTTAAATTCACACCTCTCGGGTTCAGCACAGTTGTGCATGGTCACAACCAACTCCGTATATCACATCTGGTGGTAAAATGTCACAAAAAGGCGAACCAATGTACCGTGGGTATCCCCTGTCAGAGCTTGCTAAGATGAACATGGATTCATTGATCGAGCTCCTCCCAACACGCAGGAGAAGGACACTCAAACGCGGCCTACCCCCACGTCAGAAGAAACTGCTCATGAAGCTCAGGGCAGCCAGGAAGCAGCAAAGGAAGGGGAAGGAAGTGGTCGTTCGCACACACTGTCGTGACATGGTAATTCTTCCGGAGATGGTGGACCTCACCATAGCTGTTCACAATGGTAAAGACTTCAACCGAATCAAGATCATCCCTCAGATGATCGGACATGTGTTAGGAGAATTTTCGAATACCGGAAAACCTGTGAAACATGGTAATCCAGGTATCGGTGCTACAAAGTCTTCTGCTTACGTACCGCTAAAATAATACAACAGTAAGGAGCAATTGTGCTCCTACCAGTTGTTTCTGAATTTACACAAATCTAATATCATTCTAGACACTAGGTATCCTATCGTTGTGTGGGAGTTTGTATAGGAATTATGCAAACACAATTTGGATTTGCGTTTTCAGGTTTGGGGGTAGTTATACTTCTTCTAGTACTAGTCGTATATGCAGGATCAAGAATCAGAAGACAGAACCCTGCTCTCTTTAGCAAATATGTCGCTCTTGTTGTCATTGTGGGAGTTATTGTCCCTACCACCATTGTAGTAGTCCTCAATATTCCACTACCGACACAGATTGAACTAGATATCATTCTAGACTTCAAATCAAACTCGACGGTAGATGAAACGACTCTACAGTATCATTGGGAAGCCCCAGGAATTCAGAAGGATGTGTATGGTATCCACATTGATTGGAGAGAGCAATATGGAGAATACCAAAGTAACGGGTCAGGGGCACTTCATGACTTGTTGGAGAGCAGAGGTGCACACAGTTTCTATTTTCAATGGACTGAATTTGAATCATTCACCAATGAATCATGGTCACTTCTACTCGATTTTTACTCTGGAATCTTTGAGGGACAAATTGTACTACGGGGAGATAATGAATCGGTGAACCTCGAGAGATATCGAATTACTGATGATTATTACTCACCTAATCTCTTGGAGGGATTGGAATCTCTTGGTATTCAGGGCTTGGAGATTTTCATGGATATATCATTCAAAATATCCGCACAGATCCTTAGAAGTTGTTTTCAAGAAAACTCGATTGAAATTCAAATATCATCGGACTTGCAGATGGTAGTCAATGATATCGAATTTGGAATCATCTCAGGGTGATTACTTGGCTCCCCGATGGGAAGGGCGAAACATGGCAACCCCGGAATCGGAGCCACAAAGTCTTCAGCCTATGTACCACTGAAATAATTGACACAGGGGAAATTTCCCCTCCCTCACCAAGTATTCAACAACTCAGGAGTTTCTAGTTTAACTACTAGAAGTTGGTTTTCGTTAATCTTTGTGGAAACTAACTGCGTGTGCTCTGAATGAATTGGCGGTTCTTTGTGTGTTTCTTCTCCCATTTCCTACGTTCTGACCTTAGTTTGAACAGATCGACATCCTTGAAAATCAAGCCTTCTTGTTTTGCAGGTACTTCATACTCTGTCCGCTCTTTCTCTGGTGTGTAGATGGAGGAATTACCAAATTCAGCCACATTTGCAAAGAAGCAGTATGCATAGATGGAACGACGGGCATCAAAGTGAGCTGCTTTGAAATCTGCTGTGACTGGAGTGAAAGCGGGATTCAGTATGATATCAATTGGTTGCTCGCTGTTCTTTAATTCGACACGAAGATCAAGATCCAGAAAATCCCGACAAATGGCAATAGCAATCCTTCCGTATTCAGTGTCAGATACTACAACTTGGTGGGGACGTTCACCAACTTCAATCCCTTCTTCAATCCTGTTTCCTTTGAAATGAATGGTGGCTGGAATGTGTTTCTCTTGCTCCCATAGAATTCCATCGGGGCTGAAGACAGTACTAGTATTCTTCTTGTTCTTAGTATCGTGGTACGAACCTGGAATGATGTACATGTTGTGTTGCGAGGAAAGGTCACTCAAGATCTTGTAGAGTGATTGATGTCCCAAGTCAATGCTCAGTTCAGGAAACAGAAGGATGTTGACATTGTTTTTTACTGCTTCATCTACAAGTTCGACTACACGCTTTCTAACAGATTCTACCTTCTCATCTTTAAGTCGGAATATCCCTGGGGCAATCTCGAAGAAATACTCCTCTAAGAGATTATTACCGTCACTCAGACCGATTTGAGCCACTCCCACACGACATGATTCAACAGGTGTTCTATCCTTCAAGAGGTTTCTGAAGACAAGCTTGAATTTGTCGGCTGATTCGAACCTCTTCTCTAGGATTGATGTAACTGCTTCAGTAATATACTCCTTCAACTGTAGGAGCTCGATTTGTTCTTGAATTGTTGCGTTCTGTACGAAGAGTGTTTTCCACTCTTTCAACTGATCTGAAACAAGTTGCTGTTCTGCTCTGACTTGATGGGATAAGAGAGCCAGATCCTTCTCTTCAGTTATGGTCAGAGCCCTGTCGAGGAGACCTTCTGCATGTTCAGTATCTCCTTCGATGACTGCCAATTTTGCTTGGAGAATATACAACCAGATGAGTGAGATGATTGAACGCTGTTTGTCGGCTGTTTCAGATATCCTCGACAAGACATCTTTGAGCTCATTAAGGACCGACTCTTCACCATAGAGTTTCAATTCATCAAGTAATAATTCACTAAGGTGGACTTGAATGAACAACTCCAATTCATAGTCAAACTTCTCATCGAGAACCTCTTCATACAACTCTAGGGCTTTTGCTTTGTCTTTCGCTCGTGGTTTGTTTTGGAGTATGAATGCCTCTGTTGTCTTAGAGAATACATCAAGCCATGGGTATTGTTCGGCAGTTCTTCGGATATCTTCGACGTGTTCCTGGAGATTGTCCGTGTCGCCCTTCATCGTCTTCGCATATACAGAGTAAAGATTAGCGACCGTTATCTCGTAATCGATGACTGTATTCCGAAGCTTACACCTCTTTCTATGTACTTCTAAACCCTTTTCGAAGAAGTCTATTGCTCTGTCGAGTCTGTTTTGATACATGTATATGATGCCGGAGTCTCTATAGGCAAGGCAACAGCTGTGAGGTAGTGGTTCGTCGGTGCCCAAGGTTTCTTTGTATCTCTGCATGACTTCATCATAAAAAGCAAGAGCTTTGGCGAAGTCCCCTGTACTTCGATATACGGAACCAATGAGGGTTTGAATCGTAGTGAGACCCTCTTGATGGCCAATCTCTCTGAAGATTTGTTCTCCAATCTCTGCGTGATGTGCTGCCTTGACCAGGTCTGCCTTGTAGAAATAAATCATCCCTATGTTGAAGTTTGACCATCCAAGGTATCTTTCCTCACCGATATCCTCACTGATTTTCAATTGTCGGATTGAGTAATCTAAGGCTTGATCTAGGAGTCCTTGAGCACGGTAAATCCAACTTATGTTGATAATCTGTAAGAGCTGGTCATACTTATCACCCACCTTGTCAAAAAGCTCAGCACTCAGGGAATAGTTCTCGACCGCTTCATCCTGCTCTCCGCTTACAACATGAAACATTCCCTTCGTAGAGAGCAGGTGTCCCTCCCACCTCTTGATACTTGCACGCTCATTCTTGTCCATTCGACCCAAGAGCTGATCACAGGATTCCATCTCAACGAATATGCCTGGGTAGTTCCGCATTCTCAAAAAGATAATTATCTTGCCAATTCTGGCTATGAATTCATGGGAGGGTTTGATATCATCCTCAGACAGGATTTGATCAACAACAGACAATGCCTCAGTGAAATTGTTCTGTTTGGATAGAACAATCCCCTTGTAGGTCTGACCCTCTATTCTATCTGCATCTGGAAGTTGAGAGATTTCTTCTAAAGCCAGATCGAACTCTCTCTGTAATATCAGTTTTCGAATCTGATTTAACGTCATTCCCATTCCCCTCTTCTTCGGAATGTCTGGGACCCAGCTCTTTCTTTGAGTTCAACATAGTGTAGTCAATGTGTATCTTATAGCCTTTCACATCCTCATTTACAGTTACTAACAAGCCTGTTAAACATAGAAACCCCGGTATCGGAGCCACAAAGGTTTCATCTTATGTACCACTGAAATAAAACACGAATGGCTCTTTTCTCTGATGAGGAAGGAGCAAATTTCAGTTCTTAATTTCTATTAGAGGAGAGTATCCTCCAAAATCACTCGGAATTCCAAAGCGTCTGAGTTATAATAGATTTGAAACTGCTATTTAGAATGGTATTTCGAGGTTAGGACAATGAGTAAAACTACTATTGAACTTGCAGAACCAGATGATGCTGAAACATTAGCAGACATTTCAAAACGATCTTTCGATTCTGATGTAGATGTAGGAGCTCCCGGGCCTGGAGGACCGGATGGATATGACTCCCCTGAACATCAGAGACAGATGATAGAGAATAGGTCTGGTGATTATCTGAAGATATTGTATGATGGGAAGATTGTGGGTGGAACCACAGTCTGGAGAGTCAGTGATACTCACTATGAGATCTTCAATGTCTTCATAGATCCTGATTACCATCGAAAAGGGATTGGGAGAGAATCATTTCGGTTAATAATGGAGAAGTATCCACAGGCAAAGAGATGGACCTTGGATACACCTGACTGGAACACTCGAACAAAAGCATACTATGAAAACCTGGGTTTCAGACAATATGGAATCTTTCGATGGGTTCCTACCTTCGATTTGCGAGCATACGAACTAGTCCTAGATTCGGAGTGCAAGATTGAAGCAACAAAGATTGCAGATGTAACTGAAGGGGATCATAAATACATCATCGAAGGAACGGTAGAAGATATGTCCGATTCCAGAGAGGTCTTCTCAAAGAAGGATAACAAGTATCATCAGGTTGTCGATGTCGTATTGTCTGACGACTCAGGATCAATGAAACTTGTACTCTGGAACGAGATGATCCCACAGGTCAAGACGAATGAACGGATTCGGGTAGAAACTGCATATGTTTCTACATTCAAAGGTGAGATGCAACTCAATGTGAGTAGATTTGGACGGATAGCAATCCTTCAATGACTTCGAGTCCTCTGATTGGATTTGTGGCTTATACTTGGGTGGCAGAAGTCTTAAGGTCATATTGGACAACAACCTATGTGTACATTGAGGAGGAAAAGGTGTAACTGGTATGAGTAGGAAATTGGTGGTGTCGATAATTATCATCATCCTGATAGCTTTACTGGTTATCATGATATGGATAAGTCAGCTTCTGAGCTTTCCAGGTCTATGGTGAGAAAGAAGTAGTTGATCAGGAGGGAGGTGATTTGGGAGACTATTTTCTGACCTATGGCTCTGGAGAGTCTTATTTGAAACGAGTGGTCTATGTAAACATCTTGCTCTATGTTGTACTGATAATCGCCCTCATAGTATTCATGGTCGATATCGTCATCTTGGTTCTGATTGCTATAATTGCAGTAGTCGCTTCTCTTGCATACTCCTTGTTTTTCATTATGAAGAATCCTCCACGAGATTACCCAGAACCCAGAGAAACTGAGTGACAGTCCAGTGAGTGTCGTTCTTTGAGATACTCTATAATTTCTTCGTCCTAGTTGAGTAATAGACATTATAGATCTGGAAGGGAGATCCACCCAACGCATACCAAAATCGACAAAGTAGGAAACTTCCAAGATACCGTAATAGTCCGTATTCTCTAAGAGTCTTGGCAACCGTTTCAACCCGTTCCTTGAGTAATACTACTCGACCATGTTTATGCATACATTTTACCAATCGCAAATCTTCAAAAAGAGGAACTTCAAGCACTGAAAGACAGTGTCTTAGAATATCAGAGCGAATAAACATTGCACGGTCGCCATAGAGTTCCCCTGAGATTCGAAACCACTGATTCATTAACCAGATTCCTAGGTCCAGGTTGGGTTTGGATGTGCCATAGGTCATGGAAAATCCTCCGCCGACTACTTGTGGATCCTCCAAAGCCGAAAGAATTGCGTTATCCCATCCAACGGGAGGAATTGTATCAGAGTGCAACAACAATGTTATGAAACCTGTGATGTTAGCTATTCCCTTAAGAAATGCAAACCCACGACCTTTTCGAGAGGCAATCACTACCTTTTCGTTAGTAGATTGGGATTCAATTTGTCCAATTAGTTCTGGATTGTTAATCACTATAATAAGTTCAGTAGGATGAGTTGATGAGGATAACACCTTCCTAATTTCCGAGAGCTTGTGGTTTGCAGTATGTATTGGAGTGATCACAGAAATCGATGGAGAAACTTCCCTATTATCGACCATACTATACTATTCGATTGGCACCTCAAAAATAGGATAGATAGACATATCATTATCTGAAGTGTTCAGTTATGTTCACAAAGTGAAGAGATGACTGTTTTGACAGAGGAAACCACACAAGAAGCCAGCGTAGATAAGCCAAATAAATACCAGATCGGTCCCGGACTAGGACTCTTGTTAATGGGTATAATGTACCTTGTCTTTTGGTTGATGCCTTTCACTATTGAGGCATATATTGCTGATCCTCGGTGGGCCCATAACTGGACATATGCATTGATCTTCATGACGCTGGGAGCATCTTTCTACCAGAAAACAGTGGCTAGTAGATTCATTGCGTTGTTACAAGCTTCGTTGATGCCACTTACTGCGAGTGGTTTGTTCAACACAACTTTGACGACTCTGATTGCATTGGTGATTGGTCTGGTGTGGATAATCGTAGTGCTGATTGAACGGAGAAACAACGCACCCCTTCTTGACCATCGCTTATCAAAACGAAATCAGAATTGGGTGAATATGCATTCACTAGTTGTCGGTTGGCTACTTCTAGCACATATGGGACTTGTCTTCTTCATCAGTCGTTTGCCCTTCGAAGCTCAACTTGACACTATTGGTACAAGTGTTGGACAGATACTAGGTTTCTTACTCAACCTACCTGCTGAGAGATTTGATCTAGTTACCTATGTCTTTGATGTCAACATAATCATTCTCGCGGTTCTATTTATCTACGAGCAATTCAAGATGGGTTATAACCCAAGAAATGATCCTTGGCCAAGAACAAGTTTCTGGTTTCTCTGGATTTCCATTATACTTGGGATAGTATTATTCCCCATCAGTCTCGAAGGACTCATTCCATAGAATGGCAAAATTCTAGTTGTCTAGCAGAAGTTCAGGACGACTGCGAAGATAGTTCATAGTGTGAGAATCGTATGAGTTCTGCAGACGATGTTTCGCATAGAATTTCTGGAGATCACTCTTAGTATCGATATCAATCCATTCAGGTAGAATATGTATATTCTGAGTAACTGATTTGATTTTTGACAAAGTTTCCCGAAACACAGTTTCTGTACTCCAAGATATATCTTCGAAAGCCTCGAGAATAGAGGGCTCCTGTGAAAAACCAATCAAATAATAACCTCCATCAGAAGCCGGACCGATTACGGCTTTATGGGTTTGAAGAGCAGATACCGCATCTCGTAGAATCTCAATGGGAAGATCAGGGCTATCACTCGCAAGCGCAATTACCTGTTGATATCCCTTCTCGAACATAGTGGTGAAACCACTCTGGAGACGTTCACCAATATCCATGCCCTGCTGTTGGAAGACATGATATGATGGTCCAAGCCATTTTTCAACCTGTTTCTGCGATTCTGGAGGATAGACTGCTATGTAATATGGAATATCAAGAATTTGTACAGTTGTGAGCGTGTCTCGGATAAACATGCGATACAGATTAGTTGCAGACTCATCTCCAATAGATTTTGCAAGTCGTGCCTTGACTCTACCAACTTGGGGGTACTTCATCATGATGAATATTCCTAGACGAGATGTGTTGGTAGTGTCTTTCATTTCCATGCCTTCTGTTTCCAGTGATTATTGAGTAAGAGCACCTCCGCATGAAGATCCAAGTCCTGCAGTACAACCAAAACAGTGATGTCCAGTAACAATCTCGCGAGTTCTGTGGGAAACCGGATTAAATTCCTGTACATACTTTGGTGTAGTCTTGACGGGCATTTTGACAGCGAAATTGAAATCGCAGTCATAGATTAACCCGTCCCATCCAATGCATATCTGATGCCGACACATCAAACTGTCTATTGTGGAGGAATTGAAAGTGTCTTCAAGGAGCTGTTGGTATTGCGAAGTTTTTTTCTCCGCGATGAGCAGTTGTTTGAATCGTCCAATCGGCATGTTTGTGATGGTCAAAAGACGGTTGAATTGGATTCTCCACTCTTTAGACAATATCTCCTTGTAGGTGCGTTCCAGCTCAGATTGTTCAGGAGGGAGGAAGGCATTTTCCGGATTGAAAACCAGATCCAATTCGAGCTCAGGGTCAACTCCAAACCCAAGATCATTGAGTTTCTTGAGAATTTGAATGCTCTTCTTGAACACGCCATCTCCCCGTACATTGTCTACATCAGCTTCTATGTAACATGGCAAAGATCCTACAAGTCGAATCTTCAGATTTCTAAACATCTCCATGTGTCCACTAATAGCAGGATCCAGCAATACTGTAAGATTTGTACGAACTTGAACTTTGTATCCTCTATCAACTAATGCTCTTAGAAATCGAGGGAGGTGAGGGTTCAATTCAGGAGCCCCTCCTGTGATATCTACAAGTTTTGGATTGACAATCTCTGCAATCCTAAGAATCTCCTCCATCAACTCCCATTTCATGGTGTCTTTGCTCGTGGGTGTAGCTTGTACATGACAATGAGTACAGAGATGATTGCATCTATTTCCTACATTCACTTGCAAGATTTCATGAGACAAACCAGTCAAATTGACCCCTGTTTCACTTATTATACGCTGAGTGAACTTGTTCATCCTGATCGTCAACTCCTGTGAGAAACTACCCATCAGAACAGTCCCAAGAACCACATATGCAACCGTGCTATGATGGGGAGGAACAGAGTGGCTGTCAGTGAGAGGACCACGAGTAGTGTGTTGATCGATGGCCCTGCTGTGTCCTTGAATGGGTCACCAACCATATCACCAGTGACAGAGATCCGATGAACACGATGCCAGTCATCTGTGCCTTTTTCATAGGTTGTGTACTCAGGAGACTCGATGATCTTCTTCGTGTTGTCCCAGGCACCTCCTGCATTGTCCATCAATAGGGCGATTATCAGACCAGATAAGACTGCACCGCCAAGATACCCAGCCAATGCATCAAGACCCAGAATCATTCCAGTAACAATGGTCACGATAATGGCAATCAGTGTGCCAGGCATGAGCTCTCTGATTGCACCAGAAGTCGCGATGGCAATACATTTGTCATAGTCGGGCGTAACTGTCCCTTCAAGAATTCCAGGCTCATCATTGAACTGTCTACGAATCTCTTCTATCATCCTCTCAGAGTTGCGCTCTACACCAAGAATGAGGATTGCAGAGAAAACAATTGGGATAATTGCTCCTATGAGTGCTCCAGCCAGAACAGAGGGATGAGAAATGTTGACAATCATTTGCCCATCCATTTCAGGGATATTGAGCAAATCAGCGATCTTTAGTGTGTCAATTGCTTCAATGAAAGCAGCGAATAGGGCCAGGACAGATATGGAGGATGCTCCGATTGCAAAGCCCTTTGTGATTGCCTTCGCAGTGTTCCCACTTGCATCAAGCTTGTCACAGGCAACTATTGCATCCCTAGGAGCCTGGGCCTGTTCGATGACCCCTCGTGCGTTGTCTACAATTGGACCATACGCATCGGAGCTCATAATCATTCCATTTGTTGAGAGAAGACCGACAGCAGCAATCGCAACGCAGTAGATTCCGCCCTCCCAATTGCTGAATCCCAATGTCCCACCTAGGAGAAAGGAGGATACCATAGCAATGGCAATACCAACAACTGATGGGAGTACGCTAAGAAGACCATAGGCATAGCCAGAGAGGATCAGATTGGCCGCGCTCTTATCTGCGGATTCGACCATCTTTTGTACAGGTTTGAAACCAAACAGTCCACGATCACTAGTGAAGACGTCACTGGTGAACCCAATAAAAACACCTGCGAAGAGGCCAAAGATTGCCACGATAGCCAAGACTGGACTGAGGCCCAATACAAGAATGACCACAGTTGCAAAGACTCCGAATAGTATGGTTGTAATGTATGTCCCGTTGTTCAGAGCTGGACCTGGGTCCTGCCCTTCCTTTGGACGGACGAAGAAGACTCCGAGGACCGAAGCAATGGTTCCAAGCCCTGCAATAAGAAGGGGAAGTAGGCCATAGGAAATTGGTGGGGAGAAGTGTACGTCAATACCAGCACCAAGGATTGCAGCTGCGAGAATTGCTGCTACATTACTGTCGTAGATGTCAGCCCCTGTTCCAGCAACATCTCCCACGTTATCACCCACCGCATCAGCAATGGCAGCTGGATTTCTGGGGTCGTCCTCAGGGATGCGATGTTCAATCTTACCAACAAGGTCTGCAGAGAGGTCTGCTGTCTTTGTGTAGATGCCTCCTCCAGCCTTTGCGAAAAGTGCAACAGTACTGGCTCCAAAAGAGAATCCAGTCACAATTTCCCATAGCTCGACCTGTTTTTCGACATCCAATAATACGAAAAGTGGTTCTGGGAGAATATAGTTCCAGAGCCAGTATAAAGCAGAGAGACCAACAAGTGCGATACCTGCAATCATCAAACCCATGACAGACCCCGCTCGAAAAGCTACGTTGAATGCGGGATTCAAACCTCCTGAGGCCGCAGCAGCTGCTGTACGACGGTTTGCCTTGGTTGCCACGACTAGACCGATGTACCCAGCTGCCATACTAGCAAGAGAGCCAAGAACGTATGAGATGGCAATTGGCAGTCCAAAGTCCACAAACACAATTGCAATCAGAATGGCCAAGATGATTGTAAAGATTCCAAGAATTCTATACTGGACCTTGATGAAAGAGTGGGCTCCTTCCTCGATCAATCCACTGACTTCTTTCATCCGGTCAGTACCTTCGTCAGCATTCATGACCATTCTGTAGATGTATAGAGCGATAAGGATAGAAAGAAGGCCTGATCCGAATCCAGTTGATAAAAAGAGTATATCGGACATTGTTGCCTCACT
>JBHLRZ010000012.1:0-74011 GCA_048882045.1 Candidatus Thorarchaeota archaeon | reverse complement strand
AGAGCGATAAGGATAGAAAGAAGGCCTGATCCGAATCCAGTTGATAAAAAGAGTATATCGGACATTGTTGCCTCACTAGTTGGCGGTCATTAACCAGATTATATTCATTGTGATATACGAGTGTTTGGTGTAGAAGGCGGTTGTGGATCCTAGGTGTTGCATGTACTGTATATCTAATTCAGTGGTAGACAAGGTTCACAATAGTTTGTCGTCATTCCCAGTTGATTTGACCTAGTAGAGGTTTCAATCCGAATGGGATCTTTGCCTGATCTTTCAGTTTGGCTTTGGCTGTTATCACTACTTCGGGATCAAGACCTAGTTTCATCAGGTTAGGACAAGCGAATAGTCCTGACACATCGATAGATGTGAAGGCATTCTTTTCCAATGTCAGATTGCGTAGTTTCTTACATCTACTGAGCGGTGATAGATCGATGCTCTCAAGTTTGTTCTCATAGAGGTGGAGTGCTTTCAAAGCCCTGCACTTCCCAATAGGTTTCAGGTCAATGGACTTGAGTATATTGAAAGACAAATCCAGATGCATAAGGCCAGTACAACCCTCCAATGGTTCCAGATCGATGGTTTCCATAACATTACCATTCAGTGACAATTCCAGAAGCTCGGTCCGATCTCTGAGGACTGATAGGTCGATAAAGGAAATCTCATTTCCTGAGAGAGTAAGTACCTCAATGGTTGGAAACTGGTCCAAAACTGATAGGTCAGTGGTGGCGATTCTCCTATCACTAAGATTGATAGATGATGAACTTGTATCGAATCGCTCGACGACCTTGCCTCCTGTCTTCGTTTCACTCCAGATTGTGACCTCGACCATGATAATACTTCCAAGACTTCTTCATGTAGCCCCTACTTATAGTCTGGTGTCTGCCTACCTACAAAAACCACTCAGTTTCTCATGTTTGATTCATTTTTCTGATAGCCAACAGATCCTCTAGAAACAGAAGTCCCAAGACAAAATCGACTGTGACAAAAGCCACGACTAGGAACGAAGCCTGTCCCAAGAAGAACCAGGCAACTCCCACAATAAAGACCCAATTCTTTTCGAAGAGTGACATCTTGATGATTCCATGATTCTCCATCATATCCTTACTGACAAGATAGAATCCTATTCCAAAGATAAAGACAAGTCCTACAAACGAATCAAACCAAAGTAGAGTATTTGGAATGACTAGACCGGTTGCAATGAAGTATCCTATGTCGATTCGAGGTAGTATGAAGAAAGCGGCTCCAAGTATCATATTCCAAACCGCTGCAGTCAGAAATATCATCCGATGATATCGTTCTCTGTCCATGACAATTCACTAGCTGTTTCGCCAGAGATTCCACCATATAACTCCAATGAATCGAAGTGCCTAAAGGGGGAACCGCTAGAAGAACATTGATGATATTCCTCCACTCAGTGACTGCAGAGAAGATTATTGAAGCAATCAGAAGTGAGACCGAACATCTGAAACTTTCGCTGGATTTAGGGAGAACATTCACCACAATCAATCTAAAGGATCCATTCTGGAATCTAGAGCAGCTCTCGAAGATTGTCGAGGATCCAGAAACCATTTACTTTGTGAGGGACAATCAGATCTTCAAAGCAGCAATTAGTGGGGACCATTTCTACAAACTCTTCCCAACAGGGCACGAGTCTGCACCAGCGCTATTGATTGATGGTATCCTCATGCATCGGGTGAAGGACATCAATCCCATTCAGGATGCGAGAATGAAAGCAGCACTCTGTGCTCGTCAAGGTATAGACGTACTAGACATATGCACTGGATTGGGCTACTCAACCATTGCGTGTCTTCAGAGGGGAGTAAGGAGCATCGTTTCAATAGAGAAAGACCATCATGTGATTGAGTTGTCCAAGTTGAATCCATGGTCAAGGGAGCTTCATAGTGACAAGAGGGTCTCCATAGTTTTTGGAGATGCAGCTCTAAAGATAAAGGAGTTCGAACCAGAATCGTTTCATGCTGTCCTTCATGATCCCCCTAGATTTTCTTTGGGGCCAGATCTATACACAGCTGAGTTCTATTCAGAGATACACCGAGTCTTGAAACCAAGGGGAGTCTTACATCACTATGTTGGATCACCTGGAGGAAGACACAGAAAAAGAGACCTGCCGAAAGGAGTGATTAAGCGGCTTCGTGAAGTGGGATTCCAGCGTGTTTCGAGGAATGACGATACCCTTGGAGTTGTTGCTAGGAAATGAATTGCGTCTAAATTGATGAACCATGAGGCTTTGAAGACCTTGTGACTGATTGACCAAATATCAAAAGATGTGTAGGTGGGAATGGAATTAGTCCAGTTCCCACCATTTCGTATAAATCCGAGTCTAGCGGAATTTCACAAAGTATACTACGATTACCACAGCAGCTATCGAGACCGCCACGACTGCACCTACAATCAAAGGATCGAGTGGAGCTGGTGTGGCGCCAGTAGATAGTACGAACTCAGCATAACCTGTGTAGTTGTTCCCAATCAGAATAGTCATGTCAGAGCTGAGGTCTGATGGTAATGTGATGCTGGCTTGGTCAGTCAAAGTCTGATCGCCTTCTATGGCAATCAGCGTATCAAGAACTGCACCACCCGGTCCAATAACATGCACTCCACCATGAGTTCCAAGTCTTGGACTCAGACAGGTCATCTCAACTGACATATCGACCGTGTCTCCGGTAGTTACGCCACCTGTAACACCAGTAGCAGTTACATCTAACCGTGGGGTCATCTCAAGGAGGTAGTCAAAAGCGGGGAGGACGTCATCCCATAGTGCGTTGATGTGACTCTCGACAGGGGCGAAATAACCATAGATGCCTTTCCATTCACGAACGATGTGCGTATTATTGTTCTCGATGATTACATGGGCTTCTTCTGTGTCAACAGATCCGTTGTGATATAGTTCGAATGTGATAGGTACTGTTGTGCCGCGCTCAGTGTACATCCATTCAGCCCAACCCCCGCTCAACCCAGCCTCCTGTGACATATAGCCCTGACCCTCATTGAAACTATGTGGAAGCATATCATCTAAGTCCGAATATACCTGATAATAGAGAATGGCTTCATTCCAGTTTTCATTTTCATCAGTGGGAAAATAAGTCGCATTGATTCCAGAATGCAATGAATAGGCCATCGCAAATCGATGATTGAGAACAAAGTCACGGAATGCTTGTGTTTCAGGTTCTGAAAATGGTGATGTTCCATGATACACCTGTGTTTCTGGGATAAGCAAGTCTCCAATGGCATCATCCCAGAATGTAGGATAGTTGCGATTTAGGTCAACTAAGCCAACTTCATCCTCATTGATCAAACCATCTCCGTCATTATCGATACCTTCCCAGTACTCCCAGTCATAGTCATTAATGTGAGGGACTTCTGAGGGATAGTCCTTTTCGTACACAAGGAAGTCAGAGATCCATCCATCGCCATTCACATCCTCAAGGTCATCTTCTGCAAACAATCCGTCACCATCATTGTCGTACGGTCTCAAGTTCTTCCTAAGCCAGTGATTTCCTTGATTCACGACAATTTCGAGAGCATCAGGATTCAGAGTAGGAATGACGAAAATCTCCTGAGTATCAACATATTCAGTAATGAGAGCATCGTCACCATAGTTGTTCAGCAGATAAAGTATGAAACGAAGAGCCATCTCAGCCGTAATCTGCTCACGTCCGTGATGCTGCGCGACAACTAGGGTCTTTGCCTTTTGAACTTCGTTTTGCTCATTCGTGATTCTCAAACAAGTGATGTCTCGTCCCTGATAGCTCTGACCAATCACCTCGAGGTCGACGAGTGCAGGTACAGAGTCATGGATGTTTTCGATTTCTTCATCTAATTCATCAGGATCATGGAAATAACTGTCATTTATCAGAGATAGTGTGCTCCAGGTCTTCGTCACTGAAGGCGTCGTGACCCTCTCAATAGTTAGAACACCACTTGGGGCCTCGGTGGCCATGACCTGTATTGGTGCTACTAACAGGCTCAGAATCAACATAAAGAGTAGAATTTTGGTCTTAGAGTGTGTGATCTTAAATCACCTCATGTTTCATTTCAAGCTTCACAGCACTCCTCCATACTCCTCAGTGCTCTGAGGCCTATTATATTACAAAAACTGACATTCAACCTCTATATTAGGCGTTTAGATTCACGTAATGCCGCGGATTCGTTGTTGAACAACGTACATAAGAGAAAAAATAGGAACTCTGTACTGGCGACGGATATGAAGAAAGCAATCATAGTCTACGAGAGCGTCTATGGTAATACAAAGAAGATAGCTGAAGCAATTAGCCAAGGAATCAGCTCTATTGAAGGTGCCGAGTGTATTGTGAAGAAGACCGGAGAGATTCACACTGATGACCTATGTGATTATGATGCGATTCTCTTGGGAGGTCCAAACCATAACCAGGAACCTCCACTCAACCTTCTCAGATTCATAGAGAGAGCAGCAATCGTTCATCTCAAAGCAAAGATAGGTGCTGCTTTTGATACATATACCGGGGGAAACAGAAACATTGCTGTCAAGAAGCTCGAGTCCAAGATGAGGGAGGAGTTGCCGGGCATCTCAGTACTGGATCTACTTTCAGCGAAGGTCACAGGACGAAAAGGTCCTCTCGCTGATGATGAGGAGTCCAGAGCACGTGAGTTTGGGATTGCATTTGGTGAAAAGTTGCTCTTAGACTAACAATTCATAAGCATCAATGTCCATTGGGCTATGTATCAGCGAGGTAAGAAGGAAAACTTCATGCAATGGAAAAAAGTATTGATTGCAATAATCGTCGGAATAATCCTATGGATGTCTGATATTCTGTATGGATGGATGTCAGTCAACATAAGTGGAATCTGGACAATTTTCATAGTCATGTTTATTGTTGGGATAATCTCAGGTGACATCTCAGGAGGTTTCGTTGCAGCCTTTCTGACGGAACTGTTGAGTATTCTGTTACTGGTTCTGTTCCCACAGATATTGGTCCCAGGAGCTACTATTACTGCATCAGACCTCTTTGGTATGATGTGGCTCGTCATGGGGCTATCATTGTCATACAGTTTAAGATTCCCAGATGAACCAGTTCCCTGGATTGAAGGCCTAGTGATCATCGCACTACTGATCATACTTGCCCCATTTGTATATGCAATGGCTCTTTTCTTTGGTCTCTTGGGTGGTATATTTGGTAGATTTATCCATCCCAGAGTTTTCAAGCCGAAAGGGGCTTCAACACCAATACCGTCTCAGCAACCACAACAAGCACCTCCACCACCTCAACCGCCGGCTCCTGATGAGGTTCAAGATTTAGAGGCTGCCGAGGAAGAGATTGAAGAATCTTCAAGAATCGATTTAGAACCATCTGAATGAACTAATGGCAGAGGAGAAACTGTACAGGTCCGCACTACTTACAGTTATAACATATTAAGACCTATTAGTTTATAAGGGTCTTACTCGAGTTCTTTAGAACTTGGACCCTATACATGCGAAGATGTCATCTAGGTCCTTGGAGATGCTGCAATGAAAGCGGAGGCTATTCCTACGGCAGATATAGAAATGAAAACACCATGCGGAAGATGCGGGTGTATAATATTCTACACTGGAAAGTTCTGCGTGTTCTGTGATGCAGCCACAGAAATGTTAGCAGATGCTTTGATGGGATTTGGAGTTTCCAATTCGGCAATTTGTAAGATAGACGTGGATTCTGATGATGAGTGCGGATGTGGGACTGATGACATTGCTATGCTCCCCACTATCAGAATCTGCGATATGAAACTCACAGGAATCCCTGATGAACAGTCTATGAATGACGCTGTGATGAGAGCAATCATGAAGGACTGCTTCTGTGAGTAGAAGTCAAAAATCGAGTCTGATCGTTTCCCAGCGAACCCTACCCTTTTCCACTGCCTCTTTGATCTTCCGTTCAGTTCGGTTTAGCTGAGCGTTCCCAGTCTTTATGTCAGCAAGCACAACGATAATCTCTCTATCAGAACCTCCGTCTTTTGCTGCTGTGTAGCCATCAAAAATAAGGTAGTCAATTGGAGCGCCAATGAACCTAGCGTCAGCGGGATCGAAGTTGAAGACATCCCTGTACATAGGGACCATGTGTTCGGCAATCTTGCCCTTCAACACATAACGACTCCTATCGGCTGCATCCTTTCTTACTGATGCCTCCTTTTCAGCCCATGTCAGTGCAAACTCATTCTCAACCATAGAGATTCTGTGGCGGAGCTGAATCTTCATAATTAGATAAACAAGTACCGCGAGAACGAGTCCAATTCCTAACCCTATAAGAGTGTCTTCGAATGCCATACAGATGTCTGTCAGGAACTCAATATATTCTCAGGTAATTGTAGGGTATTCTCCAGAGATTACATTTGAAAAGGAGAAAGATGGCTGAAGACAACCAATTCAGAATCAGAAATCCTCACAAATCTCCAAAATAGCTTACTAGAGTATGGAAGCTGACCCTTAAGTGGGAGTTTCACAAAAGATTGCGTGGCTGTTCATCATGTCTGAGGAAACCCTTGATCTTCTAAAGATTCTATCAGCGACACCAGGTCCTGTTGGGAGAGAAGGACTTGTCCAAGATATAGTCAAAGAGCAATTCAAGCAACACTGTGGGAGTTTCGTCCAAGACAAAATAGGCAATGTCGTTTGCACACTAGAGGGCGGTGTTGACAAGCACTTCGCTGTAGTTGCCCATGCTGATGAAGTAGGTTTTCTAGTCAGCAATATCGACGATAAAGGATTCCTGAGAGTTAAATGGAACACACAGGGACATATACCAGACCTCAGACTTTTGCCGGGGCAATGGGTCTTGATCATGGCTGAGAACGGCTTTGTACCAGGGGTATTCTGTGTCCAGACTGCACATATAGCAGGACCCAAGGTGAAAAAGAGAATTCCTACGTATGAGGAGGTCTTTCTCGACATAGGGGCCACGAGTGCCGATCAAGTAAAAGAACAAGGCATTAACGTAGGAGACCCTGTCATCTATGCTGCACCTGTTGAGAAACTCATGGATCACATAGTAGCAGGCAAGTCCATGGATGACAGAATCGGTCTCACTATACTCCTCAAGGTACTGGAGCATTTTTCGAAAATTGCAAAGACAAAGCGGCCAACTATTACCTTTGTATCGACCGTAATGGAGGAGTTGGGTGCAAAAGGAGCTGCTGCAGTAGCACGAGACTTGGATGTGGATGAGATAATCGTGCTAGACATAGGCCTCGCAGACGACTATCCTGGTACCAAGGGAGAATCTGGGATTTCACTAGGGAAAGGCCCGGTAGTGGTGATAAAGGACAACGCACTGCATTACTCGCATGAGTTAATCCTACGTATAGTCAAGATTGCTGAAATGGAAAAGATCCCAATTCAGAGAGCAGTCTTTCACAACTACATGACAGATGGAGTTCAGTTTGCATCTCAAGGACAGACAGTCGCAGTACTGGCAGTACCATGCAGATATTCACACAGTGCCTTTGAGGCAGTGAATCTACTAGACGTGGAAATGACGATTCATCTAATGATGAAATTGCTCTCCTAGTCATTACTGAATCCGATGGGTTCTACACGAACCTTCATGAAGTCGCGAGATACAATGACCACTTGCGTTCCTTTTTCGATCTCACCGATATCACAACGAGCGTCCCAGATCTCAGCTCCTACCTTGATCTTCCCCGATGTTTGTGTGACTGTGTCAATCACCGTTCCTTTGAGACCCTTCAGTTCATAGAACTCCTGAGGAGTATCAAGAAGGGAGGGATAGATGAGGTAGTATTTTCCAGCGACAAAGATTGCAGCTCCAATGATTAGCAGGACGGTGATAGGGAGAAGCCATTCGGGTTTGAAATAGTACACAATGATTATCGCAATTGGTACAAGAATGAGCTCGTCCACTGTTATTGCAATGAATTTTGCACGAGGTGAGAAGTCTACCAATACTCGCATCCAACCTTCATTTGTGCCATATTTTGTGGGAGAGGACAAAAGGTTTTGCTACTTGGCGAAGAAATTGGATTTGAGCACATAGTACAATTGAAAAGGCACAATAATGGCGCCGAGTCAGTGACACTTTCTTGAGGACTGAGACAATCCAGATTATGGCAGGGGCTGCAATGCTCTCTGCTTTCACATATTTACCGATTCTTGCAAGAGAAGAGCTGGGTATCTCTGAGATTCTTATCACAGTAATAGTTGCAGGATATGCAACAGCAAGGTTTCTCTCATCCTATGTCTTTGGCAGAGCTGGAGATGTCTATGGAAGAAGAAAGATCATCAGGTTAGGTCTGTTCTTAGCCACTCTATCCTTCGCTCTACTCCTCTTGTCTTCAAACTTCGAAACCCTGTTTATTGTACGCCTGATGAATGGTTTTTGTGTCGGCATGTATCCTGGAGCTCTAGCTGCTTACGCCTTTGAGTCTAAGATGAAGATGGGGAGGTTCGCCACCTGGGGGGCTGCAGGCTGGGGAGTAGGAACGCTGTTTGCAGGATACGCAGCGGGTTTCAACATCTACTATGCATTTCTCATGTCAACAATATTCCTCATCATTGCATTTGGATCATCGCTCACTCTGCCGCCCATGCAGGAGTTCAAAATGGATGTTCCTTGGTTCCCAGTTGAAACCTTCAAGCGAAACATTTCGATTTACATGGCTGTCCTTATTCGACATAGTAGTGCATTTGCCATCTGGACTCTGTGGCCTCTATTTCTCTATGACATTGGAGGAGATCCATTCATGATTTCAATAGTCCAAGCGACAAATTCGATTTCGCAAGTGCTATTCATGGTCACCATAACTGATCGGATAGACAGTCGTAAATCAGTAGCAATAGGATTAGTAGCTTCAGCTGTGACATTCGCTTGGTTCCCATTCGCGACAAATATCATCGAGATTCTGCCGTCGCAAATTCTCCTGGGATTTGCCTGGGCAACACTCTATGTTGGTGCCTTGAAGTACGTGACCGAGAACAATGAGGAAAGGTCGACAGCATCAGGACTACTTGAATCAATGTTGTCATTGTCTGGAATCATAGGGCCCGTTCTTGCAGCAGTCATCTATACAATATGGCCAGGGTATACGCCAATCATGTTATTCGCTATGGTGATGTCTCTGGTATCATATGGTCTGTTCTGGCTCTACAATAGAAATCACAATCCTAAGTTGACTGAAGTTGTTGTTGAGTCCCTTTAGCTCTTCGCTGCTTTATCTTCTCCAGCTTTGTACCGATATCTACACCGCTCAACCGGTTTGCGATGAGTGGGGATATCAGTAGAAAGATGATTGCAAATGTGACAATCACAGCGGTATCGATGATTAATGTTCCATAACTTCCTTCAACGAACATTCTGATCATGGACCGATAGACATTGGAAACAGGAAGATATTCGTCAAACATACCGAACGTTTCACCTACAAGTTCCAAAGGAGCAATTCCGCCACCAGTGATCCAATAGAAGATACCACCAAGAGCTGCAACAGGTACAACAAAGACAGAATTTCTGAAGATAGCTCCTGCAATCAATCCAAGTCCTGAGCTGAATATTGCTAGGGGAAGTGTCATTGCAAGAAAGACAAGAATATCTCCGTTGGGCCAGACCCCAAAGAGCGCGAAGCTGAGTAGGAAAAGAAATGGTAAGGCCACATGAGCAATTATGACACCACTCAGCATCTTGCCTGCGTATATTGCAATGGGAGACTGGTTGGAGAGGATAAGTTCATCCATTGTATCCTGTTCGAATTCCTGTGTCATTGCAGAACCTGCAGCAAAGATTCCTCCAAACATGACCGAGTAGATTGCGATTGTCCAAGCCATGTAAGCCAATCTTGGTGGTGTGAAAGGTCGGAGACTCTCTACCTCAAAGTCAACTAGGGAGTCATTTAGCAAATATCTCTGATAGAAGAGGTCAATCTTGCGTATGACTGGCATTCGCAAGTTCTTTGTCAGATCTTCATGGATATTTGCAACTTGGACTTGAATCGATGTGGTGTCATTGTTCGCGATGGCATCCTCGAATCCCTCAGGGATAGTAATGACGAGTAGAATCTCACCATTCTGGAAAAGAGCATTGGCTGTTTCCGAGTCCATCATTATTGGGTCAAGCCTTGGTGGGATCGGATCATACTCTCCTAAAATCTCAATCAGAGCCTCCGTGTAGAAACCAGGATTCTGTTCCTGTATGACCACAGCTGTTTCAACACCACTTCCGAAATACACTCCTCCCATGAGCATACTGAATCCGGAGAAGAACATCAGTGGCAGAAGGATTACTAAAGCCAATTTGTGAGGACTTCGTTTCCACACTCGCATCTCTTTGAGAAGGCTGGCTCGAACTACTCTAAATGACAAATTCAAGACCGTTCTACCTCCTTCTTCATGAGATGAAGCACGACAGCTGACAAAGCAATCCATGAACCAACTAGAAACAACGAGCTTGTTGTCAATCCAAGAACCGTGTCAGAGAAGAACACGCGGGTCCATAGAAAGTATGAATGAGTGGTTGGGAAAATCCCTGCAATCACCCTTATTGGAGCTGGAGATAGTCCAATAGGAGCAATGCCGCCTCCTATATAGAATGCAAACACTGTGAACAGAACTGCAGCAAGCAGGGCCTGTTCTCGGTTTCGTATCTTCATTCCAAGCAGTTCGCCAATTGGCACTAGCGCAATAATTGTGAGAAATAGAATTCCGATGAGCACGAGTATGTTTCCTGTTGGGAACACACCCATACCGAAACAAATCACAGGAGCAGATATCAAGACCGCGGACAAGGATCTAGGAATAGCAGCTATAGTTCGACCAAGAACCAGAGCAAGTCGAGGGGTTGGAGAGTTCAGAGTGTCTTGGAGGGCATTTGTTTCGAATTCGGTTGCTGTCAGCATAGCCTGACTTGCAAGAGAACAGGCCATGAGCGAAAGTAAGATTGCTACGGCTGCCATGTATTTGAGATTGGAAGGGGTTTCGACCAGACTAAATGATTCATCAATGGCTATTCGTGCATCAGACTGATCAAACTCAGGATAGACAGCTCCTTGGTTGAATAGTAGGACTGCTGCTTCTACTCTGTGTACATAGTTCTTAACTACATCATCATTGGCATTGTTAATGTACATAATAACAACTGCATCTTGACCTGACGTAATGTTATTTCCAAATCCCGCGGGTATCAAAATGTAAGCGATTAGAGATGTACTCCGATAGAGTTCATCAGCAGTTTCAGCATCATAACGTTCTATGCTGAACCATGTGTGATTTGTTGTAGACACCATATTCTCAATGATATTGGCCATATCATTGGCTTCAGGAGATAGATCCTCTACAACGAGCCCACATGCGAAAGACTCACCTCCTCCAACTGACGTCCACATGATAGTGTATACAAGAAGAAAAACAAAGGGGATGATCAGGCTTGGTGCAATGAACTTAGGGTCTCTCTTGGCCTGTTTCAGGTCTTTCTTCACTATTGCGACTATCTCACGGAGCATATCAATCCCTCAATTTCGAGCCAGTGATCGCAAGGAAGACATCTCCAAGAGATGGTTCTCTCATGGATGCCTGCTTAACTATCAATCCAATTTCAGACAGTTTACCAATCACTAGAGGTAGATCTGAGTGACCCGATTGACTACGAATCCAAGCTGTTCTGGGCCCTCCGTTCAGTGGGTCTGAAACCTTCTCCACCTCAAAGCCGATGCTTTTGGTCAACCATTCTGAGTCTTGTGAGGAGTCCATTCCTTCCAACAAGACCTCAATCAAAAAATCCCCAACATATTGACGTTTCAAATCACTAGGTGTCCCACTAGCAACAAGACGTCCATTGTCAATTACAACAACTCGGTCTGCCAAAGCTTCGGCCTCATCCATGTAGTTCGTGCAGAAAATGACTGTCCTTCCTTCATCCCTCATCTTGCGAACCTGATTCCATATCAGGTTTCGACTCTGGACATCTACACCCAATGACATTTCATCAAGGATGAGGAGTTCGGAGTCATGCAATATTGACCGTACGAGCGCTAGTCGCCTCTTCATTCCACCAGAATAGGTCTTCACCAAATCATCTTTTCGATAAGTGAGACCAGCTAATTCGAGCATCTTGGAAATACGATCCTTTACCTCTTCTTTGGGAACCCCATAGAGCTCAGCATGATACTCGAGTGCCTCATGTGCGGTCAAGTCCTGATAGAGTGCAGTTTCTTGTGGCATGAAACCTATGAGTTTCCTGACTTCATCCAGACTATCTGTGACCTCGTGGCCTGAAACCTTGACACTACCAGATGTGGGTTTCAGGATTCCAGTTATCATCTTTACAGTTGTTGACTTGCCAGCTCCGTTCGGTCCAAGAAGAGCGATCAGCTCTCCTTCCTCTACACTGAAAGAAAGATCATCAAGCGCCTTGATGTCGCCACTGTAGATGTGGGAAAGATTCGATATTTCAACTATTGAAGCCAGTAGAATCACCTAGGTATGAAAGTAGCTCGAGAACATATTATGCTGGTGTCACTCTGGGGATGACAGCATAGACTTCATTACAGCTGGGAACCTGTAGAGAGAAACATGACAATTGAGTTTCTAGTCCGACCGGAAGTTCGTGAGATTCTTTTCCAAATCATATGGGGGGACAGGTTTGAAAAGGACCTCAGGGCAAACATGGCTTCAGACGAGAACTATGACAAAATACGGGACAGACTAGTGAAAGAAGAGCTGGTCTATCTCCTCCGTGGAGAGAATGATAGTCCGTATCTCTCCCTGACCGACAAGGGTGTTGCAATCGTTGGTCGCCTCTATGAAATCGAAAGGATAATTGAAGGCGAAGATATAGATAATGAATGAGGTTTTTGTGTCACTCCTAAAGTGACAAGAGATTTAATATTCAAATCGAATTAGGTGTCTAAGGTGGTCGATGTGGTTCAAGACACTATTGTCAATGACCTTACCAGCCTCGGTCTTACCAAGAATGAAGCAAAGGCGTATCATGCTCTTGTCAAGATTGGTAGATCCACAGCAAGAGAAATCGCAGAGGAGTCAGGCATTCCTCGAAGCAAAGTGTATGAAACCCTTGATATGCTAGACAAGAGAGGGATAATCAAGAAGGTCACAGGAAGTGATCCTACAGAGTTCGATCCTGCTCCTGTTGATGCTGCATTAGACCACCTAGAAGAGAAAGTGAAGAGCTCAGCCTCAAGTGCCCGTAAAGTCCTTCAAGGACTCCAAGTACTGAGAGATACTCGACCGAAGGAGTTTGCCTGGGCTGTTGAAGGAATGGATCAGGTCATTGTTGGATTACGGTCAGCAATTGAAGAGGCTGAGGAGTTCGTGTCAATTGCCTCAGCGTCACCTGTTCTCTTGGGCAGACTGAGAGGGGCATTCAGCTCGGCTAAGAACCGAGATGTCAAAATAGAGGTATACACTACAACCCCGGGGGCTATGGAGATAGAGGATCTAAAGCACTACTTGGACATCAAGATTGCAATGCCAAGTAAGGAAATACTGTTAGAGAGTTTCAAGGAAGTATTTCAGACGCCACCCGATCTCCATCCAGACGAGATGGAACCAACGAGGATGCTTATCATGAACGTTGATGGAAGAGAGAGTGTGGGAGTGTTTCTTCCAAGTGATGAGAGCTCACAACCGTGGGCTTTGCACATCCGAAGCAGACTTGTCGTGATGATTCAGTGGCAGGTTGTCAAGACAGTTCTGTCAGGGGTCGAGGCGATGATTCAGAGTGTCATGAGGGAATAGTCAGAAACCCAACGTCTTAGGATAACATATCCTATGATGTACAAAATCTCATTCGATTCATATTTTAACCGAATGACCTGTAGTAGTGTGAGGCGATACAATGGATGATGCCCATCTAAAGGTCCTGAGATGTCCTAAGTGCGGGAAAGAACTGCGAAGTAACGGAGACCTCATGGAGGGAGAAATTGTCTGTGTGAAGGGACACATCTGGTCTGTAAGTAAGGGAATACCATCGCTGGTGCATCCTCCGATCAGCGATGAAGATGCTAAGTGGATATCAGAATATGACGAGATGGCTGAAACCTACGACGAGCTGGTCAAACAATACGATGACTGGCTAGGTATAGATCTGATGAAGGAACGTCAGAATTTCCATATGTTTATTCCAATAGAGGGCCCAGTGAAGATAATAGATGTCAGCATTGGAACCGGAGCCAACTTCATAGCCATTCATGATCAATTCGAGAAACAGATGGACAGGTTCAATCTACATGGGATGGACCTCTCAACAGGGATGCTTGCTGTTTCTCAACGGAAGTTTGTCGAGGTTGGGCTCTATGTTAGTCTTACCCATGGTAGCGTCTTCAACATCCCATATCAGAAGAACCAGTTCGACATTGTATTGCATTCTGGTGGTATCAACACTTTCTCAGACATTCCAGGCTCTCTCAACGAGATGCTTCGAATCGCAAAGCCAGGTGGAGTCATTATCGTTGTGGATGAAGGGCTTTCACCCAAGAAGATGGAAACGGAGGAAGGAAAGGCAATCATAGAGGCCAACTCACTCTTTGCAGCACGACCTCCTCTACAACATATTCCAGAGAAGGCAAAAGATGTAGAGTTGACCTATGTCATGAACGAGACCTTCTATCAAATCAGTTTCAGAAAATGATGCGTATTGGTGAGAAATCACCAGAGTATATCGGCAAAAAGAGTTGGAGTGCTCAGGTTGCTTCCAACAAGAGCACTTCTTCAGTAGTAAGTACTGGACGCTTGTCCGCGTCTACTGAACGGCTCTCCTTTTCAGGGAGGAATGCAATTTGTTCGTTGATCGGAGTCATTGCAATCTACCTGTACTTGTAGGAATGAGTGATAGCCTCAGTAGAAATCTGTTTCTTGTCAACGTACTTCTTCCTTGGGACTGTCTTAGCTAGTGCCATTTCTTGTTTACCTCCTGTACTGGTAAGAGTATGCGAGGGCGTAGGCTGTTTGGACCTTCGCCATCTTGTTATTCAACTTCTCACGTTCGTTGTTCGTTAGTCTCACGAAAGCCATGATGTTTCACAGGTTCTGTCACACTAAAATTGTATATAAGGTTTGTGCCACCAACCATTTAGGTTTTTTACGTTGTTGTTAAACACTAAAATTCAGTATTTGGTTATAAAATCACGTACATAGCACACAAATAGTCTGAACAACAAACTTATATTTAGCCATATACGATTATAGAACAAGCAAGGAGCAGTTTAAAGCGCTCCTAGTGGGTTTTAAAATCCAAAACCCATGAGAAAAATGAGGACCAACGATTCCAGGGCTATCCGAGTCGCTTGAAGAATCGACGGATCAGAAATGCATTGGTGAAGAATAATATGGGCGATGACACAGACTTTACGACGGAAGAAACGGACAGCCTCAAAGGAATAAAGTATACGAAAGAGGGCAAGGAACCTCAGAAAGAGATCATTTTTGTGACAGACGACGAAAAGGCAGAAGTCTTGGATGAGATTGTGCGATACAACATCTTGCAAGTCTTACGAAAAGGAATCGAAGACACCATCACCACAGAAACCGTTGAGGGAGATACAACCATCAGAACAAGGAGAAAAGTCAAACGAAATGTCTTGTCTGTGGTCGAGATAGTGAAACAGTCACCTGAGTGTTGCTATGACGGTGAAAAGATCACGAAGAATCAGGTTTACCACCATCTACCAATTTTAGAAAAGGCAGGATATGTTGTCAAGTATGGTACTGTCAAAACCGGAAAGAGAACAACCGATTACTATCGTAGAACTGCGAAGGGATTTATGTTGACCACAGGTGCGTGGGGTACTGAGGAGAAACGCATCAGGGAGAAGCTTGAAGATTACACGTTAAAGATGCTAGACGCATTCAACCTTAATCTCTCTGAAGAACAGCGCACAGAGCTCTTGGAGCTAAGTGTCAAAAGAGCAAAAATGCAACACGAGTGGAGGACCAAGATTGCAGAGATGGTCAGCCTAGATGTGGCAAACAAAGAGATTCTGAGTATGTATGAGATGCTGCTAGATTATTACTCCTTAGGATCTAAGGAGTATATGGATATCATATACAGAATCAGGGAAATACTATTTCCAGGAAAATGAGATCAGACGTGACCTTTTAGCTGTGTTGCAGTCTTTTTCACGTCTATGATTGAAAGCTCAGGTATTGCAATAGGGACTGCAAAAGCAACAGCCCAAGCATTCTCGTCGATCTTGACAATGAGAAGATGTCCTTGGTCGTTGTCAGCTGTGGCAAGATAGGAGTCATCTGATGATGAGACTCGTTTGTATTTGACTCCTCCAACAGAAACGCTACCTTTGTCACCAGAGATTGCTTTAATGATCCCTTCTACATCCTCTACCAAGTCCCAATTATCGGTCTGCCAAATGATGGCCTCATCCTTGGCGACTGCGAACGCTTGGACCTTAGGATTGTTCGAGTAGAGTTGTGTCCATTCGTTTCCTATTGTCGAGCTCAAAAGAAGGCCTCCAGATTCTGAGAGGAGTAATCTAGGGGGATTCGTCTCAGAAAGTCCCCCTGATTTCTCGATTAAATCTTACCACGAAGGGTCTTTGCAGCACGGTCAACGTCTACGTAGACACCATCTGGCTGTGCACTTGCATCAGCCCATGCTACAACCCATCGGTCACCTGCAGCGTCAATCTTTGTCAGGATGAGGATTCCATTCCCCTGGACATTGCGAGCCACTAGACTCTCAGGAGTAGACCTCATTGTGCTATATTTGACTGAGTTCTGCACGACTGAAGAGCTTCTCGATTTAACAGCAGAAATTAGACTGGACGCCTCAGCTGTAAGGTCCCAGTTGTTACTCTGCCATAGGACTTGTCCGCTTTCAGTTATCACGCCAAAAGCTTGAACCATATTGCCTGAACTATTGTATGCTTGCGTATATGCATCCATTACAGGATCGCTCATGTGAATTCACCCCGTACTTCTACGGTCAACAAGAACCTCCTGTATATTCCACAAATAAACAAATCTTTGACGAGTACCGTGACAGAACTCATATAGACAAGTGCTGACAAATCATCATGAGTTCTGCAATTTGGGAAACTGAGAGAGGAATTCTTCTCAAAGTGGTCGTACGTCCTAGGTCAAGAGAGAAGAATCTTGTTGCCGAGATATCGTCAGAGGTCATAGTGCTAAATCTGAATAGTCCCGCAAGAGAAGGGAAGGCAAATTCAGAACTGATTAAGAAAATGGCTAAAGTACTATCGACCTCTACAAGTAATATCACCCTTGTTGCAGGACACAAGTCAAGAGAGAAGACTCTTCTTATTCAGGGAATGAGCCTTGAGAGTGTCAGAAAAAATCTGTCAGATATGACATAGGCAGTTATATACAGGATTTGATGGCCAGATGTAGGAAGGACCATAGACCTCGATCGACCCGGAGAAAACAGCATTGAAGGACCGAACTAGAAGATTCCTAAGCTATATCTTTTCAGGATTTATCTTCTATGTTCTGTTTGCAATGGTCATGGGACGCTATGCTGAGCCAGCTGTCATCATTGCTCTTCTGACATCCTTTGTATTCCTATATCTCTCGCTTTACCGCCCTCCTCCAGACTTTATAGGTCGTGTGATGATTTTCTGTTTCTCTGCAATCTATATCCCACTCAGTTTCTTGATAGGTATTTTTTCAGAGATGGTTATTGTCGCAATTGCAATTGCATTGTTCTATCTGGTAATAACGACAATTTTTAGACCTGTCATAACAAAATCTCTTCTTTCAGGATTATTCTCAGCTGGAGCGTTATACTCAATAATTCTAATGATCATGGGAAGATGGTTCCATCCTGACGTCGTAATCTCTCTTGTGACCACTTCGACACTACTCTATTTCACATTGTACAGAAAGCCGTTTGAGCTCAAAGAGCTGGTAGTAGCTGTCTTTGTCACAGCAATCTATCTGCCTTTCAGTCTGTTTTTCGGAATTTTCTCAGAGATGACGATCATTACAATTGGAGCTCTTGTTATCTACATTGTAATGACGACAAAGGTGAGACCTGACCCGAAGAGGTCATTCCTTGCAGGACTCTTTTCCGCAGGGATATTTTACACATTAATCTTAATGGCAGAGGGGAGATGGTCCCATCCAGATGTGATCTTTGCATTAGTCCTAGAGATAGCCCTGCTCTATCTATCAGTGTTTAGACCACCACCTGATAAGAAAATGCTGGGTGCTATTTCATTCCTGATGATTATGTATCTAATCCTAAGTTCCTATTTTGCATTCTTCACTGAGGCCGTGGTCATGGCTATAGGAGGATTGGCCATCTATGGAATTGTCAGGGCAGAACCAAAGTTTCCCCTTACAAAACGCGCTTTAGGTACCGGATTGATTGTAGGCATTGTGATGACGTTTATGGGCATCTACCTAGCCTTGAAACTAGGGGTTGTTTTTCTGGTAGGAGCTGAGATGCTTGGTGCGATTTTCCTGAGCATATATGGAGTATATACTCGAGAAGAGAACGCTGTTGTGGTGGCGATAGCCAACTCCTCATCAATGGTCGCTATTGGAGTACTAATGACATACCCTGCAATAGCAATTTTCGACACTGAAAATCCCCTATTCAATAAGACCCTCAGTGCATATGATCCTACAATCACATTGATCTTCATCATTTTCACGACAGGAATCAGTGCAATCTTCGGACTCATTCTATTGGCTCCGTTTCGTGATCGTTTTGAGAAGGAAGCCTGGCCACAGGTTCAACCTCAAGCTGAGTGTATCAACTCAATTGGAGGCGACTCTGAGGCAAGGAAATCAGTAGGAGTGGGTATAGCTGCTTCCGGGGCATGGGTAGGCACTTCAAAGATCGTTGAAGGAACTACGGGGGCGTCATTGAGCGCTGTCCCACATGCCTTGGGACCAATCATTCCTGCGGCTGCCGCGATCCCTGATTGGATTGGAATCAGCAATTCACCTATGATTGCTGGCATTGGGTTCTTTGTAGGATGGAAAAGATCAGTCATAATGGCCATAGGCAGTATAATCTCGATTCTCATCTGGATATTCATCGAGGGCGCAAATGGAACGATTGCATATAGTACACACCTCAAGAGACCGGAGATATTGTATTTTGCATTGGGCCTCTTTGTCACAATAATACTTGGAGATGTCCTCAGTGGCAGGAAGGAGAAGAATCTCTCTCCTGAAGAGTTCGAGGAACATTCAAAGAGAGAGGAAGAGGAAGGAGCGATAATAGTAGATACTCCACACAAGACCAAGGAACTACCCAGAGTCCTCAGAGTAAGAGAAGAGCTGTTCTCAATTGAAACCTTTAGGGAAGAGATCAGAGAGATTGTTGAAAATCCGAGAGGATATCTACGGTCACGAAGAGGTCAGATTCCTCCATGGATAGCCTTCTTTTCGATGAGTATCTTTATGGTGATAGGAATAATCGTGTTCTGGTTCCTCACACCATTCTTGCAGAGTGCAACAGAACCACTACAGATCCATTGGCTACTCTTTATATTTGGCACTCCACTTGCTCTTGTTTCAGCATATTTCACTGCTAGGGCAATCAGTGAAACCGGAATGCTTGCTGGGTATATTTCTGACATTGTAGCAATTCCAGCAATTCTATTCTTCAAAGTCACCTTCTCAGCGATTACTACTTTCATTGGGATGCTGGGTGCAGTACAAGACTCTGCAATTGCATTACTGGTCCATCTCAAACTGGGTAGGTTGACTGGAGTCCGTGGGAGAGACATTGTCAAGGCAGTGTTTATTGGTGCTATGCTCGGAACAACGTTTGGATCATTGATTACTTTTCAACTGTTTAGTGTATATGGGTTTGGAAGTACAGCTTTTCCTGCACCAGCAGCACAACTGTTTGGATTTCTTGTAACAAGTCTGGAGGGGATTGGTGAAGGTATTGGATTACCGGGATTGGGAGGACTGGAGGGAGTAGATCTCCTTGTTATGTTTCTGTATCTCTTTTCATGGGCAGTCGGTGGTTTTCTCGCTGGTCGCGAACTTAGCAAACGTGGACTCAGTCCAATGAGTCTTGTTGTGGGAGTACTCATACCTCCAGCCACCTCGGTCACGATACTGATTGGAGGTTACATCAACTACAAGATGAAAGAGCAAAAGGGGCTCAGTCCAAAAACTCCGGACCTACAACAGCAACAGATTGAGGTCTATGATGCAGGATATAGTGTCACCAGTCGAATACTGAGTGGAATTGTTGCTGGAGAAGCCGTTGTTACAGTGATTTGGGTAATGATGAGTGCCCTTATGCTCCTCTAACGCTTGAAGCTCTCCGCAAGGGCTTTGTCCCATTCATCAACTTCAGTTTCATCTCCCCTGCGTTTCTTCCTTGCTCTCGCGCGTTCTCTTCGAGCCCTATCAGCCTCACGCCTCTTCCGAGCCAAATCCTTCTTTCTCTGCTTCTCGGCTTCTTTTTCTTCCTTAGAGAGCTTGGGTTTCTCGATTACTTCCCGCTTTGAAAACCAACTGATGACCATTGCTGCGAATGGAAAGAGTAACACTATAGGCACCAAGAACAGCAGAACAATTTCAGGTTGAAACAGTTCAACACTATCTTGGATTCCAAGGGGCAGGTTGAGGAGGGTTGATACAACACTCGGACTCATGAGAATAAAGGAAAGTACAATAACAGTAAGGAATCTGATTATTGAACCTGTTATCGTAGAGGCAATAACATAGGATGATGAGGGGGCTGCAGCCTTTGCTGTCAGTTCATCTCGTGCTCGTGGGTCAGATTGAAGTAGTTCATCAACATAGATTTGTAGTCTGCGAACATCAGAAACTGCATCAAGACTCTCGAGGGCATCTTGAGTCCCAACAACCTTACGTTCAATAGCTTCTCTGAGGAACGAGAATGCAGTAGCACCAGTTGTACGACTCATACCTGTGATGCTTACTTTCTCACCACGTTCAATCGCATCTTGCTTCCTCGTAGCTTGGCGAAGGGCAAGTAGTTGTTTCTTCAGGGTTTCTTCTCGGTCTTCTACAGGCTTTCCAACTGAATAGCTATAGATCATCTGATAACTGACTTCTAGATAAGCAAATGAAACAAGCGCCAGCAACTGAGCTGGTCGAAATATGAAAACAACAAAGTCAGCTGGAAAAGGACTCAGATCAGGAACGATAAGCATTCGGTATGCAGCAATGATAACAATTGCTTGAATCGAGAGGAACGCGCCACCGACAAACTTGTGTTCCATACGAACTAGAGACTGGAGGAACAGGGCAATTCCTATTCCTGCGAAGAGAAAATACAGGAAGAGAAAGGTGTTGTCCCAGAGTGCATAGAGGGAGTTCAGAAGGTTGGCCTGGAATGACGCCCATACCTGAGTAACATTTGTCAGAGGATCACTCACGCCATATGGTTGCATATACCAAGTTCTCAGAACGATTGTATTGTACAGACCTACCACTAGATCATTTGGCATTGCTCCTCCAGCAAAAGCACTGATGAGACCAGCAATCATCGTTGTTGTCAAGAAAAATATGATGAGAGACAAGAGACGAAATACTGTGACTATGAATGCATAGGGAGCGTCCCAGTGCCAGAAGTCATTAACATCCAGTATTGCATATACGAGGTATGCCATTACTGCGAAGGTAGCAATGGATGCAATCCGAAGAATCCAAGTGACAGCCTTCAAAATGTTGCCACCCCCGTCTGTTTGGCCTTCTCGTATGTCCTGATGATTGTAGGCAAGAAGTCCTCAGGTCCTACGTTAATCACCTGAATGCCAAAACGAGCCAATGCTCTAGCAATCTTTGTTCTTCGCTCCCAGAGCTCCTCAGATACAGCTTCTGAGAGTACTTTCTCCACCGGTCCGAATTGACCCACAGGAGCTTCGAACCAAGGACCAAAAGGACTAATCACCATAGCCTTGTGACCGTTTGCCACGAGTGTCTTCATGGCGTTGATCAGTGGAGCTGGACTCTCTTCAAGATCAGTCATCCAGATAATCAAAGAGCGTTTCTTACTCTGAGAAACAACATGAGAGATTGCGGTTTCATAGTCACTCCAGCCTCTCGGTTCTGCCATAGCAAGAATCTCTAGAACATCATACAAGTGAGTGGGTCGAGCACCTGGGGGGATATAACCATGAACAAGGTCGCTGAATACACAAGTCCCCACTAGATCCTTTCGCTCAAGACCCATATGGGTGAGGAGTACAGCAGCTCTGATGGCATATTCCAGCTTTGTGTTCTCAGGATATCCATTGCCCATGCTTCCGCTGCTGTCCACCATGCAGATTACTTGGACATTTTTCTCCTGCTCCCACTGTTTGATGACCATATCACCGCGTTTCGCACTGACCTTCCAATCGATGAGTCGAAACTCATCTCCAGGAACGTACTCTCTGAAACCTGCAAAGTCAGTACCCATTCCGACTGTCTTTGTACGATGAGCACCGAACATAAGACCGAGCTGTCTCTGTTTACCGAGAGCCTCCATTCGTCGGACATCTTTCCAAGTAGGATACACTAAAACCTCCGTCTGTTCTTTGAGTATTCGTTTGTAATAGTGAAGGCCAAGGCGGTCCCGCATGATAACCTCAGTTGGACCCAAGTAATATCTTCCACGCATCCTTGCTTGGAGAATATAGGAGAAGGTCATGCTACTTCCAGGTTCAATCCGAGAAGCCATGAAGTTCTCTCCAATGGCTAGAATCCAGGTTTCTGGATACTGGTCATGAACCTCAATGAAGTCAAAGTGTCGTCTGGATGCATTCTTGATTGTGACTCGTACACGGATGAAGTCACCTGAGAACACCTTGATCTTGTCGATCTGACGGTCTACTTCAATGCCAGCTAGATTGGCTGTCAGTGCAAAGAGAGGCAACGTGACGACTAAACCAATCACGAGATAGACTCCTAGGAGGACGAGGTAGAAATTCACGAAAGAGAACCCACTAGTCAATAGTAGGACTCCTGAGAAGACTACCATGAAGCCTCTCTGTGTTATCACTTTATATCTTCTCCATCTAGCCGGACTACTTGGGACAGTCTACTTCACCGAGAATCTTGGATACGACACGTTCGACGGTCAGTCCTTCAAGCTCAGCCTCTGGTTTAAGGACAAGCCGGTGATTCAATGTCTGAACTGATAGGCGACGAACATCCTCAGGAACCACGTAGTCACGACCATGCATTGCAGCTCGTGTCTTGGAAGCATTCATGAGCACTAGTGATGCTCTGGGAGAACCACCGAGTAGGATCTGAGGGTCATTTCTTGTTCGGACTACAATGTCGCGAATGTAGTTGATGACATCCTCTTCAATGAATACTGTCCTGCATGTGTTCTGCATTCGAACCATCGCAGATGGATCAGCCAAGACATTCAGGTCAGAAGCTTCACCCAGGTGTTTTCGGCGGACAATTTCTGCCTCTTCCATATCAGTGGGATAATCGAGAATCAGTCTGAACATGAACCTGTCCAGCTGTGCCTCAGGAAGAGGATAGGTACCCTCCTGTTCTACTGGATTCTGGGTGGCGATGATCAAGAATGGTCGTGGGAGTTTTCTTGTAACACCCTCAATCGAAACCTGACGTTCTTCCATCACTTCAAGCAAAGCGCTCTGTGACTTTGGAGGACATCTATTGATTTCATCAGCCAGGACTAGGTTTGAGAACACTGGACCCTTTCGGAACCAGAACTCTCCTGTTCGCTGATTGAATACGTTGCTCCCAAGCAGATCTGCTGGGAGAGTATCAACGGTGAGCTGGATTCGTTTGAATGCGCAGCCCAGGATTGATGCAAAGGTCCGAGCCATGTAGGTCTTGGCGAGACCCGGCACGCCTTCGAGCACCACATGGCCGTTTGAGAGAAAGGCAATCAGTACGTCTCTGAGAGCCTCGTCCTTTCCAACGATAATGCGGCCGCATTCTCGAATAATATCACTCGTGATCTTGTGGACCTCATCGATTGACATCGTCGCAGAGGTGTCCTCGATCACAGTGTCGTTCGCATCTTCTGTTGTCATTTTTTCTACCTCATTTTCTTGTTGTTGTATCTACCATATGTGATTGGATATTTCGCATGAAGAAGAAGAGCTCCATCATCTCGCTCTCCTTTATCTTGATATTGGGATTTGAAGAGATTTCCTCAATCCGGTTGATCATCCTAAAGAAATCATCCTGCTTCAGTTTGTGGTCCTTGTAACGCATGACTTCCCAAACTTTCTCGGGATTGTATTCTGTCCATTGCTGTGCTTTTCGGAGACCTCGTCTCAGTCGTCTATACAGCATTTTCACTACTCGCGTGTAGTTGCCTTCTGTCCGATAATAGGCCATCCGCTCGCTGAAGTATGTCCGTCCTTTCCTGAGGAAGACATCTGATACACTCTTCACCTCTGGTTTTTTGATATCAGGCAGGTATTTTCTGATTCCAAGGGCAGTGAAAAGAGGATAGATGGCTGAAATATAGGGCAGTGAAGAGAGCCAGAGGACTCGACCCAAGTAGACTCCAAAGAAGAACTCACTATCGGAAAGTGGAACCTCAAGGAGTTGTTCGCAGAACAACACCGGTTCTGATGTATCTCCTTGGGTGAGCCACTCAATGATGTTTGCACCAAACCTCTGGTTATCAGGCCAGCGACGCCACATATCATTGTTGAATATACTCGGATCACTGACTGCGACTATTCTACCAGCTCCAGGGATACCTACAGAAAGATCGATAGCTCCTGCTACTGGGAGACTTCCATACAACTCATCAGAATCAGGACTTGGATATGGGTCGCTTATGTTCTTCTCACACCAAGACCGAGAAGTAGTCCACGCGACCCCTGCCTGTCCAAGCAGACTGTAAGGATTGAGCGCTGAAGCCCAGTTCAGGTGGATCTCAGAGATCCCTGCAGTCAGGGCACCACCATCAGCTCCTGGTCTAAGGTCTCTGATTATGGGAAGTCGCGGTTCTTTGGTTGTATCGTAGGAGTCTAAGTCGAAGAGTACTCCTCTCAGAAATGTGAGTAGTCCTCCGCTAGTATTAGTCCCAGTAAGTCCGCTAAAGACTGTATTTAGGAATAACATAGAGGAGTTCGCAGACCCAAAGTCGTCAGCTATGAGTAGACTTCCACCAGACATCAGATGCGCGAATATTACTAACGTGGCATCTAACGTGAAGTCTCTCACAGGACCCATGATGGCTAGTACAGCTGAGCCATTATACCGTGTTGCAACGCTCATACTTGCCTGGATTGATAGGACCTCTCGTCCTGTATCAGAGATACTGGAGGCAAACTGGCTAAGACCAAAATCTCTGTTATTGTAGATCGAGAAGTCGTAGTCGTACTGGGATGTTGTCCCAACTACTGGGCTAATCACTAGAACGGCCACTGGCATCCAAGATAATAAGAATAGAATGACTTGACCGTACTCTTTCCAGCCCATTTGTATCTCTCCTTACTCTTTCTCTATTGGTGCGGTTGAATCGATCCTTGGATATAGATCTGTGAATATTCTGACTGCCTCTTCATACCTCTCACGAGTCATCTCGTGATGAGAGAAGCGAGCCTCTTCGTAAGTCTGCACGAATTGTTCAACGGTCCCAAGATCAAGTGGAATTGTCTGAAGCACCCTGTCCAAGTACTCACGAGCAGTTTCATTATGAGACCGCTCTGAGCCTATCTTTGAGCCGCACATCTGCTCAAAGGTTCGGTACGCCAAAGTGATTGAGGCACCGTACTTCCCAGCGTCTGCCAGCTTCTTGATATTTCGCAACTTGGAGGGTATGTCAATACCTCTTGAAATTCCTGGGGTACCACGGAACATTCCCCTTACTATGTATAGATATGCCAGAACGGCAATGACTGCACCCAAGAGTAAGATACCTGCTATGAGTAAATCTGTTCCTTGCAATGGATTACCACCTGTTGTTTCGATATTGATTGTGAATGTATTAGACTGAATATTATTAACTCCAAATCCAACAAACGTGAATGAAAACTGTATAATTGTCCCTGCCGCCTGAGCAGAAACAGGAAATGTGATCATCCCATTATCATCTGTTCCCAGTGTATAATCGTCTGTGAAATTGAAATGTAATTCTACGGTGCGTCTAGCAATTGGAATACCATCTGAATCCAAGAACCTACACTGGATAGAGAATGATTGACCAGGATCGACCCTTTCAGGGGTCGCAGTGAATGTGACATCAGTGAAGACATGAATCGAATTAGCGGACATATACGAACTGGGATTGAGGAATGTAGAAGGAAGAGGATTGTAATAGACTGTGACATTGAAGGACCCATCACCGCTATCCCAGTCAAGGGGAACAGTGAATTGGAATCTCTGTCCATCCGCTGTGATTAGTGTCACATCTCCAAGATACCTAGCACCTAGATAAACCGACACTTGCTCAAAGTCATGGTTATTACCATCGTCATCTGACAGTGTGATATCAACAGCAAAATTCTCTCCAGGCATCCTAGCGATCATAGTGATGTCAGCAGTTACAATTGAATCTATGAAGACCTGAATGAACCATTCATCAGGTCCAGTCCGTAATCTGTGATATGGCGAATTGACACGGACACTGATATTGTAGATGCCAGGAGCTTGTATGGCAGGCACTTGGACAGAGATTGAATAACTGCCATCAGTGGCTGTGAAACTAGTGAAGGGAGTTCCGGTTCCATTATATAGGACCTCTACTGTGACAGATTCTACAGCAAAGTTTCCATCGTTACGGACCTCACCCGAAACAGTGAATGTGTCGCCACGACTGACTGTAGTAATGGTCTGTCCATACATGATTATGTCTACGAGCTCCATGACTGTTACATCACTGAAGGGAGTTAGAATGTCCAAATCCCCATATGACAGGCTGGGAGGGCGAAACAGTGCGTAGTTACTGGATACAACACCTGGATCAAATGACCAGGGTACGGTGTAAATATAACTGTACGCTCCGAACAAGGGATCACTGATGGTCAATGTTGTGAGGAGCCCGCCATCCCACCAGATCTCAACTTCATGGCCAACCATTGGGGTTCCGTTTGCAAATTGTAGTGTTCCTGAGAACTCGATATTATGGTTCAAATACACCGAAGTCGTGTTAACTGCAGTTGCGAGATTGATTCTAATGATGTCAACAGTGACCCAAACAGTCCAGTCATCTGTGGAGATACCTGATGTAGCATAACCAGCAGGGTCAATGTAGCCCCATACCTGTCTGGTCAGTGGAAGTATAGATGTTGGAAATGTTGGAACTGTATACTCGTAGTAGAAGTTCCCTGAACCGTCCGTTAGCACATCGAGTTGTATTGTATCATATGTTCCTAGTGGATCACCCCAGAAGAAGTCCACTGGAGAGTTGGCATAGGGTGTACCATTGTCCCATGTGACCGTGCCCCAAATCGTCAAAACTTGATCCAAGTATACCGTTGTTGGGTCAATGTTGAATGCTGGCCAGTTATATCCAGGGGCTATGATTTCAATCTGGGGGACCGAGGCTGATGAGCTCGCAATCCACGGATATGGTGAGTTAAACTCCACAAACAAATCATAGAATCCAGGAGTAGTCGACCCGGGAATGATCCAATTGATTGAGAAATCACCATTGATGTCTGTGATGTCGACTGCCTGTGTAAAACCGAAGAGTGTCAGTTCGACTGTTGCTCCAGGATAGGGAGCAGGAACTAAATCATACTCGAGTGTCCCTGTGACAACTACTGTTTCCGTCAACCTATAGACAGTCAGAGGGACATTGACTCCAAATATTGCAGTGGACCATTGTTGGAGTGTCAGTATGTTGTGATATGACTCATTAGCGCCGTAGAATACAGTTCCAGCATAATATCCATACACATGGATTCCTGTTCGCACTGTGTCCCAATCCATGCCAGAATATGGTAGATCTCCCTGGCCAGTCCCGTCAGTTGTGATAGTCCCAAGATATACTGCTGTACCGTTATCCCACCAGATATCCACATCTCCATTCGAAAAAGCTGTTCCATTATGCGGGAAGTAGAGGTATGCATGTATTGTGAGAGTTTCATTCTGATAGACCGGATTGAAGTCGAGTGTGACTTCAAGATTGACCTGGTACTTGATGCGAGTGATATCACAGTATGCAACTGTATCATTGTACAATGGATTCGTACTGATGTATTGAACACGGAAGAGGTAGACACCTTCATCATATGTTACAAACCCAAGTGATGAAAGAAATCCTCCAGTTGAGTTCGTCGTCTGAGTGTCTATTTCATACCAACCAGAGCCATCCCAGAATTGGATAGATACCGTTTCACCAACAATTGGGGGTGCACCACCCTGATAGGAGAGGATACCTTCAAAATCGAATAGCTGTTCATCAACATATAGTACTCGCGATGGTTCTGTCATTGTTATCTCGAGATAGTATCTTTGAAGCTGTATCTGAGGTGACACTGAACTGAACGCATCGTCATAGATGAGGGTCCATGAGGTCCAATTGACGTAAACATCGATTAAACCGGGATTATCTTTTGTAGGAGTGCAGTTGTATAACATGAAGTAGTTACCAAGTGCGTTTGTGGTCTTAGTGTACACAAAGGTTCCAGAAGCATTGAACCAATGGATGTAGACTGTTTGAAAACCAATTGGAGTGCCATTTGAGAACTGAAGATTACCATAAAGAAGGATTGTTTCATTCACAAAGTAGGTTGTGAAGTCCTCTTGGATTGTGATGAGTGTGCCTGTAGCCTCGACCCAAAGAGGCTCATGGAACGACTCACAATCATAGACGTTGATATAGGGTGATGTGTAGCTAGCCCAAATATACACCGTCTGATCAGGTGTCTGTCCAATTGGAATTGTATATTGGAGAAGATAGCCACCAGTGCTGTTTGTCATCACACTTCCAATGTAGTAAATTCCTGTACTGTTTTGGTACCAGAAATCAATCCATTCATTCGGTAGATAAGCCGGAAATTCGGGCGCTATCAAAATTCCTTGAATGTCAACTCGTTGAAGGATGACCACAGGATCGGGAGTGACAAAGATAGGATCGAGAGAAGTGTCATATTTCTTCACGGTTGAGAAGATGTGCACCGACTCTGTACTTGCCAGAGTTGGTTCCAGTGATGTAAAACTCGACCAGAATTCAACTGGTCCCTCATCCGATAGGAGAATTGTGTAGGTAAAGCTGTAATATCCATCGGCCTCAGTTACATTTGTGCCTAGGAGGAAAGTAGACCCATTGTTCCAATAGATTTCGACGACACGACCACCAATACCAGTGCCGTTTGAAACGTGTGTTAGATAGCCTTCAATTGTGATGGTTTCGAAAACATAGAGAGGATCCCAGGGTGGTAGAAAGTCAAGTCCAATTGTGAGATGAGTTCCGCTTGAACCAACATTTACAGGGATGAACTGACTCCAATTACCAGCGATATATGGCCATGGAGAACTCCAGTTTGCATAGGCAAAGTAGGTACCATCAGGTTGACTGACTGGAATCGTGTAGCTCCAAGTAAAGCCACCTGTTGAGTTCAGACCGCGTGTCGCGTTGGCTTGCGAATGGAAAAAGACTCCGACTTGTTGCCCCATTGGAAGGACTGTACCGTTTAGGAAGTAGGCAACACCATCATAATCGATAGTACCTCCAGCTGTAACATCAGTGGGGACGACTGTCATAGCGAATCCCACACGACCCCACACTGCAACAGTCGAGTTATCAGCTGAGCGTGCTTCATTCAGTCGAGGTATTGGGCCATCCCAGTCACCCAGGTACCAAGACCAGACTTCATGTGGTCCTACTGTCATCTCCACCCAGTCATATGGATCAACGTAGATGTAGAGCTCATAGTATCCATATTCATTGATAGATGCATTGCCCCAGAAAGTATTGTCCCAGTATATTCCAATGTTCCTGTTATCATAGTTCGAGCTGTTTACTGGAACTCCACCAACAGTCATTGTTCCATAGACATGAATAGTGTCCTCCCAGTAGGAAATATGAGTGTCGACACCCTGACTGACATTGAGTTCGAGGGTTTCGCTCAAGACGAAGTCGCTTGTTAATACGGGACTATGCAGTGGACTTGGAGTTCCAACTGCGAAGACGGACGTGGTGTTTGATATTTGGTAATAAGGTGTCACCCAAGTAGCAGAGAAAATGTGATAGTCAATTGTGGCATCCGAAGGGAAGAAATATTCAATTTGTTCTCCAACGAGGAATGAGCCTATTGGAATGTTGTCGAGTTCGTCGTAAACAGCTAGATACTCTCCAGAGGTGACCGGAATTCCCTCTACTGTGAGAGAGGTGCTGAGGTTGAATAGGTCTCCTAACTGTTCCCATGGCTGTCCACTTGTTGGCCAAATCAACAATTCTATGTCAGGAATAGGAGTGTTCTCAGGGATGCCAGGACCTCCACCATATTCGTCTGGTAATGGAATCGGCATGATTTGAATCCATTCACCGGGAGTGACACCTGCCATTGGTACGAACACTTCGACCCAGAATTGAAGATGTTTGATCTTGACAGTTCGTTGGTCTATCAGGGGATCTGGATCAGCATCACCCATGGCATAGCCCTTGACCATGCGGGCAGGAATCCCTAGTCCACGCATGTAGGTACAGTATGCAGTGGCAAAGTCCATCGGAAGGCCGCCTCCGCGTTCGATGAACCAGTCCGTAGTTTCTTGACCAACTGGGCGGTCATTAAGGTCTATTATCAGGTCAAAGTTGGACTGGAAATAGACCTGTACAGCTATTGCTCGCTCATACACATTATTGCCGACCCCCAGAAATTGGTTGTATTCGTCCTCGACCCGAGTTGTGGGTGTGAATGCGTTGTTTCGATATGGTTCGGTGTAAACAGGAAATGGACCTTCACGAGCGTTGGCATTGACATTTGCGATGTCCTGTATCTCATATGTGAGGTCAAAGCTGACCAGAACGTTCTCACCTGTTGTTCCTATGATGAAAGGCTCAAACAGAAGACTATCATAACTATCAGTTTGCAGTGTATAGCTCTCTATACGACTTTGTGCATCTGGGACGTATGCATTGTCTACAAGGCTATAGGTCTGAAATGAGTCTTCAATTACACGGATATCGGGGAATATCCTTGGAAGCTCAATTGTCCCCACCGTTGCTCCTGCAGAAGCATAGAAGAAAATAGTGTAGATTTGGTTTGTCGCCTCACCATACGAAATCAGCTGAAGGGTGTCATCGAGGTCCCATGTTCCGCTCATAGATTTGCTCCATAGGTTCGTATCACCATCATAGTCGTCATACGAACTTGTCCGCCATAGCTGCCCAGGGTTCTCAGGTGTAACTACAAACACTGTGTCATCTAGCTGATCGAGAAAATCAGGGGGGAGAGTCTGGTTCAATGGGAGTTGATTGTAATTGCCAGACCAATTAGTCCTACCGCCTGTAAGATCATTTGTATAAGGCCAGTATGGGATATTATCGTATTCATAGTGTGGCGGATATTCTCGAACTACACCAAACTGGATGAGCCCGAAATTATAGGCAGCCCACACTAGACTTGACACAATAATCAGTGAGCTGATGAGTGTTGTCAGACCCATGCGTTTACGGGTGGATGTAGCGGTGCTCAATACAATATTCCTCTCTTTCGCCAGGTAGGGAGTTGGCGTCGAGTGTAACATACGTGGGGCGCAAGTTACTCTCAAACGTCCTTTTCTAACAATTAAAGGGTATTTCAGCTGAACTCGATTTCGTTTATCGAAAGAGTTCCAAAGCGAATCGTATTTACAGCAGAGATTCTTTTCTGAACAAGATAAACACAACCGGATTAAAACACGGAAGTTCAAAACATGGTATCAGAAATGGAGAAGATTGAGAACTTCGTCATGCAAGAGCTCATCAAAGCGGGTCGAGGCGCTCATACTTTGGATCATACGACACGGGTCTATGCATTGTGTATGAAGATTGGCTCAGAGCTGAATGCCAATCTCAGGGTGCTTGGAGCAGCTGCACTTCTCCATGATGTCGGTAGACCTCGGGAGGATGACACAGGGGTCTCGCATTCCATTCTCTCGGGAGAGATAGGGAGGGGAATTCTAAGCGATTCGGGGTTTACGGATAAAGAAATAGACCAGGTCGTGGATGCGATCAGGACGCATAGATTCAGTGAGGGACTTGAACCAAATTCACTAGAGGGAGAGATATTGAGTGATGTCGACAAGCTCGATGCTATGGGAGCAATAGGTGTGTTTCGTGCTATTGCCCAGGCTGAAAGTGGAGGAGGAGGAATAGAAGCATTTCTCAAACACGCAGACGAGAAATTGCTGAAACTGAAGGATTTGATGTATACCAAGCCATCACGCACTGAGGCTGAGAAACGACACAAGACACTGGAAACCTATGTGAACCAACTTCAAAATGAGCTGGAATGAGAATCACCGGTTCATATAGATCTCCAGATATGACGCTCGAATAGACTGGGAAGGATTGAGACCCAGCTTCTCCATCATAGCAAAGATATTTTGTCGTGCCTCATCGACATCCTTTGTTTGAGCGATTGTTTCAAGTTCCATGAACAAACCAACATCCTCTACTTCATCGATGCTGATTGTCATCGAAGGGAGGTTGAAGAACTGCCTCTTCTTAATGATAGATGCTACAAGTTTGAAACCGAGGTTTTCTAGAATAGAGGTCATTCCTTTCGCTGAATCAATGCTAACAGAGGTTTCGATGCGAGTTTTGGTGGTACTATCAATCCTTGGACCTTTATAGGTAAGTTCAGCCTCCTCTCTTGGTGGATCAACTGCTCCGGAATTGATCGGTTGCCTAGAACGTACTCGGAGTGCTTCGTCTGTGTTTTGGAAGGTCTTGCAAGGATGATCATAGTACGAGTCGATCTGAGTTTCCCTATTGGTCTTCTGGGCTCCAACCTCCATAATTCGCTTCTCCATCTCCTCATAGTTGTCAATGGCAATCTTGACCTCGACTTCGTAGATATCTCCCATCTGTATCAACCTCTTTCTGATTATGACAATGATATAGGACAGTTAGATGTTTCCATTAGATAGATGAGCCATAAGCCAAATAACGGCGACTAGTTCTCATGTGAACGGTTGGTGTCGCATTGTCGAGGATGAAGACTATCAAATGTGCAAAGTGCGGTAAGACCTACGATATGTCAGACGTTCCTCCAAACGATGGATGCGGGGGACGAATCGATTTCGAGCTAGACCTGGAATTTCTCAAAGAGGTCATTTCGAGAGTGGAATTGAGTAGGAGAGTACCAGGACAGTGGAAGTACTTTGAACTGATGCCACTCAATGACAGAAAGAACATTGTGACAGCAGGAGAAGGCGGAACTCCTCTCATCGAGAGCAGACGTTTAGGGAAAGAATGGGAAATGGACAACCTCTCGTTCAAGATTGAGACGGTTAACCCTTCAGGCTCTTTCAAAGACAGGCCAATCTGTGTGGGTGTCAGCAAAGCACTTGAGGACGGTGTGAAGACTGTTTCAGCAGCATCCTCAGGAAACGCAGCAGCCTCGATGTCTACATTTGCTGCGAGAGGTGGTCTTCAGGCGGTGGTATTTGTTCCTGAAGATGCTCCCAAAGGGAAACTGATACACCTGAGGACCCTTGGAGCCAAAGTGTTCAGGGTAAAAAAGATACAGGAAGGTGTGGATCCCACAACTACCCTACTTCTAGCAGCATGCAAAGAGTTTGGATGGACACCTTCACCATCATTTGGACCCTTCAATTGCTTCCAGTTCGAAGGGACTAAAACACTAGGTTATGAGATAGCAGAACAGACTGATTGGAACCCGCCAGACTGGATCCTCTTTCCTACGGGAAGTGGAGGACTCATGGCAGGAACCATGAAGGGACTCTGGGAGTTTCAACAAATGGGACTGATTGAAAACCTCCCACGACCTGTGGTCGTTCAACCAGAGGGTTGTGCACCAATTGTGAGAGCTTTCAATGAAAACCAAGAACCGCTTGACATCACTCCTTGGGACTCTAATGAAACGGTTGCTGGAGGTTTGGCTGATCCCTTCCCCTGGGATGGAGACGCGGCTCTGAAATATCTCAAGATTGCCAAGGGAGATGCGATAGCAGTGTCTGACGATTCTATCGAGGAATCACTAGTATTGCTGGGGAAGATGGAGGGCATCTTTGCAGAACCAAGTGGCGTAGCAGCACTCGCAGGTCTGAAGACACTCATCGACCAGGGGACCATCGACAGATCTGATAGGGTTGTTGTCCCAATAACCGGGTCAGGCTTCAAGGACCTTGCCACCCCAGACCGGCTCACGCCAGATGTGAAATTGATACCACCTGAAACAACTGCACTCAAGGAGGCTCTCGACAACTACTGAACAGGTGAGAAACATGGATGAGTTCATGAAAGCGGCTATTGATGAGGCGAAAAAGGGACTTTCAGAAGGGGGTATTCCTATAGGTTCTGTGCTCGTGATCGATGGAAAGATTGTGGGACGGGGTCATAACCAGAGGATGCAGAAGGGGAGTTCAGTTCTTCACGCTGAGATGGACTGTCTCGAGAATGCAGGTAGACTGACTGCGAAGGACTACCAAAGATCTGTCCTCTACTCGACGCTCTCTCCCTGTGACATGTGCAGTGGAGCTGTTCTTCTGTACAAAATACCAAAGGTCATTGTTGGAGAGAATATAACTTTCCAGGGTCCGGAGGAGTATCTCAAAGACCGAGGAGTCGATGTGACCGTCCTAAATGACCCAGAATGTATCGAAATCATGGAGAAGTTCATTGAAGAAAATCCAAAACTGTGGGATGAAGACATCGGAGAATGACTGAAAGTTAGAATTGGAGAGAGAGGAATTGGCAAAGAAGGAGATACGAGCAAGGGCTAAGGACTTGGCAAAAGAGTTCGGATATCTCCAGTACATGATTGAACGCTATCTCACACTCTGGGGAGAGGAGGAAACCCTCCAGTTTTTAGAAGCTTGTGAGAATCCAATCAGGTCCTCCTTTAGGGTGAATACGCTCAAGGCGACAAACGAACTGGTGCAAGAACGTCTGAGAGAGAAATCAGTTGTCATCGATGAGATTCCTTGGCTCGAGAATGGCTTTTTTGCTGACTTTGAAGGTTCATCTCCAGGGGCGATGTTGGAACATATGTTGGGCTTTTACTACGTGCAGGGTGTTCCCTCGATGACTGCGGTTATTGTTTTGGATCCGCAGCCTGGAGAAACAGTCATAGATTTGGCTGCTGCACCTGGAGGAAAGACGACCCACATAGGTCAAATGATGCAGAACATGGGAATGGTCATTGCAGTAGAACAGGACCGGATCAGGATGTCCAGTCTCAAGAGTAACATCATCCGATGTGGAGTGACCAATTCACTAGTCATTAGAGGGGATGCAAGAAAGCTTGACAAAATTGGATATGAACCAGACAAGATCCTTCTTGATGCCCCCTGTTCAGGGGAAGGGCTCATACCTCTGGACCCAACAAGAAAGACCAGTAAGACCATGGCTGACATTCGCTTTTGTGCTACCAGAGAGGATGAAATGTTGGATTCAGCGATAAACATACTTTCGGAGGGTGGAACAATAGTTTACTCAACATGTTCTATTGCACCTGAAGAGAACGAGTACGTTGTGGATGATATTCTGAAGAGATATCCAGAGATGGAGATTGTTGAGATACCATTCGACTTCGGAGTTCCGGGATATTCAGAGCCTTATGGAATCAGACTGAACGAGTCCCTAAGGCATGCGAGACGCTTCCTTCCTCATCTACATGGGACTGAGGGTTTCTTCATTTGCAAATTGAGGAAGAAGGAGAGTGAGGCGACATGACTCTTTCATTGGTCGATCCAATTGATTGGACTTCTTTAACAGAGCGGATTGATGAAGAGTATGGAGAAGGAGTGACCAAGAGTCTACTTGGAAATCGTGTACCAGCAGTCTTGAAAAAAGGAAAAAACGAAACAATATTCCTGATTCCGACAGAGTGGATGAGCCATGCAACTGAAGAAGGAGAAAGGCTAGACATTCAGTTCATCGGAAAAGAGCTCGGTTCAATTTCTAAGGGGAAACTCAGGTTAAGTCTACAGATTCTTGACGAACTCAAGGAACTGACTGACAAGACCATTATAGTGACCAAACATGCTGCAGAAGCGTTCACTTATGGGAGAAGCATTCTCAAGGAGTCAGTTTTGGAATTGAATCCAGAGTTGAAGAGAGGTCAGAGAGTCCTTGTTCTGAATGAAAATCGCGAATGTCTAGGACTTGCCTCACTTTCCATAGATGGGAACAGACTGAAACGCCTAGGAAAGGAGAAACTTGTAGCGAAGAACCTCGTGGATATCGGATGGTTCATCAGACGTCTTGGTTAGACGAACATGTCGCTCGAACGATCAGAGGACTCAATCGACTTACGCATCTTCTCAAGCCTCTCAATCTCCCTTGACTCCTCAAGTAGTTGCTCCACGTTGGCACCGACACCATAGACCTCATTGATCTTCTCAAGCATTGTGGCTGCAGAACGAGGATCGGGTCTTCCTCGGGTCGCATAGGTAAGGAGACCAACAGCAGGTGCATCATGCATCTCAAGTTCAGCCAAGAAGAGTGCTAAGGGACCAGCAACAAAGAGACCCTCCTCCAAGAGCGGAACATTCCATTTCTCAAGCAGTTTCCCATAAGCGCTGGTTGGTACACTCCGCATGTCCTCACCATCCTCCTTGAAGCTGGCATCCAGACCACCAAGAAGAAGAGTTTCTGCAAATTTATTCTCAGCAACCCAAGCTGCAAGACGATCTATGAATCCCCACTGTTCGGACTGATGTGGTTGAAAACGAGGAACCAAGAATACCATTTTCTTTGGTTCATAAGAGTAGATCTCAAATGGTAATACTAGCTTCTCATTCTCCATGGATACGAAAAGTGGGAGCATGTCGCTCTTGATGAAACCGACTCGTTCTGCTTCCAGAGTTCTTGTGAGGTGAGCTGTGCTCAAGAATCCTACCTCACCAAGACCATGGAAACCACAGATGAATGTTGATCCTGGTTTGACCTTGAAATCCTTCTTTAGAATGATTTTGAAAGATGAATCAGTGGTAGCTACGAAAGCCATTATCATACACGCCTCAAGTGTGTAGGTCTAAGAATCCTTAGACTGTCACAGCTGAATGAATGGAAATTCGGTGGTTGCTTTTGAGGCTTTATATGTGTCTAAGTAAGATTGATACACACTCGATTTGTTATTCTTTTTTGGACAGGTCTGACGGAATTATGCCCAGGCGCGCGCAAAACTAATAGGATAATATGTTATAACCTCATAGTATCATATGCGCATTTGAAAGACGGAGTGGGACTATTTGAGCACTCTCAAGGAACTGGAACTCCAACAGGTGGCCCCCCGTTTGTTGGAGGTGTTAAGAAGACAGGGACTTACATCACTCACCAAGTTCCAGTCTCTTGCAGTGGACCAGAGGATCATGAGAGGGAAAAGTCAGATCTTAGCAACATATGACTACAATGAAGCATATCTTGTTGCGGAAATCGCCCTGCTCAACCGTGTGGCTTCAGATCATCGAGCCAGAGCAGTCGTTCTCTGCCCAAATCCCTATCAGGCAGAAAAACGCTTCCAATCTCTCAGTCACAAATGTACTCGTTTGGGGATTGAGACCTCTCAGATTATCAGAAGAAGAGTGGCAACTAAGGACAAAGTAGATGGGAGAGTAATCGTTACAACCTACACCTCCTTTGACATAGCTACTCGAGTCAATCCAGATATACTGAATGATATTGTTTATGTTCTCATTGACCGACTAGACCTAATCGGGCAACCACGAATTGGAGCAAGTCTTGAAACAGTTCTCGTGACTTTGTTGGGAAGACCCAAAATACAATATGTAGCAATCTGCCCACCTCTAGAGGACATAGGTGAACTCAGTAGTTGGTTAAGCGCGGTGGTTGTAGAAGACCCAAAGACTGACGTGAAACTCATTTTCAGCGTGAAGGCTGTCGAAGATTCGAGAGAGTCGATAGCAGACCTGACTCAGTTCGTGCAATATCGTCAGGGACAGGTGATGATTCTCTGTGCAAATATCAGCACATCCGAAGAGCTGGCTTTGGAGCTGGCAGGTATCAAAAATAGTACTGCTACTCTTGACCTGCAACTCCCACCTGAGCAGAAGGATGACCTCATCGATCTAATGGAGGACTTGAGAGAGAAGTATCCAAAATGTGGAACAACCAAAAACTTGGCGAGTACGATTTCCAGGGGAGTTGCATTCTTCCACGAAGGTGTTGGATTGTCACAGCGGAGGATCATTTCCACAGCTTGGGAGGATAGGATAATACCGGTCATTGTCATGCCAACCCGCTTCGCAATCGCTAGCGGTCTAAGAGCGACGGTTGTATTCCTGATGGGAGTGTTCATGCAAAAATTTGGGACCGAGATATCTCAAGAGGATGCTGTCATCATGCTATCTGAGTGGCAGCTCAGTGATGTCTTGGAGGCAGCAGGACGGAGACGGATTGACAATGAAGCTTTTGGCATAGTGGTCGTTGATAGTGAGAATGAGAAGACCAGAGTGTTGGCTAAATATTTCGAAACTGACTCTAAGGGCGATATTATGCCTCTTCCAGGAGAAGTGGATAGTGTCATGGACGAAACCGAGAATGTTCAGGATTTGGTTCTCAGACAACTCTGTGGTGAAACTGATGAGGATCCATTCTCAATCATTGAGCGCACTCTCTGGGGAAGTGAGAGTCGCGTGACAGACCTCAGTCAGATTGAAACTCAGGACGATGTTGCTGTTGACAGCCGCCTTGCTTCACGTTCCACAAGATCCACTTTAGATAGAGCGAAGAATATTCCTGATTCAAGTGTTAAGATTGTGACTGTAAGACCGGACAAAATCGAAGGCCTCGTTCATAGCGGCAGTAGAGAAATTTGGCACTATACTACTCTTCGTTCAAAGGATGGTGTTTCATGTTCTTGCGAGTCATGGAAGTATCAGGGAATTAAAAGACACAGACTTTGCAAACATCTTATCAAATTCGCCCGATTTGCGATGGATGATGAGAGCTCTAAACCATATGCTGCAGGGGTAATTCTTCAGGCCTTACGGGGACTAGAAGTCTACGACGACCTCGAGAATGATAGTCTTATCATTCGTGACAATGATATCACACGCTGTACAGAGCAAGGTAAGAGTGTCGCAGTTCTTGGTGTACCAGTGAAAGACGCTAAGAAAGTGATGAAAGCTATAAGTGATGAAAAGAGTGACCTGAAGAAAATCCTCAAGAGTGTGATTTTGGCACGAATGACACTTCCAAGTGAAGTTGTAAATAGGGTTCTGGACAGATTGCCTGCAAAGACCATTGAGGAGATTGTCTGCGAAGATGATATGCCAGGAATCATTGAAAACTGCCTTGAAGAGTTTGAGTACATCAATTCGATACTTCTCAAACTATTGAGCACGAAACACGTAGCAAGAAAAGAGAGTATGAAGCTCCAAGACAATTTGGTGATGTTGTTGGAGGCCATGAGGTAACATTTTTACGTGAGTAGACTTGAGGCCGCCTAGCCCCAGGGTGAAGTCCATGAAGTTGTTTGAACATGAGGCAAAGGACATTTTCCGTGCCTTCAAGATGCCAACCCCTCCAGGTGGTTTTGCTAAGACTCCAAAAGAGGCGAAGGAACGAGCTACTGAGGTAGGCAAGCCCGTAGTAGTCAAGGCGATGGTCCTTGCTGGAAAGAGAGGAAAAGCAGGTGGTGTCAAGTTTGCAGATACACCTCAGGAAGCCGAGAAGGCTGCTGAAGAGATACTGAAGATGCGAATCAATGATCTCCCTGTTGACGCAGTCCTGATTGAAGAGAAACTCGACATAGAGCAGGAAATCTATGCTGGAATCACAATTGACAGGAACGAACGAAAGTACGTCGTGATAGGTAGTGCTGCCGGTGGAATGTCAATCGAGGAGCTAGCAGAAGAGAGTCCTGAGAAAATCATCAAGATGCACGTTGATCCAAATCTGGGTTTCCAGCCCTTCGAGGCGAGACAGATGGCTATTGCAATGGGATTCAAAGGCAAGCAGATCAACATGCTTGGTAGCTTCTTCCTTAAGCTCTGGCAAATTGTAGAAGCTTACGATGTCGAGCTTACAGAGATCAATCCATTGATTCTCACAAAGGATGGTCAGTTCTTTGCCGCTGATGCTCGACTGAACATCGATGATAACTCGTTGTTCAGACACAAAGCCATCATCGAGAAACTGAAACGCGAACCTGTGGAGCAGAACGAACGCGAGAAACTGGCCACAGACCATGACATGGCGTATGTAGAACTAGATGGAAACATCGCCTGTATCTGCAACGGAGCAGGTCTGACAATGGCTACACTGGATGCAGTTTCACTCTACGGAGGAAAAGCCAGCACTTTCCTGGACCTAGGTGGTGGTGCCGATGCAGAAAGAGTGGAAAAAGGGATTGAGATTGCACTGATGTATCCAAAAGTGAAAGCGATATTGGTCAACATCATGGGAGGAATCACTCGTTGTGATGAAGTCGCAAAAGGCATTCTGGCTGCTAGGAACGATGGTGACATTACAGCACCAATGGTCATTCGAATGGTAGGCACCAATGAAGAAGAGGGGCAAAAGATTCTGAACAAAGCAGGAATACCCTTTCTCAAGACGATGGAAGAAGCAGCCCACAAAGTGGTCGAATTAGTAAAGGAGGTTGCCTAAATGGCGGTTCTCGTTAACAAAGACACCAAGGTCATAGTACAGGGTATTACTGGTGGACAGGGAACATTCCATTCAGCAGCCATGCTAGATTATGGTACTAAGATAGTTGCAGGAGTCACTCCCGGAAAGTCTGGAGAAGAGGTCAATGGAATACCAGTCTTTGATAGTGTACGTGGGGCTAAAAAAGCCACAGAAGCAAATGCCTCGATTATATTCGTCCCAGCGCCTTTTGCAGGGGATGCAGCCCTGGAGGCAATTGCAGCAGACCTCAATCCAGTAGTGATAATCACAGAACATGTCCCAGTGAAGGATGAAATTCGTGTGATACATGCTGCAAAAGACAAGGGAATCACAGTGATTGGACCAAACACACCAGGAATCATCACACCCGGAGTAAAACAGAAGGTTGGAATCATGCCTGGTCATGTCTTCTCACACGGCGATGTAGGTCTGATGTCCAGAAGTGGTACTCTCACCTATGAGATTGCTGCAGGAATGACAAATGCAGGTATTGGGATATCAACAGCAATCGGTCTTGGAGGAGACCCGTGTGTAGGTCTGACCACAATTGAGGCAGTGGAACTATTCAAAGCTGACAAGGACACAAAAGCATTGGTCTTGGTCGGCGAGATTGGCGGCGACGCAGAGGAGCGGGCTGCAGCATATATCAAGAAGGAATACGACCTTCCAGTCGTAGGATTCATCGCTGGTCGGACTGCACCTCCAGGGAAACGTATGGGTCATGCTGGTGCAATCATCAGCGGGAGTTCGGGGACTGCCGCAGCAAAGATAAAGGCACTCAACGATGCTGGAATCGCAGTGGCTGACAGACCGAGTGATGTGGCTAGACTCTTGAAAGAAGCACTCTGATTTGTGGAAAGAGCACAAGCTTTTAAAACACAACCCGGCTGGAAAGCCGAGCGGGCTAACTAGAGTCCACTCTGTTCGCCATCAATGAAATGAGGTTCATAAGATGCCAGTAGCTGACATCGAAAAACGTAGGCTAGCACAGCACTATCTGCTGTACAAGTCCATTTGCCGGTACTGTGGAGCAACTAATCCACTTAAGGCAAAGAAGTGCAGAAAATGCAAGAACAAGGACCTCAGACCAAAGAGACGTTCAAAGAAGTAATCTCTGTTTTCTGGAAATCAACATGGAATCACTGTACTCACGCCAGGTTCAGCGGTTGGAAATCAAATCACTGTTGAATTCGTCGAGGACGAAGTGTAGCTATTCGATGAAGATGCACTAGATGATTGGTATGAATGAAATCTTGACCCTATGATTTCTTCTTCATCAGAACTACAGCCAGGACTATAACCCCTACTCCAATCCCCAAAGCAATTACTACCAAAGTTGTGGCATCGAGAGGAATGGGAGCTGTGAGTGGAGATGTTGTTGTGGTTGATGTGATTGTTGTAGCCGTCGTGACAGGCTCAATTACTGAAACAATCACAGTGTCTGTTTCTGAATTTCCACTACCATCATACAGATTCAACACATAGGTGTAGGATCCCACAGACAATCCTGTGATGTTAACTGTTACTTGAGAGCCATTCCAACTTTCTGATATGAGCAACATACCATCTCTGTGTATTGTGTATGAATCCGGATCGAAATCAAAGGGAGTCCAAATGATGAATTGCTCGGGTGTTCCTTCTTCAAATACAATGTCCACAGGACTATCAACATCTGGAGAAGTAGTGTCTACAACTTCAACATAGACTGTATCAAGTGCAGAATTATCTAGAGTATCAGTCACTACTATTGTGAAATTGTAGGTGGAAACGTTCAACCCATTCAGGCTTACACTAATGAAAGGCTCATCCCACACTTCGGAGATTTTCTGAGTTGTATTTTGAAATATCTTGTAAGTGGCTTGGTCGACATCGTTTGCGCTCCATGTGACTGTGCTTCCTACTGAACCAAGTTCAATTGTGATATCTCTTGGATGATTAAGAAACGGGACTACTCCACAAGAAAATGGATAGTTATCGTCTGCGTTACCGGTTCCATCGAGATTGTACACACCACTTCCGTCGTAATCACCCCAGTAGTTGCCAAACTCTACTCCATCATCCCAATGATTTGTGCCAACGTAGTCAAAACCATTGCCTAGAGAATTTACTTCAATCCTGTTCAGAACCAGATGATTGTTGGAACTACCGCCAAAAAGTTGGACTCCCGCTCCTGAATTTTGAGACAAATTATTTTGGAAAAACAGACAGTTGTGAGAATCATCCAAGGCAATTCCTGTTCCAGAATTTTCCTTCGCCTGATTTGATTCTAGCCGAATATTTGATGATTCTTGTAATTCATATCCTTCGTCATTATCTCTCGCATAATTGTCTGTAAGATTGCAACTATCAGAAATACGGACATAGAATCCATCTTCTATGTTGCTTGTTGCATTGTTTGCTTGTAATGTACAAAATTCAGAAAAAGCCAAAGAAAACCCTCGTGCTGAATTAGCAACTGCTGAGTTGTTATAAGCGTGCGAATTTTCTGAACTATATATTGTAAGGCCATTTCTATTCAATGTTACATTGTTATCTCTTAAAACGCCTTGAACCGAATTATTCAAGATAATCCCTTGGTCGTTATCGTAGCAAGTGTTGTTCTCCACGATAGCATAGTCCGCTACTGAAAGGAAGATTCCATTGTAGAGATTGTAGTAGAGGATATTGTTAGTAACATTGCAGTGATGAGAATCTTGGACACGAATTCCTTCTTCATGTGAGTTTATCTTACAATTATCTACAGTTCCGAATGGAGCATTGAGGAGATATATGCCCAGCTGATTCCTCGCCCCTAAAGATGAGATATAGCAGTTCTCAATTCTATAATAGACATCTGTGTTTGTTATGACAATACATCGATCATCAGAAGTGATATTCAATCCGGAGATAATGTAAGGATCATCTGAGGTGCCATTGCCCGGCCATCCCTGTGAGTCAAAGTCATCGTTATTCTGAATTGATATCGTGGCATGACTTGTATATCCTGTAATCTCAAAGCACTGTATGGTATTGATTTCTGTGTTACTTGGAGATACAGCCTCTTGATTGAAAGCAAGAATTACAAGGATAGCTATGAGTATTATTGAAAAAGCCCTTTTGACCAATACAATCCCCGAAAGGATATTATCAATTACCCTATATATCTCATTGGATTTTCTGGGTTTGAATATTCTTGAACAACCACTCATGTTTCTTGAAGAAGTGGTGGGCCGGACGAGATTTGAACTCATGATATTCGCCGAATCCCATAGAGGTCCAAGGAACTCTATTTGTGAAGGCGACGTGTATTAGATGGTCAAGAAACTTGACCAAATCATAACCGGGCTAGACCACCGGCCCATGCATTGAACTTGAGGGGGTCTATCGGTTATAAGAATGACGTTGAGTTTTGTTGACCTTTAATGCAGCAATCGAATTTTCGTCACGCAATTTAGTAAAATTCACAAATGCACTCGATGGATATTGCGTGTCAAATCACTGCGAGAAAGACATGAATTCATAGCGTTAGAGTTATAACAACATCATAAGCCGTGCCATCAGCAGGTGGACATTCAGGTTGGATTCCATTTCAAATCTCGTCCAGCCCACCAAATCTCAGAAAACAATGGTGCTTAACAATGCCAAAACAAATCTATGATGTCGATAAGTTCCTCGAGATGTCAGAGGATGCAGAGGAATGCAGGGTCAAGAGAGGTACTGACCAAGTAAAGCTCAAACTCCGCACAAAGAAATACCTCTACACAATGGTTGTTGAGCCCCAAAAGGCCGAGGAAATCATCCAGCAGGTCAAGTGTCAAGTTGTAGAGGCAAGAGGTGGAGAAGCCTTAGCCTAGATTTTGACACTCTCGTTTATCTCAGGCACATGTGCCACACGTTTCCGTTTTTCCAGCTTTTCAGCAAGAGCGTCGCATGATTCTGGTTCTCCATGGATAACATAGAATTCAGGGTCCCCGGGAATCCTAGTGAGCATGTCTAGCATACCCTTGGAGTCTGAATGAGATGACAGATGATGCTGACGTATGTCTGCTGTGACATCAAATTCCCGATTTCCTACTACCACCTTTTTCGTGGCAAGCATCTCAGCCCCTGGAGTACCAGGAATCTGGTAACTTACAAGTACAATAGCATTCTTTGGGTCATCATGGAGCATTTTGAAATAAAGATGTGATGCACCACCCTTCAGCATCCCCGCTGGAGAGATGATGATGCCTCCCTTCTGAACGGCCTTTGTGCGATCTCGGTTGTCGTGGATGATATGAGTCCTCCCCACAGCCCTCTGAAATGATTGGGGACTTTGAAGGTATTCGGGATGTTTCACAAGAATTTCATTGACAGCCCGAGCCATGCCATCGATGTACATGGGATACTTACGAGGGATCTCATGCTGTTCTAGGATGCACATGATTTCCTGACTTCGCCCTACTGCAAAAGCGGGAATTAGTACAGTCCCACCCCTTTCAAGAGTTTCAATCACCGTATCAATCAGGGCGACCTCAATATCTTCCCGGTTTGGATTGACTCGACGAGCGTATGTACTCTCGGTGACAACGATATCGTGTTTGGGGAGGTTCTTCCTAGCACCTAGGTTCAGTTGAGACTCTGTTGCGTTAAAGTCGCCGGTGAAGAGAATCCGCTTCCCGTCAACTCTGACTGACACCATGGAGCTTCCTGGAATATGTCCAGCGTTGAACAGTGTCATCTCGAAGTTATGACCAAGTGGTATTGTTTGTTCATAGGGTGTGGCTTGACATTGTCTTTTGACAAGTGCGATATCCTTCCGATTAAAGGGAAGTGGTCCTTTGGAAATTTTGAACATATCACGAAGCAGAAGAACACTCAGGTCACGAGTTGCAGGTGTACAGAATAGGGATGCCTCAGTATGAGACAGTACACTGGGAATACCACCCGAATGGTCTAGATGAGCGTGTGTGAGTCCAATTCCCTGTAAGCTGTCCGTGGGCACCATGTCAGGGAAAGTTGGTGGATCAGTGAATTTGACACCATAATCCACCAGGACACTCTCATCCTTTTGTTCAACAAGAAATCCGGATTTACCAATCTCTCTGCAAGATCCTAGAAATGTCAACTTCGGCATTTATTGATACTTCCCGAGGTGTGTGCCAAGACCAAGCCAAGAAAAAGGTTTGGCAAAGCGCCATGTTAAGAGGAGTCCCTCCGATAATAAATTCGTCTAGATGTTACTCTATGATTGGAAACGAAATCTATATCAGACTGAGTCCTATTGTGGTCTACTGGCAACAGTAGTAGGCGGAGAGACTTCGGTTGACGGAGGAAAACACCGGCGGAAAGTCGAGCAGCAAAAAAGCCGATTCGGACAAGGTCCATGACGATTTGGACTGTATCTTAGTGGGTAATAAGAATGTCATGTCCTATGTCTTGGCTTGTGTGACCTTGTTCAACAAGGGCGCAGATGAAGTAGTCATCAAGGCAAGGGGTAGGCTGATCAGCAGGGCTGTTGATGTTGCAGAGATAACGCGTCATAGGTTCATTTCCGACCTCCTAGTGAAGAGCATAGAAATCGGGACTACAACTGTCCAAACGGACAAGGGTAGTGACTTGAATGTTTCAACGATTGACATAACATTGTCCAAGTAGTCAAGTTCTATGCTTTCCTCGCCCGAAGCTCTGTCTTAACTGAGCCTTCGAGATTGGCGAGGAAACATAGATGCGACTACCTGTCTGTAACTTCGATCTGGAATCGGACATGCTTTGTACAAATTGTCAGGCAAGACTCGAAAGAGGAGAAATCAAACATTTTGACATTGAATTTAGCAAGTGGTTGCTGGAGAAGGGGAAGGACTATCCAAGTCTAATTGATCTCACACTATTGAGAGCTGCAAGAGTGGGTGAGAAGATAGTCCTCGTTGTCAAGAAGAGAGGGAAAGAACTCATCCTTGCTGAGGAAGATCTGGTCAAGGAGATAACCGATTACTTCGGTGAACCGATAATTGTTGAGGGACCCGTCAAGCTCCGTAGAGTAGTGCGAGAGTTTATTCATCCTGCAAACGAGGTGGGTGTGAATAGTCTCTATCTTCCAGACGGATCCAAAGAGAGTATAGTCATGCTCCGAGGAGAGGACAGAGAACGGATAAGATATACAATAGAGGAACTCCGCCTCATAGTTTCAGCGGTGATGGGCGAATCCGTTCTCTTTGAATATCAGGATGACAGATTGAAGAAAGAGGATGAAACTCCAGACGAGTTTGACCAACGAATGGAAGAAATGAGAAAGAGGAGATTCTAAACCCTATTGATGGGATGATTCTTCATTATCTCTCGCATCACAATAGTAGCGTAAGAGCCCTTTCGAAGACTGAACTGCACTTCAATTCCCTCATCTGTCGAAGACGCCTCTAAATCCTTCAAGAAGATCGAAATGAGATGCAGTCCTCCTGGAGCATCCAAGGATTTCATCTCTGAGTTTCTGAACTCTTGCAACTGGATATCCTCATCCTTGAGTGTCTGTTTCAGTAAGTCTGTTTGATTAGAAGGAGGTAATCTTGAGGAATATCCTGGAACAGTACAAGCCACTCCGTACTGTCCAGTCTTCACCTGTCGCTCCCTCTCTTCTAAGGATGAATCAGTGACAAAGAGCCAAGAATCCCTTCCTGAATGAGCTTCATCAAGTTTGATGATGAAATCACCTACCTTAGGGAGATCAATCGACATTCCAACTCTTGCACGTTTACTAATCAAACGGTTGAATATGTAGGACTGAAATGCATGCACAAGAAGTGTGAGAACTCTCGGTGGAATCTTTAGTATTGCCTTCTCAAATTCACCTGGTCGATTTATGAGATGCCTCATTACGTCTTTCTCATAGTTGAGCTCCATTGGAAAAGATTCTATGATTTTCTCCGTTGGCGTCATATCCTCAGAGAGCTTGTTCCTGATGCTTGTGAGTTCTTCTGACTCATAATCGCTGGTTGTGGTCAGCATAATTCGAACTGCATCTTCATAGTCCCTCTTTACTAGAGCTCTACCAACGAGATGAGTATACGGGCGTGTCAGACCGAACCTTTGGACTCCAAAATAGTTCAGAAGAGAAGTTCTACTGAGTTCTTTGGTCAAGGCCAATGCAGTTTCACTGTCCACAGTAATGTCTTTCAGATGGATACTGAAACGGTTTCCCCAAAGGTCACCGATTTGTATGGGTTGACGTGTGTATCGAATATCACGGATAGCAATTCGTGAGAGGTCCAGAGTAGCAAGCATTTCAGCGGTTCTTGCTGGTACACTCATAGACTGGACAGTCACCGCTCGTTTGTCTTTAAGACCAGCATATGTGACATAGTTCCGCGAGATCTTGAGTGATGACGCTAAAATAGTAGCAACATCCATTGTTGCCAGCCCCATCTTCTGAACTGTGAACGTCAGAAACCGAGAACGCTCACCATCGATTGATTGAGTGATAGGCTTTTCAGGCCACTCCTCAAGTGAGAGAATCTCTTGGTCAGACGTAATCTCCTGAACAATAAAGTCTTCAAAACGTTCCTTCAGCCTCCCCCCGATTCCAGGCGAGTCTGTAGAATAGAGCTCCATCCCTAGAGAATGTTCAAGGGGATGTGCAGCCTTCATTGAAATTCCTCACAATAGCTTGAGATCACCAGTGACTTCATCGATAGTTTCTGACTTTGCAGGACCGACACCTATTACGGTTAGCGTACCTGGAGGAAGTTCTGTCATTCCGGCATCTCTGATCAAAGCATGTGACAAATCATGACTCACAGCCTTACGACGAAGTTCAAGCAGCTCCTCTTCGGACGCGACCTTGACAGCCACCTTCTTTTGTCCTTCTCGCAGCCAAGCTCTCCATATTGCTTGTTTGTTGACTCTAGCCTGTTCTGCGGCTGAAACGGCACCATGGGCAACCTGGACAGCAATCTTTCCCCTGCTCATGTTCAGGTCCATTCTTACCGCAATAACTTGCTTGTAGGTGAAAGTTCGAGATATCAAATCGACGACCTCTGTTACTTGAACTCGATGGGTCTTCTTAGGAGAGAGTTAAAAACGTGCGCAAAGCAGACTATCTGGGTGCTTAATTGAGTAGAAACGCTATCGTAGTGGGTGCAGGTCCAGCAGGGTTGCTGGCAGCCTCAAAGATAGCTGATGGTGGTCATGATGTTCTTGTTCTTGAGGAACATCCAGAAGTTGGGAAACCAGATCATTGTGCAGGCCTCCTGAGCTCATCAGGTATGAAGACTTTGGGGATCAAACCACCCGAGGGAATCATCCAGAATACAGTCACAGGTGCACGCATCTATGCTCCATCTGGACATTCAATCCTCGTTGAAAGAGGACAACGAGAGGCACTTGTCATTGACAGAAGTGGATTCGATTCTTGGCTTGCTAGCGAAGCTTCAAGCAACGGGATTGAGATAGTCACTGGACAACGGGTTTTAGAGATCAGTAAGAGTGAGGGAGGTTTCCGAACTGTCAAGACAAAAGATGGTGAATATCAATCCTCTACAACAGTCATTGCAGAAGGAGTATCTTCAGTATTAACGAAGAGTGTCGGACTTTCTACGGTCCCGAAAGGATACAAGCACCCAGCATACCAATATGAGGTCAAGGGAGTTGATGTGGAAGAAGACCTTGTTGAGATGTTCTATGGGAGACAATTAGCTCCCGGTTTCTTTGCATGGATCATTCCAATTGGAGAGAGGAGGGTCAGAGTCGGTCTGGCAGCGAGGAACAAGTCAAAAATCAGATTGGAAGCTGCAATGAGAAACCATCCAATCATCAGTAAACGACTTCAGGGCGGAAAAATAGAACGTAGCATGGGTGGGACTGTACTTGTAGGCAGACCGATACCCAAGCTGTCAACTGATGGTGTTGTAATTGTAGGAGATGCAGCAGGACTGGTGAAGGCAACCACAGGAGGAGGAGTTATCATTGGTGGATTGGCTGCTCTCGAGGCGGGTTCAGTAGTAGACCAAGCCTTGAAGATGAGGGATGTATCAAAGAAGAGCCTCTCTGTATATGATAGAAGGTGTAAAAGCCAGTTCTATAGAGAGCTTGAAACAATGAACTTAGCTCAAAAAGCTCTTTCATCACTCTCTGACAAGGGATTAGACTCGGTAATCAAAGATGCGCAAGAAATGGGCTTGCTGAGTATTGTGAGAAGAGAAGGCGATATGGACATGCAGGGTCGGGTCATCAGGAAGCTTATCTCGGACCCTAGGATGTTATTGGTAGGACTCAAGGCAGTGCGATACATCAATCCATTCCTTTAGCTTTATGAACAAATAGAATCACGATTTGACTGAGGAAACGAAATGACAGCACCTATTGATACCAGAGTGCTTGATACCACAGTGAGCATGCTGGAGAAATATCCTCTATGTGATAGGTGCTTGGGACGACAGTTTGCCTGGCTCAGTACAAACACTTCAAATGAAGATAGGGGCCACTCACTAAAACTGATTCTCTCCATGATGGCTGACGATCGACTGAAATCGGGAGAGAAGAATGGAAAGGAAACAATTAGCCTTCTTGCAGGGAACGGGATGTTTGAGCCAGCCCAGGTAATCGCTCAGAAGAATTCTATCGACTTCACGCAAAGAAGTCAATGTCATCTCTGTAATGTTGATAGAAAGTCAGTCTTTGACGGAATTGATTCAATAGCTAGGAGGGCACTAGAGCAGAGCAAAGACATCGAATTCGACACATTCTTAGTTGGAACCATTTCAGTCCCAGTTCTCGATGAGAAACAAGACGAACTAAGAGCTGAACACTCTCTGCTCCATGCTGAAGCTCTGAAGTCAGATTACAGTAGAGAGCTTGGAAAACAGATTCAAGGTCTATTAGGGAAAGAGGTGGATTTTGAGAGACCCCATTTAGTATTTCTCTATGACATGACCAATGACAGAATAGATTTGCAAATCAATCCTATTTTCATCTATGGAAGATATCTCAAACTCAAAAGAGGAATTCCACAGAGTAGATGGGACTGTAACGAGTGTGGAGGAAAAGGTTGTAGCGAATGTGGAGGTACAGGAAGAAGATATCCCGATTCAATATCTGAGTATATAGGGGAAGTTGCACAACAGCTCACTGGTGGTTCAAGGTTCAAGTTTCATGCTGCAGGAAGGGAAGATGTTGATGTTCTCATGTTGGGAACTGGCAGACCATTTGTTGTCGAGGTTTCGGAACCCAAAATAAGGAAACCAGACTTGAAGTTGTTGACAAAGAAGATCAACAAAAAAGCGAAGAAACGAGTCGAAGTTCTTGATCTTAGGATGACCAACCGAGAACGTTCCCAGAAGCTGAAGGAGGATGCCTCTACAAACATAAAGGAGTATGCAGCAATCATAGCAACTTCTGAAATTGTTGACAAAATCGATTTACAGAGAGTCGAAAGAGAACTCTATGGAACCAAGATTGAGCAGAGAACTCCAGAACGTGTGTCTCATCGTCGTAGTGATCTTGTACGAGAGAAGATGATCCACGAGGTTCGTCTCAGGAAGAAATCAGACAAGACACTACAGGGATTCTTCAAAGTCCAAGGAGGAACCTATGTGAAGGAGTTGATTTCCGGTGATGATGGAAGAACGGTGCCATCTGTTGCAAGTTTGATAGGGACTGAATGTGTGTGCACGGAACTGAATGTGACTGCAATCTATGGAGATGAGTCTTGAATATTGGAAAACCTGATTGCTGTTGCGAAATCCTTAAGTGTTGACCCAAGAGGTCTTGCTGGAACTTGGGTGTGAGTTTGACTATATCTCACATTTCGAGATTGAATCTATTGCATGTGATAACCATGGTCAAGAAGAGTCATGGCTACAGAGCCCGAACACGTAGCTTGATGAGCAAGAGAGTGCGACAGCGCGGTCTCGCCTCACCGAGTAAGGTGTTAGTTGACTACGAGGAAGGTATGAATGTAGACATTGTCATCGACTCTGGTTTTCACAGGGGAATGCCACATCGCAGATATCATGGAAGAACAGGTGTGGTGACAGGCTTGAGAGGGCGAGCGGTTGTTGTCGATGTGGGTCTTGGAAAAGCAACAAAGACACTCATCATTAGACGCGAGCATCTCCGACCTAGTAGGGGTTGAGTGGAAGAAACATGCCAAAGGAGATTATCAGTGAAGAGGAAGTGACCCTTCCTCAGGTCAAGAAACTACTTGCCCAGAGAGGGAAAGAAGGAGAACTCTCTTTTCAACAGTCAATAACTCTTGAACATGCAAGTGCGTTTTCTCGAATGGCACCTGCTGTTTCTGTAAAGGTTGTTGAGAAACTCATGAAGAGCTATGATATGTCAAGGTCCCAAGCAGTACAGATTGTGAACATTGCTCCTACGACCATTGAAGAACTCAAGTCTACACTATCATCCCGTACAACCAATCTAACAGATGAACAGCTGATTGAGATTGTAGACCTCATCATCAAGAGCAGGACCTAGTCTTCACCAGTTTCGATTGGCGCAGATGCTTTCTGAGTCCGAACAGTTTTTATCGAATCAGGTAAACCAGTTACACAATGAACCTTAGTAGCTATAGGAGTATACACCAATGGAAGGACCCCAAAACAGGACATTTGAGACACACGCCTATATCCTGTCAGTCGTCCCACCGAAAGAATACCTTCGTGATTCACGTCCACGAGGTGACACTATAGCTCAGGGCATAGGAGAATCTCATTTTACTCTACTTGAGATGGTTCCTCAAAGAGGTGTAAAGCCCCATCCTCAGGAACGAGTAGCAATCACTCGCGATACACCGAGTAAGATAGACCATGTCAAGAGAAGGATCTTCTATGAGGACCTTGTTCCAGAGAGCGTAGCTGAGCTTTCTCTTGTAGTGGAGATAATAGTAACGAAATACGAATACAAGTATGTCCAGTTCTTTAACGAAGCCAGTCCAATCACAACCAGGATGCACTCCTTGCAACTTCTTCCAGGTATTGGACAGACACTCATGTGGGCAATCTTGGAGGAAAGAAAGAGAGAGCCATTCAAGAGCTTCGAGGACATCGCTAGTCGCACCAAACTTCAGAACCCGAAGAAGGTCATAACTGCAAGGATTATTGATGAACTCAGAGAGGATGTCAAGCGCTGGTTATTTGTTCGCCCACCAAAACGAGAAGAGAACGAACGCGACCACCGTGACCGCCCACCAAGACGATAAGCGGGTGAGGTTTCTGTCAGACGAGATTCGTTTGCTTCTGAAGAGGTACAAAGTCAGACCTAGTAAGAAGTTTGGGCAGAGTTTCCTCAACAGTCACAGTATTGCAAGAGAGATTGTTAGACTGGCAGAAGTCAATTCGCAGGACCGGGTTCTTGAGATTGGTGGAGGGCTGGGAATGCTGACGCGATGGATAGCTGCAGAGGCAGGAACACTTCACGTTGTAGAGGTGGAACCAGGTCTTGCAGAGGCTCTTCGGGATGTCGCGAAGGGATTCAACAACGTCCATATCATTGAGGGTGATGCGCTGAAGGTGGACTTCCCAAAAGTAAACAAAATAGTAGCCAATCTGCCCTACAGCATCTCTTCAGAAGTCACCTTTCGATTTTTAAAGGAACTCGAATTTGACTTTGCAGTCCTAATGTATCAGAAGGAGTTTGCTTCAAGACTGGCCGCAGAAGTAGGATCATCTGACTATTCTCGTTTGACTGTCAATGTCCAATATCATGCCCATGTTGACCCACTGATGGATGTTCCGGCAGATAGGTTCTACCCTGTACCGACAGTGGAATCCACCGTTGTGAAGGTAACACCACGAAGAGAAGGTCCTTTTGCAAAGGATGATGCAGTGTTCCAATGGATGATTGAGGGAATCTACCCTTATCCAAACAAGAACATCCGAAAAGCACTACAGATTTGGATACGGAATCTCGGATATAATAAAGAGATCTCTCAGGAAATCCTGAAGCGAGCTGCTATCTATCTCGAGGGGACTGAGAAGCTCCGAACTCTAGATCGAGAAACACTGATTCATCTCGCTGACGTTCTCTTTGAGATGATTTCGGACGAGATTCTACCAGGTCCAAGAGTGTGAGAAAAGTGGGCAATCATCAGAACTTCACCGTATTTCCTGATGTTTATCCCCCGTCTGGCGACACGTATCTTCTCCTAGATTCGATACATGTGACCTCAGACGATGATTTCCTTGAGGTGGGATGCGGAGCAGGCTTGGTCACTCTGAAAGGAGCCAAAAGTGCGAGGAGTGTTGTGAGCGTGGATGTTTCCCTTGATGCAGTTCGCAACACACTGGAGAATCTGAGAAGAAATAGATTGGACCTAAAATGTGCTGTTTTTCAAACCGACCTTTTGACCTCATTCAAATCGTCTTTAAAATTCTCTATTGTAGTATTCAATCCACCATATCTCCCGGAAGATGATATGTCAACTGGACTGGATCATGCTCTTATAGGAGGTCAAACGGGAGCTGAGGTTACGCAGAGGTTTATCCCTCAGGTAACACAACATCTGGTAGAGGGAGGGCGTGTGTACATTGTAGTTTCTACCTTAGCAGACAGAGATGCAATCCAGAAGACCATGGAGGAGTGTGGGTTATACGTCGAAACGGTTTCAGAAGAACCAATGTTCTTTGAAAAGATACAAGTACTGAGAGGAACGCTGAAAGATAGACCGTAGGGAAACCATTTTATGAAACCAAACGGCGCCAAGATTTGTTCTTGGAGACTCTGCGAGGGAACCAGACATGTCTAAGAAGAAAGAGACCAAACCAAAGAAGAAACCAGCTGCTAAAAAGAAGCCAGCGGCTGAGAAGACTACTGAGAAAAAGACAACCAAGAAAGCAGCTCCGAAGGTCGAAACAGTAGTCACAGAGAAGAGCATGGTCTATCTTGACTTCACAGCGAGCACTAAGAAAGAAGGAATAATATTCGACACAACTCACCTTGAAGTGGCAAAAGAAGAGGGCTTGTTCAAAGAGAGTGACAGGTACGAACCTGTCTTGGTTGTGGTTGGTTGGAATTGGCTTCTCGCCGCAGTAGAGGAAGAACTCATTGGTATGAAGGTTGGAGATGCGAAGACCATTGAGGTTCCCCCTGAGAGAGGAGCTGGAGTAAGAGATCCTGCCAAGATCAAGAAGATTGCCAAGGCAAAGCTTGCAAAACATGGTGCAAAGGGATATGTGGGTGAAAAGATTGAGTTTGGAAACGAACGAGGTGTGGTCACCACAGACTTTGGCAGATCAGTCAGAGTCGATTTCAATAGTCCATTTGCTGGCAAGACCTTGGTTTATGATGTCATAATCAGAGAGATCGTTTCAGACAAGGATAAGAAACTCGAAGCAGTCCTCAAGAGACGCCTCCCTGGAATTCCTGATGACCGATTTAGTGTCACGATGAAGAAGAAGACTGTGACAATTGAATGGGGCGAGGAAACCAGGTTCATCGAGAACATTCAGTATGGTGAATATGGTATCGCACAGGATATACTCAAGGCATTGGAAGATATAGATGAGGTCAAGATTGTCACCTTGTTCAAGCGACCACCGCCACCAGAGAATGTGACTCAGTAAAACTAGTACGTCAATGGTCACTGAGAAAACCTTAAAATATCATAAACAGGACTTGAGGCTGTCACTAGTTCTCTAGATTTCATCTCCTATATGGAGTTAATTGACATGGAAAATAATATGCAACCCCCGGCTGAATTGAAGACGGGAACAACCACTGTCGGTCTAATAGGAAAAGACTGCGTCGTACTTGCAAGCGATCAGAGAGCCACTATGGGATATCTGATAGCGAACAAGACAGCCCAGAAGATCTATAAAATCACAGATCGGATTGGTGCAACGATTGCAGGATCAGTTGCAGACGCTCAGAAAATCATGGATTACTTGAGGGCCGAGGCCAAGCTCTTTGAGATTCAGAGAAGCAGACCGATTCGTGTCAAAGCATTAACACGTCTTCTTAGCAATATTATGTTCAATGGCAGAGGGCTCTACATGCTGGGATCTCTTGTTGGCGGTTTCGATGATGAGGGTCCACAGGTCTTTTACACAGACTTTGTAGGTTCGGTCATTCCGGACAAATTCACATCTAATGGTTCTGGTTCTCCAGTTGCTTTGGGTGTGTTGGAGGACGGATACAAAGAAGATCTTCCAAAGAAGAAAGCTATTGAGCTCGCTATCCGAGCCGTAGCAGCTGCTATCGAGAGAGATGCAGCCACAGGAAACTCAATCCTGTGTAGTGTGATTGACAAAGATGGATACCAAGAGATCGACAAAGAAACCATCATGAAGATCTGGAAAGGCCAGTAGTGACTGAATTTGTTGAACACCTAGCGAAACAGTTTCGCGGAAGGTCTGTCCAGCATTAGGAGTGCAAGGACCGACCATTAGACAACATAGGGCATTGGTAGCCAAGGATTGTGACCATCTATGAAGCCCAATAATAATGGAGAAGAAGAATACGTTGATATCAGAGAGGTAGTCAAGAAATCACTACCCAGGTCAGCCGCCATAAGTTCAGTCGAGTATGAGGGACCAGAGATTGCAATCTACTCAAAGGCACCCAAGATCCTCATTGACGATGGTGACAAAATCAAGGCACTAGCCCGAAAAATGCGAAAGCGCATTGTGGTCAGGTCATCGCCTGAAGTCAGATTGACCCATGAAGAAACTGAGAAAGCAGTACGCGAGCTAGTTCCAGATGAAGCTGAGATAACCTCTATCGATTTTGACATATCAAGAGGCGAGGTCATAATCGAAGCCCAGAAACCGGGACTTGTTATTGGTCGTAGTGGCACAACACTAAGAGAGATTACTAGGCAGACCTTCTGGCGTCCCAATGTCATGAGAACTCCACCAATCGAGAGTAAGCTAATCAAGCAGATTCGGTATATCATCCAATCAGAAGCGGCGACACGCAACAAGTCTTTTCGTGAGATCGGAAAGAGAATCCACCGACCTCCACTTGTCGACAACGGATGGATACGACTCACAGCTATGGGTGGTTTTAGGGAAGTCGGAAGACAGTGTATGTTCTTGCAGACATCCGAGAGCAATGTCCTGATTGAGTGTGGTGTAAATGTTGGTACACCAAGTAAGGCGTTCCCACGGTTGGACATGCCTGAGTTTAGCGTCGACAACCTGGATGCTGTAGTCATCACACATGCACACCTAGATCACTGCGGAATGGTTCCATTCCTCTTCAAATACGGTTATCGGGGTCCAGTCTATATGACTCATCCAACACTGAACCTAGCAACACTTCTGCAGTTGGACTACTTGGAGGTTGCAGAGCGCGAGGGGAAGCTGAGACCGTATCGTGATAGAGATGTCAAAGAGGCAATCCTGCACACTATACCTCTTAACTATGGAGAGGTTACCGATATCGCACCAGATGTAAGATTAACACTTCACAATGCTGGACACATCTTAGGGTCTGCTATAGTCCACTTTCACATAGGAGATGGTCAGTACAACATGGCCTATACTGGTGACTTCAAGTTCGGAAGAACCAGACTCCTAGAACCTGCAACATTCACATTTCCAAGACTTGAAACCCTCATCATTGAGAGTACATACGGGCATCCTACTGACAAGATGCCCCCCAGACAGGAAGTTGAGAAGAAGTTTGCAACACTACTGAAACGTACTCTAGAACGAGGCGGGAAAGTACTGATTCCAGTCCTTGCAGTCGGAAGAGCTCAGGAGATAATGCTAGTCATTGAAGACCTTGTTTCAAAAGGACGGATACCAAAGGTCCCTGTGTACATCGAGGGGATGATTGCTCAAGCCACAGCAATACACACGACTCACCCTGAGGCGTTGAGTAAGAAGATACGAGAAATGATATTCCACCAAGGAGTGAATCCATTCCTCGCAGATATTTTTGTGCAGGTGGATAATCCTGACCAGAGAGAAGAGATCACAGAGGCTGAACCATGCATCATAATGGCAACTTCAGGTATGCTAGCAGGAGGACCAAGCGTAGACTACTTCAGACTTCTTGCTCCAGATGACAAGAACATGCTCTGTTTTGTGAGCTATCAGGGGGAAGGCACCCTCGGTAGGCGAATCCAGAAAGGCTGGAAAGAGGTCAATATGAGAAACCGAGAGGGACAGACTACTGTTGTCCCAGTGAATATGGAAGTCAGTACTGTGGAAGGTTTCTCAGGACACTCCGACAGAAAACAGATCCTGAACTTTGTTAAGAGGGTCAATCCAATCCCTGAAAGAGTTCTTGTTGCACATGGTGAAGCAAGCAAGACAATTGGTCTTGCATCTACAATTCACAAAGCGCTCAATGTGGAAACTAGGGCACCCCTGGTCACAGAAACTGTGAAACTGAGATAGTCTAGAAACTGACAAACGATGGTGTCACTATCATGCAACCATCGTTGACAAGTGCAATCTCAGCCATGTAGCCTCTGGTTTCACCACGGATTCGTTCGATGATTCGTCGGAGTTCGAGATGGGTCTGATCGTTCCCATCGTTGAGTCGTGAGATGTCCAATAATACAATGTTACCATCACGAATCTCATTGACAACATATGATACATCTGCGAGAGATTCCAGTTTCTTTGATCTGATGAATATCTGTTCTAACTCTGCAAGCCTCTTAACATCATAACTGAGAAGTCGCTCAGGCTTGGAGTCCTTGGCGGCAGAGAAGATGCCAAGACTTGGTAGGGTTCTTTGGGCTGTTGTTTCCTCAGATGAGTCTGACTTTCGGTTTCTTTTGAATAGAGACCTCACTGTGAACACCTCAGTTCATATGGATAGACCTGTAATATCAAGAAAAGAGCGAGTATTATATCGCGGAGCCAAACTTTATCACACACGCGAGCCAAAGAGCTGATTGATTGCAATGTCGACCCGGAGGAAGGAGGACGAAGACCTCTCGAAACTGAGAGAGCAATTGAAAGCCCTCAGTAACCGTCATGCAATCGAAATACTACAGGTCCTGAGCCCTCAGACAGGAGAGATAGTCCCAAGCCTGGGATGGGATGGAATAGTTGAGGGGATGCTGACATTAGAGGGAGTGACAAAGCCAGCTTCAACATCGCAAACAGAGAGATCCCAGCAACAAGCTGTATACGAGAAACAGCGGCAGACTCTGATGTCAGGGGGAACCATCTATGAAACTATGAACAAGCTTGTACGTTCAGGTTTCGTCATATCGACCGGAGAAAAGGGGAGGAAGCAAAGAGGGTTCATGATTACACACGAGGGAAGACTTGCACTTGCAGCAATAGGCAAACTTGGCGGACCCATAGGAACTGGAACTGATGTGCAGAATGCGGCAAAGATACTGCTCAAGCACAAGAACTTCGTGAGTCTACTCCCGGCTCAGGAGAAGTTCATACAAGAGATTGGGGATGTCGATGGCAATCTGGTAATCCAGATGCCTCCTGGTTCAGGAAAGACCTTCCTAGCCATGATTATCATTCTATTGCGCCTACAGCAGGGAGTTCGCTGCCTATATCTCAGTCCCTACACGTCTCTGAGCCGCCAGATTGTTGAAGAATATGGGACTCTTCTCAATGAGCTGGGATACTCGGTAGTTCGACATGATGGTCTTCAAAGAGCTACTGCTGATGAGCTTGAGAAGGGAAACCTCGTTATTGCGATGTATGAGTCTTTTGCAACAGCTCTATTGCAAAAGAGAAAGTGGACAGAGAACCTCAGCCTCACAGTAGTAGACGAACTAACTGAACTTGATTCCTTCATGGAAGTGACTCCGCAAAGTCTTGGAACTGATAGGAGTACAACGCTGGACGCAATAATCACATTGATGAAGGAGAGCTCTCAGATTGTCACACTTTCTTCGCGATTCGGTGAAACAGAAGAGGTTACCATGTGGCTTGATGCGACTGTCTTTAGACCGAATGTGCAACTTGTGCCTGATGAGTTTATAGTGAGCATAGTCAACGACCACTTTGAGATTGTCAGCAGTGATGGGACTCAACGAGCAGAATCCTCACAGGAAGACATACTTGATGCTGTAATAGACCACCTGGAGGATTACGAGGGCAAGTCGATTCTGATTGTAGCAAGCTCCAGGTATCGAGCTCAAGCTGTTGCAAGGAGACTTGCTAGAACCCATCCACGATCCACAAACAAAGGAATTGAAAACAGAATCGTTGGTTCAGGAGAGAAACTTCCGCTTAGTAACAGACTTGCTGACACCTTGAAGTATGGTGTTGCATTCCATCATTCTGGACTTGATGCGGGTGTTAGAGAAAGACTGGAGAGAGAGATCAGAAACAAGACTGTCAGAACGGTTGTAGCGACAACTGGCATTACCTCTGGTATCAGCTTTCCGTTCGATTGTGTACTGATTCTTTTTGACAGGAGTATGTACTATCTCGTAACCAGGTCACGATATCTACAGGTCGCAGGACGAATTGGAGAATACTATCTGGCTCAACACGGAGGAAAGGTGTATCTGGCGTTTGAGGAGTCGTATGGACCGAACCCTCTTGATAGGGCAGACAAACTACTTCATCGACCCATAGAACCACTAAATCCTGGTAGATTATACCCGAGCCTTGCCGTCAGTATTTTGACAAGAGAAACAGTCAATGGACGAACTTTCACTCGTGATGAACTTCAAGAGAAGTTCCTGAATTTTGTCAGAGGCACCTTCAGAGGCACTGTAGACAAGGAGTACTCAGTAGGAATGAAACGTTTCTTCACCTCACTTTTCAAATGGTTGGACAGAGAGGAAGTCTTTGAAGAAGTTGACAAGGGATACAGATTGTCCAAGATGGCACGAAGTGCTTTTCTTTCCAATATTGATATTGATGATTTCGTTCGAATCAGTGAATCCTTGACGAAGCTTACTGAGGATACCGACGAATCAGAACTGTTGGATCTGCTTCTCCAGCATAAAATGGCCCAATCAATCAGACCACGATCGTATGTTCCATCTAAGATTGAGATGAGCCTAATGAATCTGGAACCACCTGAAGAGTGGTACGTGATGAGAGTTCCTGAACGGTTGGCAGTCAAGAAAGCAGTCCTCGAGAGATGGTTGGAGGAACAGGATGTAGCGACAATTGTAAAGGAGGCCGCTGATATGGCTCGAGGAATCAGTCTGGATGAGGGAGACCTCAACTCGCTCCTTGGCATTTGTAGTAGAAGTGCAGAGAACCTAGCACAATTCTTGGTGTCAACGAAGAGAAAGAATCTTGCAAGACGAATGACTGTGCTCAGTAGACAAGTTCGGTATGGAGTGTGTAAAGATCTAGCTGGGTCAGACTTGCTTGAACTACAACTTCTGCCAGGTGACGATTCTCCATCCAGTAGATTGTCCAGAGACAATGCAAGAATTCTCTATGAAAACAGTTACACATCAATCTCAGAAGTGGTCAAGAAAGACTTAGGGGCGAGTAAAGAGGGGTATGCAAGGGACCGTTTTGCGAACAACTCTGGACTTGAAACTGAGTTTGCAAAAGAGGTCTACAAGGCTGCTCTCTCTCATGTCAGAGCCAAGCTAGAGGACGACGAATAGGATCTCAGGATTTCCCGAACACCCAGAGATCATCGTTGATATGATGAACAGACTTGATGACCTTTCCACTACTTGCGGCACGTAAGTCATCAGCTGACAGCTTAGACACACCAACTGCCAGGGGTTTGCTATGGTTTTCATCCACAACTACCACGATACAGTTCTCCCGGACTCGGTGATCTATCTCTGTGATTCCAGGACGCATTATGTCTGCTCCATTCACAACAAAACGTACCGCACCCATATCGACGGTTATCCTTGGAACATCTATAAGACCATGTAGAAGGGCTCTCAAGGTCGGGAACATCCTGCCCTCGTGTTCGAAGAAGATTATTTCACCATCAAGAAGCAGAATTCGTGAGCCATCGTCGAGGACTCCGGCTTCGAGCTGGATCTTTCCATCAAGCCGCTCGATAGGAGAGCCAATCTCTCCCTCAATTCTCGCAATTTCGTCTCTCTGCTCACGCTTCTTCAACAGATGGCGTTTCTTGATTCTTTCTATCTTTGGCATCATGTTGATGTGTGCAAGTAGTCCTTTTGAAGCCTACGACGTGTTTAAGCCACTTGGTATGCTGGCTTCATCGTCATGTTTTTAAGCCAAGCCCAAAAACTAGCGCCAACGTCGGGTGACCATCGGCCACATGACGCATTCTGTTGGTGATTATGTTGAACGCAGGCAGACCTATGGAACTTCTCCAGACCTCGATCGGAGACCAAGTACTGGTTGAGTTGAAAGGCAGAAAGAAAATCAAGGGAAAGCTGCGAGGATTCGATCAACACCTGAACCTCATATTAGAGGATGCTGAAGAGATTTCAATCAATCCTGAAACGGATGAACAGATCATCGAAGTGGTCAAGACTGTGATTGTGAGAGGCGACAACGTCGTTCTTGTATCACCTCCGCCCAAATAGCCAGAGGAGTCAAAGAAGATGGGTAAAGGCACACCATCAAAAGGTAAGAAGAACAACCCACACCACATACGATGTAGAAGATGCGGCAGAAGATCCTATCACGTGAGGCATAAGGCATGCGCTGCATGTGGATACGGTCGCTCAGCAAAGCTCCGACAGTACAACTGGGCGCACAAGAAAGTTCACGGCCCTCGTGTCCGGGGCTAATCCCTGTTTCACTACTCTGAAACACCTGTTTATTATCAAAAGCCTGAACCTTTTCAATAATGAAGGCTGAAATCTCATCAGAAACAACAATCACTTCTGGAATTTTAATTGGACATGAGATTGGTGAGTGGGCTGGTTTCGTGTCTGGAAGACTCACATTGAAGACTATTAGTGGAGAAAGAGCGGACTTTCAGTTCGGAAAAGAGTCTAGAGGCGAAATACCAAAGATAGGCAGTCTTGTGGAAATTGAACATACTCGGGGTATTTTGCCAAGGATACACGAAATCAGTGTTGTTGACGGAGGAGAGGTTGCATTATACAAAGAGCCATCAGTTTCTTTCGGGTCCTCATTGTTCCTTGGAAAACCAAATGTGATAGCTGTCTTTGTGATAATAGAAGTTATACTTGGTCTTTGGGCTATATTGATAGGATTTACATGGGGAAAGGTTTCAGCTGCAAAGTCACTGATATTTTCACTATTCGGTTTGGTTCATCTCAGTATTAGCTATCTTATCTGGAATTATGTTGGAGAGTAGATTCCCGTGCAACAATCTCTTTTTGAAATAAGAAATCTTAGAGCTTTCATTCCAAGCAGCAAAGGAAGTATAGTGAGTGTGGATGATGTTTCACTCACCATACATAAAGGAGAATGTCTCGGTCTACTGGGAGAATCTGGATGTGGGAAGACATCCCTGATAAAAGCTGCACTTGGTTTGTTTCAGATCACTCACAGATATAATGATGCAAAGATAAAGTCCGAATGGACCTTTCCTATCCAAACAGAGTACATAGACAAGGAGGTCTGGAGCAAGACCGTATCAGGAGAGGTGTTGTATCAGGGAATTGATTTCTTGACACTTCCCGAAACTGAGCGAGCGAGATTTCTTGGAAGCCATATTTCATACATTCCCCAAGGACTCCAGGGGGCTCTTACACCTATATTCAGTATTGGAATGCAAACCTGTGAACCTCTTGAAATCCATAATGGAGATGTTCGTTATTCTGAGATGCAGAAGCGGGTATTGGAGTACTTGGACCTTGTGAACCTCATAGATGCAAGAGAACGATATTCCTTCGACCCTGGAAAATTCTCAGGTGGTGAGGCGCAGAGGGTGCTAATCGCTATGGCCCTGATTGCAGCCCCATATCTTGTCATTGCCGATGAGCCAACAAGTGCTTTAGATGTTACAGTGAAAGCTCAGATTTTGAACGTCTTGAAGATGGTAAGGGATGAGTTCGATGTTGCATTGATGGTAGTGTCTCATGATGCATCCATTATTGCAGAGCTAGCAGACAGAGTTGCCATCATGTATTCAGGTAGGATTCTCGAGGTTGGTGACGTGGTGCAGATGTTCCACAATCCCAGTCATCCATACACTCAGGGTTTGATGGCTTCATGTCCAACGAGTCTGATGATGCAGCAAAAGGCGAGAAAAGAGAGACCAAAGTTGCGAGGGATTCCAGGCGCACCACCTAATCCGCGGGATATTCCAAGAGGATGTTCATTTCATCCAAGGTGTCCTCACGCAGAAAAGAGATGCGTTGAGCAGAAACCCGAACTCCGCTATGTTTCCTCGATGCATCAAATTGCCTGTCATTACTACGAATCAATCAATGATAAGTGATAAATCTCACAAGATGAATCGCCTGTTGATATAGGCTGATTGTCTTGGATGAATACGACAAACGCATTGTCTTTGAATTGATGGACAACTCAAGACAGACATTACGCCATCTCGCAAAAAAGATCGGTCTCACAGCTCCATCAATCAAAAAGAGAATAGATAGGCTTACTAAAGTCGGATTCATCAAAGATTATATCGTGACTCTTGGACACAAGTACATAACTGCTGAGACTGCGATGATAATTGCAAAGACGGACGGATCTGTTGATCTCGACCGGTTTACAGACTGTTTGCAAAATGAACGCGCTGTGTTTCTGATTCTCCCGATTGTTTCCGGAGAGATTCTTCTCAGAGCGATGTTTACTACTCAGGATGAACTCTCCAATCTTACAAAGAAAATAACAGACTTTGAGGGAGTGGAGAACGTTGACATACATGTGACAGAGGTGTATGAGAGCGAGTGTGAACTCACAGATTTCACGACACCGCAACTGAAAATCTTGAGTCAGCTTGTACGTGATCCAAGATTGCCAATTCATGAGATTGCCGCACGTGCAGGATTGTCTGTTAAGAGTGTGGAACAGAATTTGGAAACACTTGTGAGAGAAGACATGGTCTTGTTTGGTATCAAATGGAATCCCTTTGGCAAGGGCACTTCTGTAGTAGCTGCTCCTGTCAGATACAATCCAGATAGGACAACTCCTGTAGCGATCGTGCAATGGTTCAATACGAATTATCCAATTGAGTTCTGGTATTCTAGAACTTCAATGCATGAACCCTTGCTATTTGCTATTCTCGGTATGAGTGATATCACGAAACTAGACGAACTGACAAGGGATCTTCAGAAACAAGAGGGGATAGAGAGTGTTACAGTGATGATTGGATATTCATCGGTCAATCCTGATACGCTTTCTCACACAATGTTGATTGACCTTCTTACCGCCCATGACCTCTGGCCCCCACAAGATATACGCACCTGACCTGTTTCATGGCTTTGAAACACCAGTTTATAGTAGCAAATTTCCATCAGGAGATCACGGTGTTTATTGATGGAATTGGTACTCAGAGTGTTTATAGAGTCTAAGTCCGCAACAATCCAAGCAGCTGATATGGACACTGTTGGTCATCCAAATTGTACAAGGACAAATGCAACAGACTGGTGGAACTCAGTAGGGAAAGGAGGGAATATGATTCCTCACGAGCATCTCATTTTGTTGGATGCTGCATCAAGAGCTGCTGAGAAGCTTGATTGCCAAATCGAGGTCATAGATATAGCGACCTTTAGTTTCCTGAAGAGAAGAAAGGTCAGAGGAGTTGTGCCAAGGATTGAGATAGGAAACCAGACAATCACAGGTCTTCCAACGTCTGACGAAATTGTGGAGTTTACAAAAGAGTTTGAAATGCCACTGGCTAACTCCTAATGGTCTGATTTTGCATGCCACTCTATCATTCTGAGGCTAGTAGATGTAAGGGAAGAAACGTTTCGTTCGTTTCATGTATTCCTCATACTCTTCTCCAAACTCGGACAACAACGATTGTTCCTCAATCTCCATCCTTTTTCTAAATATCAAGAAGTAAATCAATATGTACAGGATTGTACCCAAGTATCCTCGAAATGACAGACCAAGTCCAATACGTCCTATCATTCCTCCAGCGTACAACGGATGACGGATGTGGTTGTAGATTCCCTCTGTCAGGAGTTGATGGTCTTCCTTCAGTTTAGTAGTCCCGTCTCCGTACCTTCCGAGCTGTGTTCTGCTCCTCAGAACAAGAATCCCACCCACAATATAGACAATGATACCGATGTATGAGATGACAGGAACATCAAGAATAGGCAAGTAAATCGAGGTCAGGAAGAGATTCTCATAGAAAAGAATGATCAAGAAGAATGGATGCAGTAGTAGTAGTATGCCTACCAACTTAGTTGTGGTATCCGCATCTTCTAGTGGTGTTGCAGGTCGTATCATTATATCTGCGAATACGACAATTTGGTCTAGAGCGATAATGGTTAGGTTGACTATGTTTAGGTAAATACCACTCGCCAAAATCAGGAGGGGGAGGTTATAGTAGGTCAGGTACATCAAAGCCTTCACTATTTTCCTTATCAAGACCCTTGCCATCGAATTCATCCTCCTTGAACTTGAGATAATTAAGCCTGTTAAGATTAAATTCTTATACAAATGTCTCCTATCGAACGCTACTCGCTAGAGTGTACTACCCTTCCACTGCACATCATATATTGAGGTGTATTTAATGAAAAGAAGGGGATTTCTAATTGTCACGCTAGGATTAGTTGCTCTGATCGCAGCTGGAGCTTTTTCTGTAACTGCGATTCCGAGCCAGACAAACCCGTGTGGAAACTGTCACACTGCAACAGGTGTGCTTGTTCTCACTTCGAATGCAACAGGAACAGTAGACGCAACAGTAGGAGTACCGTTTGTTCTCATGTTTAACCAGACTGGCTACTCTGGAGGAGACGGAAAAGTTGCGATTGGTTTACGCTCTGGATGGGCAGACAATAGTCAGTTTACATTTACAGAGATAGGTGTTGAGGATGGTGATCCCTCGGATCTGAACCCAACTTCTGATCAAGTGACTGTATCAGTCACACTCACTCCAACTGCCGCAGGATCCTGGACTATCAGGGCATGGACAGCAGGAGCATCAGGAATGGTCGGAACCAGTCTTGACATATCAGTGTCAGTCTCAGCCGCATCAACCACAACCACTACACCGACCACGACAACTCAACCCACAACAACACCTACTGGCACAACGACTCCGCCACCTGGGGATTCAAATCTGATGACATACGCCCTAGTTGGTGTTGGCGTTGTTGTTGTTCTCATCGTAGTTGTATTTGCAGCGAGAAGAAGATAATCAAGAACTCAAAGAAGCTTACAGGCTCATTCTCATATATAGAGAATTGAGCCCAATAAGCTCCTTAGGGATCTGGTGGGACTTCATCAAACACCTCGAGTCGATCGATGAGAGGAATGAGAAGAACGGTCCCACCATCTTTACTTTCTTTTAACAGCTTACCTAATCGATAATGCTGGTAGTATGTCCCCTTGTAGAAGACTCGAACATACAGTTTGATGTAGAGAATCAGTATGATGAAGAAGAGCATTGAGAATGTGAACATCACGAACGCAAAGCTCGACCCTAGCCAGTCCGTGTATCCACTCTGAATCAACACTCAATCACATAATACTCCTAGAAGGTTTCTTCTTAATCTCTACTATCACTCCACAATTCTTTTAACCATTCTATCAAGAACTCCGAACCAGCACGTGGGCCGGTAGATCAGCCCGGTTACGTCCTCGATTACCGATGGCGTCGGCAGAGATCGCCTCCTTGGCAAAAGTTGCGCAATAGCGTACTTACCAAATTGGAGGAGGTCGCGAGACCCCGCGTAAATCTCAGACGCGGAGCGCGAATTCGAATCTCGCCCGGTCCACCACTCTTCTTTCTGATTCGGAGTATCAATCAGCTCCATTATGATTGGTTGACTTGAGTATTCCATATTTTGAATGCTGACTCCTACGTAATCTGTAGATAGAATCTGTTGTCCCGAAGCTATGTATTCCATTACTCCTCCAACCATCGTCATCAGTACCTCGATGTCAGCAAGTGTGTCTTCCGGAACTGTAAGTGGATTGTCTGAAAGGATCACTAGGTCTGCAAACTTCCCCACCTTAATGCTGCCCTTGATGTCCTCTTGAAACGTGCCATAAGCCGCATCGATAGTTAGGAGCCGGAGTGCTTGCTCTACACTAATGGTCTGATTCAACATCTGATCTGTAGGTGTGATGCCTAGCTCACCTATCCTAGTGACCGCCTTAGAAATCGTCAACATTACTGAACTGTTAGAGAAAAAGAACGAAGGAAAGTCAGTACCTCCAATGGAGGGTATTCCAGCCTGTAGGATGTTTCGCCATCTAGCAACAGGTTGTCCGCCACTGTGCAGGTCTGCAAATACCTGGTCTTCACCTGTTGCTGCTAAGTAATCTGAATTATGCCAAGTGAGCTGGAAGGAGGCAATAATCCCAAGGTCACTCATTCGCTGAATTTGGTCGTCCCTCAACAGGACAAGGTGTTCGATACGGTGTCGATAGTCTTCGTTCGATTCCCCATCCAAGACTGATTCATAGGCATTAAGGACGATATCTGTGCCATTGTGGATTATGCTGTGAGTGGCTATCTGGAACCCTGCGTCATGGGCTTCTTGTACTAGTGAATTCAGTTCAGTCTGACTGAAGAAATGATCATAATGCAAGAAAGTTCCCTCATTGAATATCTTCACACCACCAATCCTCAACTTCGAACTGAATTCTTGTCCAGGTTGGTAGGCTTGATACCAGTCTCCAAATCTATCAAACTGCCAGTTTAATGGAAGATAGGCATTGACACGAACACGCAAGCTGCCTTGATTATCTAGACTTCTCAGCAAATCCAAACGCTCTGGATACGCATACAGTTCTGAGACACTCGTCCATCCAGATCTTAGAATGGTTTCAATTGCTTCTTCTGTTGATGATATGTTCACTATTGATGATAGATCTTGAAACCAATGACAATGGGAGTCGATAAATCCAGGTACCAGGGTCCGTCCTTCAAGGTCTATGAGTTGAGTATTTGAACCAGCCAACTCAAGAACATCAGTTTCATCGCCTACAGCGACGAAATACTCACCCTGGATGGCTACTGCTTCGACCTGTGAAGGTGACTCTTCCATGGTAAGGACTATGCCATTGTGAAAGATGATGTCGGGAGGAGTTTCGGTTGTGTTCCAGAATCCTTGTAAACCAAGATACAAGAGAGATGCTAGTAAGATCGTAAGTACGAGAGATGTAGCTAGAAGCAGTCCACGTCGTGTCATTGGATTGACTCCTTTCCCTAACCAAATAGAATTCCAATGTTTGAAGTTGGATAATAATCATCCGTTCGAATCTCGCCCGGTCCACCATTTTTCAAATATTAATCTTGAATCTGTTCTGACATTCGTGTGAGTTGGATGTACTTGTTACCAAAATAGAGGAATCCAATGATTATGAGAGCAAGTAAGCTGAGGTTAAGAACCCACCTAAACAGGCTCATCGTGCTATCAAAATCAATAATCCAAAAGAGTGCATATAACACTAGCAAGAGAAGAATGAATTTTGTGTCCTGACGTTCATCTACCAAGCAGAGTCCCCCAACACAAAATAAGAAGTCTATTCTTTGATTTAACAATTACTTAGATTCGAATCTCGCCCAGTCCACCATTTCTCAATCTTTGACAAAGACAAGACAGTAGTGGTGGTCATATCCAGACAGCATTGGAGTTTCACCGGTGTCTTCTTCGTCCACGCCCTGCCAACATGCGATAATCTCTTTCTCGAATCGGAGAACTTTGGATATCGCATACGTCATGTCCCAAGCCAAGAGGGTCATTGGTCGTCCATTTCTTGGAGCTAGGTTCTGGACCTCAACAACCACCCTGGCTTCTGGGTTCAGGAACTCACTCAACTTTCGGAATATATCCTGAATCTGGCCAAGGTATACCTGATAGTTGCCGTCCTCCTTGAATCCAGAAAGAGGATTCTTGGTCTCATCACACCCCATGAAGATGGGAGAGGTGAATACAAAGTCTATAGCAGGGAGAGGGAATGTGTCCAGTTTGCGAGAGTCACCTAGGAGGATGTTGTCCGTCATTTGCAGCTTTGAACGAGTATACTCATACCGTCTTTCATCTGCTTCAATACCGAATGGAATCCTGCCCATTCTCTCAGCAACAAGGAGCGTCGTCCCAAATCCTGCGAACGGATCAAAGACCGTGTCACCAGGCTCTGTGAAATGTTCGATGAAATGCTCCACAAGAAACCCTGCAGACCTGACGTCATCATCTTGAAACTCTTCAGGAAGCCAACCTCGTTTCATAGTCGGTAGAAGGATGTATGTCTTCATTTGCATCCCAAATCCACAACGAGAGAGATGTAAGTTGGTAGGACTTAAACAAATCGAAACTCGCCGGTCCGCCTTATCTGTTCATAGATGACTCAACGCTACTCGGTTGAATCTGGATGGAAATTCTTAAACCAAAGGACATCTAGATTCAGAGTGATTGTTATGAACTCAGGAGGGCTAAGTAGTGATTCAAGTTTCAGAAATGCCAGACTTCTGGGAATACTGATGTCTATCTATGCCATAGCGCTTCCGTTTATCAGTGTCATATTACCAGAATCGGGAGATCCGACCCCTGCAGGAGCTCCAATGATTTCATGGGGGCTCATCCTCATAATGCCGTTCGAGATTGTACTCATCTATGTCATCTATTGGAGTTTTGGTAGAAGATCTGCGTCGTACAACATTATGGGACCTGCTGTCCTTATGTATGCACTTGCAACTGCACCATCTATCTATTCATTGGTAATTGGAATGATCAACCCGCCCTTTCGATACTTAGCTGCTCCAGCTGGACTGCTTTTCTCGCTTGTGGGTCTGGGGCTTTCTCTAAGGTTTGTTTCAGCCCTCAGAGATAGGATCGTAGCCCCTGAATAATCAGCAGTCTATTTCGACAAAATCACACTAGTATACTTATTCACTATCAATCTGAATATACTATTGTTCATCAGTGAGCGGATACTGCTGTTCGTTTTTTCTTGTGGCCCTCTCTCTGTATCCAAGAAACGCTAGAAACCAGAAGACAAATGCTCCTCCCCAACAAAGGAGTAATACAAAACCAGCCTTTGGATCTGTAAGATTCATTCCTGACATGTCGCTGAGGATGTAGATGGAGCTACCTGTCAGGACGATTGCGATGCAAGTCAATTCGTAAAAGGTACCTGCAAAGGCACATCGAGAGGAGCAGTACAAGAGCGGTTCCATTGGAGTAAAAACACTGGGTGTGAACAGCTTGCCACACCACGAACAACGAGGTCGTGTATCTTCTTTTGCTTCATCAATCGGGGATGACTCTATCTTACAGACCTCCAGAAGTTTCTGAGAAGTTATCAACTCCAAACTGGAAAAACATTTGCTCGAAGCCTGTGAAAACACCTATGCTAATTTAATCGGGTCACTTTTCATTTGGCTCATGTAGGACTGATGGGCAGCATATAGATAGGATCATCCTCACCCAAAGTCCAATTGAAAGTCGCATCTTGGTAAAAAGAATTCAATAGTCCACTATAGTAGAAAGCATTGTATGTGATGTCAGCTTGAACCTTGACAAGGAACTGATGTCCGCCAAACTCTTTTGCAATATTGTTAATCAACATGAAGCCATAGTGGACAAAAATCACGTTATTTTCGAACAACTCATTGGTTGTCAGTAATACTGTACAGGTCCCAGTAGCACACCATTCTCCATCAGTAGCATTGTTATCATTAATGAATATCTCATTCTGGTCTCTAAAGGGATTGCAAAAAATCAATGAATTATATGAATCGTATTGCATCAGAGAGGTGTTTGGCTGGTGAGTTGTTATATCAGCCACCCAAACCGTGATTATGGCAGTACGTAGTCGTAGGAAGGCATTCCCATCATGAAAATTATCGAATGAAATGTGGAACTCCAGGTAGTTAGTTACAACACCACCTTGGGTGTCATTGTTATATCTGAACAGGTCACTCAAACTTGTATAAAGGAAAGAAGGCTCGGGTATATCGCTGGTAGGAGGATTTTGTGCAATAGAGAACCCGACAATGATAATTCCTCCGATAACAAATACAGTAGCAATTGCCACGATTCTCTTTCTAGATTGATTAAACAACAATTCCCGAAACTCCAAGCAATATTTTAGAATGGAAACATATTAACATAATCGAAGAAAGGTTTCGGTTTTTGCCAAGTCCATCACTTCATTCTGTTAGAGTCAAAGATTCCAAAATAGTGATAGTTTTTATCTCAGATCGAAGCGTAGTCTTTTGGGAGATTCGTCATGAGTGAAGAGATTGATCTTGAGGAACTGTCGAGGGAGGTTAAGGATCTCCGAGAGAGCGTCAATTTCCAGAGATTATGTCTCATATTCTTGAGTATTGTAGTATTCCTCTTGTTAGCTCAATCCTTCATTATTAACCCGTATGGGTCTTCTTACCTTCTAGTCATTGTGATAATAGTCATTCCAATAACTCTAGTAATAAGTAGACTGGAAGAGCGAGGAATATGATTTCGAATCTCGCCCGGTCCACCATTTGTCCTTATGATTTGGAGCATTCATCATCTCAATCATAACCGGTTGGCCTGATTGTTCTATCGTTCGACTATTGGATACCATGTACTCAGCAGAGAAAGACTGCTGTCCAGGCGCAGTGTATTCGTCTACTCCTCCAACCATCGTCATTAATACCTCTATGTCAGCGAGCGTGTTTTCTGAAACCGTCAAAGGGTTGTCAGAAAGAACTACTAAGTCTGCAAATTTCCCCACCTTGATGCTCCCCTTAACATCCTCTTGAAACGTACCATATGCTGCGTCAATTGTTAGAAGCCGCAGAGCCTGTTCCACACTTATGGTCTGATTTAGCATCCAATCTGTAGGGGTAAGCCCTAGTCCACCAACCCTGGTGACAGAACTCGAAACTGCATACATAGCTGATCGATTCACAGATCCTAAAAGCCAGGGAAAATCAGTGCTTCCCTGAGAGGGAATCCCAGCATCAAGAATGTTTCTCCATCGACCTGCAAGGTGCGGATAATTTTGCAAAACTGGCCATGACACTGCCTGGGTCCAATCTGAGTTGATCCAAGTGAGCTGGATAGACGCAATAATTCCTAGGTCAGCCAATCTCTGTATCTGGTCATCTCTGAGCATAACAAGATGCTCTATTCGGTGACGGTACAGTTGGTTTGATTCTCCGTCCAAGGCGGATTCTAGAGCGTTTAGAACAATGTCTGTGGAATTGTCAACCACACTGTGAATAGCAATCTGAAATCCATCATCATGGGCTTGTTGTACCAATGAATCCAGTTCAGTCTGATCGAAGTACTGAAGCGGTTCATAGTACCAACTATCCATGAAAATCTTCACTCCTCCTATCCTCAATTTTGAACTATATTCCTGCCCGGGTTGATAGGCTTGATACCAATTGCCGAACCTCTCAAACTGCCATGACAATGGAAGATATGCATTGACACGTATGCGAAGAGTGTCCTGTTGATTCAGAGTTATGAGCTCGTCCAATCGATCTTGATTCACAAATAGTTCAGAGATGCTGGTCCAACCAGCGCTAAGTACTGATTCAATCACTTCGTCTGACGTTGATTGGTTCACATAACTCCGGTCACCTATGTGATGAGAGTGAGCATCATTAAAACCCGGAAGAAGCGTCTTTCCTTCAAGGTCGATGAATTGAGTGTTTGGACCAGCCAGTGCTAAGATGTCACTCTCATCGCCTACAGCGACAATATACTCGCCTTTGATGGCTAGTGCTTCGATTTGTGCCGGAGTTTGCTCCATAGTCAAGATTTCTCCATTATGTATGATTATGTCAGGCGAAGAATCAGTCGTCCCATTCCAGAATCCCAGTAAAGCAAGATACAGGAGGGAAACCAACAAAAGCAAGAGAACAGCAGACGTAGCTACAAGCAAACCGCGTCGTTTCATCAAGACAACTCCTTGTTCCTAACCTATCGGAGTCCTAATGTTGGAAGTTGGATAATAATCATCCGTTCAAGTTTTTCTTAGCCTACTATTTCAGTTCTCAATCAGCAAACTCATCTCGTTTTGATAAGAATCATTACAGTGATTCACAAAGATAATAGCAATGAGGGATATGTTTTGTCAAACGATGATAGATTTGATAGGATCTAAAAACAGATTCAGGAAATGAGATACATTATCATTTGTCAGACCATTCTATTCTTGATTGCGACAGTCACGACCATTGCGATGCTTCTTGTGATTGGAGATCCAGCAGTGGTTGGAGTTCTAGCTCTGCTATTCTATATCTATCTTGTAATAGCTTCTTTTGTATATTATTCATATTCGCTTCGCGATGTTCTGAAGATTGATTCAATCAAAGACCAACTCATAGAGCTCATCATCTAGACCCCAGAGATGCTTCCTCAAATAGGCGCACTTTTTGAAACCATTCTTCTCATAAAGAGAGATTGCTTCCACTAGAAAGGGCACTGTATTCAGCCATACCTTTGA
>JBHLRZ010000011.1:0-90777 GCA_048882045.1 Candidatus Thorarchaeota archaeon | reverse complement strand
AGATCTGTCAGTATCTAGTCTGATGGATTTAGTTGGTTTCATGAAAATCACAGACAGAATCTCAATGAATTCAAACCCTAGACCTTTTTCAGAAACTCTTGGATTTGGTACTCATATTCTCTAGTTGATACTGTGACTTCGCGTTCTTTATCCTCTTCCATAGCCTGTACTATGACAAAACCAAGTTTACTTCTGAATTCAACACAACAACCAGCTGTTTCTTCAGCGAGTGTCAAGCCAAGGTTGTTCTCAAAGAAAGTCTTGGCTCGAAGAATTACCTCGTCAGACGACAACCGGGTCTTCTTAGACATTACCTTCATATCATTTCACTATAGTTAAGTAACTCTTGTTTATAGTGATTTGGGTGTCTGAGCTAGCAAACTCTTGAAACGCTTCTTTGTTTTCTCGTTATTGATTCTCTGATATTGCCTTTGAATGATTGAAGCAATCAAAAGGGAAAACTTTGCGAAGTGGAGATCCTCCACTTCATATTTGTTTATTTCAGATTCAATCGGTCTTCTACATTCTTAACCCCAAAAGTGTTGTATGCACATTCTAGGGCCGCTTCATAGGCTGAACGATGAGGTAATTCCCCAGATATCGTGACAATTCCATCCTTGACTTTGACTTCTACATCATCCACATTCACAGCATAGCTTCGGTCAATCGCATTGATCACTTCTGTAGCAATGACCTGATCTGTCACTGTTGCTGTTGGAACAACAGTCAGTTTATTCTCTATGTCAATCACACCTGTTACATCTGAAGCAAGCTGTTGCGCTCGAAATGTCTTCCAATAGGCATCGACATGCCCCTCAAGCTTCACTTCTCCCTTCTTCACCCTCACCTGAATGTTCTCATTTCTAGTACTATCATTCCATGTGAGCTGTTTTTCGATACTGTCCTTGATCTGTGAATCAGTCAGTAACTTTGCTGTGGCTGGAAATTTGACGAATGAGTTGTTGTCAACTTTCTTCACACCTGGTACTTTCCAAGCCGCAAAAAGAGCAGCTTCCTTGACGCCGTAGCTTGGAACAGAACCCGTTAGGGCTACCACCCCATCTTTGACTTCAACGTGAATATCTGAGGCATCAACACGATTGTCCCAGTACAACATGTCCACAACGGCTTTCTTGATTTGTTCATCTTTTGTTTTCATTATTTTCTTATCCTTATCATATGATAGAATAGAAGTATAATAAATGTTATGATAGAGAATAAATAGAGAAGAAATAATTTTGTATTATAGACACAGATTTATAAGGGAAATTTCTATTGTGAATATTATGGAATTAGAAGACATAAGAAGCAAATCAGTGGAAGAATTGAGATATCGTAGAGGTAGAACAAAGAATCATCCTCGTTTCAAGAAAGTCTTAGAAAAATATAGAGAAACCGGAGATCCACTCTGTCTCAGTGATGTTGTGAAGTTCATGGGGCTTACACATCACACACTCAGAAACTACGCAAAAGAGATGGGTTTCAAGATGATTGTCATGACTGATGAGGATGGTGTCCGCTGGGTAGCTTTTAAGGAAGAGCGCCTGACTTAAAGGGTCTTATAAACCCCCAAAAATGTAAAATAAATCTATTATGCCTTTTTACGCTCTTTTAAGTAAAAAGAACAACATGTTAATAAGCACAGTTTCCAATGTATAATGACAATAATAAGGAACACAAGCACACACGCGCTTCAACTCCAAAGAATTACGACAAGACAACACGCGTGATTATTAGAAGATTCCCGACGTCACGGCAACAAAATTACTCCTTGTGTCATCCTACTTTGCCGTTACCGATCTGGGAGAGGAATCCAATGGAAAAGGAATTTGAAAAGGAACTCATAGAGAGAAGAATCCACATCGTAGACTGGCCTGACTTAGAGCGGAAAATGGGAGTCATCGCTAGGATGACTAGTGACCCTCCGCTTCTGCAAATGAATGGAAAAATGGATACAACCTCTCTTCAATCTGAGATGGAAACCCAGAGAAGGATAAAACAATCTGCGAGGTGAGTCGGTCTCATGAGCTGGAAAAGTCAACTAGAAGGGAGTATCTCCACAATCGATGAATTAGCTATGGTCTTACAAATGAATGAAGATGAAATCAGTGTTCTACAGGACATTTGCAGAAAACACCCAATGAGAATCTCGGATTACTATCTGTCATTAATTAAAAAGAACGATGAGAATGATCCAATCAGAAGAATTGCTGTTCCTCTTGCACATGAGAGCTATCTGGAAGGTACATATGACACAAGTGGAGAGAAGACAAACACTGTATTCCAGGGACTTCAACACAAGTACAAACAAACAGTTGTCATTCTGGCTACAAACGAGTGCGCAATGTATTGCAGACATTGTTTCAGAAAACGTCTTGTTGGCGTTGATACAAACGAGGCTCTGCAAGACATTGAGCGAGCCAAGGAGTATGTAATGGACCATAAAGAAGTCAATAATATTCTCATTACTGGCGGAGACCCTCTTGTACTCCCAAATGAAAGAATTACCGCTTTTCTTGAAGCTTTTACAGATATTGATCATCTAGATTTCGTGAGGTTTGGTACGAGGGTCCCTGTTACCTTCCCTCAGAGAATTACCGAAGATCAAGATCTCCTTCAAATTCTAGAAAAGTTCTCACGAAATAGAAAACGTATCTATTTCGTCACACAATATAATCATCCCCGAGAGATTACTAGCGAATCAACTCAAGCTATCCGTCTTCTTTCCAAAGCCGGAGTTATCACCAACAATCAGACTGTCCTCCTAAAGGGTGTTAATGATGATTCAGAAGTAATGGCTCAACTTCAAAAGCGACTTGTTGGAATTGGTGTTATTCCATACTATATTTTTCAATGCAGACCTGTAAAACGAGTAAAGAAGCATTTTCAGGTGCCTCTCATTGATGGGTATGAAATTATACGGGATACACGCAAAAAACTAGATGGAATCTCAAAGAGATTCAGGTTTATCATGTCACATAAAACAGGGAAAATCGAAATACTCGGAATAGAGAATGATCATTTTCTTTTCAAATATCATCAAGCAAAAAATCCAAGAGATATTGACAGAATATTCTCAAGAAAGATAGACAAGACAGCTACATGGCTAGATGATTTTGAAAACAACTAGGTTTGTCACTTACCATGAAAGAGGATTCTCCTCCAACGCCCTAGGTATATCCTAACGGAGTCTGAACAGATACGCCAAAATCATATCAAAAATCTCCATATTTCGGCTTCAAAATATGACTATCAGAGGGTCTGAGTAGCTGATAAGAATTGAATCTGACACTCACTCAGGATTGATCGCAATCTCAAGAGACCGAACAAGTTCCTTGTAGCGATTTCTAATTGTGACCTCAGTGACACGCGAAATCCTAGCTATCTCTCTCTGTGTTCGTCTATCTTCTTCAAGTATCCCAGCAATATAGATTGCAGCTCCTGCAATCCCTCCAGGATCTTTCCCTATTGTTATGAATCTCTCCTCTGCACGCTTTACAATTTCAGTGGCTTTCTTCACTGTTCTTCCCTCAAGAAGAAGATCCGATGATAATCTTGGTATCAGGTTTTTTGCTGATGGAAGTGGCACCTTGATGTTTACTCGAGTAACAATCAAACGAACAGCCTGCCCTATCTGTTTTCTATCTAGATTTGTTTCAACCGCAACCTCGTCGAGCCGTCTTGGAATCCTGTGAATTCGACAGGCAAGGTAAATCGATGCAGCAACAACTGCTTCAATACTTCTCCCTCTAACAAGTTTCTTTGTGAGAGCTTTTCTGTACATCAATGCTGCAGTTTCTTTGACATCACGTGGAATTCCTAACTGTGAAGAGACTCTATCCATCTCACTCATTGCAACGCTTAGGTTTCTAATTTGTGACCCATGAAGTCTACTTCTGATGTGCCATTTTCTCATTCTGTAGATTGCAGCACGAGTGTTGCTCTTGATTGCTCTACCACTTGCATCTTTATTTCTCCAGTCTATCATCGTCGATAGGCCCTTGTCAGCTATTGTGTAGGTTGCAGGAGATCCAACTCTTGCTCTTGCATCTCTTTCTTCTGCATTGAATGCTCTCCATTCAGGACCTCTATCAACAGTGCGTCCGGAAAAAACAAGTCCACAAGTCGTGCAAATGTACTCTCCACGAGAATAATCTCTTGTGAACAGACTATTTCCACAACCTGTACAAACCTCTTTCCTGTTTGTCTTATGACTTCCTTTCATTGAAACCAAGTTTCATTCACATTCCAATCTCACTTCAGATCAAAAGTAGAACGCTTCGGAATTCGTACAAATAGGACAATCGATAGAATATATCGGTCCAATCGGTCTCTATGCAAGAATACGACCGAATCTTATCTCTACTTAATCTCTCGCTCAGTATTCTTTACGAACCCATGCTTATAAGTGGTAAGACACCTCTCTTCTCTGAATTGAGCTGACTCAAAATCTACTCAACATTCTCTGGGAGATGAATGATGAAACTACACTCTGTATCTCCTTGGAGCGCAGATTTGACCATTTCATATGTTAGTGGTTGATCAAGAGCTGCCTCCCATGGCTGTTTGGTGAACCCGCCACTACAGTGACAGAAGTCGGAAGAAACATCCACCTCATCATTCAGAATTGACTCTCTGGCCCAAGCGCAGTGACATGCATAATATCTCTTCATCTTCTCATCTCTCTCCTCAAGAAACTCCTGAACCTTGTATGGGATCTTGGTGTGATAGATAGTGTTTCCTCTTCTCTCTCCGCTCAACACATCAGGGCGACTCTTGACATACTCAACAACAGCATCAGTGATGTATTGGTTATAGAACAGTGTTCCCTCGTCCCTGTGTTTCTCCAGTTCTGCAATCGCATCTTCTCGTTTCTTTTTCAGATACTCGTCAATGCTACCAGCCTTCAGAAACTTTTCACGTTCTCCCTTTCTAAAGTCACGGGGTAGACCATGTGCCACATCGGCCAAGACCTTCTTGCAGTCACCAGGTGTCAGAGTTTTGGTCATCCGTTTCATAACCTCTTGAGTGACTTTCATCTTCTCGGTATCGGGCATACCTAGAGGAGGAAGGTCTTTCTCAGGAAGAATCTCGTCACGTTTTTGCTCGCCAACATGCTCTCCCAGCCTCTCCCGAAGTACGTTCATCACTTCAGAACCATCTAATATTCCCAATACTGGTAGGAACAGATCCATATTCTTAATGAAGAAAGCATAGCGCGATATAGCTGCAAAATTGGTGTAAGTATTGAGTCCTTCTTCAATCAGGATTTTAGCGAATTTTTGGAACTCTGGTTCTGCAGCTGTTTCAAATGTCTTTCCAGACTGTTTCAGAAAATCCTCAAACCGTTCCACCATCTTGGTGTTTTCAATTATCTCTTCCTCAGGGATTGGTTGGTCTCTGTCAGTCAGATACCTTCGAAATCCGTCTTTGTCCATTTTTCCCACGCTCGTTCAACCTTTCCCACTGTCGTTTATGAAACGAAGCATGAAAGCAAGAATTAGATGATAAGCCGTTTACTCGGAAATAGTGAGAATGTGTTTGGCGCTGTTTGCGAGTAATACTCCACTAATACAGGTGCTTAACTAGGCCAGTACGGACGAATTCTCGGTGTATTCGAGCAATGAAAGCAATAGAAGCCAAAATTAAGCACGCTCTAGAAAACAAGGGTATCAAATGCCAATCAGTCTATCAAATGCCTGATCTGGAAGATACTCGCGTGCTTATAGCTTTTAATTCTAGTGATAGTCGAAGACTAACAATACGCAAGATTGAGAATGCATTGACAAACCTCGATATGGGCGAAGTCAAGGTTCCCAAAGAGTTTCAACGGCTCAGTTCTGCATTTCTGCATCTAGAAGTGACTCTTGGAGCTAGAACTGAGAAACCTGTAGTTTCTGCATCTATGTAAGAGTGGTTTCGTGTCACGCCATATCTCTTATCAGCCAGACTGAATACTGAATAGATCATGGATCTCGATCTCATAGACCGAACCTTCTTGGTGACTGCAGCTTCTCGCGGACTTGGATTCAGCGTGGCTAAGACACTTGCCGATGAAGGAGCAGAAGTGTTAATCTGTGGCCGAAATGAGGAATCACTGAAGAAGGCAACATCAGAACTTGGTGAGAAGTCTCAATACTTTGTGACAGATGTTTCGAAACAGGACGACATCAAGCGTCTGGTAAAGGACATTGGTTCACAGATGCTGCATATAGACGGTCTTTTCGTCAATGCCGGAGGACCACCACCAGGTACTTTCTCAAATCTTACCGATGATGACTGGAGGAAAGCAATAGATCTCACACTGATGAGTGCAGTTTGGCTGACACGAGAAACGAAACATCTTCTGAAGATGTCTGATTCCCCTTCCATTCTTTACAGTACGTCAATTTCGGTGAAACAGCCCATCAACAACCTACTTCTCTCAAACTCGATTCGTCCCGCAGTCATTGGGATGATGCGAACACTCGCATCAGAACTAGTTTCTGACTATATCCGAGTGAATGCGGTCTGTCCAGGATATATACATACGGAACGAGTAGAGGAATTGATGTCTGCTTCTGAATCAGCGGTTGAGAGTATCAATGCAAGAATTCCTCTGGGCAGGATGGGAAAACCTGAGGAGTTTGGACCAGTGTGTGCTTTCCTTCTTAGCCCTATTTCTAGTTACATTCATGGAGCACTGATACTGGTGGATGGAGGTCTCTATCAAGGTATGATGTAACTTTCTCAAAGCTGGATATCCGTCGGATCTATTCCTCCACTTCTGATCAATGCCACCTTGACATAGTGCTGTACCTGTTCATCATCATGATTCAAAAGCTCTCTCAGTGCCGCGACAGCAGGTGGATATGGTGAAACCCCTATTGCCCAGGCTGCGGTTCGGAGCACCTCTACATCATCGGAGCCTAATAGCTCTGTTATAGCCCTGAAAATGATTTCGGACTTTCTCTCTACAACTAGTCGTATCATTCTGACCTGTTCTTTCGATGGTACTATTACCATTGCGTCAGCTAGACCTTGCAACGCCCTAGTATCATCCATATCTCTTAGTCCCCGAATAGCCCAGTCTCTCACTTTCTCAGATATATCCTCAAGTGCTGCGAGAAGACAGTTGATGGTTTCTGGAGCACCTATGTTGCTCAGTGCCCATGCACCTGATTCCCTCATCTCCGAATTAGAATCTCCTAACAGAACACAGAGCGTTCCAAGTGTTTCTCCATCTGTAACCTTGGTTAGTGCAAAAACAGCCTCCTTCCTCAGACTTACCTCTTCACTGCTGTTCCGTGCAAGCTCTCTCAGGATTCTACCATAGCCTGCTGGATCCGTACTTCCCAGAATGTGAACTACCCACTTTCTAACCTCAAATTCTTCCTCTGCATCTCTAAGAATGACGACAAGCTGCGGATTGAGAGAATCTATTCTCGTCCTGTAGGCAGCTTGTAACCCTCTGACTCGAATTTGAGATTCGTCATCAGCAATTGCTCTCTCTATGAGTAGTATAGCTAGTTTTGGTCTCAAAAGATCGGAGATGTCCAATAACTGATGTTTGTAGTTTACCAATTCACTTGAACCAAATACAGAATCTAGCAGAAGTACAAAATCGTCTGGATGAGCATTGATAAAATCAGCCGCCTCTTTTCGTTTGCCCACAGATTCAATGTCATTTAGAAGCTCAAGCACATTGGTCACAATTTTTTCTAACAGAATCCCCTTGTTACCTTTTGCCCTAGAGCAATTAATAGATCTTGAATGCTTCTGCATGAGGCAGTTTGAACGACTCTTTGTCTGGATCGAATTTGAGGACGGTATGGTATGATGCCATCTGGAGTGCAATCATATTTGGAATCGCTTGTACAAGAGGAAGTTTGAGCTTGAAATCCTCCTTGGAATATAGATGGTATGCCATCATTTTGAGCGCATCATCTAGCACCTTCATGTAGGTCCTATCTGTTTTTTCTGGAGGACTGTTTGTTATCAATACAGCACTGTCACCATCATTTATTGAGATGTTGTAATGGTGACGAAACTCTTCTCTGATCGCTGCATAACCCTTCAAAACAGAGAACTCGTTGAACTTCATCATTCCAACCTGTGCAGCAACATGATTTGGTCCTTCAGAAACGAGATAGATTGGAATATTTGGAGTTACAAGATTCGAGATCTTCTTGCCTTCAATCTCAGCCCATGCAATCATCTCTTTTCCGATGCTCTGCAACTGTTTAATGTCACGAGTCAAATAATCATAGTCACCAAACCTTGATGAAACCTCAAGAAGATACACCATTGCTGCAGTTGTAGGAGCAGATGGACTAGTGTTGTAGGTACTCATTCCTGACTTGGTCACCCAGATATGATCTGCATCTTGCGATGCTGTACCATCTTCATTATCTGTGAGTACAATAACTGTTGCTTTAAGTCGCTTGGCCTCCTGTAACGCATCTATCGTAGCAAGACTTCTACCTGATGCAGTTATTCCAATCACGACTGAATCATTGTCCAGATGGATGTGTTTCAATTCGTCGGGAGAAATAAACAGAGCATCAATTCCCGCGTTAAGAAATGCCCACCTACCATAGTCTGCTACTGCATAGGAATCTCCACAACCAACCAACACAACCCGTTTCTTTTCATCAAGAACAGAAATCGATGAATCGTCCACTTCTTTGATTGTTCGAGGTATGGATATCTCCTGCATCTTTATTGCGTCATAGCATATGTCTAGAAACTCGGTCATCTATCATCATCTCTGTCTATAGTAAATTGACATCAGGAGGTTCTAATCCCTTCTGTCTTATCAGACCTATTAAGAAACCTCTATGATGGGTTTCATGGGTTGTCACATGAAGAAGAGCTTTGGCTACAGTAAAACTGATGGTCTGATCTCCCGACCTAATACTCCTGACATGATGGAGCTGGTCTTCTGAAATGTTTGCGATAAACTCCTCTGTATCAGCAGCGACCTTCGACCATGCATTTCTGATGCTTTGAATATCATGAAAACCCTCTGGCTTGCTCATCTCATACTGTTTTTCATTCAGATACGATATCCAGAACTTCTCTGCGTTCATGATGTGCACCAAGATATCGCGTATCGATCCTTTCCCTGCTCCTGTCGGTTTCAGGAACTCTTTTGAATCGATTTTTTCCAGAGTCCGAAACAGTGGTTCTCTGCATACTTTGTTGTGGTTAATCAGCATCTCAATGACGGTCAACATAGTTTATTTTCTGGATGATTGTCCTTATGTTAGTCACGATAGCTGAGTTTTCTGCGTTGTTTGACACTCTTATTAACTCAGACTTCATCGGGTCTTGTGATTTGACAATGAAGGTTGTGAGAACTGGAAACTACAGACCGGAAACCATGGAGCGAATCGTTGAGATCAATTCGCTTGAGGAAATACAAGACCGATTCAGGCGTATGGACTATTTCCTTGGATTTGTCAAAGAACGAATTCCAGAGATTTTTCCTAAATATATAGTCAATCTCACCGCCAAATATCAAGATCTACTGAATGATGAGCAAGCGAAGGCTAATCCCCCAGACCTTGATGACATCGTATCCAATACCCCCCACCTGAAAGAGCATCCCAGACTCAGCAGACTTGTTTTGAACTACATTGTACAGATTCTCCAACTTCGGCCTGAGGATCGTCTTGGAGAAACCAAAGTCGTCAACAGGGCATATTTCCAGTCCTGGTCACACCACAACTACAACAACCTGGTAGTCCTGTCTGAAACTATTGGTAGAAAAGAAGCCATTGCATTATACAAGAGATTCGTCACACAGTATTCAATGGAGAACAGAGATCCGAATAGAAAAATAGTAGACAATCTTGAAGACCTCTTTGCTAGGAGGACTGAACCTAAAGAAACCCCCTCTGATTGGCAAATCGTTCATACCATGATTGGGGATGGTAAGTATGCTTTTCGGAATGACAACTGTGTCTTTCTTACTGCCATTGGAGATGAACTGCCCGATACCGAGCTAAAATATTATGTCTGTTGTTATGGCGATTATGAAAACTTCAAGGTATACCATGACAGTGTAATTCTCACTATGGAACACACAATCGCACAAGGAGATTCATACTGCTCTCGTGTTCTGCATGACACCCGGGTAGATTGGAACCTACGACACCCTCCGAAGAGCTTCTGGGACAGTTTGGAACCTGAGAATGAATAAAGAAGTAGTAGCGCCCCCGCTGGGACTTGTGAATCTATGGCACTTCTCCAATTCCTAAAAACATACATACCATTAGGAACCTACCCGGATGATCGAGAAACTCTTCCAGCTCCTTGTAGACCTCATCGCTCTCTTTGGAAGTGATAATGCCCTGTTCAATTAATAGGTCCTTTATCTGTTCATAACTCTGCTTTAGATTCGAAACATATGCTTCCAAGTCCTCTGGGTTTTCTTTTGTAATAATGAATGGAAATGGAATAATTCTAATCGATTTCAGTCCAGCTAGCCGAAATATGTCGTATAGCTCTTTTCCTATATACCGATTGACACCCTTCGTTTTCATCCATTCAACAGATTTACTTCTGAGCTCTGTGGAAATCGGAATTGATGGATAGATTAGCATTGCATCATCATCGGTATCTGACACACCTACAATTCCTCCACTTTTTGTCACACGTCGAAGTTCGGAAACAACCTTGACAGGATCTTGAACATGCATCAAGACAAGTCTACTGTAGGATAAATCAAACACGGAATCAGAGAATCGAAGATTTGCAACATCACCTACCTCAAACTGAATGTTCTCGATCTCTTTTTTGGCTGCAAATTCCTTAGCCTTTTCAATGAAGAATTCATCAAGATCAACCCCAACTACTTTAGAAGGTGCGACTCTTCTGGCAATTCGCCTTGTAACCGCACCTGTTCCACAACCAGCATCAAGAACTTTCATCCCTGAGTTAATTTGCAATATATCGAATTCAGCACTAAGGTGTTCTTCATCCTCGTCAGCCTGAAATTCAAGACGCGCTACTTCTTCTTCTGTACCTTCGTGTAAATAGCCTGTTTTTTCTTTCATCTCTACCCTTTCCACAATTAATCAAAACTTGGTCGAAACAAACGGTCTCCTTCCTAATGGTCCTTTTGGAACTCAGAATTTTAATAATGAAGAATAGTGGAAAATAGAGAGTGGCGCCCCCGCCGGGATTTCCAAAAACCATGGAATTCATGATTCCTCTTGAACCCGGGTCTTTCTCTGGCTCTCTCACGAATGAGAGAGTCTCAAGAGATCCGTTCCAAGGTGCCAACCACTTTGGATTGACAGTCTTGAATGCTAGACCGTCAAATCCTTACTTTTTCGAATAACCATGGATTCTGGATTCCATAGCACCCCTTATTTTGCGAATGATTAAATCATCTGACCAAAATGTAATTTCATATACCATTGTTTCTCTTCTGCACCTAAGTCTTTTACAATCCTCGTGAGTTTCTCTCCCTCCCCCTCCTCCAGAAAGCCAATGATACTGTCATATGGATACTTCATTAGAAAGGGAATGAATGTGTCCTGAATATGTGCCATGTTATAGAAGTGATGGATTACTTTGTTATGTGTCATATACAATCTACGTTCGTGTTTCTCCAGTTTATGTACCATCCTGACGATTCGACTACATAAGTTGAGAATCTCCATCAAGATGTTCCATTCTTTCCATGATTCGAGATCGGAAGGGACTTCATTACTTTGGAGAAATTCTTTCAAATCAATCTTAGAATCTCTGATTAGATTCTCGTTAGTCAATTCTTTTTTCAATGCTTCAATTCGGCTTTCAACCTCTGCTCGATTTCTAGGTTTAGTTTTGACACGTAATGAGATGTAAGGTCCGGAGAATCTAATGTGCCAACTTTCTGCAAGCTCTTCATTCTCTAGATCTGAACCTACTTCTAAAACCCGTTGATCTAGCTTTCTTATCTTCTCATTTTCAAAGGCATTGTAGAATAATCTAACCTGAATCCAATTATCAGGTGAATCATCATCTTTCACAATAACTCCTCAATATCTAATAGAACTCGTCCGTAGTTATATGTTCTCGACCGATGAGTTTAATAGAAAATCGACTTTGCTCCAACCGAACCGCAGCCCCTGTAGTGTAGTACGGTCAATACTGTAGATGTTTTACAGTATCCGGATTAGCATTCAAGACTGTCACTCTTGAGACCCGGGTTCGAATCCCGGCGGGGGCGCCACTTTTTGACTCATGAACTAGTAATAATCAATTGCTACTCCCTTGTTTTCAAACGCATCTTCTACCTCTTTCAAGATGGATTCTATTGTGACATTGCTTACTCTACGACCTCTCAGATTGAGCTTGACTTCATGCTCGATGAAGTCAAAAGATACCGATTGGTTCTTTGCAATCTCAGATGATACTGATACTACTACCACCTCCTCAAAGTCAGTTTCGTCATCTACATTGCACAGATGTGCAATCGCATCCAAAGATCTCTGTCGTAAAGATTCCTCCACATGGACTCTGACAAACCTAAGTTCTGGTGTTGAATCATCGATTTCGAACAGTTCGTCATCAGTCAATTTTGACTCTTCCAATTCAGCTGATTCAAGTTCCTCTATATCCCCAATTATTGAGTTTTGAGTTCGTGGATAATCAGAGAGGAGATGAACCACTCTAAGACTAACAAGAGCCTTTGAATTAATCGTGACATCGCACCTCTTCCCAGAATCCGAGTCCACAAGTTGTCCGGATTCTGCCAATAGTGCCACATCGAATATCCCCATGTCCTCCATCTCAAGACCAATCAGATGTCCTCTTCCCTGTAGTCCATCTAGCCGGACCTTGAGATACTTCTTGTAACCTCGGTCCTTTCGTTGTTCATCCACTACTATTCTCAGAGTTATGTCCTCACCAGCCTTGGTCATCAAGAAGTCCTCACAGGTCGAAGGTAACTTGTAGCTGTCTGAAAAGAACGAGTATCTGTGGATGAGTGGCTTGAACACTGACAAGTGATAGAAGTCATACTTCCCATCTCTGTTCTTGAGTTTCACTTCATCATACTCGATGTCTTTCCGAGCATCCCACTTGAGGTATGTACCGTCTGCAGTCGAAAAGTATTCTCCAATTCTCTGGGGGTATCTGAGGAATCTAATCGCTTCATCAGTATACTGAGTTTCCTTCTTTGCTATGGTCTTTGAGCCTTCATTCAGGTCAATCCTGTAAACCTTCTTCTCAGGGTCAATGGTGAGAAAACACGAAACCTCCCTTACTACACCACTCCACTCAGCAGCCTCCTTTAACACTTCGTCACACTCTATTTCGACCTCAGTGTTAAAGGAACCTGGCCTGTACCCATACAAGACTGCAAGAGTTTCGGGTGACGGTTGCGACAGTCTGATCCAACGTGCAGGTTGACTCTGCTCCTTTGGAGGATTTCCATACTCCAACAGACCAGACTGAACCCATTCTTCCTCGTCCTTTGTGTAGAGCACGTGTTGTTTGTTCACAGAAACAAGAACAATGGGATATTCCATCCACCCGTCTCTTGACAGGGCACTTTTTGCACTCTTCGAGAGTTTTTGAGGATCTATCTCACCTCTGTGCCACCCATAGCGAAGAATGGCACTCATCTGCTCCTCCAACAGCGCACCAAATATAGTCTTCTTGATTGAGGGAAACAGTAGCCAGATACTGCCACCATCACTCTTCTCTTGAAAGAGCAATAGTCCGTGTTGCTCAGGAAATCTTGTGGTTATCCGCGAAGTTGTCTTCTTCATCTGTTTCGCCCTCCATGTGAGATTTGAGTGGATTGCTTGAAAGTCATACCGGTGTTCGAATTCTCCCTCATCCTGCTGCCTAAAACCAATCTGATAGAGCTGCCATCGTGCAACTGATGACCATAGATCGTTACAATGAGGGGACTCTGCATCTCTCAGGACCCTAGTTGCTACATCAAGCACTCCAAGAAAGAGATTCATCCCATAGAGATCCATGAGTTCAGGATTATGACCCAATGCTTGTTGCAGTGTCTTCAGGTTAACAGAGTTCAGTAGGTTTCCAAGATTCAACCTGTCATTGAGGAGAAGTGTCCAGAGACGCTGAGTCTCAGTTCGGTGAAGAATGACCTCTCTGACTTGAGTGAGTATTCCCAGTAGATTCTCCTCAGTAGTTTCGTTGTTGTCATAGGTACAGAGTGAAACGATCTTTCTGTAGAGAGAGCGGTAGGAAGTTGGTCTCTTACTGAGGAACTCAGCAGCGTATGACAACCGTAGGACTTCTCTTCGTCTGGTATCAATCGTATCGATATGAGTTGATTCAGATGAATAAGTAAAAGCTGGTCTTCGGGTGATCGTTACCGATTCTTCTTCCTCTTCATCAGTTTCCTTGTGAATCCACCCACGTGTGATGGACCTTGCCTCAACGTAGATTCCCTCATGACCAATTCCTATTCGATTTGGATGTGGTGGCTCTCTGTCCACGTCAAGATGCAGTCTGCTTGATAGACTTGGATGAACACTGTTTACATTGACATTGTGATAGGTCGTTGACCAATCAACACTATGTTCATTGACCTGACTCAGTGGTTGTCCATCTCTAGGTCTCAGAAGACTTGGAATCAGGATAAATGCATGCTTTGTGATTTCTTCCAAGGAGGTCATGTCAATAGTGTCAGAACGCACCTGGATGGATGAACTTCGAAAGGACCTTCCATGCATATTTTCATGTTGATTCAGGTCACCAGTTTGCCTCTCAATCTTGACAATAGGACTTCTAACGGAAGCCTTGCTGAACTTACGACCCAGACCCTTGAGATGCGGTACATGGATGACCGTGGACCATGGATCTTGTTCTGTTGGTAGGTCCTGGATGATTACTCGACTGTCCTCATACTCCGGGGTCTGCCACCCCATCTTTTGAGGAGCTGTGGGCACATTCCATAGAACCTCGTCAATGACCTGTTTCCTAGGAGATGTGTAGTAGAATGGACTTGGGCTGTTCCGTTGATAGAGTTCGGAAACCTGTGGAAGGTCAACTCCTGTATCGGTCCAGATTACCTCGTTCATGAGATCCTTGACAATCTGAAGCAGTGAGAGTTCAAGCACCTGTAGATTGTTCCTATGAGTCGCAGGAGTCATGTTCTCCAAGTCCGACCAGCCATCTACAACTGTAATTTGATTCTCTGACTCAGATTCGAGAGCTGCTGTGATTGCAGACCTCGCCCTCTCGATTCCTGATTGTTTCCCGTCGATGAGAAATCTATCAATATCCTCTCTAAGACTGACAAAGGTGACTCGTTCTAACAGACTTCTCAGTTTTGCATATTCTGAATTCGTAATCAGCTTGTTCTTCTTTAGATTATCAAGTCCAAATCGCTTCTCTATCAGTTTCTTTGTTGGAAAATCACCAATTAGATCAATCCAAGTCAGAGAAGTTTCTGTGTCCAAAGCCCGTTCCAGCTCTGCAAGGTGGTTCAAGAGATGCCAGTTCTTGGCAAACCATGCTGCACTCTTGCCGGATGATGTTGGAGATGATAGTGAAATGTACTGGGTGAAGAAGGTGTCATCCTCCACTCTATCAGCAAAGGGGTCTTCGAATAGAACATTTTCGAGGGGACTGACACGTTTTAGTACATCCACAGGACCCTGAGCTGGAGTCATTGTAATGGCTACTCGAGGAGCTATCTGCTCCGTAGGCTTGTCCTTGAATTTGAGTGTCTTCCACCGCCCATTGAATTCTCCTTTCATTATTCGATTAGCCAAATCGGAGATGATGTGATCGAACATTTGCTTTGTGTCTTCATACTCCTGAGAAACATCAAGTGTGACCACTCCTTTCCAGAGTTGCTTAAAAGCAATAGTTTCACCGATGATTGAATGATACTCTGATAACAGAGCATTCTCATATGCATCTATCTGGTCAAGATGGATTGTTGGGGGCTTTGAACCAAGTGTTTCACCCCATTCAGATGTCTTGAGAAGTTCTTTCCAAGCGTTCAAGACTGGTGTGAATACATTGGGTTTCTTCGTACGGGGACGTTTACCAAACAGGTTGAAGTCGAATCCAGCCTTGGTCTTCAACTCGAGAATCATGATGGGAGCCCAGATATGGCTGTCACGCCAACGAATGCGAACGAAAAGGACAAGGTCAATCTTTCCTGATCCTTGGATTCCAGTGACCGGAACTTCAGCAAAATACTGAAACCCGGAAGGATTCTGAAGGAGATAGTCTCCGGCAAAGATGGCCTCTTTGAGTGAGCGAGGTTGAGGATATCCAGAGAGCAGCACTCTGTGCCAGTTGCTCCCTTCTAGTTGTACGCTACTCATGATGTTTTCAAGGAACTTTTCCACTTCTCTGTGTGTGACGATTCTTTTCTCAATGTGCTGAAGAATTGTCTTACACTTTTTCTTGGTGTTTCTGTCTTCTGATGTTTCTTGTATTGCTTCAACCTGTTCTTTGAGAGCATCTATTCCAAAGTCTTGAGGAACATCTTCGACTGGTTTACTGATTCTCTCTCTAGTCCTAATGTGTCTGCTGTAGTTGTTCCTGATTTCAAGTACAATCTTTCTCAATTCTCTGTCTGCGCAAGGGGAGAAATCCTTGCGACCTGTCTTTCCTCGTGTGTACACCCAATCGAGAAATGGGGTCAGTCTATGAATCAGCAGTCTAATGTATCGATGTGACTCAGTTCGAGGTACACAATGAATGAAGCATTGTCGACAGAGTTCAATGAGATGAGCTCGTAGCATATCTCCAAAGTCCATGGCTGGTAATGTTGGATGTGTCAATAACACTCTGGGATTTTTAGAGTTTCCTCGATATCCCGCTTTCAAGTGAGTCTTCACCCCAAGTGCTGCTGGGACCTTGTCCGCCACATCTTTTGGAATGACTTGCTTTGTTCCATCTGGATATTTTCGGATTTCGTAGAGCTGTGGGGTTGGGAATGGATAACGTGGAACAACGATATCTCGTAGTGTTGCTCCAGCATAGTTCAGTAGACTATTGAGTTCTCCAATGGTGCCCTCTTTCCAGCTGTATACTCGCTTCCTCTCTTTGTTGCCGTATCGTTTCGTGCTAAGCCAGAGCATACGTAGATTCAGCTTTCTGAGGGGGGATTCTATCTTCTGAACTTTAGAGAAATCATGCGGGCGGCTTGATCCATCCATTTTCTTATTCACTTGGATAGATTTCCATTTGTTTCTAATTTTCTCAAAGATTTCTTCTGTCTGTCTATTCTTTCGTCTATTTGCCAACCAGACTAGAGCTGATAATCCTGAATAAAGTGCAGTAGCTAGAACTGCATTCGGTCTGAATTCCTGAGTTCTTCGCCCCAAACAGGACACTCCAGTTATTCTCCTCTCGATTTTATTTATAAGTATTTCATACTTATTCAGAAGTCTAAAATTTATAAAAATAGACTTATCAGTTCTTATTTTCTTTATTAAAGAGTTTATAATAAATTTTCATAATAACTTAATAAGGAAACTTGTATGATAAATCTATGAGTTAATTACTCCAATTTCAGACAAAGATTGGAGTGAACTCAACTGGCCTGAAACAGGTCAGAACTTAATAAGGAAAGACAAAGCGATGGCTCGGTCCAAGGGTGTGACAATCTCGGTGAAGGTCCCAATCAACTGGGAAGCCATGACCGAGAGGACTAAGCAGAGGCTTAGGCAGACCATTGGGCGAGACACTAGAGTGATTCGTGCATTCCTTGGAATTATTGAACAACATGAAGACAAGTTGTTGACAGGTCGTAAGAAAAATCGGATTGATGATGGTGAGCTGGATAAGCTCACTATGACTGCACACCAAGTCAAGGCGGGCTATAGTCGGAGACTAACCGTACCTCATGACTTCAAGGCAAGGTTCCCTCGAATATCTCAAAACGAGATGACCGAGTGCAGACAGATTGCAGTTTCTTTGTATGAGAGTTATCTTAAGCTCAGAATGAAGAATGGATTGAGAGCTTCTCGCCCTGCATCAATCAATAGAAGTCGACGTATTCCCAGATGGGTCTTTGCTCAACGATTCAGACTTGTTGAAAAACGTACATCTTCAGCTCGCTGGTGGCTAGACATAAGGGATTCTCTTGACTCCGTACAGGCTGGGCGTACATTTCATGATAGATTAGTCATTCCTTTGAAGGTTTCATCCTTTCACCTGAATCAACTTCGCCGTGGAGATGTAAAGGCTGTACAGATCTTCACTGATCGATTCAGAAAGTGGTGGGTGACAATAGCTGTCAGGGTTGCGATTGATGACTTACACATGAGTGGACTTCCTGTAGCGATACTTGGAATCGACCTCGGCATCGAGAAGGCCGCATGTTCAACTCTCCTAACTCCAGAGAAGACGAGGGAAACAAGATACTTCATCCAAAAAGAGAAGGTCAAAGTCATAAAGAAATATGACCGACTTGTTGCCAACCTTCAGAGAGAGTTACATCTCAGGAGAGAGAACGGACAGACACACGATAAGATTGCAGAAAGGCTCCGTCAGATGAAGAATAAAAGAGAAAATGTGTCGAAAGAGTATGACAGGGTTCTCGTTCGACAACTTCTTGATTGCATCTCTATACTCTCTGAGAAATACACACTCTATGTAGCCATCGGTCGTCTAAAGAATATACGAATGCGTGCCAGAAGAGGAAACTACCGAGGTCGCAAGTTTAGGGCTATGATAAATTCATGGGCCTTTGCCCGGATAACTGAAAGTCTGGAACATGGACTTGCTCAGCTTGGTTGGAAAGTCGATGGCAAGGATGCGAGGTTCCAAGCCGTTCCTGAGGCTTGGACTTCCATCATGTGCTGGAAGTGTGGAAGTAAGGGTAGGAGACCCAAGCAGAACTACTTCCACTGTCCATCCTGCGGACACAAGACCAATGCTGACAGGAACGGTAGTATCAACATCGCAGCACGTATGCTCAAGCTCACAAAGTCACTGCACTCTGTGAGAGGACTAGGTATGTGGACTAGGGTCTTAGATAAGACTCAACGTGCACGACTGAAAGCCCGAAAGAAGAAGTCTTCTCAAGGGAAGTCCTTACTCTCCTCTAAAGATCAAACATCGGGTCTTGGAGAGTCCGCGGCTGTTCACCATACTCAGACGAGTCTTTTCAGCTTCAGCGATGAATCTGGGAAGGGTGATAATGACCCCGCCGTGGAAAATACTGTGGAAACTCTCTCTGTAGTTGGGAGTGATGCCCCGACATCAAGACAGGAGAAAGATGCCAGGTCTTCAGGAGGGATCCCATCCCAATGAACGTTGACAATGCTCTTGCTAAGTTTAGCATTTTCATGAAAATGCTGGATGGTGGTGACACTGGCAAGAGAGGGGCGAAACACAGAGGTTTCTTACAGTTGTGGTTCACTCACAATCTCAGAAGCAGGTCATACACTACAGGGGCTTGCATCTTTGAATTAGAAACAGGTCAGGGCATAACATCTAGGATACGATTTGAGCTGGAATAGACAGCACGGGTCGATTACAGAGTAGATTTATTACTGATTGAGGCCTATAGAAAAGTGGCTCACAAAAGCCAAACCGTCCTTAGATGTTACTCCATTTCTGCGTTTTATCGCAACCCTTTTATTGATACAGAATTCCCCGTCCTTTGCTCAGACAGAACTGCTTCCCTCTCATGCATGGTCGTAAATTGCATCCACTTGACATGTTGTAATGCGCGATGATGTCATAGATGATGGGGCCAAGGTGGTTAAAACCTGACTCAAGGGCTCGTGGCGCAGCTAGGTAGCGCAGCAGGCTTTTAACCTGAAATATGTGAGAGTGATCTCCCATATGGGGATTGGCCGCGGGTTCAAATCCCGCCGAGCCCGCCATTGCATGAGTGGGAGTGAGTCTGTAGGAGTAATGCAAACGGGGCGGCTATTGCAGGCAGTTGGTGAGCTCGGATTTTCTGGGTAATCCATGCGTTGGGAAGCGTGTGCATAGCAGTAGTTCCCCCGTCCTTCACATTCACGATGTGATTACATGACAAAGGGCACAAACGAACGGGAAAAGTACTGGCCAGTGATAGAGTCATTCTTCGATCAGTATGGATTAGTAGGTCAGCATCTTGACTCGTTTAACCGGTTTATCAGAGAAGAGCTCCAGTATGTAGTAGACAGTGTTGGCAAGCTCACTCCAAAAATAGAAGGTTATGTGGTGGAACTCGGTGACATCCATATTGATGAGCCTTCTATTCGAGAAGCTGACGGCAGCGAGCACAAGCTCTACCCAAATGAAGCCAGAATTAGAAACCTCACATATGCAAGCAAGATACACCTTGATATGACCCCTGTCCGCAAGGAGGGATCAGTGTCAACGCGGTTGGAAACTATGAGGATTTACATAGGTGACCTGCCTATCATGCTTCGAAGTGAGAAGTGTCACCTCCACGGACTATCAGATGAAGAGCTCATCCAACATGGAGAGGATCCGAAGGATCCTGGTGGATATTTCATCATCAATGGTTCAGAGCGTGTTCTTGTTACACAAGAGGATTTAGCGCCGAATAGAATCTTGATTGAGGAAGCAAGTAAGAGTTCAAGCTATACTCACATTGCCAAGGTGTTCTCCACTTCTCGTGGGTTCAGAGCGCCAGTTACAATCGAGCGAAAGCGAACTGGTGAACTGAGAGTGTCATTCCCATCTGTGCCTGGGAAGATTCCACTTGCCATTCTTCTAAAAGCCTTAGGACTTGAGTCTGATAGAGAGATTGTTGATGTCATCTCAGATGATGATGAGATTAGAAACGAACTAATCGTTACCATTGAGCAATCTGCGCCAATAAACGCTGCCCGTGACGAAGAAGAGGGCTCAACCCGAACCAATGCTCTGGACTTCATTGGCAAGCGAGTAGCAGTCGGTCAGACAAAAGAATACAGACTCGCTCGCGCAGAAAAGGTACTGGATCGTTATCTTCTCCCACACATTGGAACTGAAGACGACAGTCGACTCCAGAAAGCTTACTACCTCGGACAGATGGTAGAACGACTTCTTGAGTTGGTTCTCAACAAGCGAGCAGCAGATGACAAAGACCACTATGCCAACAAACGTCTGAAGCTGTCTGGAGATCTTCTTATGTCACTTTTCCGAGTGGCTCTCTACTCACTTACACGAGACATTAAGTACCAGCTTGAACGCACTGCAGTCCGTGGTCGCAAGCCAAATATTCGCACTGCAGTACGAGCTGATGTAATCACTCAGAGATTAAAACATGCCTTGGCCACCGGAAACTGGGTTGGTGGTAAGGCAGGAGTATCACAACTACTTGATAGGACCAACTACATCTCATCCCTCTCACACCTCAGAAGGGTTGTTTCTCCACTCTCACGATCGCAACCACACTTCGAGGCACGAGACCTTCACTCTACGCATTGGGGTAAAATCTGTCCCAACGAAACGCCTGAAGGACCTAACTGTGGTCTTGTGAAGAACATCGCAATGATGGCATACATCTCAGTCGGTGCTGAGGAAGACTCAGTTGAAAGAGCTCTACTCAAGGCTGAGGTTGAACCTATTGAGAAGCTCCAAGGAAAAAGAGGTACAAAGTGGGCTGATGTATTCCTGAACGGTCGCCTCGTTGGTGTTCATCCAGCTCCTCAAGTCTTGGTCAAGACTATACGACAGAAGCGCCGTGCTGGCGAGATTGATCATCAGACAAACATTGCCTACTATGAGGATACGCATGAAGTGCAGGTCAACTGTGATGCAGGTCGTGTAAGGAGACCGGTCATTATCGTTGAGAATGGGAAGAGCCGATTGACTGATGAACACCTGCGGATGATTCAGGACAATGAGTGGGGTTTCCTAGACCTCCTCAGAAACGGAACTGTTGAGTTTATTGACGCTGAGGAAGAAGAAAACACACTAATCGCTATGTACCCCAATGAAATTGGGCCAAACAATACCCACATGGAGATAGTACCCTCCACCATCTTGGGAATTTCAGCAGCACTGATTCCATTCCCTGAACGCAATCAGTCCCCACGTAATGTGTACATGGCCGGAATGGCAAAACAATCAGTTGGAGTACCCGCATCAAACTTCAGATATCGTGCAGACACACGATCACATTTCTTCCACTATCCACAGATTCCACTGGTCAAGACTCGTGCTATGGACTCTATTGGCTACGAAGACCGTCCAGCTGGACAGAACTTCATTGTCGCTATTCTCTCCTTTGAAGGGTACAACATTGAAGATGCCCTTATCATGAATAAGGCCTCAATTGAACGAGGTCTGGGAAGAAGTACATTCGCCCGAGTCTATGAGAGCGAGGAGAGAAAGTATCCTGGTGGACAGGAAGATCGTTTCGAGATTCCCGACCGCAGTGTGAGAGGATACAGAGCATCAGAATCATACAGGAACCTCGGAGAAGACGGAATTATCGAAACAGAGGTCGAGGTGATGGGTGGTGATGTGCTCATAGGAAGGACCTCTCCACCAAGATTCCTTGAGGAATACTCTGAATTCGAGATTGCCTCACCCAATCGTCGCGAAACATCAGTTGCAGTACGTCATGGAGAAGCAGGTGTCGTAGACAGTGTCATACTGACAGAAACCATAGATGGCAACCGTCTAGTCAAGGTGAAAGTCCGAGACCTCAGAATTCCTGAGCTAGGCGACAAATATGCTTCACGTCACGGACAGAAGGGAGTCATTGGGTACATCGTACCACAACAGGACCTTCCATTTACAGAGGATGGAGTAGTCCCTGACCTTCTTATCAATCCCCATGCCATTCCAAGCAGAATGACCATTGGTCAGATTCTCGAAATGGTAGCTGGCAAGGCTGCATGTATGGTGGGCAAACAGCAGGATGCCACGCCATTCTGTGGTGTTTCAGAAGATGAGCTTTTTGACATACTAAAGAAGCATGGTCTGAAACACAATGGTAGAGAAACCATGTACTCCGGAATCACTGGTGAGAAACTCAAGGTGGACATCTTCATGGGTGTAATCTTCTACCAGAAACTGCACCATATGGTCGCAGACAAGATTCATGCCCGTGCCAGAGGTCCAGTCCAGATTCTGACTCGTCAGCCCACTGAGGGACGAGCCAGAGAGGGTGGTCTCAGATTTGGAGAAATGGAGCGTGATGTATTAATCGGTCATGGTGCAGCGATTCTTCTCAAAGGCAGACTCCTTGACGAGTCAGACAAGAGCAACATGCTAGTCTGTGAGGAATGTGGATTGATTGGAGTCTACGATCGCAACAAGGACCAGTACTACTGTCCAATATGCGGCACCAATGCCAAAATCAGTAGTGTCGTAGTTTCATACGCTTTCAAACTGCTGATACAAGAAATGATGTCACTCGGCCTGGCAACCAGGCTGCGTCTGAAGGAGATGATCTAATGATATCAGGATTGACAACCAAAAAAGTCGACGCAATCGAGTTTGGACTTTTGTCCCCTGACGATATCCGTAAGATGTCAGTTGCTCAGATTGTAGTTGCTGATACATACGACGAAGACGGCTATCCAATTGATAGCGGTATCATGGATCCCAAACTTGGAGTTATCGATCCTGGTCAACGCTGCAGAACCTGTGGTAACCGTGTTGGGAACTGTCCAGGGCACTTTGGCCATATCGAGCTTGCACGGCCAATCATGCATGAAGGCTATGCAAAGGTCATCCACAAGGTTCTACGAGCAATATGTAGAAGCTGCAACAGAATACTGCTTACAGATGAAGAAATCGAACATTTTCAACGACTCTTCAAAAGATATCCAGAGATTGGTCAGAAGACAGCAAATCTGTCCAATGAGATCTTGAAGAGGGCTGCAAAAACCAAATCATGCCCTCATTGTGAAGAAGAGCCTCTCAAACTGAAATTGGAGAAACCAACATCCATCTATGAGGTTGGTGAGGCTGGCTCAGTCCGACTTACTCCAATAGACATCAGGGCTCGTCTAGAGAACATCACCGATGATGATTATCGTCTACTGGGTATCAATCCACAAGCTGCTCGGCTTGAATGGTCCATTCTCACAGTACTTGCTGTCCCCCCGGTGACAGTTCGTCCCTCAATCACTCTTGAATCGGGTGTGAGAAGCGAAGACGACCTCAGTCACAAACTCATTGACATCATTCGTATCAATCAGAGACTTCGTGAGAACTTGGATGCAGGAGCTCCCCAACTCATCGTCGAGGATCTTTGGGAGTTACTTCAGTATCATTGTACTACCTACTTCGACAATGGTGTGAGTGGAATCCCACCAGCAAGACACAGATCTGGTCGAGCACTCAGAACTCTGGCTCAACGACTCAAGGGTAAGGAGGGTCGTTTCAGATCAAACCTCTCAGGTAAACGAGTTGATTTCTCAGCACGTACTGTAATCTCACCAGATCCGAACCTAAGCATGAACGAAGTTGGTGTACCAGAACAAATCGCCAGAATCCTCACAATTCCACAGCGTGTGACTGAATGGAACATCGAGGAGATGAAAGAGTTAGTCATTCGAGGTCCAGATAGACATCCCGGATGTAACTATCTCATTCGTACTGATGGTCGCCGAGTTGACCTACGGTTTGTAAAAGAGAGGTCAGTAATTGCTGATACCATTGAACCTGGATTCATTGTAGAGCGTCATTTAAACACTGGAGACATAGTTCTATTCAACAGACAACCATCACTCCATAGGATGTCCATTATGGCTCATGAAGTTCGAGTGATGCCATACAGAACTTTCAGACTTTCACTATACGTCTGCCCACCATATAACGCAGACTTTGATGGCGATGAAATGAACCTCCACGTACCACAGTCTGAAGAGTCAAGAGCAGAAGCTCGAGTCTTGATGCGTGTACAAGAACAGATTCTGTCCCCACGTTATGGCGGTCCAATCATAGGAGCGCTACAAGACTACATCTCAGCTGCATTCCTTCTGACAAGAAAGTCCAGTCTCTATACATTGAACCAAGTCAACCAACTCTTGGCTACAGCAAACTTTGAAGGCGTACTCCCAGACCCGGCAATCATTGCTCCAGTACCCTTGTGGACAGGTAAACAAATCTTCAGCATGTTCATCCCAGAGGGAATTAACATCTCGTTCAAGGCTAACATTTGTAGGAAATGCCAGACCTGTAAAAAAGAGGACTGTGAATACGATGCGTACGTAGTTGTTCGTGATGGAAATCTAAACTTTGGAGTTGTTGACGAGAAGGCTTTCGGTGCAGGAGAACCAGACTCTCTTTTCCATAGAATCATCAAGGAAAAGGGACCCACAGCAGCCAGAATTTTCATGGACTCCGTCGGAAGACTACTTGTTCGACTTATCACTGACAGAGGATTCTCCATGGGTCTGAACGATGTCACTCTGCCAAAGGCTGCTTCTCAACGAATCAAAAGGATTCTAGACGATGCTGACGCAAAGGTAAACCAACTCATTGAAACATACAAACGAGGAGAACTGGATCCAAACCCAGGTCAGACACTTCTGGAAACACTTGAACAGAGAATCATGGCCACTCTAGCAGAAGCACGAGACTCCGCAGGTGAGGTAGCAGGAGAGCATCTTGGTCTTGAGAACTCAGCGGTTATCATGGCACAGACTGGAGCCCGTGGGTCCAGACTGAACCTCTCACAGATGGCTGCAGTTGTGGGACAACAGGCTGTCAGAGGAGAGCGGATCAGTAGAGGTTATGTTGGACGAACACTTCCACACTTTGAAAGAGGTGATCTCGGTGCACGAGCACGAGGTTTTGTCACGTCTAGCTACAAGAGTGGGCTTGATCCAATAGAATACTGGTTCCACGCAGCAGGAGGGCGTGAAGGCTTAGTAGACACTGCTGTACGAACTTCAACATCAGGATACATGCAGAGACGTCTAATGACAGCTCTTCAGGACCTTAAAGTCGAGAGTGATGGAACTGTCAGAACTGCCCCCGGACGAATTGTCCAATTTCGATTCGGTGATGATGGTGTGGATCCAAGCAAATCTGACCATGGACGCTCTGTCAATATTGACATAGCAATCGAGAAGGTTCTGGGTAAAGGAAGGATCGATTAGTGGAGGTCTAGAATATGTCAAAGAAGACAACCGAGAAAAGCAGCACAACCAAGAAGAAGCCTGTAGCAAAGAAGACTGCGGCAAAGAAGTCTACTACTAAGAAGGCTACAGCTAAGAAGACTACTACAACTAAGAAAAAGCCTGCAGCAAAGAAGTCTGTTGCAAAAGAATCTGCGGCCAGTTCCACTATTGCCAAACACATGGAGAAACGCTTTGAAAAAATGTGGGAGGAGCGAAGACTTCCTCCGAGTGTGATGGAAGAACTTGTAACGAAAGTAAGTAGTCTGGACATCACAAAGAAAGAGTTTGACGATATCTGTGACAACGTGATAGAATCATATGAGAGGTCACTTGTAGAGCCCGGAGAGGCTGTGGGCACTGTTGCTGCTCAGAGTATTGGGGAACCCGGAACACAGATGACACTCAGAACATTCCATTATGCAGGTGTCGCAGAACTCAGCGTCACTCAGGGCCTTCCCAGACTCATTGAGATTGTCGATGCCAGAAACAATCCAAGCACCCCCACTATGAAAATCCATCTGGACGAAGAATCTGGTAAGGATCGAAATGTGGCAAAGGAAATTGCCAGAAATATTGAGATGGTGCTAGTAGAGAGCGTTGCTAGCAACGTATCGATAGACCTGCTACGACAAGCTATTGACATTCGATTCGATCCTGAGCTAATGGAGGACAAGGGTCTAACTGTTGAAGCCATTGCTGAAGCAATTCAGGACAAAATCAAAGCCAAGGGTGAGGTTGAGGCTGCAGAAAATACGATCTTTGTGTACCCTACAAACGAAACCTTAGCAGACCTTCAACGACTTAGTGAAAAGATCCGTGAGGTACGTGTCAAAGGAATCAATAGTGTTACACATGTCGTAATAAGAAAGGAATCAGATGGTTATGTTCTGTACACTGAGGGATCTAATCTTGAGGATGCTCTTGAAATCGAAGGTGTGAATCCTCACAGGATCTACACGAACAACCTTCGAGAAATCTTCCAAGTACTCGGAATCGAGGCAACAAGAAATGCCATAATCCAGGAAGCCATGAATGTACTCAACGAGCAGGGTATGGATGTTGACGTAAGACACATAATTCTCGTTGCTGACATGATGACAGCTGATGGCACAATTCGTCAGATAGGCCGTCATGGAATATCCGGTTCCAAGAACAGCGCTCTGGCAAGAGCAGCCTTCGAGGTCACAATTAAGCATCTCCTTGGTGCAGGTATTGCTGGAACCCGTGACCCCCTAAGAGGCATAACGGAGAATGTCATCCTGGGACAACTTATTCCCCTTGGAACAGGGAGTATCGACCTTCTCATGAATCCACAGTTCACATCAACTAGCAAAAAGAAGAAAAGATAGGACTAAGACGGAAACGTTAAAACTGAAAGCCATTTGACGCAATCAGTTCGGTCCTGTACACAAACCACATACGAGGTCATACAATGAGCCTGAATCAACCAATAGCAAGCGCAGTAAACACAGGCGAGTGTAAAATAGGCGCTAAGTCTTCAATCGATGCGATAAAGAGTGGTGCAGCGAAACTTGTAGTCGTTGCAGCCAACTGTCCAAAGGATGATTATGAAGACATAGCACGATTTGCCAAACTAGCAGAGATCAAAGTGCACAGGTTCGAAGGTACTTCCTGGGACCTAGGCGAAACCGTGGGTAAACCGTTCATGGTTTCAGCCATAGCAATCATCAAGCCAGGGGACTCAAAGATTTTAAAGATGGTCTGAGGCGGTTTTTTTGGCCCGAGTCAAACTTTCAATGGAAGATATGGCCCTCATTGCCAAATTCGAGCAGATTACAGGTGCTGCTGCAATCGATGTTATACGGGACGATGAGGGGGAAAGAATAATCATAGTAGTGCGACCTAAGCAGCTGGGCAAAGCCATCGGTCGTGGGGGAGTGAATGTGAAGGCTGCATCTGAAGCTTTTGGAAGGGCTGTAGATGTCGTCGAAATAGCAGAAACAGCCGAAGCTTTCGTCAAGAGTGCTCTTGCTCCTGCCAGGGTTGAAGAAGTAAAGATTATCGAACATAAGGATGGTACCAGAGTTGCATCCGTCACAGTGAATTCGGAAGACCGTGGTATTGCAATCGGTCGAGAGGGGCGAAATGTTGCCCGTGCACGGATTCTTGTGCGTCGTCATTTTGATTTGAACAACGTCGTTATTGCCTGAGCATCTTTTGGAAGCGTTCTTTTCCAAATCCTTTTAAGGTTACAACAGGCCGGAGCCGATAACCACCAATCAGGGCGTACCATGGATGGTGCGTTTACGAGGTAAGACATCTTGACAGGTTCAAAATCCCCATTGGGTGAGTTCGCAGCGCGACCTCTTCTCCGTAAGAGGAAAAAGTTCCGTTGGAAGAAACCCACATACAAGAGGCGTACTCTTAAGCTGAAGAGGAAGACAGACCCCCTAGAAGGCGCTCCTCAGGCCAGAGGCATCGTACTCGAGAAGGTAGGTATCGAGTCAAAGCAGCCGAACTCGGCTATCCGAAAGGCTGTGAGAATTCAACTCTCAAAGAACGGTAAACAGATCACTGCATTCATACCTGGGGATGGTGGACTGAAGTATATCGATGAGCATGATTCTGTTGTTGTCGAAGGTATTGGTGGTGCTCAGGGTGGCCCAATCGGTGACCTGCCTGGTGTTTCATGGAAGGTTATCAAGGTCAATGGCGTGGGCTTAGAGTCATTGATTTACGGAAGGAAAGAGAAGCCAATTCGTTAGGTGGGAGTAATGTCTGAAGAAGAAACCATTGAGCCAGTCGTTGAGGAAACCCCTCCTCATGAACCACCTGAACTTCTCCTTTTTGGAAAGTGGGATTCTACAGACGTGCAAATCAATGATGTAGGTCTTGCAAGATACATCTCATTAAAACCAGTTCTGATTCCACACACATCAGGTCGTCATGCACACAAGAGATTCCACAAATCACACATCCCTATTGTTGAACGATTTGCCAACAAGATGCTCAATGCTGGTCGTAGGAAGGACAAGAAGACAAGGACTGGTAGGGGTGCTGGGAAGAAGCTTCGAGCAATCAGCACACTTCGACGAGTTTTTGATATCATAAACTACAGGACTGGACTGAATCCTGTCCAAGTTCTTGTTACAGCCATCGAAAATGCTGCTCCTGCAGAAGAAACCACACGTATCTCCTACGGTGGAATGGCATACCCTCGTTCTGTTGATGTATCTCCACAGAGAAGAATCGATCTTGCTCTGAGATATCTCTCAGTTGGTGCGGTTCGATCAGCACACAAGAACGCAAAGTCATTTGAAGAGTGTCTTGTGGATGAACTACTACTCGCATACAAGAACGATCCTGGCAGCTTTGCCGTAGCTAGGAAAGAAGAACGCGAGAGAGTGGCTCGTTCCGCTAGATAGTTCGTTACCACTCTTTGGTGAATATCTGCTCACTCTTCCTCCATTTGGTATTCGTTCAGTGCAGCTTATCAGTCAGTTCATTTTCAGAAATCATAGCGAGGCCCGACAAATGAACAGACTCTCTCTGGCATACATCGCACTTATTGCAACAACATTTGTATGGGCATCGTCGTTGATACTGGCCAAGATTGTCTTCACCGAGGGTGTCGGCCCGATCGTCTTCGTAGCACTGAGATATACTCTTGCTTGTCCATTTCTTCTAGTTGCCACTTTTCAATATAAAAGACGAAGAAAGGCGGATTCTGTGAAACAACATTGGAAGATAATTGCTCTTGCTGGAATCAGTGGTCCATTCATTTCTCAAATCATGCAATACATTGGACTCGAGATGACTATAGCCAGTGATGCTCTTCTTCTACTGAATATGACCCCGATCTTTGCTGTAGTGTTGGCTGCAGTCCTTCTGAATGAAACAATCACAGTGGAGAAGCTTGCAGGTCTCGCTTTGGCAACCATTGGTGCGACACTAATTGTGATGAATACATCTCCAGAATACGCTGCATTTGGACTCTTACGAGTTCTTGGTGACATCATTGTCATTGTTTCAACGTTGTTTTTTGCAATCAATGGAATAGCTGGAAAGATTGCTGTACAGTCCGTTGATGCTGTTTCAACCACATTCTATAGCACACTTGTTGCTGTTCCCTTCATCTGGATATCTGCTTTCTTTCTTGAAGATGTAACAGTTCTTTTCAGAATGAGCTCTTTGACTTGGATCATTGTCACGTGGGTTGCAGTCATCAACACCTTCCTAGCATTCATCCTCTACTACGAATCTATGAAATATATTGAAGCTTCTCGAGTTCAAATCACTCTGAATCTGATTGGTGTTTGGGGCGTGTTAATGTCAGTCGTGATACTAAATGAACCAGTCACAGCTCTCCAGATTGTAGGAGGTCTTCTAACCATGTTGGGAGTGGTACTCGCTCAAGTGATGACAAAGAAGACTAATGAAAACCATCAATAAGGGGATATACTAAACCCGAAGTGTGAGTACAATGGGTCGAAAAGAAACCGTGAAGAACTTGACAATTATCTTTGGCTTCATCCTGCTAGTTCTCACAATCTTTGAGTATTCAGTTAGTACATTCTCAATAGCAATTGATCCTGTTTTCAGATACTGGATGCAAATCATCTTTCTGGTTGTAATAATGATATTCTTGCTTCTATTAGTCATCTACCTTGAAGTTCAGAATCGATAGTTTCCGGAAAGAATATGTCCCACTATAGCGACTTTTCTCAAAGGAGGTCAAAACAATGCCAGATGAACTCACAGTTGGAACAGCCTCTGCAAAAAGAGGTGAACTCCAGAAGGGAATAATCAAAGGAGTAGAGTTGAACACAACAACCAGTATCGACATTCCAGTTATGGTCATGAATGGGGCAAGGGATGGACCTACTGCTCTTATTGTTTCTACTCAACATGGTATCGAGATTCAAGGTGCTGAAGTAATTATCCAAATAATGCGAAAAAAGGTGAAACCTGAAGAACTCAGAGGCGCTATCATTGGAATTCCAATTGAAAATCCTCTGGCCTTCATGCATCATCAATATCTATCTTGGATTGATAATCTCGATCTTGGTGGTGGAGGAAGCGCCAGTCCACTGACCGCTGACAAACCCAATGGAAACGCAACAGAGAGGTTAGCATACACACTCTGGCGGGAAGCATGGAGCAAAGCTGACATGGTCTTAAACATGCACTGCAACACTAGACCAGACTCACTCTTCTTCACTGAGATTAATATTGGTAATCCAAAAGTGAAGGACAAACTAGAGAGAATGGCCAAATCATTTGGTGTAACAAATGTGGTCGAAAGCGTGCCAATTCCTGATGATGCTCCTGACACACTAGCAAACCTAGCTGTTAAGAACGGTGTACCTGACATCCTCATCGAACTCATCGATGGTAGATGGATTTCTGAACCTTCCACATCTGTCGGTATTCGTGGTATTCTCAATATTTTGAAAGAATTTGACATGATAGATGGTGATGTGGAACCACAGGAAGGGATCACGATCATTCCTGGAAAATGCACCTGGCAAGGTATAGTCCATGCAAACCGTGGTGGTCTTATTCGGTTCTTGAAGACTCCTGGTGAATTATTGAAGAAGGGAGATGTGTTTGCTGAGATATACAATCTCTACGGCGATGTCTTGGAGAGAGTCGAATGTCCTGTTGATGGTTATATCTGGGCGTATCCGTGTGGTGACATTCTCGGAACTCCAGGAAGTCTTCAGGCTGTTCAGACAGGTGCAAACATCGCATATGTCTTTACGTCAGACGAGCAGTAACTTCTAGTAAAACCATCCGCGGATAAAAACTGGAAACCACCATGTCGAAAGCATTTTGTGAGAATGCACACCGTTTCTCATGATTGATTATGATGAAAATCCTAATCTGTTACGGAACTCGATATGGATCTACTACCGAAATAGTCCGAGAGATGAGTAATACTGCCAGGGAACTCGGTTCCCAAGTAGACGTAATTAACCTAGAGGAAGGAACTCCATTTCCTGAACCTGATGAATATGACCTAGTTATCATTGGGAGCGGTATTCGAGAAGGTCAATGGAAAAAAGAACCACTGGAATTCATCGAGCAGAAGCTGGAACCTCTATCCAAAACTAAAGTCGCACTCTTCGTTGTAAGTGGATATGCAGGAAATCCCGACAGGGTCGCTGAGGCGCAGGCAGAGTACTTGGATAGTATGCCTGAGAAATACCCAGGTCTGTCCCCAATTTCCACCGCACTGATTGGGGGAGTGTTTGAGTTCAAGAAGTACAACCTTGAAATCCGTGCTCTTGTAAAGGACATAGTTAAGGATCAACTGCCCCCTGGCGAAGAAATTCCTGAGAAAATCGACTTCCGGGATTGGGATATGATTCGTGATTGGATTATACAGCTAGTTCAGTGAGTGAAGTGGATGAAGATACTAAAGGTAATCAAAAATCATGTGAACGAGTTCCATGTTCCCTTAATAGCTGCGAAAGGTGAGTTTGTTCAAGGAGAGAAACGTGAAACCGAATATGAGGGTTGGCTTTGGTGTCAAAACAGTGCTGGTGTCAATGCATGGGTGCCTGAAACCTATCTTGAAAAGACATCAGATCCCGGAAAGTTTCAGTTTCTCAAGGATTACAACTCTCGAGAACTGACAATAGATGAAGGGCAGGAAGTCATTGTACTGGATGAAGATAGTGAGTGGGCTTGGGTTCGAACGACTCTTGGAGAAGAGGGTTGGATTCCTCTCGCGAACCTTCAAGACCTCAAAGAAGGACCTGATTCGATTCCAGATCTCATGAGATAAACTTCTAGTAAAACTGTCCGCGGATTCTCGGACTTGTTGCTGTATTCAGCCTCTTTAAAGACAGATAATTGTTCTCTCTGAATGGTTAGTTCAAATGAGTGGGAGTACTTCTAGACCAAGAACCGCGATGCTAGTGGTTGCGCTCACTTTTTTTCTCTTGACTTCTGTCAGTCCACAATCGCCAGCTATTGATGGAACGATCAACCAGTCTATAACATCACAAGAAAATCCGTCATATTGGCCAATCGACGGTTGGAGGTACAGTACTCCTGACGAACAGGGAATGGACAACGACACTCTGAATGCTATGATGGATCTTATAGAAGAACAAGAATATCCCATTCATTCAGTACTTGTGATAAGACACGGATATGCTGTGTACGAAAGATATCCACACGAATATTATCCACCTGGTCATCTCAAACTTCTCCACTCCGTCACCAAGAGCTTTGCATCTACGCTCATCGGAATAGCAATCCAACAGGGTCTTCTCGGTGGAGTCGACGAAACAGTTCTCAGTTTCTTTCCTGAATATACAATTGTCAACCCTGATCCACGAAAGGACGCAATGACAATCGAAGACCTACTCACCATGACCTCAGGTATAGACTGGAACGAATGGGCATATCCATACGAATATGGTGTTGGCAATCCTCTGATGGATATGATGCAAAGTCCGGACGCAGTTCAGTACGTACTCGACAGAAATATGTCTCACACACCAGGGGAACATTGGGACTATAATGGAGGTGCATCCCTTCTACTCGGCGCTATCGTTCAACAGGTTTCCAATATGAGTATGAATGATTTTGCTCAGCAGTATCTCTTTGATCCACTTGGCTTTGGGTTTACCACCTGGTACATGACATCTGGAGGTTGGTACAACACTTTTGGAGGACTCCGAGCATCGACTCGTGATATCGCAAAACTTGGTTTTCTCTACTTGAACAACGGAACATGGAATGGTACACAGATACTCCCATCTGACTTTGTTTTGAATACAATAACACCAATCGATATAGCGAATCCGCTGGGTCCTGACTTCGGATATGGCTGGCACTGGTGGATGCGGTCTGATCTTGGAATCTACTTTGCATATGGTCGTCATGGACAAAAAATCATGATTGCACCTGAACATGACTTAGTGGTCGCGTTCACAGCAGGCGTTCCAGATGATGGATATGATCCTGAATTTGATCTTTTCAGAGATTTCATCCTTGAAGCACTAGATGAGGTTCCAGAACCTGATTCTTTACCTGTCTTGGAGATACTTACTGCGTCCGGAATTGGAATTGTTGCGATAGCAGCAGTGGTCTGGAATAGAAGAAGACACACGTGAGATTCGACAGAAAAGCCTTTGAACCACTAAGATAATCCCTCAGATGTTGTGGTGCGTTCATTGAGAAGGGGTGTACTCTCTGTTCTTCTCTATCTTCTGGCAATTTCTATATCGATAATGATGTCTAGTCAAGGGGTTGTCATATTGGCAGGTACTTTTGTAGTAGCCACTGGAATTTGTTTCTTTCCTGCATTTTTTCTGAACTATCGTACACTCAAAGACAACCCCGAACTTCATGACTCGTTCAATAATCCTAACAACATTGAACACATCATCATGCCCATCATCTTCTTGTTGGTCACCTTCATGCCTAGAATGGTCTGGTTCATTTGGCCTGAGGTTGGGACATTGTTAATGTCAACATCAGAGCCCTATTCTGCGGCTATCATTGTTCCTATGGCTTCGTTCGCACTCGGTGGAATTTTTTCATATTTGAAATTCCAATCAACTAAGAACAATATTTCCTCTGGATAGTACTCTATCAATAATCAATAGAAGGCTCCTATTGCTTCTGAATGATAGACCTTGTCGAAAGCGTTAAAAGCACAGCCAAAGGTCACAGCAAAAGTCTGTCCAGCTCAGAGGACAGACTAAAACAACGTGGTGAATAAGATTGAGCAAAAAAGACAAGGAGCACCTCAATCTCGTCGTCATAGGGCACGTAGACCACGGTAAAAGCACTATGACGGGTAGATTGCTATATGAGACAGGTGCAGTAGATGAGCGAACATTCCAGCAGCACAAGGCTGAGGCCGAGAAACTTGGTAGGCCTTCCTGGGCTTGGGCTTTCGCTCTAGACAGACTGAAAGAGGAGCGTGAGAGAGGTCTTACAATTGACATCGCTTTCTTCAAGTTCCTCACCGACAAGTACTATTACACTATCATTGACGCTCCAGGCCACAAAGACTTCATCAAGAACATGATCACTGGCGCCTCACAGGCTGACGTTGGTCTACTTGTTGTGTCCGGAAAGCGTGGAGAGTTCGAAGCTGGTGTTGGTCCTGGTGGCCAGACCAAGGAGCATGCCTATCTTGCAATGACTCTTGGTGTACCAAGCTTGATTGTCTGTGTTAACAAGATGGACGACGAGAGTGTCAAATACAGTGAAGATAGGTACAATGAGGTCAAGGATGAAGTCGGTGGATTTCTAGCCAGCATTGGCTATAAGAAGGAAGATGTTCCGTTTATTCCAACCTCAGCACTCGACGCAGCCAACCTGAAGGAGAGGACCCCCGACCTTACACCTTGGTATGATGGTCCTTCACTCCTAGAGGCTCTTGATGGAGTTACACTTCCACCAAAACCAACCGACAAACCACTGCGAGTACCCATCAACGATGTCTACTCAATCAAGGGTGTCGGTACAGTGCCGGTCGGTCGTGTTGAAACCGGAATCATGAAGACAGGAATGAAAGTCATCTTTATGCCTCCAAATAAAGAAGGAGAAATCAAGTCCATTGAGATGCACCATGAAGTGATGCCTGAGGCAGTACCTGGTGACAACATCGGTTTCAACGTGCGAGGTATTGAAAGAAAGGACCTTGGTCGTGGAGATGTTGCTGGTCCAACTGACAAACCACCCACAGTTGCTGAAGACTACACCGGACAAGTCATGGTCATTCAGCACCCGAGTGCCATCACAGTTGGTTACACACCAGTAATTCACACCCACACCGCTCAGGTGGCATGCAGGTTCGATCAGATCCTCCAGAAACTTGACCAGCGTAGTGGACAGGTCATCGAAGAGAACCCTGACTTTGTCAAGAAAGGTGAGTCCATGATTGCAAAGTTGGTGCCACTCAAACCGATGGTCATTGAGTCCTACAAGGAGTTTCCACAGCTCGGTAGGTTTGCCGTCCGAGACATGGGAATGACCGTGGCTGTTGGCATTGTCCAGAAAGTCACACCAAAGACAATGGCCAAAGCGAAGCCTGGAAAGAAGGAATAGTCCAATTTCATAGAACCGGGCCTGCGAGGCCCGTGTTCTCTCTTCTTATTTTATGTTTGATCCTAGACACAAGAGATTAGTAGGTTTCAGGTCCTACTTTCATTTGGAGTGTCCAATCTATGACAGAAGATGACTACTATGACCCATACCAACAGAAACCGGGTCCTTCCCCAGCTAGGTGGTTGTTCTTTGTACTCATACTCATTCTAGGTCTGGGTGGCACGATAGGTATTGCCATCATTGGACCTGTAGACATGATTCCAATCTATATGGTCTTCTATATTCCAATGGTCATTTTTGGACTCTATGCGACCTTTCGTTGGGCACAAGGTAGAAGCATCGCTCCCACAGATGTTTCGCAGGATGATAGAATTCTCGATTCAATGAGAAAGCATGCACTCCCAGCTGAGAGAATCTCGGGCACTGACAGATATCGTTGTGGAAACTGCAACAACATCTTTGATCTCGTGAATGCACTCCCAGTCGATACGGATGTTGTTCATTGTCCATTCTGTGATACTCGTCTACACCTGAAAGAAGGCTGAAGAGAAGAAGTGGCGCTCAGGGAGAGATTTGAACTCTCGAGTGCAGAGCACACTAGATGTTTGCTGACGGCTGGATTAGCTATCAGTACTCGTTGATATTGAGCGGTACCTTTAAATACGTACGCTAGTACTTTAAGCCATATGTAACGAACGCTAGCTATTTTAGCAAGCAGGAACGTGAATATCGTGGTTAAGAAACGCGCTAAAACAATCACATTTCCCCGATACACAATCGCGAAATGTGAAGAGTGGCTTACTGACCTTTCACCTGCATCACAGGTTGATCGAGTCAGTCTTACAACAATTATGGGATATACAACACCTCATAGTATGAGTGCTGGTAGTGCAGTAGGTGCAATGGGAATGTATGGTCTCATCAAGCAAAACAATGGCAACTATGAAATGACTCCATTAGGACGTTCTCTCCGAATGCCCTTGTCAGAGTCCCAACAGAGAATAGTCAGAATCCTGACTTTCCTGAATCCGGAGAAGTTCAGAGAAATGTATACAAGATTTAAAGGATCCAGAATCAAGAATCCTCTCTATCTTAGAAACCTCATAGGTCAACAGTATGGAGTCACCGATAAGGTTGCCCGGCAATTTGAACGGACATTTCTAGAGTCTGGTCTTCTTTCTGGTGTTATCAGAAAGGAAGAAGATGGTCGCATCCTCGTGATCAATGTGAACCCAATCTTGAAAAGTCTCGGAATGGAAGGTGGGAGTTTCGACCCTCCAAGTGACATCTACAACCTGACTTCTGATATCTCACAGAATGAGAAATTACTTAGTCAGTTGGAATTAAAGGACGACTCTGCCAGACATACAGATTCTTCACTAGAAGCACCAAAAGATCCCGTTCAAGAAACATTAGATTCTAGTTTTGATGCATCACTGAAAGCTGTTAGAGTATCCAGAGATTACAGTGACACTCCGGCAAGAGAAACTATTCCCTGTCACAATTTAGTTCTAGATAAGCAAATTGAAACCTTGAAGGTAATCACAGCGATGTACGAACGGGATAGAACACCAGTCATGCTTTCAGATGTTTCATCTGTTGTGGGTGTTTCGCAAAAGAATGTCAGAACATGTCTGTCATTTTGGGAGTCGATCAATTTACTCTCTGAAAATCAAGATGGATGGCAACCAAGCCCTCCTCTAGTCAGCTTTGTCACCAGCATGGATTGGGGAGTCCCTCTTGATGCCAAAGAAACACTAAGAGTTCATCTACTCAGAACTTGGTTTGGTTCCCACATTCATCTTTTGTTCCAGATGAGAGATGAATATACTCGTGAATCATTACAGGAAACACTCGGTAAGAAGTCTGGATATCTTCCAGGTTCTGGGAAGAACACTAAGAGATTGAACATTCTTCTTCAGCTTCTCGAATTGGCGGGAATAATAGCCATGGAAAGCGAATCAGACATTGTCAAATCATCCTATATCGAGGTATCAAAGCCTCAAATAATGGAATGGGTTTCTGAAACCGAATCTGTTGAGGTTCCTGATTATTCCTCGGCAATTAGCAATAGCCATGATCTCGTCCAATTTGAGCTCGGCGATGGCATATATCAGGTTTCAAAAAATGAATTGGAGAAGTTCGTGCGTGAGAATGGGAAGAAGGTAAGTCAGCGTCGGTTCTCCTTGAAGTAGAACAATGAGAAGAAGTTGTGCTGAAACATCTTGCGGGGGTGGGATTCGAACCCACATATCCGTAGAAACCTACTTTTCAGGTAGGCGCTTTAACCGTTCAGCCACCCCGGCAAGTATGCATAAAGCTTCACTCTCTACATCAATTTCCGCTGAACAAGGCATCTCTACGAGGGTCGTGATTTATGTGTTTTCACAAATAGATGAGGTTCGGTCACAATGTTTATGAGAGAATTGGGATTCCGAACCGATTGCTCAAGCTGGGGTAGCCTAGCCTGGTAGGGCGCTGGATTGCTAATGATAGCTGATCCAGCATTCTGCAAACATCCAGTGTGCTATGCACTCGCGAGTTCGAATCTCGCCCCCAGCGCCAATTTGTCTTCTTGAACTAGAAGCTGTCCGTCACACGGAGTTTGTTAAAAACTCTGTCTAAGTATCTCTTCGCGATTAGCATCGCAACCGTTTCATCAACCCTATCCTTTGAAACACCCTTTCCTAGCAAGACTTGTGTGAGTTCATCCCAATCAACTGTTCTATGACTTTCGTCAAGCAGATTACTTATTGTACGGACTATCAATTCAGTTACAGGACGGTCTATTGGTTCAAGGTCTCTAGAATACCAGTTCGAACCATCATTTTTCTTGATCCACCAGATGCACTTACGGAGTTTGCCACTCATTTCCACTCCAGATTTTCCTTCTCCAGTCTTCAGTGTGAATCCGATTTCTTTGAGAGCTCTCTTTATGGGACTCAATATCTCCATCTCTACATCCAGAGAGGATGTGCCATAGTTTTGAGTCTTTTTCAAAGTTCTGAGAATCTCATATCCGTAAGCCGTCAAGCAGAAGTAACGTAGATCAACTGGTCCAGTAAAAATCGGAAGATGGTCTTCATTCACTGTCACAACCAGCTTTTCCATTTCCAAGGCTCTGAGTTCAGCGATTCTCTGAACCCTTAAAGCAATCTCAGAATGTTTACTCGTGAGTCGTTCAAGATTGAGACCTGTCGTTGGTCCTCCTCTATCCACAGAATCAACTATCTCTTCTACGAGTATCTCAATGAGTAACTTTTGAACATCTTCAGTTCTTGTTTCAGGTGGTATGGCGAGAAACTTGTCTGTGAGATTGGAATCAACGAAGCCATAATCCTCGAGTTCAAGAGCCAGAAGGATGTCGTGTTGAACCTGATAGTCATTCGGGAAATCTTTGACCACTTCATATAGGAACGACCAAGGGTACATCCTTTCAGGTCTTCTATAGGTTCCACGATTCCTTGGATGTCTAACCCATGAATAGTCTATGCAATGATAATCATGTTCCACTAGTGCATGTTTGAATCGATAGAAAGGTGTGATATCGACGGACTCTAGTTTGTTCCCTTTAAGAGTGACTCTTCTGAGCTTCACACATGATCTGAGGGGTAGAAGGTCTATGGATTCCAGCTCATTTTGAGCCAGAAAAACTCGTTCTAACCCAGTAGAGCCAAATCCAGACAGATTGACACTCTTCAGCTTATTTTGGGCCAGAACGAGATCACCGAACTTGAGAGGAGTGGATCTGAGTGGTGACAGGTCAATGCTCTCAAGCAAGTTGTTTCGAAGAATAAGGCTTCTTAGATTAGTTGAGCTGAGTGGTGATAGGTCAATCTCATGAAGTCTGTTATCTTGTAGGTAGAGGTATCTAAGAGACTCACATGACCGGAGGGGCTCGAGATCGATAGTCTGGAGTCCATTTCCTTCAAGACGCAAATCTTCGAGTTTCAAACAGGAGGAAAGTGGTGACAAATCAACTGATTTGAGGATGTTTTCTGAAAGATAGAGTAATGTGAAGTTACTACAAGAACTCAGTGGTGACAGGTCAATACTTTCTAGTGGATTTCTGGATATATAGAGATGTAGAAGGTCTTTGATAGATGCTAGGGGTGAAAGGTCAATAGATTGGAGATGATTGTCACTCAGAGCGAGTGATTGTAATGATGGATAGGACTTGAGTGGAGTCAGGTCAACATTCACAATATCTCTAAACTCGAGTGAAACTGTCTTCTTGTCCTTCTCAAATTCAACTTCTTCCATGTTTCCATTGATAGTGGTGTAGGCCAGCTTGACACTCATGCCCCATTCTCCATGACTCCCTTTCTAGAACACAACTCCAAGATAAGTCTGATTGGAGACCGTATTGAAGAAACTGGATGTGATGAGAGAGGTTCAAAGCAAGTTTGTTTTGGACCAACACTAACTTACAGCCAAGTTTCCAGCTCCAAGTTGAATCTTGTCAACATTTCTGAAGTGGCATCGGATTTGCTACAATCTGCTATTGTGGCAAATGAAGACTTGCTCCATACTTGCTCGAAGAAGCCAAAGACAACTTGATGCAAGAGTATCATCAAAGAGCATAATCCAACTCTAATAATAACAAACCAAGGGACCTCCCCAGTATCCTTGTACACCATCGATGGAAGGCGGCGTGTGTCTTCAGGATCGAGATGAGTCATCATCATCACTGTCAAGAAGTGACGGTATTCCACTTTCCTAGGTTTCAATGCAAAATCCTGTCCTATACTAGGATGTCTGACAATATGATCATAAACTGATGCAACAATTTCATCAGCCAGTCTACATGCTTTTTCGGGGTCCTTTCTATCCCGAACTTTGTCAAGTAAAATCTCTATATTTGGTAGCACAGTTTGAAACACAATCTCTGCAAGTTCCATGTTAATTTGGCTTCTGACACTCTCCTTCCAATCATTGTTCATTAAGGCTCATCTCCGAATCATTATAACCTAGGAAACACATTTCCCACTGATTCACAGTACTCGCATCCCATTCTCTTTGACCCCCCTTTTAGAATACAATTTCAACATAAGTTTTGATTCGTTCTAACCAAAGCTACTTTCTGGTTGAGTAGAATTGAATCATTGCCTGTCTTGGGTCAGGACCAACCTTCCGTGATTTATGGGAGAATCCTCTCCTACGGCCAACATAATCCAGCATCTGTTTCGTCGTCTTAAAGTCAAGTCCAGTCAACTGACAGAGTTCATTCATCGATATCTCGGTTCCCGCGTCGATACTCCTTCTCGCGACTGATAGTATCATCGTTTCAAGTCTATTTCTGAATGAATAGGCCTCTGCCATAGATGGATTCTGTATCACTGTTTCGAGTTCTATCCGATCAATTTCCCTAGAAAGAGGACCTAGCTCATATTCTCGTAAGGGAGTTCTCCAAGGTTTTTTCTCTGCTACGCGTTTCTCCTCAGCGCGGAGCATACGGTCAATTTGCCTTTTGGAATACTTGGGCGATTCCTTATCGCTTGCACTCCTAGAAATTACGTATGAAATTACTATGATTGCAAGTGATACTAGAAATGCTAACAGGTATTGGATTTCCCCGAGGTTTTGAGAGAAAGTGAGTACCAAGACTACTACAGCGAATAGGATGCCAATAAGCTGAATCGCACGCCTCACGTTCAAACACCCTTATTGCCTTCTAGAACACAACTCCAAGATAAGTCTTGATTAGTGAGTCTTCTCAAGGATGATGGGATGAACAAGGTTCATGGACAGGTTGTCTTGAATTAGAAGCAAGAAACAGCTCAGCAGTTCACACTCGTGCTCCATTCTCTTTAGACAGGGGATTTTTCCATATCACTCGATCGCGGATTTGTTGAATAGATTTGGGCAGATTAGTATCATTCTTGAAACGCGAATCCATAAGTATTGATATTCTCTCGTCGATAGAGAATATTGTGAGTATATCACAGACAACTAAGGGACTGATATCTATCTGTTCTAAGCCGTTTCCTGATATTCTCAGTTCTCTAAGGGAAGGAGTGCTTGGGAGTATCAAATCAACTAGTTTAGAATTTGCCAAGATTTTTACAATCTGAAGAGTGTCACTTCTTGACAGAGGAGACAGGTCTACTTTCTTCAATTTAGGATTGTACTCAATATTCACATTTCGAAGGTTGGGACAAGTAGCCAGCGGAGAGAGGTCCAATTTACGAATTTCCGGACCCTTGACTGAAAGTCCCCAAATCAAATCACTCCCAGTCAATCCTGAAAAGTCAATGTAAGTTACTTGTTTCCCATAGGGACTCCATCCTATCTCTAGGGTTGTCACATCGATCTCCTTTCTTTCAGGTGCTCCATAATTATAGAATAGTTTGATGAAAGGCGCTCCCATAAACCTCGAATCTTTAGTATGCAACTCCAAGATAAGCATTGACTAGGAATCATACCAGGCTTGGCTACCTGAGCACCGGTAAATCGTTCGGCTCTTGATTCTCACATAAAGATTGTGACCAAGTACATAATTCAACAGAATGGTAGCAGGCTGGCAATTTCACCGGATGAAACTCGTTCTGTGGTTCTCAGTCAGTGCTCTGTCCTTCCGTTGCTCAAACTCCCTGTTTGCAATCTCTGCTGCAAGATGACGACGGAGCTCAATCGAGGCGTCCTTGTATTCCAAAATCTTCTGTTTCTTGACTCTCTCTGGAATTACTCTCTCGATGACCGTTCTACTGAACTCGTATATCGTGGTTGCAAGCATTGCGATCACGCTCTAGATTCCTATGACAAAGGTTGAGGTGATGTTCAGAGGCATTGTCCGCCAGATTTCTAGAATAAAGAGAAAAGAGGTCGTGAAGCGCACACGACCGTTACCACCGGTGTGGCTCTTTCTCGAGATGAATGACTAGTGCTTACCTATGGAAAGAGGTTCTGTAAACTTCAGTCCGCACTTGTGACTTTAGCCGAAGATGCTCCTCCAGATTAGGCTCAGCACGGATTTTTTTGATTAATTTTGCAAATGCCAATTTTTTAGCACCTACTAAAGTTCTGGCACAATTTGTATATAAACATTGCCAATACTTAGGCCGATATTTGGGCAAAGAAAAAATCACGAACCTGCCAATAGTTAATAGGAAAATCAACTCTTGGTAGGACTACTTTTAAATACGTTTGCCAAAGTATAAGTATATTCATCAGCGTAAAATACGTGGAATGGTGATAATCCACAATGTCTCTGAAATCTTCGCTTGATCCCCTAGACCTAAAGATCCTCCGCGCCCTTGAAGAGTATGGCACGAAGGTTTCAACACGAGAGCTTAGTGAGCACTTAGATGAGCCTGGCAGGACCATCAGATATCGTATCTCCAAACTGAAAGAGAGTGGAATTCTCTGCAAGGCAAAGGTCCAGACACACGAGCGAAAGCTTGGTCTGGCTGAATACATTCTGGTCGTGACCAGTGTTCCTTCTAAAGAACCAAAACTCAAGAAGATACTGGAAGAAATTCCTGTATTCTACTTTAGTGCTACAACATATGGAAAATATGAGGGATTCCTGATATACTCGGTCTATCCCCTCCACACTCCACGTGTGATAATTGATCTGGCTGCCGATCTCAAGAAGAAAGGACTGGTTGAGGATTACTATCTCTTCGATGTTGTTGACTATCAGCGATTCGAGGCCAAGCTTTCAGAGATTGAAGACTGGGACTGGGAGAAGTGGGCTGAATCCCTTCCGAAGATTATGTCGAGAGCCAAAGAGATTGAACTGGACTTGGAGGAGTACCCTCAGACAGTCAGTTTCGATGGAAAAGACACACTGATCCTGAGGCATATGGTGGAGAATCCAGATATCAAACTGCGTGAGTTGGGGGAGATTCTGGACCTGTCACAACCACAGGTACACAATCGGGTCAAGAAACTCGAGGAGTCTGGCATCATTAGAGGCTATAAACTCGTCATGAAGCCTTTTACAGAGTCAGGCATGACAGTCATGTGTTTCTTCAAATCAAAGGATGCGAAGAAGATTCTACTCTGGTTTGACAAACTACCTTTCTACCATCAGATTACAATGGAAAGCAGTAGTCACTTCTTTGTACAAGTCCATTTACCATCAACCGAAACCAACGTGTTTCTGAAACATCTCCGAGGTCTGAAAGAGTACACGGACGAGATGTTCGTTCAGTTTCTTGTGGACTATACCCACAAAGGATACTGTCACCTCATTGACATGTACAGTGAAGAGTCAGAAAGCTGGAGACTGCCTTACGACGAGTGTGTTGAGAAGATAGACTCGATTTTGAAGGAAGAATAATAGAGGGTGCAGCAGCCCCTGATGTATCGAATGTCCTTCTCACGCTGAGTTAGCTCGCAGTGTTTCTCAAAGCAGCGCCCTCTGGGGCTCCACTACCTATCCTTAGGGCTGTTCCCGCCAGGGCCTGACCCGGTTCGGAAATCTAAGACAATCACAACAAACCTACGAATGCTGCTATGTCTGTAACAGACTCCAGAGACTGCTAATCACAGTCCCACAGCGAAACTCTTCGTGATTGGGTTTCATCCTCCACGAGGTTACTGGCGCCACTAGTGCCATGTGGTCGCGACCGCGGCAAACGGCCCGCCCTACCCGCTGCATTCGACCTTTTTCCCGAACTGCCTAAAAACGTTTAGTTAGATAAAAGCCCCAGCTGCTCGTTTGATGGTTGTGAATTCTTCCAGGACTTCCTGTTCTGACTGTGAGAGATCATCCATGAACTTCTTTCTGATTGCCAAAACATGCTTGTCAGGAATGTCAGTATAGAGAATCTCAGTGTCTTTCACCTGTCTCCCGATTGTCGGTCCACGGATTGAAACAGCAACTTCCATACCCTCCGTGGCCTCGTCAATCGTGACGCTTCTGTCTTGAATCTGTAGAATTGTGCCTACTCGTTTGCCCTCTTCGTTGATTAATGTGGTTCTAGGTCGAATCATGCCATAGACCTTCACACCTACAACCGCTGGATTACTATGTCGAAAAACATAGTCTGGCATGAGTTCTATTTTCCCTGGTCTGATAATGGAGCTCAGTGATTCGGCTTTTTCTTGTTCTCTCTTAACAATCAACCAAGCGTTGTAGTCATCATACAAACGATATATGACTTCATTCAGAAAAGTTTCAACGCCCAATTCAGCTGCAAGATCCTCTATGCCCGGAGCAAACTTGACATTGAAACCTAGTACCACTGCATTCAATGGATCAGTATCACCTGAAGCTTGGGCTTCTATGATGTCACGTTTAACAATTGGACCCACATCAGCTGCTCTTACTGGAACCTTTCGTTCCTGCAGAAATTGTGTGACTGCTTCCAACGAGCCAAGAGTATCAGTCTTCAAAACTATGCCTGACTTGTCCGTTTGGATTCGTATCGCACCCACCTCATCTCTGACTCGTTGTTTGATTTCATCGAGTTTTTGGAGATCGGGCACCGCGTAGACAGGAGCACCTGCAACTGCACCTTCGATATCGGGAGCGACAATCTTGACACCTGCAGCTGCATGGACTTTATCGACCTGAGTGAACTTCTCCTTGGGGTCTCGAATCTCGTCTAGGGGTTTTGGTTGCAATAACGCCCGTATCTTCGCTACAATGACGTCATCCAGTCCGCCCACGACCACTGTATCAGTCTTACTCAAGACACCATCATAGATAATTGTGTCAAGAGTCAGTCCCAATCCGGTTTCTTCGCGAACTTCAAGGATTGCCCCTCTAGCTGGACCCTTTGATACTCTCAATCGTTCCTGCATGTACTGTTGGGTCAGGCCTGATAATACCATGAGAAGCTCTGGAATTCCGTCCCCGGTCTTGGCGCTTGTGGGAACGATGGCTACGGTCTTTCTGAAGTCCTCAACACGGTCAAATCGTTCTGATTGGATACCATTAGCTGAGAGAGCACCCACAATCTCATACAGACGTCTATCAATCTCATTCTGGGTAGACTGTGACTGTGCTTTGATTGCCTGAAAAAGAGTCATACCTGGTTTGTCTCTCCATCCTGGGACCTTGTCGAGTTTGTTTGCTGCTATAAGAAACGGAGTCTTTCCTGAGCGAAGAATCTTGAGGGACTCGTAGGACTGAGTGAGAGGTCCCTCGTTTATGTCCACCACGAGTATTGCAATGTCTGCTATAGCCCCTCCCCTCCGTCTGAGGTTAAGATATGCCTCATGGCCAGGTGTATCTATGAAGAGCAGACCATCAATCGTGAGTTCGGTATTGACAGACTTCAAGAGTTCGCCGCAGATGGAAAGAATCGTTTCAGTTGGGAAGAATGAGGCTCCAATGTGTTGAGTGATTCCAGCAGCCTCTCTATCTTGGACTCCTGTTCCACGCATTTTATCGAGCAATGAGGTCTTTCCATGATCTATGTGTCCAAGAACGGTAACGATTGGGGAGCGAAGCTTCCGTTTCTCACTCATCGCGTGCACCTCACAAGGAATTGCTGAGGGACAACGGGCTACAGTTATGAAAGTGTCGATTTTGTCAGACACTGTCCAATGAAATGTGTTATATTCACGTTCAATCTCGCGAGGGTCGAGGATACCTGATTCGTGTATCAATTAGAATAGGTGAAACCGTTGGAACGCTCGTTTGTCATAATCAAACCAGATGGGACAGCCCGTCGGACAGTCAGTGCATTGGTGTTGAAAGCATTGATGGACCGGGGCTACAAAGTACGTGCATTCAGTGAGATGAAGGTGCCCGAATCTCTAGCAAAGCTTCACTACGCAGTACACAAAGAGAAACCCTTCTTCTCCTGGTTGGTCGATTTCATATCCTCTGCACCAGTGCTTGCAATAATCTTTGAGGCTGATGATGTGATTCAAGGAGTTCGAGATGCACTTGGGGCAACCTTTGTCCAGAAAGCCGACCCATCATCACTCAGAGGGAAATATGGCATTTGGGCTGGTATCAACATTGCACATGCTTCTGATGCTCCAGAAACTGCAACTAAGGAGATTGATCTATGGACAAATGAGGGAGGTCTCATGGAAACTTCAGATGCGGAAAGTATAGCAAAAGACTACGTTGAGCAATACATCTCAGGTGATGTTGATTTTACTATGCAGATTCGGAAAGTTGTCAAGAACGCAATTGAGAACCGTGACACATCTGAATCTGTCCTAGACTCGTTGATTAGGTTTCTTGGAAAAGACGCCAAGGGAATAAGTTCAGAAGAAATCAGAAATCTTGGAACAGTGATTTTTGACTTTGTAAAAGAAGAGATCGAAAAGGAATAGCTGAAACCTCGGGTGGCTTATTAGCCACCTTTGGTTCATTTCTTTATTCTAACGAGCTGCCTTGCCGCCTTTCTCGTAGCCTGCAGTCCATTTTGTATCTCTAGGCTTTAAGCGGCGTTTCAGTCGATTTGTTTTACACTTGTTTGAGCAGAACCATGATACAGCTCCATCCTTTGTCTGCACAAAAGCTGACCCAGTACCTGGTTCAATGTCCCTGCCACAGAACGAACATTTCTGTGTGCCGACCATATCTAGCGCCTCCTCATTTTACGGGCTTCACGCTCAGTTTCCCTCAGTATGAGTATATCACCCATTCTGATCGGTCCCTTCACGTTCCGAGTAAGCACTCGGCCCTTGTCTCTCCCATCTAGGATCTTAACCCGGACCTGAGTAATTTCACCAGTCACTCCAGTCCTTCCTAGAAGCTGAATCACTTCAGCAGGAATTGAAGGGGTAGTTTCTTCATCTTTACTCATCGGAAACAATCACCTGAGTCTTACTTACGAAGGCCGTTGATCTTCTCAACAAGATCATCAACCAATTCCTTTGCCTTGCCGTCTACGATGATTGCTACTGCAGCAGTTGGTCGCTCAATACCAGCAGCGTTTCCAAGATCTGCTTTGCTTTTCACGAAGATGTAAGGTGCTTTCTTGTCGTCACAGAGACCGGGGAGATACATGATGACCTCTTGAGGTTCAACATCCTCAGCAATTACTACCAGTCGTGCAATACCACGCTCGATACTCTTTGTCGCTTCGTTGATACCTTTCTTAATCCGACCTGTGTCTTTGGCAATCTCTAGAGCCTCAAGGGCCTTCTTTTGAAGTTCATCAGTGGGTTCCCATTCTACAAAACTTGGCTTTGGCATAATTGTTTACCTCAGTTTAGTTCTTCATCGGCATATTCTACCAAGACCTGTCCTTCACGAACAGACTCTTCTGCGCCGTCATTCTAACTTCTTTTAAAACTGTCGAAGCAACACCTCAGTATCCGAGGTTGGTAATCGTATCTCTCAACGACGACTCATCTACTTCCATGTGTCTAAGAATCGAATACCGATCTCGCTTGTCCATGATTTTTAGTCCCTGATTGATGGCATCAATGAACTGTCCAATTGAAATGGAAATCTCTTCTAGGGTTGTGGGCATCTGTCTATCAGACATGTAGGTCTTCAGATCTTGTGGTGTGTAGGAAGTATATCCTGCTTCTTTGAGATAGTGAAGACAGAGAGGAGTCGCAAAGGCTACTTGAAGTCCATGAAGCTTACCACTCACCCTATCCAATGCATGAGATATTGCATGTTCTGTTCCTGAACACGGTCGGGAACTCCCAAAGATACTCATAGCACGTCCTGCATCTATCTCTGCCATAATTAATGTTTCAAGACTATCATCTGTGAAGACAGCATTCAATGCATTATCAACAATTGAATAGACCTCGCTATCAAATGGCTCATTCTTGATTTTATGCGCCATCTTCCATTCTGCTAGGCTTGAAGTCTTACAGATTATATCACCAAGTCCAGCCAGTTTCAACATAGGTGGTGCCTTGGATATGATTGAAGTGTCCGCAAACACCGCCACAGGTCCTTTGCATTTCACTGAGTATTTGTACCCATTATGGCTCACTGAAGCAACTTCGCTTGCGATACCATCATGGGATGCTGCAGTTGGTATGGCAATCCAGCTCAGGCCAGTATCCCTTGCTGTAAGTTTTGCCACATCTAGACTGCTCCCACCTCCAAATCCGAGGATAATGTCTATGTTCCCAAGCACCGTGTTGGAGTGCGCACGATACTTGTCAGCCATAAACCACTTGCATGAAGAACCTATGGCCTTCTCCAAATGATGCGAGTACTCTCCCTTGATTAGTTCGTCAGTGACACAAAGTGGATTCTTGTAGTCTTTCATCAAAATTCCAAGTTCCTCTAAGGCGTTATCATCGATTACAATGATTTCTGGCTCTTTCGAGGACATCTCATCAGCTCGCGCCTTTGCAGAATCTATTTGCCAGTTAAGGCCTTCTATCGCGCGTTTTTCTTGATAGTTTCATTATTCTTAAGTAGACTATGAGAAGGTGGATGGTTATAGAGCGAGTGTTACCCCCGAAATACTCCAACCTATACGCTGTCTAAACTCCCTAAACTTGGAGTCAACTCACATGACACAATATGTCAAGGTTGCCCTGATGGGTTCCGGTTATGCGGGTAAATCCACGCTGATCAAACTACTCACGGACAGCACGCAAAAACTGGAAGTCAATTATCAGCCGACTGCAGGTATGAGTTGTGGGACAATCACAATTGATGGTAACACAAAAGCATCGCTGATTGAGATGGGTGGCCAATCTCATTTTGAATTTCTTTGGGCCGACTTCATGAAAGGCAGTAGGATGGTCGTCATAGTCACTGAGAGTTATCCTAAAGCCGTATTAAAGACGCGCCAGCTACTTGAAAAGTACAAAAACCAGCTCCTTGGGGTGAAGGTCATTGCCATAGCGAACAAACAGGACCTTCCAGGATCGATGAGACCCGAATCAGTACAGGACCTTCTTGGAGTACCTACCTTTGGAATGGTTGCAATCGATCCAAAGCAACGACTAAATGGATACAAACTAATTGTTAATGGGCTAAAGGACATTTCACAGATAGCTTCATAGTTCAAAGATTCGTTCCAGTTTTTCTATAATCAGACGTAGGACAAGCCTTTTATGTTCAGACAAAGCAGGCGAAGACGCCCAGGGCATGGGCGAGTGAGCCATTTGGCATCACAGTCATATGGCGAGTCCGTCCCGGTAAGAATGTCTTTTGGGTGAACAAACCTCTGCGGTCAGGTGAGCCAATGGAAATTACAATAATCCACAAAGAAGACAACATAATTCACTTCCTTGTAGAAGGAGTGGATGTTGCTTTTGCAAACGCACTACGCAGGACAATGCTTACTAGATTGCCCTCAATGGCTATAGATGAGGTTCTAGTTCTAGAAAATACGAGCGTCATGTATGATGAGATGCTTGCACATAGACTAGGACTGATTCCCCTCGTAACAGATCTCGAGAGCTACAACTTGCCAGAAGATTGCGAATGCGAAGGTAAAGGCTGCAGCCTGTGTCAATGTACTCTCACGCTTGAGGAAACAGCTGAGGACGATGAGGATAAGATTGTCAATTCCAGCAACCTATCCTCACAAGACCCAAAGGTAGTTCCTGCATCAGGTGATATTCCCCTGGTGAAGCTGGCCCCAGGTCAACGTCTGATTATCGAAGCATACGCCAGACTTGGCAAGGGTGTGGAAAACGCGAAATTCCAGCCAGTATCAACGGTTTCATACAAATATGTACCCATAGTCGAAGTGAACAAGAAGAAATGCACCCAGTGTGGAGATTGTGTTGGCGTGTGTCCAAAAAACATCTTCCGAGTTGAGGGTGATACAATATCAACACAGAACACCCTAGATTGCAGTCTCTGTGAGGCTTGTGTGGAAGTCTGCGAGCCTGGAGCAATAACAATTGATTCCAAGAAAGACAGTTTTCTGTTCAAGGTAGAGTCCACAGGTGCACTCACTCCTGAAGAGATTGTAGAAAAGTCCGCTGAGCTCCTGAAAGAGAGAATCAGACTGGCCCTTGACTATGCAAATACACTATGAGGTGTGACATCATGGAAAGATCAGTCAAATCTGGACCAACAGACCCAAACACACGCGCACTCATTAATGCGCTACGAAAGACATCCACCAAACATAATGTTGGTATTTGGAAACGAGTTGCTGAGCTAATTGCTAGACCAGCTCGCAAACGTGCTACAGTGAACATTGGGAAAATCAGTCGTTACACAAGTGCTGGAGACATAATCGTCGTTCCTGGAAAGGTTCTAGGATCGGGGAACCTCTCTCACAAGGTAACAGTGGCTGCCCTCAATGCTTCAGCTTCAGCAAGGACAGTCATTATAGGAGCTGGTGGTTCACTGATTTCAATCGACGAACTGCTGACAAAGGTTCCCAAAGGGAAAGGAGTAACGATCATAGTATAGGTGATTACAATGAGTACAGAGAGTGTCAAGATTTACGATGCTGAGAATATGGTCGTTGGACGCCTAGGATCAAAGGCTGCGAAAGCTGCTATTCTTGGTGAGCAGGTTGTCATCGTCAATGTAGAGAAAGCAATCATCACAGGCGATCGTAGGACCTTGATTGAAGCTTGGAAAGAGAAGTTCGACATCCGGACATCATACAAACCAAGCAGGGGTCCGTTACATGAACGTCGCCCAGACAAGATGGTCCGGAAGATGGTCCGTGGAATGCTACCTTGGCCAACACCCCGAGGTAAGGCCGCATACAAGCGTATCAAGGTATACATTGGTGTACCAGAGCAATATGCGGATGCCGAGAAAATCGTACTCGAGGGTGCAAGGTACAAGAGTCTGAAACGGAAGTTCATCACTGTGGCAGATTTGAGCCACGAACTCGGTTGGAGAGGCCCGGAGGTAGAAAAGTGAGAGTCGTAGTGAGCACCGGCAAGAGAAAGACAAGCCTTGCTAAGGCAACAATCAAGGATGGTACCGGTAGAATTAGAATCAATGGTAGACCTCTGGAAATTCAACAACCAGAGCTTGCCCGAATGCGTATCATGGAACCGTTGGTTCTCTTCGGAGAGGGATGGAAGAGATACGACATCAGGGTGCGAACAAAGGGAGGCGGCTTCATGAGTCAAGCTGATGCAGTGAGAATGGCCATAGCTACTGGTCTGATCCGCATGAGCCAAGACTTTGAGGTACGCTCAAAGATGATCGAACACGATAGGACAATGCTGGTCGGAGATCCACGACGGACCGAACCCAAGAAGTTTGGTGGTCCATCAGCTAGGTCCCGATACCAGAAATCATACAGGTGAGGCGACTATACAATGATTATTCCAGTACGATGTTTTACGTGCGGCAAAGTAGTTGCCGACAAGTTTGAGCAGTTCAAACGCGAAGTGCGACAGGGTGAAGATCCATCAGTCGTTCTTGACAACGTTGGACTCACAAGATACTGCTGTCGAAGGATGCTTCTCGCACACATTGACATTATTGACAGCTTCATGGCATTTGCTGCAACAGAATCCGCGGAGGTAAAGTAGAATGAGTGAGATAGAAGTCGCTGATTTAGAGCTCCTCACACCGATGGACAAGTACCTCGCCGCAGGCTGCCATATCGGAACCCAGGTCAAGACCCAGGATATGGAGCCATTCGTCTATAGACAACGTCCTATCGGTCTTTACGTACTTGATGTTCGAAAGACCGACGAGCGGATTAGAGTGGCTGGCAAGTTTCTAGCAAGGTTTGACCCAGCAAAGGTTGTAGTAGTTTCGGGAAGAGTTTATGGAAAGAAACCAGTGGAAACCTTCGCCTACTACATTGGTGCGAATTCATTCACAGAACGCTTTGTTCCAGGAACTCTCACCAATCCAAACATTGCTGGACCTAGGACCTACATCGAACCAGATGCCGTAATCCTCACAGATCCACGAACAGATCAGCAAGCTCTCTCAGAGGCTGCAAAAATTGGAGTGCCAGTTGTCGCGCTCTGCGATACAGACAATGTCACAACCAACGTTGACCTGGTAATTCCCACCAACAACCGTGGTAGAAAGTCGTTAGCACTAATCTACTATCTTCTGACCACTCAAACACTCAAAGAGAGAGGTGATATGCCAGAAGATGGTGAAACCGCTTTCAGTCCTGAAGACTTCGAACCACAACTACAACGGTTCTAACCAACGACGGAAACGACGCCGTTCTCGGCGTCCACTTCCACTTTTTGTCCTGTTTTAATCTCTTCAATATCTATCTGATCCACAGCGGGAATTTCTGATATGATACATCCAACAGCGACGACTGGATCTGTAGTCTTGTTGACGATTGCCAAAGGTGCCTTGTTGGCCCTCTTAAGAGCATAGAGGACATATGAACCAACAGTCGATCCCTTTCCCGTTGGGAAAACCAGTATCTTTCCTGAAACTGATTTTCCCTCAAGCTGGTGTCCCTTTTCTACAATCTCGCCGGTTTCTGGATCACATCCTCCATAGAAAGAGATGTCGTCTTTCGTTACCAAAGCCTCACCAGTCACTTTTCCCTTGAAGATTTTCCTGCCTTTCATTACGAAATCGCCTCCTGTATGCACTCTTCTACTGTTCGTATCTCAGTCTTGAAGCTGTTCTTTCCTCGTGCATAGAAACAAGCTTTGGCTGAATCCGTCATCAAACCGCTGAACTTGCCTTTGAGAGGTGCAACAGCGCAACATGCGTCAGCCACAAGGAAAGCTCCTGCCTTCTCAATCTTATCGTAATATCCCATCTTCATAGCTAGATCCTTTGTCGGTTTGGCAGTCGTAATCCAGACAGTTTTTCCGTCTGTCACTTTCTTTCCATCAAGCATCTCTGCAATGCGACCAATTTCTTTGATACTTGCATGAGGACATCCGACACTTATGAAATCAATATCAGCATCCTCATCGTCAAGTTGGATTCTCGCTTTTTCCAAGTCATCCTTTGTGATTATCTCGGTCTTGTCTGGGATTGTAGTTCTGTTTGGTGTGAATCCCTCCATATGGAAAATCGCCACTCCTCCATATGTAGCAACAGAAGCGCTGAATGACTTCAGTTCTTCAGTTGTTGCCTTTTCCACACCAGCAATGTAAGGAATGGTCTTGCCTGTCCTTTCACCAATTACATAACCAAGAAGTCCAAAGTCATCAGTATTGGTCAGTCCTGTTTGAACCTCATACTTGACTTGAGCAACCCTGTTCTCTTGAAGATGAAGGCCATATTCTGCAGTCCTGCCAGTCAAGGCTGATGCAAGTGCACTCGGACCCCCCTCTCGATTCGTGAGAGCACCAATGACTGAATTCGAGAAACATACAGCAGATGACTCTGCCCAGGCAATGTGTTCTCCAAAGTGTGGCAGGTTGCCAATTAGATACGGAGTGCATGTACAGGTTGTGACTACGCCCATCTTCTCGAATGCATCTACTACTCTTTGCTGGTTTTTAGCAAAATCCTCACTAATTCCATGCTTTTTCCACTCCTCAAGGTCCATTCCTGCTGGATTCAAGGTGGTAAGTACCATAGTACGCCCATCTTCAGCCATCTCATCAAGATATTCGAGACCAGCTTCTCCAAGATTATGATAAGACACTCCTGCTATTTGGACACTCGAAACTGGAATGAGTTTCTTTGCTCCGTAGATCTCTCCAAGAGTTGTAATGATTTCCATGGCCTTCTTGGTCGCTTTTCCATGCTTTCCGTCAAGCATTTCCCTCTCTTCTTTGGTCAAATCTAGTCCCATCTCAATCACCTAGAAACTTCTTCAGGTCGACTTCTGGGAACTTTGCTTTTGCAAAGCTCTTTCCCTTTGAATCTAACACTTTGGTACAATCAAACCCACACTTTGTTGTCAGCTTGGTCCCGGGTTCTGCACTCGGGTCGAGTGAACTACCAGGTTCTGGATCTTTTATGAGTAGGTCTACATCAGCTTGAAATCTTGTTGCCATGGCCCATTCGCGTTCTTCTTCTGAATAGATATCAATATCCTCATCATAGACCCAGACGTGTTTTGCGCTCTTGTGCCCTGCGAATGCAGCCTCAAGAGCTTGAAGACCATCATCATCGTTCTTCTTCTGTATCTTTATTGCGACATGCAGCCAGCTTGCGCCTCCGGGTGTGATATAGACGTCGAGAACGTTGATGCCTCTTTCTTTGATCTTCTTGAAAACTGTAGGTTCTCGGGGCATTCCCATCAGAATCTTGTGCTCAGAGCGTCCAGGTAGAAGACCCTGCCATATGGCTGTCTTTCTATGGGTTATCTTCTTCACTTCAACGATAGGTTCTTCACGAATGACATCGACGGTTTCAGTCAGATCAATGAAAGGTCCTTCCGCGTGTTTCTCCTCCAAGTATATTCTTCCCTCAAGTACAAACTCGGAATCTGCAGGAATCATCAAATCAACAGTCTTGGCTTTGGTCAGTCTTATCGGTTTCAGAGCGTTCGCTATCTCTAGTTCATCAATACCCGTTTCTACAGAGGTTGCTGCTGCGACTAAGATCTCTGGAGTGTTTCCAATACAGAAAGCCACATCCACCTCACCATTGCGTTCTAGAAATTTGTGAAAATCCCGTCCTCTTACTACTCTAGCAACCATTCGGTCTTTTCCAATCTGCATAGCTCTATGAAAATCGAGGTTCTGCCCAAATTCAGGGTCCGCTGCGACTACAACTCCTGATGAGATATATGGCCCTCCGTCCACCTCGTTGTGAATCAAGATTGGAATCTTGTCAAGATTCACACTATCTTCTACAACCTCTTGACATGGAGCTTTCTCAGTTTCTTCAGGTTTACTGCGGTTTTCAATCGCTTTTGCCAAGGTTGGAATAATCTCTTCAGTTGTTATTCCAAAATACTCTGCAACCTGTGCTTTGTTACAGAACAGATTTCCGGCAACCCGAAACTCACTCTCCTTCACATTCTCGAACAACACAGGTGTTGGTTCAAGTGTCTTTAACACACCTGCAATCTCTAAGTTTCTTGAGATGCTCTTGTTTATTGTAGTGATTTTCTCTTTTTGCTGCAGTATCTTGATGTACTCCTCAAGTATCATAACCTCACCTCAAAGTCCAAATGATGTGGTCCACACCCCTGCTGCCTTGCCGTCTTTTTCTAAGGCAACAGCTATCTGATTCATTGTAGCTTCGTCAGGAGCAAGTGCAATCATGTTTCCTCCTCTACCGGTTCCTGTCATTTTTGATCCAACAGCACCATTCTGTCTTGCAATAGTAACTAAAACGTCCAGTTCTCTACAAGAAACTGTCAGTTGCTTCAATAAATCATGATTTTTGTCCATTAGAGTCCCTACTTTGGCTGTGTCCAACTTCAGCAGTGCATCCTTTGCATCATGTACCAACTGAGTGTATTCTTTTGAAATAGCATCAAACCAGTCTGGATCAGCGTCTTTCTTTGCTCTGACATCTCCTACAACCACTTTGGTACTTGCAGTAATGCCTGTAGACGCAATCACAAGATGCATTGGTTTCTCAAGCTTTAAACTCTCGAATCTAGGTGCTCCTCCACCCAAGTTTCGCTCAAACCAGACAAGCCCTCCATAGGTAGAAGCTGTGTTGTCAAGACCTGATGGGGTCCCATGATATCCCATTTCACCAATATACGCAGTTTCATTGATTTGTTCATCTTTGAGATCGAGTGAAAAGTCGTCACTGAGAGCCCTAGCAATTGCTACACAACTTGCCGCACTGGCTCCAATACCAGAGGCACAGACAAGGTTTCCTCCTAAATCAATCTGGAATCCCAACTTTGTGGTGTCAATGTTGAGGTGCTTCAACATATTCTCAATCGATTGCTTCTGTTCCTCATACTTTTTCTCCTTGTATCCAGGCATAGCAGGTCGATTGTCTACGAGCTTCCATCCTATGGATCGGACTCGTGTCACCTTTGCTGTAGTTTCTGCCGCAATTCCTGCAGCGAGAGCAGGAAGTCCATAGACTACAAAGTGCTCTCCAAACAGGATGGTTTTTCCTTTTCCAGAACCAAATCCCATTCTCACTCACCGTCACAGCTTAATAGCCGGCTAGATATACGGTACTTTTGAACTCTTCCTTCGACATTGTTATAATCGGCGATAGGTGCAATGAAATTGAACTGAGGAAGTATGAATGAAGATTCTTGACCTATTCTGTGGTGCAGGTGGATTCTCCCATGGGTTCACAGCTCTCTCTAAGAACGACCATCTTTCAATAGACATGGATTCCTCAGCCCTTAAAACATATAGTTTGAATTATCCTCGTGCTAAGGTCTGGAATACGGACATCCATGACCTCCACTCAATCCAGATTGAGGAAAAATTGAGTGGGGCTCCAGACATTATCATCGCATCTCCTCCATGTGAAGAATTCAGCAAGGCAAATCCAGAAAGCCAAAGACCTTCTGCAGAACGTATCTATGGAGAGGGTACAGCTAAATTACTACTGGACAGTATTAGAATCATTGGAGACTTATCTCCTAAGGTCTTTGTGATCGAAAATGTTGCTGCAATTCTCCAATTCGGTGGTGATGAGATCATCCTGCGCGAGTTTAGACGAGTGGGATTTGATACTGTACATTTCAACATGGTCAGAGCTCATCAAAATGGCAATCCATCGAAGCGTCTGAGAGTATTCATCAGCAATATCAAGTTGAACCTACCACGAAAGACAGCACCAACAGTAATGGAATCGATAGGAGACCTCCCACCTCTGGGTCCAGAACATATTCTTAACCCACATGAAACTAGTCCCAATCATTCAATCTATCCATTATCGGATGACAGACTGAAGGCTGTTCGTAAGACTCGGTGGGGACAAGGCGCCAGATTCTTCCGTGCATCAAAGACAAGGACTCTCCCTAACTGGGTCCGGCTCTTTCCAGACCGTGTGTCAACATCAATCAATGGCCTGTCCCGTTATATACATCCATACGAGAACAGAATTCTGACTGTCAGAGAACACGCAAGACTCATGAGTTACCCTGACACATTCACATTTAATGGTCCAATCGACAGCCAATACAATCAAGTGGGTGAGAGTGTTCCTCCTCTCATATCCCAGCTAATTGCACAGGAGGTTGGTGCATATCTTGGACGAATCACTCAAGAACATCTACGTAGTCCTTCATAACGTACATTCTGCTTCAAAGACGATCGAAACTGCACAGGTAGTGTACGGACTAGGGTTCCCCAATTTTGTTGTTTCTAAGGCTGAAGGTTCAGCTGCACAGGCTGGAGTACCAGATGCGAATAGACTCGCAATGAAGATGAAGAGCAACTTCATGGTATTACCTGATCTCAAGGATGTGTTGGATGTTCTGAAGATAGAGCATCCTGTGTTCATCGTGTCTCCTGTACTTGTCAAAGAACGTCTCGACTTTGCCAAACTCTCTGAAACAGTAAAATCTGGAGAGAGAATCGGTATTTTCCTTTCGGGAAGCAACAGCTCATTCTCTCGTAAGGAGATGGATTTGGGTGATTGTCACAGTCTAGATGCTCGAGTCGACATTGGCCCTTCTGGCACAGCTGCAATCATCCTACACTCACTACTGTAAAGTTTCGAAGAAGAAAAATGGTGGGCCGGACGAGATTTGAACTCGCGACCTCTTGGATCCGAACCAAGAATCATACCAATCTAGACTACCGACCCTTCTCGGAGTCAGTCCCCTTAGCTTTGGATTTAATCATTTCGTTGGACCGGTTTCTTAACCAATCAATAGATCCAAGGAACAGGCCGTCTATGCTGTACACTTCTGACTCGGGTAGATTCACACACATGTTCTCAAAGAGTGGACCATGAAAATTCGATGAGGGTTGATTGATTGGCATACCAGCAAACAACTCGTTGAAACTCGGGAGCGTGACAACTGTACACACAGTGTCATCTAGATTCTCCAATATACCCATGTTCCGCCTCGCACAGTTCTTGTCCAGTTTGGACTGAACGATTACTGGAATGATTCTACCTAATCGTTTCCTTGATGAACGACCTATTTCTGGGACTGAAGCATCTCTCAATCGTCGAACCGTCGGATGATTATGTCCTACAACAATCATCTTTGTATCCAGAACTTCATGTGAAGGCCATGTATGTCCGTGAAAAAGTCCCACAGATTCTTCTTTTGATCCCAATGCAATCCCATGTACATCTGTGAGTGTGACAGTACGTGGTAGGAGTGGTTCGAGAACACCATCATGGTTACCAGGAATGATAGTAGTTTCTACTATCTTTGTCAGTCCTTCCATGAACTCGGGAATGATTTCCCAATTAGAGTAATCATCAGTGAATATGGAGTGTTTTACATCACCAATGATGTACAGATGTGACGCGCTGTGTTTCTTAATCAGACTCTCTATCCTCTTGAGAATAACGGGGTACTGAGGAGGAAATTCGACTCCTTTCTCCTGAGAAACAGACACCTCAAAACCGAGATGGATGTCTGATATCAGTAGGACTGTCCTGTCACTCCACTTGATGGTCATACCCCTGTCTTCGAAAATAGACTCCATTGGTGGTTCGATATCTAATATACAACATTTTAACATCGTGATACCTCAACTTTGAGTGAGAATCATGGTCCTTTCACAACCTGAAGTCACTAGACTATCAAAAGATGACCTCACACAGGACGATATTGAGTTCTTCAGGAACAAATACGGTAAGAAGTTCATTCGTGCTCTCAGAGCAGTAGAAAAGGGCAAGGTAGTCAAGTATCGGTTTCTTCCCAGCGAGTCAGAAACATGGACTGTGGAGGGGCGTAGGGAGTATCTCGTAGTCCCTGATCTTTATTGCACCTGTAGGAGCTTCTACCAAGAGGTTGTCATCTCTCGTGAGGTCACAATGTGCTATCATCTTCTAGCGCAACGAATTGCTGAAATTCGTAAGCAGTATAGGCCGAAAGAATCCACAGATACTGAACGTCGACAGCTGTTCGTTGAGTGGCGTCGGACTGACTGAAACTGAATGGTTCTGAAGATAACTTTAAAACACGGCCTAGGGTCAGGCACGCTGACTGAGCCTAAAGGTTGTGTCAATCTAAATGAAACACTTGAGGAATACTACACGAGTATTAGCAACAGTTGTCACTACAATGATTCTCCTCTCAAGTCTACAGGGCATAGTGAGTGCTCAGTCCAATTTGGATCCCGTGGTCATACTCTATGATGATAGCCATGGTCAGCAGTTTGCTGGGGATGACGAGAATATAGGCCTGAAGCTGATGCTCGATTTGGTAAACGCTTCTACAAAGTACGACCTTCGCATAAATGAGGACGATGAACTTACCGAATCCCTACTCAACGATGTCGATGTACTCATCATAGCTGCTCCTGACGAAGACAATCCTTTCTCTGCAACTGAAACCACAAGCATTTCAGAAATGCTCGCAAATGGAAGTTCCCTCTTTGTTCTAGGGAATCCAAACATCAACGAAGATTCAACATACTGGGCAGAGGCACTCATGCAAGACATGGGTGATAATCAGGGAATCAACAGATTACTTGATGCATTAAATGTCACTGGCGTTCGATTTAGCTTGAATGTAACAAATCCTGGGCTGGAAGAAATGTATAGTGACGTGATGTTTGACGAAGAACACACAGTGTTCAATTCTACATATTCTTGGATGATTCGCTTGGACTCAACTACTTGGGACACAAACCATCCAATCTTCCGAAACATCAACGAAATCTATACGATGACTTCCACACTGAAACCTATCGACCTAGCCAGCAGTATTGCCAGAGGATATGAGAGCTCATTTGCTCAGTACAAATTAAATTACAACAGCTGGGCCAACTATTCTCATCCAAACATGACCTTGGAGGAGTTCGAACAAGATCCACTCTCCTATTCTGCAATCAATGGGACCTATCCATCATGGATGTCAGCTTTTGAATACAACAACAACCGCATTGTGATTGCAGGATCAGCTCTGATGTTCACAGGACGAGACCTAGACTATCCAGAAACAGATCTAAAATGGTTCTACATGGGAGATAATTCCCGCCTCTTTATGAACATCATGGATTGGTTATCTGAGGACTTCATCGCACCACCCAGTGCAATCATTCCTCTCGCGATTATATCAACAGTTGTTCTTTCGGTAGGTGTGGTGTTCTATCTGTTCAAGAAGTTGCGGTGAAAGCCCAATGTGGGGTTTCAATACCTTGCTCCTTTAGGAGCTTGTCAATAGAATCAGTGAGCTCTCTCATCCCATGTTTCTTCTGAGCTGAAGCAACAATCACCTTAGGCTCACTGTTCGGCACAGCCGCCATCAGCTGTTCTTTCAAGAACTGTATTTCAGAATTTAGGATCTTCTTTTTCACTTTGTCACTCTTGTTTGCAAGTACTATTACTTGCGGAGAAATCTCAGACAGAAAACTGTAGAACTCCACGTCAATCGGGATCTCTCCCCTTGATGACCACCTCTCAAACAATTCTCTGAATAGGGAAATATCGATGATTAGGACTGACAATGCTAAATTCTCACTCCACTCTTCAAGCTTCTGAACGATATTGACTTTTGTTTCTTCTATCATAGTCTTGCTTTGACCCGACATGAATCCAAAACCGGGTATATCTACAATAGTGACAGATCCGAAATCAATCATCATCTCCCATCGAGTACTTCCGGGTTTTTTTCCGATACGCACCTTCTTACCTGTGAGAATTCGAATTGTGCTGCTTTTTCCCACATTACTCCGTCCAGCAAACACAATCATCGGTCTACCAGTACTGTCGAGTTCTCTCATACTGTAGTTCTCCCTTGGCAATCTCTTTGAGGATCTCGAGTCGGTCCTTCAATCTCGGCTTTAGTATCCGAGCAGCAGTTGTAGCTCCAATACCTCTTCCCGCTAATACTATGAGTGCTGTCTTTCCATATCTCGACACTAGTTCTGCAGTGAGGGAAGCTGCCTTGTGTTCTTTTTCCTCTGTCTTTGTGAGTGTTTCGCCTCTCTGTCTTTTGGTTACTATCTTTGGGATGTCTTTCTTCGTAGGAGAAGTAACAGCAATCATCTTTGAGTCACAAATTGGACAGGCAACAGTATCATCCAATGTGGAGAGAGTTCTTACAGAGTTCCAGTGTCCCTCAGCCATGCAGACCAATCTGAACTTCTTGGAGAGAAGACGCTCTTCCATCATCCGAAGCACCTCATCTTCTTCTGTGATCTCTCCCATGACCTCAAATCTGGTCTTCTCTTCCACTATTAATCTGGCCAGAGGTGAAGGACCCTTGGTTATGACGGAATGAATCTCAATTTCACCCTTCGAGTATCTATCAAAGAGGTCCATGACCCTCTTCTCATCCATCTTGTCGTCCAAGACCTCTCTCATGGCCTCTTGGTACACGGGAGAGTCTTCAAATGACTTGATGAGATACTTGACAGGAACCTCCTTTGTCTTTGCATCCTTTCGAACCACATCCATACGTCGTGCTACCTGAATGAATCGTGAGCTGAAGTTCTGAGTGTTCTTCATGGCTAGTCTAAGAATGACTGACACTTGTTGACCTGAATACTCTTTCAAGACATCAATAATCCACTGTGGATCTATCCGTTTACCTGCTGTGAATAGAATACGGTATGGGTCTCTCTCTACAGCTACTTCGACCCCGAACCGGGTAGTCAGGAGAGATGCGATGACTATCCCCAATGTTTCATTGACCTTTGTACCAAGCGGTGCATGTAGAACCAGACCTGAGTCAAAGTCTTCTAACACAAACAGGTCTTCAGTTGGAAGTTTCTCTAGTATATCTATGCTTGTCTGGAGAGTGTCACGGAGATACTTGTGGGCTTGTTTTTCAATTCCATATTCTCGAACCAACCATCTGCTGAGTGCCTTTGAGTCCTTCTCTAAGATAGTATTCCATAGCTTTGCCACTTCAGTGGCGACTTCATAGGGGACCGGAATCATCTCTCCGACCCATCGCGGCGCATCACTGTCCGTCCCTGAAGCTGGAGCACAAAATACTTCCCCAGTGTCATCATCAATATTCACCACATTCCAAGGTCTTCCTCTAAAGACAAATACTGAACCTCGTTCAACATTGGCTGACACAAAGTCCTCATCTAGTACACCAATAGCTGTACGTGTGGTCATGTCCACAGCATTCACTTGTTGAACATCTGGTATCGTACTAAGTCGATCATAGTAGAAAATGCGTGTTTTTGCGCCTCTTCTCACAACTGTTCCCTCAGCCTCCAATACCTTTCTTTCTTGCAGAAACTCAACCAGCTTGGTTAGTTCCTCCATTGAAACTTGAGTGAATGGATATGCTGAGGAGATGATATTCAATAATTCAGTCTTCTCAATCTCGTCAGCATCCATCAGAATACCTGCAATCTGATGACCAAGAACGTCCCATGATTTTCGTGGTATCTTAGCGTTCTCTACTTTGTTTTGTTTGGCTCTTTTTAGAATCACCCCAGACTCAGTGATATCGTCAAGGTTCATTGTGGCTATAACCACGCCCTTTGAGGACTTGCCAATCCCATGACCCGAACGACCACTTCTTTGCAGCATTCGTGAAACTTCTCTCGGCGAGGAATACTGAATCACTAGGTCTGCCTGTCCAATATCTATCCCAAGCTCGAGACTCGAGGTTGCAATAATTGCTTTTGAAACGCCCGTCTTCAGCCTGTCCTCAGCAGATAGCCTTGCTGTTTTAGAGAGAGATCCGTGATGTACATCAAAATCATAGGGTGGCTTGACTGCACGCATCTTTGCTCCAAGGACTTCTGAGAAGGATCTTGTATTAGTGAACACAATGACGGACTGGTGAGCCTTGATCAAATCTACGATGGCTTCGAGTCGTGCTACTGAGTGTGGGGGATAGGATAGTTTCCGTGCAAGCTGTTTGTGACTGTCTGTTGGTTCCGGCATTACAACACTTAGTTCCATCTGACGCTTGTCATACCCTGCCCAGATTGTTTTGACCTCCCCTGCTCCTCCTAGTAGGGCAGCTACTTCCTTTGGATTCCCAACTGTAGCCGAGAGTCCGACTCGTTGTACTCTGTTCCCAATGACACGTTCAAGTCTTTCCAAACCAAGACTGAGCTGAGTTCCCCTCTTGCTGTCTGCAAGGTCATGAATCTCATCAACGATGATTGCAAAGACAGTCTTGAGATGATATCTAAGACGCTTTCCTGGGAGGATTGCCTGCAATGACTCAGGTGTAGTAATCAACAAGTTTGGAGGACTGATCGCTTGTTTCCTTCTTGCATACTGAGTAGTATCACCATGGCGAACAGCAACGGTTAGTCCAAGATGTTCGCACAGTTCTTCTATTCTCTTGAACACATCCCTATTCAGAGCTCTCAATGGTGTAATATAGATAACATAGAAACCAAAGAGTTCCTTAGTTGCCTTCATCATCTGAAGACGATGAAGTAGCGGTAGCAATGCAGCCTCTGTCTTACCACTTCCTGTAGGAGCCAGGAGCAAAGCATTCTCGGTTTCATCATGTAGAAGGGGTATCGCGCGTTCCTGAATGGGAGTGAAATGGGTTATTCCGTTCTTCTGGAGAAAATCAGCTATCTCCTTGCTCAGAGGTGCAAACTCAACCATCAGGTCGACATCCTATTTCCTGACGCGTCGACATTCGTTAATCAAGATACGTATATCAGTTCTAAAGGTCACTTCAGCATCTTCCATTCGTGCTTCAAGTTCACTTATCAATGAATCCAGAGAATCAATCTTTTCGAGTTCCTCAACAAGTGTTTTGATATCATCAAGATTAGAGATGTGCGGTGCAACCCTCTCAAAAGCAGTGCGTATAATCGAACCAGTCATCGGGAACGACATCCCGTTCTCTACTCTTCCTCTTCCTCTCCGTAAATCATGTAGCCCATTGAGATAAGCAGAGCGAAAATGCCCATCGCGGCTAGTATGATAAACAAGATGGTGGTGAAAGTTGTAGCTTGCATTGGAATCCTGCGTCCTCGGAGTGTGTCCGCTTATAATCATTCCTGAATGTTGAGTGTTGTACTCCATCAAGCTGCGGCTTTTCTCTCTTCATAGAATCTGTCTATGAAAGAACCATAGATGTCGACCTGTTCAGTTAATGGGTTTACCTCATCAATGGTCATCTCAAGCCCGCACGATCCACACTTTACCGTTGCCATGCCATTATCACGATAGAGTTCAATCTTGATGGCTGTGTTACCACAGTCTGGGCATGGATAAACATCTGGAATCCTCTTCTGTGGTCGTCGGGTCACTTTTTGTCTTCTTCTTCTTCCCATTGGGTATCACCCCTACGCCTATTTCACACAAACAGAGCACAGGCCCCGAAAGAAATAGAGCGGGCTCTTCGGCTCGGATGTTGATTTAAGCATTTTGTTGAATGACATTGCTAGTCATTACGAAGGCTTCTTATTGCTAGTTGTTCCGCTTCGGCTAACGATGTCCGAATTCTCTAGAAATGCTCAGTGTGTGCTCAAGATTCTCGAAAGCTCTGACGCTCTAACAACAACCGAGATTCTTGAGATTGCTCAGACTGAGGAATATGCCGATTTGTGCACTGATTGTGCAGGTGGTGATGCCGTTGTTGCAGCTGCAAACAAGCTTGTTGAGAAGGGGTTGATCACTAAGAAATTCGGCAAGGGTGGATATCGGTGGCAATTGGCAGGAAACTGATTCCCATGGTCGACTGGAAAAAGATCCGAAATGACTTCCAAGCACTTGAAAGAACAATCAACGGTCGTCCAGTCGTCTACTTGGACAGTGCATGTATGGCACTCAAACCTCGACAGGTCATTGACGCTATGAATGAATACTACGAACAATATCCTGCTTGTGGGGGAAGAAGTATCCACAAGTTTGGCGAGGAGGCATCGAACGCCTATTCGTCGTCAAGAGGCAAGTTTGCAAGGTTCATCAACGCCGCCCATCAGGAAGAGTGCATATGGACAAGAAATGCGACTGAGTCACTAAACATAGTTGCAGGTTCAGTTAGACTTCCCAAAGATTCCAAAATCATCACAACGTCACTTGAACACCACAGTGGGTCGCTTCCATTTGTCGAACGGGCCAAGAGAGATGGACTGGACATAGAGATAGTCAAAGCTCAATATGATGGGACCTTTGACATCGAAGATTGGAAGAACGCAATTGACAACAGGACCAGTCTTATCTCGATTGTCCACTCTTCGAACGTCACTGGTACTGTTGCACCACTGAAAGAAATCGTCGAACTGGCACATGATCGGGGAGCTCTTGTAATGAGTGATGATGCTCAGTACGCGCCTCATCATCCGTTAGATGTGCAAGCTCTTGATGTTGATTTCTCAGCTATTTCTGTGCATAAAATGTGTGGGCCCACTGGCATGGGGGTTCTCTATGGAAAGTTGGAACATCTCGAGTCGATGAACATGTGTTTTTATGGTGGTGATACGGTCAGTGATGTTCGGTTTGAGAACGATGAAATTATTCCCGAATACCTGCCTCCTCCTGAGAAATTTGAAGCTGGTCTTCAAAACTACGCTGGTGCTATCGGAGCAGGTGCAGCAGCTGAATATCTTCAGTCAATAGGTATGCGTGAAATAGAGAAATATGAAAGGTCTCTACTTGAAATGGCACTGAAGCAACTTCTCAAAATGGAATCCGTCCACATTCTCGGAACAGAGGACATCTCGATTAAGACCGGATTGGTCACTTTTACTGTTGACACAGTTTCATCTGCACATGATGTAGCAACTTTCCTTAATGATGAGTTCAATGTCATGGTACGGTCAGGCTGGCATTGCGTGGGTCCCTTCCACTATCAAATGGGTATTGATCCAAAGAAGGGAACTGCCCGTGCAAGTTTCTATATCTATAACAATAGGTCAGATGTCGACACCTTTCTGGAAGCTATGAATGCACTCATTGAAGCGAGTTCCTAATACTTGCCAAGTACCCATGGACTCCAACGTGTCTTGTCGTCTCGCTTATCCAAATTCTGAATGAGTTTTTGTCTTATCTTGTAAAGCTGTCCCCATCGCAGATTTTGAGAATATTCAGACAGATCTTTTGCCACTTCATCAAAGATTGAAATTGGTACGTTTTTGAAACATCCTACCACATAGTTGAGTGTCTTCTTCCCTTCAAGGAATGCTCTAAGAACACCTCTGAGATAGTTCTTCTCTGCTACAACCATACGAGTAGGACTCATTTCATAATAACCATACAATTATTGATTATTAAACATGAATAAGATGGTTATATGATACTTTTTCGTTTCTAGGCGACCTCTTTTTGTATCTCTTCTTTCAGCCTCTCTACTTCCTTCACAGGGTCCGCAAATTCGAAACCATTGGCCGATAAATCCAATGAATCTCTGAACTTCTTGACTCGTCCATATACTGAGATGTATTTTCCGACAACTTTGTCTGCATTATCAATCAAGGGTTGTTCCTCCTTTCCAGATTTCTTGATAATCTCATCAGCTTCTACAGCAGTCATATCAAGCAGTTCTTCACCGACCTTCCCAAACAAAGTCACTCGTATTGATCCGGATCCATCATCAATAGTGATTTTGTACAGCATTCTTGGTTCTGGATTTTTGACCTTCCCACACGACTTGCAGACATATCCTCCATTCTCCTCATCCAGTTTCTTATTGCAACTTGGACAAGCCTGATAGATAGGACTCGTACTCTGGCTCAAGTTCACAACTATGCCACAAATCTCCACATTCTTATCCTGATGACTGTCATCAATGTCACCAATTGGGACTCTAGCAGCTTTTGTCAAAGGCTGTAGGGAAACCTGTGAAACATCCAGTTTCTTCAGTTTGGAGCCCTTGGGATTGATTTGGATTTCAGCCTTCTTGCCTACTTGGAATTCGACGCCACCCCTGTAACCTTCTTTGACGTAACCATGAAGAATCCTGATGATGTCCTCCTCCTTGATGTCCTCAATCTTGTCGACATCTTCGTTCCAAAAAGTAACACGAGTCTTACCAGACTCGTCTGCCAGAATGAGGTTTCTAACTCGTCCTTCTCTGTCATCCTTGGTTGTGAAAGTCGTCACATCGTATGCTGTGACAACCTTACCTTCGATATCGACATCCCACATTCCCGTAGTCAAATCTGCGATATCCTTCATCCCCAAAGGTTCGGCTGTTCTTTCAGCAAGACTTGATTCCACAGCATCTATCTCTTCTTCGAGGTTTCGTTCGATTGTTGCTGATCTGCCAATATGCACTTCAATAGCAGAACCGTCACGGGTCGTTCTAACGTTCACGTTTCTTAGTCGAATGACCTCGCCGTCTTCAGCATCTTCCATTTGAGTTGCACTGTCATCCCAAAAAACGAGTCTTACAGTACCGGACTCGTCAGCGACAATCATACTCAGAACTTTCCCTTCTGATCCATCTCTCTGTCTTGTGAAGGTCGAGAGTCTGAAAACCCTCTGTATCTTTGCCTTCAGGCTGATTCCGAACAATCCCTCAGTGAGGTCAGATATTTTCATCTCCTCTGAGTGTGAGGTACCAAAATCTTTGCCGAGTTCTTCTATTTCATGCTCATCAAGTGGTCTAATATTCCCCATTCTACCCATGCTTATCTCAAGAGAATCACCGAGACCTTTTCTCATGAACCCTCCACGCACCTCAATCATCTCGTCAACTGAAATGAGGTCCTCCTCAATTATTCTTGTCAGGTCATCCCACAGGACGACCCTGATACTTCCCGAATCATCAGAAACTCGAATACTGGCTACTTTGCCTTCTCCACCTCCGTCTTTCTTGGCGAACGTTCGTACTCCGCCAATGTGGTCGACTCTTGCTTTTATTGCGACATTTCTTGTTGTTTCTGTCAAATCTTCAATCTTCATTCGTGATGCGGACATCTGGTGGAGATCGACACCGAGTTCTCGAGCCACAATCATGGCTGCAGACTCGTCATTGATAACCTCAGGACCTAGTTCCTCTCGTTTGTCCTGGATCATTTTTGATATGTCTTTACGTTCCAAATCGGTCCTGTTCTTCAGAATTCGTTCAATAGTTTCCTCAAGAGTGAGCATGTGGTTTCTCTCCCTGACCATATCATATTGGTTTAGGTTATGGATTCGTCTACGTCAGCTGCTTTAAAGTAATACCTCAATTGCCCCGAGCTAAGAGGACGTCTTTAGTGTCACGTAGCGAAACACAAAATAAAGCACTGTTCATGAATAAGGTGACTTGTTGTGACCGAATCCGAACTGAGTCTTCCAAAACATAGCATATTCTACAAACAGTATTTCAGTTCTCTAAATGAGGAAATACATACTCTATACGCTATTGCAGAATCAGCCAGATTACAAGGATATGATCCAACAACAAGAGTCGAGATACCCCCCGCACACGATGTTGCTGCACGAGTTGAGGCAACACTCGATGGTCCAGTTGGTGTTGCAAGGAGAATTCGTGAGTTTCAGGAGAAAAACTTGTCTCGAGAGCAAGTTGCTTTCGCTATTGCCAAGGAAATTGCTGAAGGGACACTAAGCGATGTAAAGGAAACAGTTGACCTTATTGTAAATCGTAATCCCAGATACAACCCCGGTGAAATAATGTCTATGATAGACAAGAAACGTGAGGAGCTTGGTCCTGAATACAACAATGGGTTCGCGGCGATGGTCATAGCCAAAGAGTTTGGTGAAAAAACTGCAAGAGAAGCTGCGGAGAAGGCTGCAGACAAGGCTGTACGAGTAGGCCTCTCAATTCTCACAGAGAGTATCACAGCAGCGCCTCTTGAAGGAATCTCGAAGGTTCGTATCGAAGGGTCAGGCGAAGATCAGTACCTAGCTCTATACCTTGCTGGTCCGATACGTGCTGCTGGTGGGACTGAAGCTGCAATGACAGTCCTGGTGGCAGATCATGTACGCCAGGTCCTTGAACTCCCTGCATTCAGGTCTACCGAAGAGGAAACAGAGCGAGCTCTAGAAGAGATTGAGCTTTATGCACGATTGGCAAACCTACAATATCCTGTTAATCCGGATGCAATCCGTTTTGTAGCATCACGACTACCAATACTACTGACGGGGGATCCTACTGAGGATTTTGAAGTTTCAGGAACTCGTGACCTAGAACGTATTGAAAGTAATCGAGTTCGTGGGGGGTCAGTTCTAGTTCTGAACGATGGTGTTGTTGGTAAAGCGGCAAAACTGGCAAAGATTGTAAGTGGTGTGAACATCTCCGGGTGGGAATGGTTGAACGAACTCGCTACAAAGTTGTCAAAGACAAGTACAGATGAAGAGGACTTTGCATCAAAGACACTAGAACCCAAGGCGGACTATTTAGCAGATGTCATAGGCGGGAGACCTGTATTCTCTCATCCCTCCCGTGTTGGAGGCTTCAGACTCAGGTATGGTCGTTCAAGAAACACAGGTCTTGCAGGAGTGGGAGTCCATCCTGCAACGATGTTTATCGTGGAGGAGTTCCTAGCACCAGGGACCCATATTCGGACAGAACGACCAGGAAAAGGATCAATCGTGGCTCCAGTGGACTCGATTGAAGGACCAATTGTTCTTCTAAAAGATGGGTCCGTGATGCGGATTCAAGACAGCGAAAAGGCAAGACAACTAGAAGGTAAGATTGAACGCATTCTGTATCTTGGTGATTTACTGGTAGCCCTTGGAGAGTTTCTTGAAAACAATCATCCTCTTGTGCCCTCGGGATATTGTGAAGAATGGTGGTCTCACGACCTTGATGATGCAATATCAAAGCTGTCAGTTTCTACATTGACCAAGCGATTAGGATCTAAGCTGACTCTCGATGATGTGAATGAGATGGTGGACTCACCACTCTCACGTATCCCCCATCCTTCCCAGGCTGTTCATCTATCAAAGAAACTCAAGATTCCATTGCACCCTCACTATCTCTATCGATGGTCTGCTTTAGCTCTAGAGGACGCCCTGACCTTGAGAAAATGGATTCTAACAAAATACAAGATCGGGAAGGACTCATCCCTCGTTCTCCCCTTCGATTTAAAGAACAAGAAGTTTCTAGAAACTGCTGGAGTCCCTCATGAACTCAGCAATGACAAGAAATCCATTCGTCTGACTGATGATCCAATCGTCATTTTGGCACAACTTGGAGAAAAGGAAGCGAAAACAAAGGGCAACTCTACTCTGGAACTCCTGAACTCTGTTTCCTCTGTAAAACTGATGGATAAGGTTGGATTCTCAATTGGTGCAAGAATGGGCCGTCCCGAAAAAGCAGAGGAACGTAAGATGAGACCACCTGTCCAAGTTCTATTCCCTGTTGGACGTTCGAAAGGCACAGAAAGGCAGATTGAGAAAGTAGCCAAGAGTATGGAGTATCAACCAACCATTGAGGAAACCATGGAGAATGACTCGGAAGATCAGGACTCTGAGGACATTAGCTTTGAATCATGGGCACAAGAGATACCTGTAGAACTCGAGATGGTCTTCCGCATCTGTCCTAACTGCTCCAACAGTACATACGAGTCCAAGTGTGACAAATGCGGGACACATACCGTTGTTTCCTGTTCCTATGAGAACTGTGGTCAACCAATTGACAAGAAGACTGGCACATGCCAATATGGACATGACAATAGCAAGACACGTCAGTATTCCGTTCCACTAGCACACCTGATTGACAGGATCAAGGTAGAAGTTGACGAATTGGAGGCACATGGCGTTCGTGGTGTTCTTGGTCTCACCAGTGACTACAAGATCCCAGAGTATCTGGGAAAGGGAATACTACGGGCAAAGCATGATGTATACTGTTATCGCGATGGAACTGCTAGGTTCGATGCAACCGATGCTCCACTCACCCATTTTACACCCAAAGAAATAGGAGTCCCTGTGAGTCGTCTTCGAGAACTTGGTTACATCACAGATTATGAGGGACAGCCACTAATATCTCAAGACCAAATCCTGGAGTTGAAGGTTCAAGATATCGTAATACCAGAGAACTGCGCTATGTACCTCGTCAGAGTAGGGAGGTTTGTAGACGACTGCCTGGAGAAAATCTATGGGCTTGAGAGATTCTACAAGTTCAGTGCACAAGAGGATGTGGTTGGTCAACTTGTTATCGGCCTAGCGCCTCACACGTCTGCAGGAATCATTGGTAGGATAGTCGGTTTCACTAATGCAAGTGTTTGCTATGCACACCCCTACTGGCACGCTGCAAAGAGACGGAACTGTGATGGTGATGAGGATGCTCTGATTCTGGTCCTTGACGCTCTTCTAAACTTCTCGAAGGACTATCTACCAGCAGGACGTGGAGGACTGATGGATGCCCCTCTAGTTCTTTCTGTGATTCTCAACCCGACAGAGGTGGATGACGAAAGTCACAACATTGAGGTCTGTAAGAGGTATCCTGCAAAATTCTACGAGATGGTGGCTGAGGCAAGACATCCGAAAGAGGTCGAAGACCTTGTTGATATAATTGCGTCTCGATTGAACACCGCTGCACAATACGAAGGATTTGGTTTCACACATGACACCAGGTCATTTGATCTTGGTCCAAAGAATACACGCTACAAGATTTTAGGTAGTATGGATGAAAAACTCAGTGCACAATTGGAGTTGGCAACTCTCATAGAAGCCGTGGATGCGCAGAATGTTGCTGAACGTGTGCTTTCAACCCATTTCTTCCGTGATATCAGAGGGAACCTTCGTGCATTCTCAACCCAAAAAATACAATGTCAAAAGTGCAGAAGGGTTTACAGAAGAATCCCTCTCTCAGGAGAATGTGTCTGTGGAAACAAGCTCTCTCTGACAGTTCGACAGAAAAATATCTCCAAGTATCTTGAAGTCACAAGGCAAATCATAGAGGATCATAATCTTGATCAGTATCAGAGAGAACGGCTAAAACTCATTACATCTGCTCTTAATTCACTATTTGTATCTGAACAGACATCTATCACCGACTTCATTGAGCCTTAGTCTGACTGTGTTTCGAGAGCCAATTTGAGCAAGTCCCTGTCTTCTATCATTCCTATGAGACTGCCCGTCACAGATAGTACGGGTGCCTGGTCAATGTCTTCTTTCCGCATAGTTCTAACACATTCAGCAACGGTTGTAAGTTCACCGAAGCTGATTATGTTCTTGGTCATCACTTCCTCAACAGCTGTCCCCGGAAGACGAAGGAGTTTCTTCGTCACAACGAGGAAGTCCTTTGAAGTCCAACCCCAGTCTACTGCACTGTCAGTACCACTGAACGTCTGGGAGATGTTGTCTTCGACAGTGACCTCTGAGAGACGGATGAAGTCGCTCACAGTAATCATTCCGGTCACGTTTCCACCCTCTCCAAGGACAACGAGACCATTCTTCCCAGCCATTTCCATTATCATATAGGACAGAGGGAGCGGAGTTTTTTCCCAGACTGCGTTCACACGTCTAGTGACAAGTTTTGCTATCTCCATCGAACCATAATTTTCATCATTCTCAAGAGTAGCTCCTAGAATATCTGGGACTGACAGCAACCCTACCAATTCGTCCTTCTCAACAACTGGAAGTCGTCTATACCTCTTTTCCAACATGATCTTCAAAGCTGTCTTGATTTCAGTCCTAGGTTTGACTGTTTCCGGGTCCCTCACCATGAGCATAGCCAGTTGGTTTTCGTCAGCCTTTCTAAGGAGGTCAGTTCTTGTTACAATACCTACAAGAGTCTTGGAACCTTTCTTCACAACAGGAAGACCATTCACCTGTTCGTCAGCCATAATCTGAAGAACATCTTCTCTGGTCCCAGGTACAGAAACGTGAACCACGTCTGCTTGCATGCAATCTTTGACCATCATTGTCAGGGCTACTCCGGTATTATAGAAATTTTGACAATATCAAAACTACAGACAGCTTCTTTTTCGATAGATTCGATATCACCGGAAATAGTGTTTTTTGGTCACCTTTTATGGTTTTCCTTGGGTTTTCATTACCATGGATGTTCCTTTAGTCCCAAAAGGTAACTCAAAACATTACTGAGCCAATGAATACCTAGGGTTGTAAGAATCAGGATTATAGCAAATATCGGGCTTGGCATCATTAATGGATATGCAAAAATCAGAGCCATGATTATGAATCCCAGCTGATCTAGAAACGGAGATGGGTCGCCACTCCTGACACTGACCCTCCTCTTTATGAATGACCCGACAACATCACCCGTCAGAGCTCCTATTGATAGAAGAAATGCTACAGGGATGCTGATTGAAAGGACATAGTCCATCTCTGGAGTTATTGTCACAAACTGAGCCAACAGGGGTCGTAAGTAAGGTGCAGCAACGAACTGTACCACTCCGACTAATGTTCCAAAGAACACGCCAACAATGAACCCTCTTATCGATTTACCATCTCCAAGAATGCGATTACCATCACGGAAAACTCTACCACCATCAATCGGTCGTCCCCCTCCACCCAGAACTGGAGTGGCATTTGCAATCCATGCAGAAAGTCCCAGCCATACTGAAAGCTCCAAGAGGGCGAGTTCTTCATACATTGAATGGTTCTCCATGTGTGCCGTTTAGCGACTCAATTTCACTCTTTCTCATCCGGTTTTTCAATTGAGAAACCTCTGTCAGTGAGATACAATCGACAGTCCGATGGCTCACCTTCAGGTCTTATCCGCTGGATTGTCCGGGATCCATGATTCTTGCCCACTCGCATCTTGAAACTGTAGTCTGACCAATAATCTAGTATGTTCTTGGCTACAGGCTCGAAATCACTACCTTTATTCATTCGTGCTCTTACCTGATTCAAAACAACTACTGCTACATCATGTTTTCTTGCTAGTCCCTTCAAGATTCCTGCCTGCCTATTCAATTCTCGATGGTTCGAGAAATTAGTTGCCTTGTCCTCCAGTTCTAACCTATAGAACTTGGTGAGTGTATCAATGATGACTAGTTTTGTATCCTCTCGAACATAGAGGTCCAAATCATCAATCAATGCTCCCTGTTCACTGAATCCTCTTGGCGCGAGTATCTTCACCATAGATTCGAGTTCTCCGAAAGTGTGGCTAGTAATCTGCTCTAGACGTTCCACAGGAGATGCAGTTTCAGAATTGATGTAGATTGTCTGATAGTCAAGTCTAAACGCGGCATCCACAAACTGCAACGCTAATGTTGTCTTACCTGCTGCAGCTTCTCCATACACATGTGTGAATGGACCAGTATGAAGACCGCCATTCATGACACGATCGAGAAGTGATACCCCAGACGGAAGAATCAAATTCTAACTCACTGCCTATCAGTCGTCACTCTCTGAGTGATAAGCATACCTAGAAGGACCAATATCATGTTTAGGTGGCAGGTCGCAATTGCCACAGAGAATCCCCGGGTGCTCTATCTTCTAATCGAGCTCCTAAAAGAACTGGAGCTGGAGTTCGTCGTCTGTACCTCGGATGACACTCGCTGTGGAAACTCTAAGGTAGTAGTTACTACCACTGAGGACTCACTGAAGTACCAGTATGACTCAGTAATATTCATTGAGGAAGACTTCGACCCAGTGCTCGCATCAGTGAAGATTCTCACTAGTCTAAATGATGTTCATAATCCTTCGTTTGCTGTAATTGGAGTTGATCCAGGAATGCGGTTTGGAGTCGCCCTAGTCCTAGATGGGATAGTGACATACAAGAATTCTCAGACTTCTCCAGGTGCAGCAGTTCATCTCACTCTTCGTCTCCAGTCTTATGTCAAACGCCTATATCCCAGCTGTCAAGTAGTTGTTCGTATTGGAACCGGTTCTAAACTGTATTCGACATTGTTCCTCAGAAGTGCTCTTGACCAGCACCCAGAATTGGATGTGGAGCTTGTGAATGAACATCGCACGACCCTATCAGGTGGTTTCACGTCAGATCAGACTTCAGCCATTCTCATTGCAGGCAGAACAGGTCGCAAACGTATAGATCAAGACATGAATCTCGAACCAAAAGAGGGTTACATGCGTTCATTACAACAGTTTGTAAAACGATATACTCGCGGTGAAAGGGTCATCACTAAGGAAGAGGCTCGATCTATTCTCCTCAACACAATTTCACTAGATAGTATATTGAATGATACAAACTAGGCCATAAAGAAACTCTCCACGCGATGAGCCGTAGTTTCAGGGTCATCTCCTATCACCTCAGTAACTTCAGACAACCAGGATGGGAGGAATCTATTGAGGTATGGAGTACTGAATCTTTGGTCAAGTAGTACAATCACACCCCTGTCATCCAGTCTTCTGACTGGTCTTCCTGCAGCCTGAATTGCTCTGGTCATAGCTGGTAGTACATATGCATAATCGCGTCCCTTTCCGTCGAACCTCGAATCAAAATAGTTGATCAGAGACTCAACCCTTGGAGTTGGCCTAGCATAGGGAACACCTACTACCACGACACTCTCCATTGTTGGACCTGGGAAATCACCTCCCTCAGAGTTACGGCCACCCTGCACGCCCAGAAGTACTGCCCCACCAGTATCCCCTTGTCTTCTAAACTCTTCAATCAAATTATCATTCTCTGTACCTTTCATTCCGGGTTTCTCAATGAAGAGCTTTCGTTTGAGTTTCCTTTCTAGACCTGCATCAATGAGAAACTTTCCGATGGAGTAGCTTGATGTGAAGATTCCAGTGTTACTTGGTGTTGAATGAGCAACTGCAACACAATGGTCTACCATTCGTTCGAATGTTTTCTGTGTACGGTTCTGGAACGATGTGTCTAGTCCGTCTATTATAAGACCGGCTCTGTTTCTCCGAGCAAAGGGACTTTGGAACGTTGCTAGCTCAGAATCCGCTTCAAATCCAAGCATTTCAGAATAGGCTTCCAAGGGAGAAATAGTCCCCGAAATCGCAACAGAGCTGTGTATTAGATCTAAAACAGGTCTTGTAACTGAGGTTGGATCTAGAGCAACTAGATCTAGGGAAACCTTTCTGCTCTCTCCAAATCCTCGACTTGAGGCAAGTAAGAATGTGTAGTCTTTCCTCTCTGATGTCTTAAGCCACCTGAGGAGGAATTCGCTTACCCTGAAGATTGAGGAGCGAGGAAACTTTCCTGCTTTGAGGAGCCCTTTCCGTATCTTTGCTCCCAACTCCTTCATATGACCCAACACGAACTTTTGATGCTCAAGATGACCTATTGTAATAGCTGATTCGATGATCTTTCGAGGGTCAACAACTCTTTCTTCAGACTCTTTCATGTCTGAAGACATCTCGAGAATCGTCATAGCCAGAGCACGGCTGAAGTCCTTGGAAATGTCATCATTATAGGTTACAGCTTCTCGAAGAGCTTGCCTGATTGTACCAATTGTCAAAGAATCACTAGCTGAATCTAATGCGGTCGTTGGAACATTGTGAGCCTCATCTTGTACAAGAACCATCTTTGAAGCAGGTGTTTCAAGGTCCGGGACAAAGACATCCAATATCCATGGGTCAAAGACATACAAGTATGAGAGGGCAATAACATCGACAACCTTCGCAAGCCGTTTGGTGAGTTCATAAGGACACAGTGATCTGCCCCTTGCCAATTTCGTAATCTCTGGAGCTGTGAGGACCTTCTTTGGCATGTCCTCAAGGAGCTCTTCTGGGGTCCCTGCCCCTCTAAGATTCTCATAGTATGTACATCTCCCAGTGGCTTTCAACTGTCCACAGACCTCAGAGATTGGTGCAACAAAGTCAGCACTCTCCAATACAAATGAGTTCAGACACAGGTGTCTGCGCCCACGAAAAGACACGCCACTAACATCTTGCTTCTTTGAAATCTCTTCTAATTCCTCCATCACACGATCGAGCTGTCTGTGGGTCCTAGCACAATACAGGACCTTTCCATCATTCTTCTTTATCCAAGGCAAAATCCCACTCAGGGTGACACAAGTCTTTCCAAACCCATTAGGCGCCTCTGCACAAATGTGGGTCCTATCTTTGACCGAAGCCTCGATTCTCTCCATCATCTCATCTTGACCCTCTCTAGCTTCATCGTATGGAAAGTAGTCAATGAAGGTAGAAGATTCATCGGTCATGTGAGCTCTATACTTCTGCCCTTAGATGCCTTGATAATCCTGTTGCTTCTGAATGGCATACGTTACTGATTTATTCGACCTGCACCCTATTTTTCCTGAACTGAGATGGATTTTGAAGACATCAACGAGTTCTCAGCTGAAACATCATCTGGGAAAATCAGAGTACGTACCTTGAGCCTATCTAATGGTCAAATCGTCTTGATTTCAGACTCGGATCAATTCAGGTTTGGTCTCTCGGCAATGGCGATTCCTGCAGGACAGGGTCATACGAGTCCTACATCATCTGGTCTATTTTCAATGAAAGTTGATTCTGCACTTGTGAGAACCTTGGCTGAAAGAGTCGCATCTTGGACTAACCAGACATGTATGTTGATCTTGGGGATAGGCGACACGCTCACTCGCGAACGGACAATGGAGCTGACAGCAGTTCTCAGAGATCATTTCGTTGCTTGATATAATCGACAACATCGAGTATCCAACGACCAGTAGCATCGATTCCTTCTAAATGTTCTAAATATTCATTCCAAGTCACGTCACTTGCTGATTTCCACACCTCATATGCTGCATGAAGATTGTTCAGCGCCTCTAAGTGATATCGACAGAGTTCTTTAGATTCCATGCTTCGACCACATATTTTGCACTCAGTCATTTCTTAGAATCCCCCTTCTTCACAGCCTGCTTCGCACGGCGGTCATCCAGTGCTTTGAGGTCCTCCTTTCTCCCTGGACACTCAGTCCAATTAATGCAGGTGTCCCATTTTCGTCGTCCAGACGTAACCTGAATCATCCTATGTCCACAATGTGGACACATCTCATCCTTTGGAGATATATCCCCTCTTTGAGGGAGTGCAAAGGTCTGATCACATTTTCCTTCACTGTAGTTTGAACAGCCAACAAATCGCTTTCCCGTCTTTTGAGATCTGATTATTCGTAGAGTTCCGTCACCACATTTTGGACATTCTCCGAGTTCCTCGGTTGATTTCCAATATCTTTGCAGACCTAAAACTAAGGTATTACCGATCTCTTGCTTCTGTGAACTAAAATCATCAAGAAGTTCTAATAGAGTATTCTTGGCTCTTCTCAGAACATCCTCGCGATCACTCTGTTCTTGTTGAATCTCCTCCATTTCTTTCTCAAGACGCCGAGTCAATTCAGGTGAGAGCACCTCAGGCACATATTGTTCCAATGTTTCATAGAGTGCATATCCGAGGGTTGAGAGCTCAAACCTGTCATTGAGTGTATAACCTCTTGACTTCACAGAATCCACTATTCTCGCTCGTGTTGCCTTTGTGCCCAAGTTCTCTTTCTCAAGAAGCTTCAACAGACTTGCAGGATTGAAACGGGGTGGCGGTTGAGTATATCTCTCATCAGAACTTACATGGTTTAAGACAATCGAATCTCCCTCTGACAGATTTGGAAGCTCCTTTTCCCCTGTCTTCGCATAAGGGCCATAGAATTGCATCCATCCGGGTTTCAATATCTTCAACCCTCTCAAATACAAAAGATGATTTTCACAACTGATGTCAGCTCGAAGATGTTCCTTAACAGCAGGTTCTCCGAACAGTGCTAGAAATCTCCTAACAATTAGATCGTACAGATTCTTCTCACTGGGAGTCAACCGTTTTGTTGGCTTTGTTCCTGTAGGATGGATTGCTGGATGAGCAGGATCGGCCTTCTTTCCTTCGACTGGGTTGAGATTGCCGCGTTGTAACACTTGCAGTGCAAGTTGAGTGTAATTCTTCATCCCCTTGAGTCCATGGAGGATTTCTTCTAAATTCAATGACTCTGGTAGTTTCTCGCTGCTGGTTCTGGGATACGAAATAACAGCATCCAGATAGAGTGACTGCGCTACAGCCAAGGTTCTACTTGGTTTGAAACCAAAGTGTCTGTATGCTTCAGCCTGAAGACTACTCAGATTGAAGGGGGGATGTGGCTGTTGTGTTGTGGTCTTACTGTTGATTGAATCGACGATAGCAGTTTTCCCATCAAGGTCTTCTACTACTTTCTCAGATTCGGATTTCACATCCAACCTTTTCTTGGAGTATTCAAGATCAATCTCAGTACCTTCCAGCTCCGTCTTAGCAAGTATCACCCAAAAGGGATGTGGAACAAACACATTGATCTCTTGCTCTCTCATAGCCACGAAACCCAGTGTTGGTCCTTGTACCCTTCCCGTGGACACAATCTTGAACCAGCCTGCTGTATCCTTTACAGCGAGTGTCAGTGCTCGTGTAAGGTTGATTCCAAAGAGCCAATCAACTTCATGTCGCACTTGACCTGATTCTATCATCGGAAAATCCAACGAATCTGACATCGTTTTGTATGCACTCTCGACGTCTCTGTCTGTCAGAGAAGAGAAAATCATACGATGTGCATTGTTCGGATCTGCTTCACAAGCATACTTCAGCGTGAGATACCCAATGAGGCTCCCCTCGATGTCAAAATCTGTAGCAACTACGAAAGAATCCACATCTGCTGAAAGTTTCTTTATCAGATTGATGATTGGTTTTACTTGAGTTGCTTTCTTTTCGACTTCATATCTAGGAACCCAATTAGTTTCCAGACGTGGATATGTCCATCCCTTGACTTTCTGTTTCAGTTCAAAGAGATGACCCAGAGCATAAACGACCAGAAGCTCGTCTGAGCCTCTGGTACACAAGAAGTAGGATGCGCCTCTTTTCTTTACCTCTTGAGGAGAATGATTTTCCGCCAGAGCGCTGGCTATACGTTTAGCAGCTGTTGGTTTTTCAGTGATAATCATCACTCTAGACATGAAATCCTGTCACTCCTCTTGACTGTGTGAAGCCGCTTCCTCAAATAGCCATTGTGGCATATGTGCGTAAATTTTCCTAGTACATCTTTGCATATCGCGTAAGTCTTAAAAGCAGACACAAAACTTGAGCCGTCGAGGTAAGACAAGTGAAGCCATGGTGGCCAGGTATCATTGTAAAACCCCGAGTGCGGCTCAGTCGTCCCAGTTTCAGAATGCCCACACGTCCTCCGGACATAGTCATATTTGGGCTCATGTTTGTTGTTATCCTGTTTGTCCTTGGTGGCAACATCTACACACTTGTCAGGTCGCCTCCTGCAATCGCTGGAAGTTCATCTGGATCTCCAATTCTCATCGCTCCTGGAATTGATCAACAACTGGGTATGGAAGGCATTGTGGCATCTGTTGTCATTCTTGTTGGAGTAAGTGGATTGGGTCTGATATACTATGGATCAAAGTACGTGTTCCAACCAGGTTATGCCACACGACTAATATTCCTGGGAATGGTCATGGCTGGTGTTTCATTTCTGATATTCAGTTATCTATGGTCATTGAAGGCTGGTTTCCTATAGACCTTCCTTCTAGACCTACATAGTCATCCACTTTCAGTAGAATCAAGGAAGAGATGTTCTATTCCGGTTCTTTCAAAGAGACTGGAGATGAGCTCCTCTGCGATCTCCAGCTTGACCCTTTTTCGCCAAGAGGCTGGAAAATGACCTTCATGACCTGGTTTTGACCACTGTCCTACGAGTCTGCCAAAGTCCATTCCAGCAAGAATTATCCTCTTAGGTTTGTATTCACTCACAACATGACATGCTCTATCACCGTCTGTGAATCCTCCCCACAGAAACGTTCTGTGTGTCGGTTCAACCTGTGTACTCCCTAGGACCTCTCCAAGTTCAGGAACAACTGACTTCATAGTTTCAATGTTGTCGCCATGTCCATGAACAATAAGGATTGCACCTCTACGCGTCATCTCCATCAGGTGTTCAAGGTTTCCATCTAAATCGGTTGCTACTACATCACACACAATGTCTTGTTCTATAAGAACTGAAACAGCTCCATCAGCTGCTACTATTACATGGTTCTCATTGGTGTTCTCTGCTTTCAATTGCTTTACATGCTGTTCTAACGAAGGCCCTGCTCCACAAACAACTACGCTCTTTCCATCGATTAACCCTCTTAGTTGGTCCAAAAGAATCTTAGGATCCGTGTCTTCGAGAATTCGGGTGAGTAGTGCTGTTGCTTCTCTATCCTTTGAAGTGTCCAAATCTAATCTCTGAACAATATCTAGATAGATTGGCTGCCACTCACTCCACTCCATCACATGTCACCTACGCGCGTATTGCTTCACCTATGCGGGCTGCAACCATTGCTTCTTTCACATCATGAGCTCTAATTATGTGAGCTCCATTCATAACTGCAATCGATGTGGCTGCAATAGACCCCACAAGTCTATCTTCAGGATTTGATTGACCCAGCAGGTGTCCAATGAATGCCTTTCTTGACACGCCCACTAATAATGGAAATCCAAACACGACAAACTTGTCCAGGTTCCTCAGTATTGAATAATCCACAACAGGTGGCTTTCCAAAACCAATACCTGGGTCTAGGATTATCCTCCCCGGGTCAACTCCGTTGTCTCGAGCAATCATTAGACTGGCTTTTAGAGAATCGAGTGACTTCTGAACACTACCACAGGGAGGATTACAACTAGACATGAGTATGACAACTGCTTGACGATCTGCCACCAGACTTGCCATCTTGGGGTCTGCTTGAAGCCCAGATACATCGTTCACTATCGATGCGCCGTAATCGAGGGCAAGTTCTGCAACCCTCGACGAGGTTGTATCAATCGATATTGGAACTTTCATGTCAGTTAGAGACTGAAATGCTACTGACACTCTCCTGATTTCCTCCTCTATGGAAACCTCAGATGTGTTGTAGACACTACTCGGAGCGGTGGATGCGCCACCTATGTCAATGATGTCCGCCCCTTCAGAAACAGCCCTTCTATACTGTCTTTCAAAATCCTCAGGAGATTCCGCTACAGATCCCCTGTAGAAAGACTCTGGAGAGAGATTGATTACACCCATAACTCGAACTGGATGTTCTGGTCCGACTAAGAGACCTCCTACATTTACCATGACAAGGATTCCTCCGATTGCGTGACTGCATAGAAGGAAATAAAATGATACTGCTTCCGCTACGATTCAACCAGCAGACGCATTTTCATAGGTGAAAACACATGAATGACGTACTTGAGCGCACACATCTCTATGACTGGCACGTTAAGCACGGTGATGTAGTCCCCTTTGCAGGATGGGAGATGCCAGTTCGATATACTGACATCAGAGAGGAACACATGGCTGTTAGGAACTCTGTGGGCATGTTTGATACTTCTCACATGGCGAGGTTCATAATCAAGGGTCCACAAGCTGCTGAGTTTCTTCAGACTTTGACAACCAACAACGTAAACAAACTTGAGGTGAACGGGGGACATTACACAACCTGTCTGAATGAAAAGGGTGGAATCCATGATGACCTGACTCTCTACAGAGTAAGTGAGGAGGAATACATATGGATCACAAATGCTGCAAATGGACCAAAGATCAAGGCTCATCTTTTGAAACATGCTGGTATGTTCGAAGTCGAAGTGACTGACAAATCCCGAGAAATCACTATGATTGCAGTTCAAGGTCCCAATGCTCTCAGACTCATGAACAAGATGGCTGGAAGGGATGTAAGCGAGTACCCACGTTTCTCATCATATCGAGTAGAGCTTGCTGGATATGACTGCTATCTCTGTCGGACTGGGTACACCGGGGAAGATGGTGTTGAGATACTTCTTCTTGATACACCCTTCGATGATGCTGGGAAGAAGAAAGCAATAACATTCTGGGAAGAGCTACTCAGCCAAGGTAAGGAGTTTGACATCAAGCCCTGTGGACTGGGCGCTAGGGACTCTTGCCGTCTTGAAGCTGGATTTGTGCTGTATGGTCATGAGCTTAACGAAGAAACGTCTCCGATCGAAGCTGCGATCCCTTATGCTGTAAAATTCAAGGTAGAACCGCATTATATTGGATATGATGTCGTAAATAACCACAAGAAGGAGGGAGGCATTCGAAAGATACGCATTGGTCTGACTATGATTGATCGTGGAATTCCAAGAGAACATTATCCCATTCTTCAGAATGGAGAGCAAATTGGTGAAGTAACCAGTGGTGGGCTGGCACCAACAATGAACAAGGGGATAGCACTGGGTTATGTGACACCAAACACTGTAGTCATCGGCGACATTGTTGAGGTTGATATTAAAGGCAGAATGAGAAAGGCTGAGGTGACAAAGTGGCCTTTCTATGACCCAGACCTCTATGGTGCCTCCAGAACCGGGCATCCAAACTGATTTAAACGGGTCACACCCATCGCAAACGTGGTGGACCTGAAATGAGCGAAACCGAAATCAAGGCAGGACTGAGATACAGCAAGGACCATGAATGGATTAAGGTAGAGGGAGATATAGCCATCGTAGGTATTACTGACTATGCTCAGAACTCTCTTCACGAGATCACATTCGTGGAAATATCTGAAGTTGGTACTGTGCTCGAGGCTAACGGGGAATGTGGACTTGTGGAGTCCATGAAGGCAAGTTCGGACATCTTCACACCTGTAGCAGGGGAGATTATCGAGGTGAACGGAGAACTTGAAGACGCTCCTGAGATTGTGAATGAGGATCCCTATGGCAAAGGGTGGATGTTCAAAATCAAACCCTCCAATCTTGATGCAGATCTCGCAGAGCTCATGGATGCCAAGGGATACGAAAAGTACATCGCATCTATCTAATCGTAAGAATGTCGAGTAGGGATTATCCTCCTTGCTGCGTTCAAATTTTCCTCTTTAGATGCGTTTTATAGCGTAGGACGAGTTTTCTATTAACAGCAACCTTTTTAGCACAACACAAAATCGCTGCCGTTAGTTCGAAACAGCACGGAGACTGCACCCTAAATGTCATTTGGCAAGTTCAAAAGGTCCTCTGGAAGATTCCTACGCCAGATATTCCACAGGCCCAAAGCAAAGATTTCTCGTGGTTCCATAATGCTCTTCATAGCTCTCCTCTTCATATTCATAACAGCTCTATTACTTCGATTGGAACCATTGATAGACACTCAACCAATAGTTCGTGCTTTCGACCCGTGGTTCCAACTCAGAGTTACCGAATATGTTGCTGATAACGGATACTCTGCTTTCTTCACTTGGTATGATGACGCTACCTGGGTTCCATGGGGCCGCGATATGACTACAACCAGCTACGTTGGTGTACCATTCACAAGTGCCTTTTTCTATTTCTTACTCAATGGGCTTGGAATCAAAGTGTCAGTTCTTGCAGTTTCCCTTGTTCTCCCAGCCTTTATGGGTGCGCTGACTACAATTGTTGCATTCTTTCTTGGAAGAGAGATTTCAAACAACACGGTTGGTCTGTTCAGCGGTCTATTCATGGCGTTCATTCCTGCATTCCTTACACGAACAATAGCGGGTTTCTATGACAACGAATGTATTGGTGTCTTTGCAATTGTCCTGACATCATACTTCTTCATCCGAAGCCTCAAGCGAGGTTCTGTGCTTTCAGGCACTGCAGCAGGTGTTTCACTCGGTTTTCTTCTCGTGTCTTGGGGTGCTTCTGACTTCATGCTTGGACTTTTTGCTTTGTACGGTTTCCTGATGTTAGTCATGGGACGATATAGCAGGAGGCTCCTTTCAACCTATATGATTACAATTTCACTAGGAATCTTCATCGGAGACTTGGCTCCTAGAAATGGGTTCGGAAATCTCACTGATTTTGCAGTTCTTGCTCCGATCGGTGTTGTCGGAATCATGGTCCTCTATGAGATATGGCTCAGAATTGGAGGATATCGTGAAACAACAGCCAATAAACTGGCTCCATACATGAAACCGATCATTGTCGGACTGATTGCACCAATTGTAGGTGTGACTGCATATATGCTGTATACCGGAGGTTCAGACCTTGAAATCACTCCATATGCCTCCAATCCAATAGTACGACTTGGTGCAAAGTTCCTCACAGTGATCAATCCCTTCACGCGTCTTGATCAACGAATCCTCGCATCGGTTGCTGAGCACTTACCCAGTCCATGGGGAAGTTTCTACAACACCCTATTAGTATTGATTATCTTCTTCCCGCTTGGAATGTACTTTGCATTCAGGCGCGGCCGAGATGAAGATTGGTTCATCCTCCTTTACGGCCTCACTTCGGTCTACTTCGCAGGAAGCATGATTCGTCTGACATTGATTCTTGCTCCTGGAGTATCAATTCTCGCTGCAATTGCATCTTACAACATCCTCTCACCATATGCAAAAGTCGTCACACAGAAGTCAGTATTTGAGAGGAGAAGGTTCAGAATGAGCACATCTCTGACTTCTGAACATGCACTCGCTGCATTTGCATTTGTTGGACTATTGCTGTCAGTAAACATCATTCTAGGAGTCCAGTATGTATCTTTCCAAGTTGGTAATCCAGAGTTTGCCCAGGCTGCCATCTCATCAACAAGTCAAGCCACTGATTGGCAGACTGCAATGACCTATATTCGAAATAACCTGCCCTCTGATGCAATCATAGCCAGCTGGTGGGACTATGGTTATTGGATAAACAGCGCATCAGATGCGAAAACGATAGTGGATAATGCGACGTTCAACTCAACGCAAATAGCGTTAATGGGCTATGCGCTGATGTCACTCAATCTCACGGACTCTCTGAAGACGTTCAAGTTATGGAACACGACCCATGTACTCGTCTACTTTGGTCACAGGTATTCAGGATTCGGCGGTGATGAGGGCAAATGGCCATGGATGGTTCGAATTGCAGAGGATAGATTGGGCAGTAATGTCATAGACGATGCGACCTACCTCGGATCTAGTGATAACACTCTTCCTGCTTTCTATGACTCTACAATGTACAAGCTCCTATCATATGGAGAACCACGAGATTCAGAAGAAGCAGGTGCGTTCCAGCTTTCACAAGATAGAATAGCTCTAGACCAGTACCTATGGCAAGACACAGATTGGATTCAACACATGCCTATTAATCTACATGGTGCTTTCGAAGAACCTTACATTTCTGCAGCCTATGGAACAGTCAAAATCTATGAGATTGACTACACGATGTACTATCAGTGGTTGAACAAGACCCAGGCTGACTGGAAACCACAGCTCGAGGAGAATAATATTGAAATGTCACTCGATGGTAGTATCGATGCTTCCGAACAAGGCTTTGCTAGCTATCCTGTATCATTTGGCGGTGGTTACAAGGCGAGGCTCTTTACAGAATCCAACTCCACCCATATCTACTATGGAATTGAGATGGACAACTACACCTTGGGTGATGACGCCTTCGGTATCCAGATTTCACCACTTGGTTCTCCTGGAGACTCGGACCTTCGAATCGTAAACTACAACGGTCAAGACTTTGATGGTCACATCCGTTACGATGGCACATGGGCTGAGGACTCCACAGGAACCAACTCTTCAGAGTTTGCCTCTGGAGATGGTATCATCGAGTTCGTTGTCCCTCTGAACGGTGGCGACCCACAGGATCTTTCAATGTTCCAAGGGATGAACTATCAGATCAAACTCCTCTGGTGGAACAATGTGCATTATGGTGAACCCTCTTTCACAGTGGATTGGAATTCCTTCTGGGTCCCAATAGAGCTATATTAGATACAAACAGACTGGCGGTTGATTCCCAATCAATCGCCAAGCTCTCTTTTCTGAGAAGAACCTTATCTATTCTTCAGATAAGCCCCTAGCTTTACGTTTTGCCTTTCGGCGATATTCTCCAAACTTGTCCTGAGGGCTGTACTTCGGAGGTTTAGGACTAGATACAGTACCCCCACACTTTGGACATTGCTTTTGATTGAGGGTGTATTCACCACATTTATTGCATTTATAGAGGTGAGTCATTTCACACCCCTACTTTCTTACAAAATTAATGCTTCCAGAGCCACTCTCAACTGTCTTTGTAATAAGACCTAAGATCTCTGAGAGGATCTCTTCTGCTTCTTGGTAGTCCGGACTCACTATTCTAAGCTTGTACCTCGGCGACCCAAGAGTGTAGATCTCTGTGCTTGATTTGTCGTGCTTCTTTCCTTCATTAAGTCCCTTTGAAAGCGCCTTCTTGATCACTTCAACGCCATCAGGACCAGGGACGATGATTGTCATTTCACCATCAATCTCTACCGAAGGTATCTCGATTCTCTGTTTGGCCAAGTCTGCTACCTGTTTTCGGAGCTTCTTCGTTGCAACTACATCATCGAACACCTCAACACCACCATCAGATGCTCGTTCAAGCCCCTTGTAGATCTCTCCGAAGACGTCCTCTATCGGCCAGCCTATCTTATCATAGACTTCTTCGAGGGTCATATCATTCTCTTTTGCAATGAGTTCGAGAAGCTTCTCAGCCTTTTGGGCACGTTTCCATTCGTTGTTCTTAGTCCTCTTTGCTTCAGTAGAAACTCTCCGTAAGGAGCAGTCTATGTGCATCTTGTCCGTGTCGACCTTTAGGACCCTCACAACTACCCGCTGATTCTCTTGAATATGATTCCGGATGTTCCTGACCCATGTGCTGCTTATCTCTGAGATATGGATGAAACCCTCTTTATCTCCATACTCTGGCAAAATCACGTATGCTCCGTAGTTGGCAACTTTGGTTGCGACTGCAATAGCATACTCGTCTGGAATTGGCCATTCAGCACGTTTCAGGACCATTTTTCCTTACTTCCTATGGAAGGACTTCGATTTCCCTAGCGATGGGCTCAAGTTTTGCCTTCCCGCCGCTGGGTTTCGCTAATACCTTCTCGCACTTCAGACATTTCACTACTGTGGTTGCATGTCCGAATATTATCTGCTCATTCTCACAGTCCAAACACTTCACCTTTAGGAACCGTGATTTTGGTTGTTGAACGATATCACCCTTCGGCATCTGAATCACCTATACTTTCTGTACCTCAACCTTCTTCATTCGAATGCTCTTGGACTGGATGATGTGGTCGCATTCTTTACACTTTAGCTTCAGTACAGTCTTCTTTGTTGTCTTAGCGAACCTCTTCTGGATTGCTTTTGGAAATGAACCGTAGCCTTTTTTCTTCCGGTCCATTCTACGCTCTCCCTCTGCCATACTTCTTCTCTTTCCGGCCTTTCCAATGGAAACCCCATGTTCTGTGTATTTGCGGCATCTGGGGCAGTATTTGTTCAGTTCGCTCTTTACTTTCATTTGGCAGTCACCAGTCCTGACCAGAGCCATCCGGTCCTGGTTTCTTTATAATACTTAGGGCATGTTCACTATCTCAAGAGGCTGATGCAAGCGACATGATGTGTGCAGCCACTGTGACAATGAGTAAAATCGCAGCTAGTATGACGACCAGCGTAGGCCCTACCTTGATGCCTGGAGTCTCGTCTTCGAAGAAGCGAATTAATCCTGCGCCTCCTGAAGGCATGGGCCCTTCCCCACGTTTCTTTCGTCTTTTCTTCGCAGTCTTAGGCATCATGAATCACCTTAGCTTAAGGTAGGCTTCCTCACTGTGTTCGGTTTATTAACTCTTCTAATGGTCAGCTGGACACTCACAAGGCGATTTCTTACATTTCGAACAGACATCTCTGTACTTCTTGTATAAAGCCTCAGAGAGATCAATTTCCAGCAGATTTGCCAGAGAGCAGAGCCAGGCAAGCACATCTGCCATCTCATCTGAGATTGATACAGAGTCATCTTTCTGGATGGCCTCTCGAAGCTCCTCTAACTCATCGAGGGTCCTCATCAAAGTTCCCATCACGCCACGTGCTTTGTCCCTCTTTAGGTAGATCCTGCGCATCATCTCTTGAGCTTCTTCGATATCCACAAGGATGCCTCCAAGGTATGTATCTGTCACTGTTTCTACATGAACCGTAAATGAGCGTAGGCATCTGTTTCTGTGTCGAAAGCGTAGTGGACCTTCTGGTAGTCCCTACGGAATTCAGACACTTCTGCAGCAATCTTCTCCTTCTTCTCACCTTTCATTACTAGGCGATGCATGAATTCAGCAACGGCATCCATTTCTGATTCCTTCATACCAAGTCTGGTCAGTTCGCTTGTACCGAGCCTGATTCCTCCAGGAGCTTTGTAATCCCTGCCTCGCTTCTTGTCCCATGGGAGTAGGTTTCGGTTTAGAATAATGTTGGCATCTTCGAGCTCTTCTTCAACAGTGGCTCCATCCTTCAGAGGAGTTTCAGTGATGTCAACGAGGATGACATGAGATTCAGTGAAGCCTTTGTGTTCTGCTATTACGTGCCAACCTCTCTCATGCAATGCCTGCGCCAAGGCTTTTGCATTCTTTAGGATCTGCTTCATGTAAGGCTCACCAAACTCGATCATCTCTGCAAATGCCACAGCAAGACCTGCAACGTTGTGAAGGTGGTGATTACTCAACAGGCCTGGGAATGATGCCCGTTTGATTGCCTCTGCAAACTCCTTTTTGGCTATGACACATCCGTGTTGTGGTCCAGGGAGTGTCTTGTGGGTTGACAGCGTCATCATATCAGCGCCCTCTCGCAGTGGGTCTTGGAACAGCCCAGCTCCAATCAGACCAGTGACATGAGCGGAATCGTATCCAATGGTCATACCATATTCATCAGCAATCTCACGGAACTCCTTTACCGGATGCGGGAATGGAAAAACACTTCCTCCAAAGAGTAGGAACTTGATTTCGTCGCCTTTCTCTTGGAGTTTTCTGATGAGGTCGATACTCGCATCCACATCAATATTGAACTCCTTGTCATCGAACACCCAGTTACGAACCTTGTGTCCCCTGATTGCACCAGCAGTACCACCAAGGTTTGCTCGGGCATGCGATATATGTCCTCCATGAGCAATAGAGAGGGCCATCATCCTGTCCCCCGGCTCCATTGCTGCAGTGTACATGGCTAGATTTGCCACAACACCAGAAATTGGCCTAACATCAACAAACTCAGCGTTGTATAGTTTCTTTGCCAGATCAATAGCGATGAGCTCCACCTGGTCTATGTACTTACACCCTGCATAAACGCGCTCGCCAGGCCAGCCTTCTGCGTAACGGTCTCTGAAGTCACTCACAATAGCTGATCTGACAGCGGGAGAACTCACGTTCTCACTAGCTATGAGATTCAGGGTGTTTGACATCCAGTTGTCATGTTT
>JBHLRZ010000010.1:78038-91218 GCA_048882045.1 Candidatus Thorarchaeota archaeon | reverse complement strand
TTCAGTTCTTCAGAAGGATTTATGTTCTTCGAAAGTTATAGATTGTGATAACAGTTTCTTAAGAAAAGAAACGATGCGCAATAGTAGGGGATCAAAATGAGTTTCATACTGGACCCGCCAGCTCTCTTCCTGCTGGGGGTAATGATGTATTATCTAGGACGACGACTAAACTGGAGTGAATTGGTGAACGTCATTGTCCTCGCCTTCTGGGTCTTCATCTGTTTCATGGGTGGAAGTACCCTATTGTATATGGATGTCATTGATTGGCCACTCCCACCTACAGAGGGGCCAGTCTGGATGTTCCACACGAACTTCACGGGAATAACCAAGGCCTCTGTGCCTGTGTGGTTTGCATTGCTCAATCTCTTTCTGTACCCTGTGTGGATCCTGCTTGGTTTCACTATAGCACAACGCTATGATGAGGGGTTCTTCATCTCACAGACCGTGTCTTATGGAGATGTAAAGAGCAGTAAGAAGGAGCGTGGCGATACCGTCTTTGCTGTACGGAGAGGTGATGACCCTCGAGTTCTCGTTCGTGAGGCAATAGAGGAAATAGGCGGAATTGAGAAATACGTCACGAACGGTGATCGTGTCCTGATTAAACCAAATATATGCGGTGGTAATCCTGAGATTGAAGGAACCTATGCTAGCCAAGACGTTGTTGAAGAAGTAGTCGAGCTTGTCCGGAGTGCTGGTGGGAATCCTGTTATTGCAGACTCCGATATGATATGGACTCGATTCGAGCCTGTAGCTGAAGCACAAGGTTGGTATAAATGGGCTGAGCGTGTTGGTGTTGACCTAATCAATCTCGGGGAAACTGACCTCGTAAGGTTTGATTTTGGTGAGGATAGCAAGATTGGCAAAGTTCCTGTTTCGAAGGAGCTTGTAGAAGCAGATGTGATTATCTCGATCCCTGCGATGAAGACCCATCTTCTTACAAACATAACAATTGCAATGAAGAATATGTATGGGACTTTTCCAGAGGAGGACAAGGCCAAGTTCCACAGGTTTGGTATTGAGAATGTCATCTATGAGGTAAATAGAGCCTTCACTCCAAACCTAGTTATCACTGATGGCTTCATTGGGGGTGAAGGTTCCGGACCATTGTCAAGTTCACCTGTCAACTCCAAGACCATCATTGCAACAAATGATGTGGTCGCTGCAGATGCTATCGCATGCAAGATCATTGGTTATGATCCGATGGAGGTGGCTCACGTGAAGATGGGTCACGAAAAGGGTCTTGGTAAAGCGGATGTTGATTTCAAATTGGGTGATCTATCAGTTTCTCATCCAAAGGATGGGGACTGGATGCGTCCTGAACCCTTAGTGACATTGTTCTATGAAACTTTGTGTGAACTCGTTCTCCTGTTACCAAGTATGCAGATGGTCTTTGATCTAGCTGCAGACTTTGTCTTGTACGACATGGCGACTATTCAGATATTTAGGAACACGACTCCTATGACGCTCAATGTTCTGAATGGAGTTCTTGGAACATTGTTCAGGGCAGGATATCGCGGACTTGGATGGGATCAGGAAGACTTGGAACGATTTAGCAAAATCATCTCCGGATCATCGGAATAGAAACATGGGGTTGACTCTCCTTGACCAATGAAGAGAGTATCAAGAAGATAATCGAAGAAGGTGACATCTTACTTCAAAAAGGAAAACTCGTGGAGGCTGAAGACAAGTATCATGAAGCTTTGGAAATTGATGCTTCTTCACCAAGGGCGTTGTATAGTATTGGAATCTGTTATGAGCGCTCGGAACAATGGGAAACTGCAGAGTCGTATTTCCGTAAAGCGTTAGAAAACGATCCTGCATATATCACTAGATATGAAATGGCCGCATTCTATAATCATCGCCCTCTCCCTGCAGATATTCATCATGCATTAGCACGAGTTCTCCAGCAACAGAAGAAGGATGAAGAAGCAAGGCTCCACTATCATTTGACAAAACGAATTGATGCTACTTCAGAACTTGATCCGATGTTCCTACAAATCATGTCTGAAGAAGATCTTGATTATCATCCAATGGAGAAAGGGAAAGATCCCCTGGAAAGAATAGATGAATGGATTCCTGCTAAGAAGATGGCTTATCTTTTCAACCTAAAGGATTACAAAGTATTGAAAGAAACAATTCAAGATCTAAAACTGGATGATTTGTATCCTTTTACAAAGAGTCTAATCGTCGAAGCATTGCATGCGGGAGCATTCATTCATTCAGCGCATGCATTGATTCTTTACAGAATGTTTGATGGAAAGAATCTAGAGGGCACATTTAATGTACTAAATGAATCTTCATTCCTTCCTCTTCTAGAAACTGCGGAAGCGGTCTATAAAGATGAAATGACCCTCAAAGAGGCTATTTCTGAAAGTAAGAGATTACCATTTGATATAACTGATGCTTTAGATGTATTTTTTATTGTTGACCAATTCATTGGGATAAAACCTAGTATAGGATTATTAGTTGCTCAATTATGGAACAGCTTTCTTGAAAAAAGTCCCAAAAAGATAGACACAGCCCATGGTCATTTCATTCAGGGAAAGGCATACTACAGAATGAGAAACCTCCGGAAAGCTGCAGAATCTTATGAAAAAGCATCACAACTTTTCGAGAGGTCTGGTGATCTTGAAAGCCAAGGAGTATCACTTTCTCGACTTTCAGAAATCTATATGGGCCTGGGCAACCTTGATGCTGCTTTATCAACGATGCAGCAAACGATTAGGATTGCTGAATCTCAGAATGACCAAGTCGGAATGATGAGAAGTCGTTTTAACCACGCACGATTCAGGTTTCTAGCAGACCAAATGGAAGAGTGTTTTGAAGAATGCATGGAATTGGCTCCCCTGTTTGAAGTGATTGATATCGAGCAAGAAATTAGGGATAATATGATTGATTTGCTGACACGGGCCGCAGCTGCAGTGGGTAAAGACATTCCTAATGAAATTTTAACAATTGTCAAAGGTCCTGCTGGTGATTCATATATACCTCTACACAGATTGAAGTCACTATCTCTCGAATCAGAAACTCCGGAGGACCTAGAGAGAGCAATCCAACTGATAAATGAGAAACTAGACCAATTGAAATCTAAAGGAACTCTTTCAGCAAGAGTTGATTTGCTTCACGAAAGAGGAATTATTCTAGAGCGGCTAAATCGATACGAAGAGGCGAGAAATGATTTCCTTGAAGCTTTACGGATAGCTGAACCACTTGCAGCTGAAATCGAGTTGTGGACTATTCTAATGAACATAAGTCAAATGTATGTTAGATTGAACAATACTAATGAAGCAATCCACTATGCTGAACGTGCACTTCATGAAGCACAAATAAAAAATTCATGGGACAATGAAAAGATGTCCTTACAGCAATTGAGTTTCTTACTACTAGAAAAAGATCCGGAAAGAGCTGTGGAACTTTACGGATTGTATATGGAGGGAAGAAAATAATGAATCCAAGTCATCCGAAGCACTGGGAAGAAGCAATGAGTTTTCTGAGCAAAGGTGATTTCAAAAGCGCGATCTCTGAATTCGAAAAATTGGTCAAAGACCAGTCCCCAGAATCAATTCGCTATCATCATTGGGCACTTGGTAATATGGGGGTTGCATATGCTAGGTTGGGGCAATTTGACAAATCTATAATTTCATGGGATAGAGCAGCTGATGCATCATTGAATTTGGGATTACAATATGAGGCAATTGAGGTGTTGAACCGAGCATTACAGATTGCCATGTCATCAGGAGGGGACGTTGGTAGTATCTATGATAAGATGAACAAGATTTGGGGACTGATTGAACATCCATCGAAGCGTCGTAGTGCGGGTTCGATAATGGCAAAAACAATGTTGGAAATGGGTGATGTAGAACTAGCTGAAAGAACTGCTATAGAAGCTCTAACAATCGCAACGGGATCTCAATGGCCTGATAAGAAAGATGAAATGGCAATTCGCAGATCACTCGTATCTATCCACTTACGGAAAGCCAAATATCAGGATGCTGTACAGCAATGTGAAGTAGCTTTATCCTGTGCCAAATATTTGGGTGATTTGGAAGCGGAGGGAGGCATCAAAGGGTCTTTGGGTATTGCATATAGGTACCTAGATAGATATGAGAAGGCAGTCGAACAGTATTTGGCAGCTATTGATATTTTTGAGCGGTTCAAAGACTACAATGCTATAGGTACGAACCTAATGAACCTCGCATCGTCATATTTTTTGCTCAAAAGAGTGAAAGATGGTCGTGAAACTGCTCTAGAAGCGCTTTCTATTTTTGATTCATTAAATGCAACCGGATTAGCTAATCGAGTCCTACTTATGCTAAGTTATGAGCTTAGTATGGACCAGCTTAATCCGAGCATCAGAGCTAGAATCAAAGATCTGGAGAGCTAATACAAATGAAATCAAATGATCCGTTAATGTGGGTTCATCAAAAGACGCTTCAAGCTAGGGAGTGTGCGAAAAATGGCGATGTTTCAAAAGCGTATCAACTAATGAATGAGGTCATAGAGTATTATGAATCAACGGGCAATGTTAGTCAGAAGATATATGCTACACTCAACCAAGCTAGAATCATCCGTAGTGGTAGTCAATTGTCATTAGGTCAGATATATAGAACTATGGAAAAGGTGAGTGCAGCAAAAGATATTGCTTTGTCTAAAGACCTATTGAGTTTGGCAATTGATTGTGACAGGTATCTTTTGAAAACATCATTAATGGTTGAAAACGACGAATTAATTGATGAATATGCTTCTGAGATTCTTGTAAGACTCATCAACTTGCGTCGCAGTTTGTCTCAAGATAGTGACAGAATTCGTTTTGCTGATGAAATCGTTGGTTTGATCAGTGAATGTGTATCATATTACCTCGAAAAAGGGAAGATTATCCGTGCTTTTGAGCTTCAAGAGTGGGTGAGGACACAAGCATTTACCGATATCCTAGTTGAAAAGTCCATGGATGAATATTCCGAGCTGATAGATTTCACCAAAACCAAAGAATTGCTGTTATCTCTGAAAAGACCTACTGTGTTAGTTACCATGGCTGTCATCAATGATGGCCTTGTATTCTTTGCACTGAAACCTGAGCATGAAAAGCCCTCGGTTTTTCAAACTGATATCACACAGTCCGATTTACAGAATCTAATCAACACCTACGAGCGAGAGGTTATCACTTTTCGAGGACGGAGTACTGACCTTTGGATTGAACTTGCTCGGGATATGTTCTCCAAAATAGAACATGTGATCGACCAAGACATTCTGGTCATTCTTATCCCTCATGGTGACTTGCTGAAGTTGCCTCTACATGCAATACAACTTTCTAATGGACAGCCTTTGATTGCTAAAGCATCGGTTGTATACATTCCGAATATCACATCTCTCAAGATTCTGATCTCAAAGAAGACAAGAGAGGTGAAATTTAATATTCTTTCAATTGGTGTAGGCAAAACATCTGGGCCGAAACCAGTACGTATGTTCGAAGACGAAGCCCGGGCTATAATTCAAAGATTCCCTGGTATGTGTCTCTCTGGCAAAGAGATTCCAAAAAGTGAAATTAAAAGACATCTTCCAACTGCGAATATACTACACTTCTCATGTCATGGTCTTTTTGATTCCGAGAATTATATGGAATCTGGCCTTGTATTGACAACTAAAGAGAAACTGTTGAAGAAGAATATTCTATCATTTCGTGACCTCTTAGGTTGGCAACTGGAAGGCCAACTTGTGACCTTAAGTGCGTGTGGAACTACACGAGGTACTATTACTCCATCAGACTTTCTAGATCTTGGTAGAGGATTCTTGAGCGCGGGTGCAAGTGCTGTAATCGCCACATTATGGAGTGTAAATACAGATTCGACGACGCAATTAATGTTATCATTCTATGACAATCTCCGTTCTCAAAAGGAGAATGGTAAGTTATTTGATTATGCTGAAGCCTTGAGAAAGGCTCAACAAAAATTAGCTAAGAAACTAGGATACTATGATTGGGCAGGATTCAAATTGATTGGTGCACCATCAGAATCTTAGGAGGTAGATTTCGTGAAAGGAAACAATCATCCATCATTTCTCTCTATGGAAATGGTTCCAATTGGCTTGGAATCCAAAGAACAAATCGAAATGGAAACAATACTTGGAAAGAAAAATCGAATTGAGATTGGATATCCTAGAATCATTATTGAGAAAACACCCTCTCGAACTAATCTAATCCTAAAAAAACATCTAGATGAGTTCTCTATTGATAAACACCTATTTTGTCGATTGAATCTGTCGCTAACACTGCTACCTGATTTAGGATGCAAATTCAAAACAGCTGATTTTATAATCGATGTACGGGAATCAGCTTCTGGGTCGCCATTGCCTCTTTTCCTAAGATTGAATCCATCTAAAAAGACCACAAAAAAAGTGGTTGTGGTCGAAAAAAAGGAGAGGGGTGTGGAACTGTCCGATCCATTCTTTAAAATACTAAAGGCTGATCTTAAAGGTGATGTAGTAAAGAAAGATCAAGTAGAACAAATGATGGTGGAAATGGAAAGTTTCGGACTCAGAACACAACGTGCAGGTTGGCGATTTCGCATATCCGACAGTAGAGAAATTCCCTTGACCTCTTCCGATTTAGAAGTTCTAGTAGTAATGAAGAAGGATACTAGGTCCACAGCTCAATTCACTGTTACAGCTGAAATTGATATCAAATCGAAAATTGATCGCTGGCTAACATGGGCATTCGTAAGGAATGAAGAATCTGCTTTGAAAGCATCCTACATATTTCCTCCTGAATGATATCAACTCTTCCTGAAAGCATACTGATTCCAAGTCCTTCCGAATCTATAACATGTGCGTGATGATGTAAAGAATAACTAGCTAATTTATTAGTTAGTTATTATATTTTTAATGACTGGGATTCGTGTAAGACGGTGGGATATATAGTGGATTGGCCGAGTAGAATGAAGGTTGCCAATAGTAAGGCAAGCTCTAAGGACATTGATATTCCATTATCCAGTGAGGCAAGAGATGTGACTGTTGCAGCAAGTAAGCTCATACGTCACTTTGCTCCAAGAATCAGTCTTGTTGGACGAGAGCTCTGGATAGAACGGAATTCAAGAGTATGGCATGGACCTCAGGGTCGTGCACTTGAGTATAATAAGAAGAGTGAGACTGTGTCTCCGACTGGAGATGGTCCTCCAGTACCCAAGCGGTTAGTGTGTCTTCAATATTTATTCCTGTATGGCAGACAATATGGTGCGGTGAGCTTCCTCTCAATGATCGCTGCACCGTTCTTCCTACTGATTTGGGTACGAATTCTGGACAATATGGTCTTCGAAGAATTACATCTTCTCATAACTTGTGCACTGGTGAGTGCACTACTTCTTGAGAAGGGATTGAGATCATATTACTATGAAAACATTCGACGAAAAAGAAATCAAGCAAGTACGCCATTAGTTCGTGTTGAGGCTGTTTACATTTGGCTTGGAATTGTCGCATTTGTTCCTACGATTGACATCTGGCTAGCATCACTCCTTTACATCGGGACTAGCCTTGTTGGTCTGCTTGTTTGGCTGGCGGAACTTGGTGGTTTGGTTCCTTGGACTCATTACATGGATTATGTGCCTGTCTTTGTGTGGCTTTCGCCAACATCAAATGAGAGCGCAGAACTAGACGATCCAAATGCATGGCAGGTCTACGGTGCCTGTTGGGATGAGTATCACTATGAGACTCATTTCAGAGACCCTGAATATATGCGGGATTTCATGGAGATTCCTGAGATTAAACCACTAGAGAGAATTCAACTCAAGATCGACAATCGTTGGCATTCCTTGGCGAGTTGTGAAACCTATGCTGAGACTCCAAGAGGTGGTACAGCTTTCTTTTTTGTTGGTGTTATAGTATTCGCCATCTCTTGTCTTGGAATTACATTACTCTACTTAGACCCAATTTCCTATCAGGCGAATTATCCAACATCGGGATACTTGTTTCTGGTGTTTGTGTTTCTCCTTGTAGTATTCGGTGTATATCGAAACTACTACCCGTTGGTTACAGATGACGGGAAAGGCGGATGGGATGCGCTTACCAAAGAGGGAATTGACTTGTATCATCTCTCTCATGACAAGCTTGTTCATCTCTGGAATTTGGATGAAAAGAAGGCTCAGTTAGAGATTCGTGATAAGATGCAAGACCCATTCATCTTCGATTCGAAGTATCTCTCAGATTTTCGTGATACTTGAAACTGAAGGAGTCTGTGTAAATGAGGGACCGTACAGAAGCGAATAAACTCACACTGAAGGTCTATGCGGGAACGACAGGAGTCCTTCTCGCTATGAATATTGATGATAGTATCAGAGAGGATTTTCTTGGTTTTGCAATAAAACGAACTAGTTACAAAAGAAATGGACAAGCAGTGGAGAAATGGCTACAAGGGCTTCTAAGGTTTCCAGGAACGAAGGGTAAGAAACTCACACCCATCAATACAAACGAGGCTCCTATCCAGAAGTTCAGGTGGTCTGATTATTGTGTGTACCCTGATAGTGATTACATCTATGAACTGCATAGAGTTTCAGGTGACTACAAGAATCCTACAGTTACACCTGGTCCATCGGTGAAGATACATACAGAGTCCATGAACGGTCCACATCATCAGGTTGTCTTTAACCGCGCTGTTGCTGCAAGTCAGGCATACCAGAGAAGATTTGCTGGAATCAACCCACAAGATCCCTATCTTCACCCGACCTTCAAGAAAGTAGCGATGATTTGGCTTGCTCGTGGTGTGGATATGAAAATGAAGGAGTTTATCAACAGAGCGAAAGATGACAAGTGGGCCTTGGACTTCGCAGCTTTCCAAATAGAGCTTGATTGGGTAGCTGACGAACTCAAAAAAGCTAGAGATCGTGGAGTTGACTTGAGAATTCTGTACCATGCCACTAAGAATAGGAATACTCAGACCCAAAAGAACGAACTCTGTTTGAAGGACTTTGATGACACCATCAAGCAACCTCGTATTACTTACAATCTCTTTCATCAAAAGATCATTGTCCTAAGTAAGAAAGAGGGAGATCCGCCAAAGAACCAACCTGTTGCCGTGTTGACAGGTAGCACCAATTTTACTCACAACGGAGTTTATCGTCAAGCTAACGTTGTACATGTCATCAATGACAAAACCCTAGCCCGTGAATACCACAATTACTTCAACGATATGTGGGGTGTCTATCGGACAGAGGTGGGAAAAGTAAGAAACCATATCGAAGATACTGACGCAATTGTTCAATTGAATAATCCTCCAGAGTATCAAGTTGTTTTCAGTCCTCGTAAAACTGCAGGAGACCGGTCCGAAGTGATTAGGATCATCAAACAAGCAAAGAAGAATGTCATCTCATGCACTGCATACGATCTTCATCCAACCATACTGGAAGCGCTAACACCTTCTGGGAATGATAAAGTGATTCGATATGGACTCCAAGATAAGGAAAGTGATATCACAGGAGTCCACAGACGGGGTACCTTTGTTACACCTGCATATCTTGAGGAGGGATTCGAATCATTTGTGAAAGAGTCCTTTGCAAAACAGAAAGGCAATATATACATCCATCTGAAAACTATCCTTTGTGACTTCAATACGAGAGATCCTTGGATCATCACAGGCTCAAACAACTTCTCAAATGCCAGCTCTGAAGACAATGATGAGAATATGATCATTATACGTGGCGACACAAATGTAGCAGATATTTATCTGTGCGAGATGATGCGTCTCTACGATCACTATCGATTTAGATGGAACAGGAAACGAAGGTTGTTGGTGACCACTCATGGTCGTCTCAAGCTTCACAAGAGTAGTAAATGGACAAATGACTACTTTGATGATGAAAAGTTAGAGTATCATGAACGAATGCAATTCTCAGCCAAGGATTGAATTCATGTTTCCAATTGAGCTTAATCACGAAATTCACTAATGAGGGTATTTTAGAAATTACTCTAATGTTTCGATACATATTACAAATAATAACAAAGGATTTAAATTATTAGTTACATATTTCATATTACGCAGCATGAGTGAATCTCATAGGATTTCCTTTGACTGCAGCAAGAACGAATAGGGACCGATGAAGGAGGGTGCTAGAAGATGCATCCTCCACAATACTTCGTGGATATTACCCACTGAAACAGCTGATATGCCAAATGGCTCCCCCTTGAGTTTCACTTGATCTGAAGTAGAAACTGGTGTGCAGAACTCTGTTCCACCAGTTGTAGGAGTATTAGCATATGAGAGAGTTCAAATCGCTAAAACCGACCGATCTCATGGATGATTTCGATTCTAAAATCCATAGTGAAGAACCTGTGGTCACTGTCGAGGAATCGAAGTCTAAAATCGTGATATCGTATTCTTTCCCTGGGTTCTACTTTTTTGAAGAAACCAGAGAAGTAGCAGGAGAGAAGATAGACTTCAAAAAGATTAACATAGCAAAAACAGGCTTCCTTGCTGAAAGTGGTCGTTCACTTCTTCCATCATTTGGTCGATATGTGCAGATCCCTTTCAATTGTGACTTCAGTTACGAAGTCAAGACAGGCAAAGAAGTGATGTATGAAGATGTAATGGTTCTCCCTGCACAAGAGAAACTACTTGATGGTGAGCAGAAACATGAATTCGAATATGATGAGGAGTTTTATTCATCAGAGGACTTCTATCCCGAATCTCTCGTTGAGGTGAAGGGTCCATTTGAAATTGATGGATACAATGCTCTTCTCTTACATGTTCGACCCCTTCAGTACTCGCCGAGTAAGAAGAAACTGAAGGGCTATGGAAATGTCACTGTAACTATCAAGCTGACTGAAAAGAAGAAGAAAGATGAAGCATATCCAATGATTGATCCTGAGGAAAATCGAGAGGCTTTTGGAAACCCTTTCGTGAACCCTCGAAGGAGAGTTGAGGAAAGGGTTGAATTACGACCTGGTCCTCTTGTCCTACCCGCAATCTTACGGGGTCCGGAGTTTCTCATAATCTATCATGAGGATATGAAGAAAGCTGCACAGAAACTAACGAGTTGGAAGAGATATCGTGGACTTCGCACTACGATGGTTTCGATCAATGATGTTGGAAATTCTGTTGCTGAAATCAAGAAATACATCCGCAATATGAGAAAGAACCTGTTTTCCAGACTTCGTTATGTCTTGTTAATGGGTGATACGGATATGATCACACCTGAAACAATTCCGGGTGGGGTTTTTGGTAGTAATGTCACTGATTTTTACTATTCAACAAGTAAAGATCCTGCAGATGGGAATGACTTTGTCATTCCGTGGCTTTCAATCGGACGAATACCAGTTCGAGATGGCAAACAGGCTCTCGGTGTTGTTGACCAGATAATAAGGTATGAGCGGAATCCCCCCTGTGATTCAGAGTATTATCGTAGGATGTCATTTGCAGCCTACTTCGAAGATGGGTATCCAATGGATGGTACAGATAACAAGGGGTACTTGAAAACCATGGAAGACATTCGAGAGAATATGGTATCTCTCGGTTTTGATGTGGAAAGAGTCTACGTATCCAATAATCCGAATCTTCAGCGGTATAATGATGGTACAATCATACCAAATGAGGTGATTAACAGCATACTGGATGAGCCCACAGCCACCAGTACAATAATCTCAGCGACTGCCGAAGGACAACTAATTATCGGACATAGAGATCATGGCGATGATGATGGTTGGTCTCATCCATCATTCAAGAATGATGATATTGATGCCATCACGAGTGAGTATCCATCAATCTTCTATAGTATCAATTGTCTGACAGGAAAATATGATCTTGCAGCTCCAACTGAATCATTTGCAGAGAAGCTTCTACGATATAATGGAGGTGCTCCTTCATTAGTTGCAGCAACTAGGTTGTCACACACATGGTTGAATAACGACCTGATGAAGGCGATGTTTGATGCTATGTGGGGTGGTGTGTTGCCAACATTCCCTGCATCAACAGCTAGTTATTCTGTGAGATTCAACCGTCTTGGAGATATCTTGAATTATGGCAAGACATACCTACCAGTCACGACTAGTGGTAGTGATGCTGAGATTAAAGACCACTTTGAGATATATCATGTCATTGGTGATCCAACTCTTGAACTCTGGAAATCAGAGCCATCAGTTGTGAATGTAGCTGCAAGTATTATGGGCAACTATCTTTCAGTTAAGCTATCAATCTGTCCCAATGACGCCATCATCACAGTTTGGTATCAGGGTAAGGAAATCAAGAGGATTAAGCCATCATCTACTCATTTCAAAGTGCAGCTGGCAGGATTCCCCACATTTCCACTTCCACCTGCCAGAAGGAAAGTCTTGGTCTGCTTCTGGGCTCCAGGATGTCGTTTCAGGATGGTTGTAGTGAAAGATTAGATCGACAAATCAAACGCCGGGCTTTCTTTCTCTAGTTGGCCCGGTGTTTTTTATAATGCATTATACATGAAGGAAATTGAGAAGTTGAAGAATCAAGACAACTCAATGACAGTCAGGTAGATGCGGTGTGTCAACTTTACGATCGCTTTCCGATGTCTAATCGCAATCTCCAGATATAGGTTGAATCGGAGTGAATGTTAACAACAGTATTTCTTATAGAATGCATAATACTCGCTGATACGACTAAGAGGTCCAACCAGATTTGGTTCTGTACAGAGATCTCCTTCTTCAAGATACTTACACATTGCACCAATATCTGCTCTAATCTTCTCTTTCAGATTCTTGCAGATCCATTTTCGAAAGTCAATCAATGGTGCTATGGCTTTCTTCACTTCTGGCGGGAAATCCTTTTCCTTTGAAAAGAATTCAATCAGTTCCATCAAGAAGTAAAACTCTCTATCAGGAATTGGCCACGATCCAACCATTATGATGTTTGGACGTTCCGGAGTTGGCCAGGTTCCAATCTTCAAATAGTCAAGAATCGTAAATGGATTTTCATCTCTTTTTTCTTTCACGAAATATAGCCTCCTTCCAATCCTATTCCTCATTGAGGTTGTATAAGAAGGAAATCCCTCCCAGAAATCAATCAGGATTCTGTCTAGTAGTCATTTAGAGGTTCCACAATTATTCTCCTTATCATTATTTGTTTTAGATATAATTTGATACATATAATTCATAAAATGACTAAACAAATGGCCAATGAATTCTTTGACACTGCATAAATGACTGATTTTCGATGCAGTTTCCTCATCTGATT
>JBHLRZ010000010.1:0-77938 GCA_048882045.1 Candidatus Thorarchaeota archaeon | reverse complement strand
CAAATCTCTGGTCAAACACTAGGTGCTTTGGCTCTAATTATCTCACTTGGAGCATTGGGCATAGGTTTGTATCAGTTGATTCTTGCTCCATCTCCAGAAGGACCCACGATATATGTCAAACAATATGATGACATATACTTCCTAGATGGCATTAGTTTGGTTGAATATCCTCCGGAACTGAGCCTCACATATTCTGTGCAACCTGGCGATAGAGTACTGCTTGAGTTCAACTGTGAAGTATATCTGGATCCAGTTGGGTATACTGAAATTGGAATTCTCTTTGATATCAACAACACAGTTTTACCACCAACACGGATTCGCGTGTATGATGATCATAATATCGCCACTAACGGTTACATGAGATACGCCTATGTATCTAGTACGACTGGAGAGTCCACTGTATCGATTTGGATTACAATCGATGATGAGGGAACGAATAGTTACATCAGATATAGTTTTCTTACTGTTACAGTGTATTGATACTGGAACTACTTCGATTGCATAGGCCCCTTTGGAGGACATTAATGTCGAAGAAGACAAGGGATCTCAAGATGATGAGGAAGGGGCCGAACTGTTTGATGAAGAATCATTAGATGACTGGTATAAATGATTGAGATCTAATTAGTACGAAGCATCTAGTAGCAGGTTGACGCGTAGGAGTTTCTGTTTCCTATTACAAAGGTATTTTATTCTGAGGCTCTCAGTAGTTCATGACGGATCGGACTAGACTATGCGGAATGGAAAGAGACCGAAGACCATTGACGATTTTTCAGTGTTACAACTACTTGATGACTTCCTCAGTCCTGTGACTGAAACTAGTGGAAAGTCTGTAAATGAGATGAATGATGAAGAATACATCAGGATGATGCTTAAGAAAGACATTCAGAGGACAATTGAAAGAGAGAAGAGGGCGACTCGACTAAGGCGTGACACGACTCCAAGTTCCTACAAGGACACACTTGACGAGAATATCCGTAAGAAGTACTTTCCAGACATGGATGAGAGACCTCCCAAGAAAGGAGTAACACCTGAGGACCTCTTTGTAGAAGAAATTGTTAACACTCTAGTGGTCAAGGATGTGTCTGATTTAGCATCCAAGATGAAACAGGCTGTTGATTTTGTCCAGGAAGAAATGGGAACTAGCAAAAACTGAAGGATGCCTTGAATCTTCTAGGTCCTTTTCAGTCCCAATCTGTACATACTCTCGGTGTAGAACTTGTACGAAACCCGCATTCTTTCAGATATTATAACCATGTACCATTCCAAGTCATGAGATAAAAGTCTGCAACTGTTCTCGAATACTCATTCATATTAAGGATCTTCTTTATCCATCCCGCAAGAGTAACTCCAACATTGATTTTCAATTTGAGACTGATTGCCCACGTCCCTGATACACCCGATTGTCCAGCTGATAACGTTAGACTGATTGGTGCATACGCAACAGCTTCCACAAAAGGTCCACCTACATCATATAGTAGGAATGCTAGTCTACACTTTGCATAGGGGGTTAGTGTTACCCCTGCTGATGCCGTGATTGAAGGTCTTCCATATGAAGCATCTTTACCACTTTGCCATATGGGACTCCAACCATTCTGCCATCTAACTCCTGCTTTGTACCATGAACTTGCCTGGGCCCAAGTTGAAATTGAGAATTGCCCATTAGCATTGAGTTCTACGCCCACACTAACAGTGAGTTTCAATTTTGCCCAAACCAGAACTGAGCCTGCCCAGAAAGTGAACCTTGTCGAGAATGTCCAAAGTACAAATTCTCTCCTATATGTATAATCGACAGAAACCCCAGCAGAAGCTTCGACCTTGATTGCTGGAGTTATTTTCATCCATGATTCAAACCACTGCAACTTATAGCCTGACCAGGTCCATTTTCTTTCCCACCCCATGAACCAATTTACGTGTAGTGTAGGAGTGGCTCTGAGAGTTACTGAGAACGGACCAGAACTGATCCTTTTTTCAAAGCTCCCTGGGGCTATTCTGTAGGTCCAAGTCTTCGACCAATCACGTTCGATTTCTACTCTTTCTCGTTCTGTCAGTAATAGTGGGGCAACATAGGTGTAATTGATCGAGAACATTCGATAGTTTCCGAGTGCTGTTGCAAGGTATGTTTCTGAGGCTGTGATATTTCCTTCAGTGACAGAGAGCAATTCATCAATGATGACCCTCCCAGCAATTACAGTCACGTTTGCCTGCATGATTGTACCTTCTCCAAAGTCGACTGTCCATGTCAAATCTTCAAGCTCAGTTGGATTTTGCAGTACGCTGCCTCCAGGTAAGTCGAATGCAATCTGCCAGTAAGATGTATAGTTTTGGTCGCCGGGAAGTGACTGAAGCATGAGCATCATATACTGTATCTTGGTAAATATGAACTCAGCAGCAGAATTTGTAGTATTTTCGTCAATAGGCCCTACTCTAATCTGCCAATCAGTACCACCAAGGAATTCAGCAAGTTGGTCTGAGTTCGCTTGCATTGTCACTATAGTTTCATTACTCAAACTCCATGGTGTTGTCTTTGAATCATAGATGTTGACATCAAAACCAAGCAGAACCAACTGCTCCATTGAAAAGCCCTCATATAGTGATTGCCTTACTGGTGCGGAGTTTTGCTGTTCGGTAGGTGCAGGCACCCCTCCAAAATCCAACTGTGCGTATGTCACCTCTCCAGGGCTGATAGAAGCAACAGTGCTCTCTTCAGTACCATTGAATGTGCCAAAAATGGTGTAGGTCCCAGGAAGTAGATGATACCATATGTGTCCTGAAGCTGAAACATTTACTTTCGTTGATCCTTCGGGTCCTCTAAAGTACACTTCAGTGAGGTTGACTAGTTCCCCATCATAGTATCCTGATATGAAGAGTATTCCTGTGTTATTCTCAGTCTTACCATAGTTATGTGCTGCAATAGCAAGGTCTCTTAGATCGACCTTCCCATCCCAATTCAAATCAAGATCTGGTATCCAATCATCTTCCCCAACACTGACTCCAATATGACCCGCAATGAGGTCTAGGTCTCCTACTCCAACCTGCCCATCATGATCGCTCACATCTCCAAGAAGTGAGACATCTTTGACAGTTTCCTCACTCTCAGATTCATCTTGAACAGTTATGGTTTCAGGCACATCATATTCAATATTTTGCTCGAGAGTAAGGGGATTCTCGAAGAATGCACTACGAAGCATGTCAGACAAGGGGGACTCTGGAATAGTAATGCCAAATGACATCAGAGCACTGCCATCTCCTTGGACTGTCACATTCTGATTTGTTGAAATTTCCACATTAGCTGCAACGCTCCCCGCTTCAGATGTGACGAGAACCTTACCAATGGAAGTGGCTTTAGTAGCTTGGAACGAATAGCTATCATCAAGTATCAACTTAGTTAATGGATAGCTCTCAGTTGGGAAGTACCCATTATTCACCACATGAAATGTATCTTTACTCCCACTTCCTGTAACAATACCATTTGCAATACCCATCTCTTCTGCTTGCACAACGGACACTGTAATGAATGGAACTTCCGAGTTGACAACATTCATTGAGTAGAAACCAATTGTACTCCAATAAATTACAAGGTCAACCTCCGAGTAATAGTCTGGTTCAAACTCCTCAATATTGGCTGAAGTCTGATTGTTAATATTCTCCAACAGATATCCTCCATCAACTAACCAGTCTCGCACAAATAATGCATCGGAGTCTCCTGGGTCGTGGAAGAATACGATCTTAGTCTCATTTGGATTCGTATAACTCGAAGCCCACAAAATCGTCCTATTCAAGAGATTCAATATCTCAATAGCGAATATTGTCGGTCTATACCATCCAAAGAATGCGTATTTCCGGGGGTCGTTAATAATCAGCACATCTTTTCCTATTTCTGATGATGCTACTGATGAATTGGCTGAAGGGCGTGGATTTACAGATTTGATGGTAAACCATCCGCCAGCGATGCATGATATGAAAATTAATAGAATCAAAAAGGTCGACTTCGCTTTATTCTCATTCATCTATCTTAGCCCTCCTTCTTCTGCTAATTCCTACTATAGCAAGAATCAGTGCACCACCAATAATGGCCACTACGATTAGATCACGAACAAGGGTGTCTCCAGGTTGTATAATGGAAATTACAGCTCCATCTACTTCCTCCATACTTACTGTGCCGAGATAGGGATCAAGAACAAATGTATCCACGTCGTATGGTTCGGAGAAGGCAATATCAAATTGTCCAGTAGTGGATTCACTATTCATATTGAACTCAATCCATAACAGACTCCCATAGCCCGGGGTTCTTGTATCGTTTTCAAGCAAAGTTTCTCCAGCTAGGACATAGCCCAGAGTATCATTAATGATGGGCGTAATTGTGATTGTTTGGTGACCTGAGAAGAATTCGCTCTTTTCTCCATCTGTATACCCCACTCTTGAAACATTGAAGTGAATGGAATTGAAGAGAATCTTCACCTGCCATGCAAAACACTCTTCTGAAATATTCAACCAGACGGTCAGATTGAATTTTCCAATCTGACTTTGTAATGTCATAGTTGCAGGTTCTATCCATAGAGCGTTTGACTGGTGTGGTTCGTTGGATTCAAATGTCACTCCTTGGCTTCGAGAGCTGACCAAAGTCAAGATGAGAATCATAAAAACTATACTTGAAAAGATAGTTCTCTGTTTCTTACACCACGCGAATTCCATGGGACGTTTAATGATGATTCAAGTTATTAAGATTATATTGGGGAGCTAGTTTTTTGATGTTTTTATGGGTTGAGCCAAGGAGTTGTTTTTCAAAGGAGAACACCCATATCAAAAACATGTGAGAGAATTTTTGGTCGCTCTGCAATCTGCATAGTAATTGATAGGTCCTTTTCAATCCCAATCAGTACATACCTTCGGTGTAGAACTTGTGTAACACAATCCTACTGAAGAACGGGACAAGGTGGAAGACAGTGTGCGAGGCCTCGAACCACGAGCTCCAAGAACGACAGATGGTTCTGATCTGCCCCTCCTGTCATGTGGCATATGTTGTCACTAAATGAGAATTCCATTCTGGCTTGAATCATTCATTTCTTTCTTATAGAAGTAGTAAGCAATAGGATTGACAATGAGAGCACATACCCAGAGAGAATATAATCCTCTGGTTGGTTCTTCATACTGAATGTACTGCCTTGACCAGCGTTCTGATAATCCAGCATCTTCCCAACCTTCAATGTAAAGAGTGAATTCAGCAGTCACGTTCAAACTTGGATTAAACACATTCATGGTCCAATTAGCTATGACATTAAACGCAGAATAATGATAGGGCAAGCTGAATCCAAAGAACTCACTCATTTCTGAAGAATTGTATTCTTCGTATCTTGTTTCGGGAAAGTTTTCGTCTAAAAGATAGAATACTACCTCTTCATCTGTCAAGAGTGTCAGAGAAACCCAACCTATAGTGTACAGATTCGACAATGTATCAGACTTGTATGTCGTTTCTGGTTGTAGCAAAGCAGAGTCCTCCCAATAACCAAACCCATACACAAACAGACCGTCATTTTCTATGCCATTTAGGTTGTAAGTTCCCCAGAAATGAAATGGAATGAGAAGAGCTGTGGAAATTAGCAAGACTGCCAGAGCTATGTTACGTCTTTCATTCCATGAGGCTGTCTTCCAAGAATGATAGTAGATGAGAATGAAGACACCTATCCAAATGAGCTGCCAAGGGAAATAAGTTGGCGGTAAGATCAATCCAATCCCTCCAAAGAATAATGAAAAGGAACTTCTTTATGAATGGATTTTAGAAGGACCTTCTCTCAATTATCGTCAGAAGTTTCAATATTTCGTTGGGTATTTGATGATTATCTGAAGTGTCGAGTCAGTATCAGTCGGCGTTGAAAAGCGCATATAGTCCTAGTTCTTCTATTCTGTGAAAACATTCAAGACATAAGATTTGGATAGTACCTTTGGTTGACAAATCTTGAATGAGGAAGAAGACATCGAGAATGTTGCTCATCTCATCTATGGCTCTATCTTTCAGGATGAATCCACTGTAGAGATCAATGGAGAGGTGTACCCCATCGAGAAGACCTCGAAGAGCAAGGTCCGACTTGTCAAGTACGGTGGTCTGACGTTCATCGAACAGAACCCGTTCAAGTCTTCGCAGTGGGGAAAAGAGGCTCAGGAGGGACACCAGATCATGTGGGTCATGAGGGGACGACAGTATCTGGCTAGAGTTCGAGATGGGAAGTTCTTGGACCTGAAGAAAAAGTAAGTCATGAGGGGAGCAGCAATTGTACGGCGTTCAAAAATTGAAGGAAAGAATAAAAATCACAGATAGTAAAGTCGAATGTCCAGTCAAAGATTGCAATATAAGAGTGGATAGACAGCGAGGGCGGTTCAAGAGAAAGGATGAATTCCTATGTCGAAAGCACAACATCTACATTTCTCCCTCAACTTTTGATCACTTGGCCTGGTTAGATAACTTTCTCTGGATGGACTCGTCAGGACGAAAGCTGTTCAATAGAATTGAAGAGTACAAACGAGAAAAACATCGGTTGGGACGGGAACGGAGCGAGGATGCTCTTACTTGGAATGTATTCAGATTCTTGGAACGGAGTAATCTGATAGAGGGATTCCTGGGCTCAATTGCCGACACATCGCTACAATCCGCTGAAGTGATTTACTGGTCTTATAGTCAGAGAGAAGATTCTGGTTGGTCCCTTCTAGAGAGAGCTGGAGATGAGTTTGGAGAGCGGAAAAGAGGGGGCTCAGAGCCCGATATCATAGTCAGGACAGAGAATGCACTGTTCTTCATCGAGGCAAAGTTCACGGCTCCAAACAAAAAACCACCTAGAAACATTCCCGACTCTATGAAATACGCGACTCGTGCTAACAATTGGTTCTCGGAAGTCTTTGACTCGGACTTCACTACAGTAGCTGTAGATAAGGCATATTTTGAGTTGACACGCTTCTGGGTACTTGGGACTTGGATAGCAGAACGATACGATCTAGACTTCTATCTCATCAATCTGGTGTTGTCTGAACGGGAAACAGACATTGAAGCTAGTTTTAGAAGACATATCAAGGAAAACCAGAGATGGAAATTCATACGAACCACTTGGGAAACCATCTATCAATACATATCACAACAAAGTCCATCGAATGACAAGGATGTCATGATTAGATATTTCAGAAACAAGACCAGGGGCTATGATAGAATTGGAAGGTTGATACCAGCATTTTCAATTCAATGACACAATTGACTTCCGGGGAATTCTATCATATCTATAATGAAGTGGAGTCTGGATAGTGGGAGTTCAAAAGACTCAGTCAACGCCTAAAAAGGACATAAAAAGCGAAATTCCATCATCATTATTCTGCTGTCACTTCTGTTTCATTCTTTCTTCAAGTTCTTGGACTCTGGAAATCAGATCATGTATCATGTACTCTACATCATCTCTGAATGTGTAGTAGAATTCAGGACGAACATTGAATGGGTCCTGAAGTTTCGATACTATCTTTAACCGGGCTTCCTCACTCTCTCGGTTCCATAACACCTTGAGTTTATCAAATGTGAGATGGTGTTTATGGATAATCTCATCTTCAAGGCTAAGTTTCCAGCTGGGTTGAATACTGCCCTTTACTTTTTCGTAATCTTTCTTATCGAGTATATGTTTTCTTAACCTATCCAATTCGTAATCAATTGAAGATACTAAATCCCATTGTATCGTATATCGAGAAAGAAATAGGTGTCCGAGTATGGCAGATAGACTCAACAGAATAGCTCCAATTCGGTAGAATCCTGTGAACCAAAGCACAAAACTGAATATTATTCCGCACAATGCAAACCATTTTGATGATTTTGGAAAATCTCGTTCTTCTGACTGTAGAGAAAAACTGTGCCATGAACTATCCATTGTTAGCGGGATTTGTTGACTGTTTTTCAAATTGTCCTTTCTATCCATCCAACCTTCCGATTCATACTTATCAGTGTAATAGTGGAATTTATCCCAGTATGCTTTCACGAATATCCAATCATTTGAATCATCATTCCACACCTGAACTCCTTCTTTTCGTTTAATCCAGACGAAGATTGGTGCATAGTCCATTTCATGCTGAGTAGGAAGTTTACCCAATGTTTCCAGGAACCAAGGAACAAAACCCACTAGAAAGATTATGATTGCTGCTTCTTGAATCCCTGAACTTAACCAAAAGATCGAGACTATACATAGACCTACTGGAATCAAATATGTAGTATTTCTAAAACGAAATTTGGAACCCTCCTTTATCTTTCTGACATCACTAATATGCGGTGTGATTCCTGAGATGAAGAGAGTTAAACCAAGAACAAGTGTTGTGATGATTGCAACCCATAATTCCGGATTAGATAGGATATTGACTATTAGTCCTGCGCCCAACCATGAATGTATCAATGATATCTCGGAAGCAAAGGTTGTGGATACTATCATTGTCCAAATAAGAGCAAGGAATGGCACAATTACCATGTATAATGAGCTCGTGCTCCCCATTTGTCTATCGAAAATCCAAAGGTATTGAAGACACATTTTTTTCTGATTGGTTGAAACTATAGCCCTGTAGAACATTGCATGGCGTAAATAAGTGGCTTCTCTAATTCGACTTATGAAACGATTTCTACTCACTAAGTCTCTGTATGTATCATAGCCTGTGATCTTGATATCAGGTCTAAAATCATGAATAAGGTTCTTGGAGTTTAGTGTAACATCTTCCCCCTCTTTGAGTTCTGAACGAATCCAAGGTTCTCTAGGTGGACTCGAGGGCAATCCCCAAAATGGCCAATCAATCACTGGAGGGTTCTCGCGGACTTCTTTTAGGATTTCAACTTGAAGAGAGATTACGTCTTTTGGTGTCCGATTTGGTCTTTCCAATCTCTCCCACCTTGTTCTTCCCATTAACGCTGAGTAGGAAAAGCGATCCAAAGTATCAGTATACTTTCTAAACCATTTTTTGAAATGTCTAATACAGTCTGAGAACCAATGATAGTATCGCATAAGAAAGTAGAGATGCGGTATTAGAAATTCACTTGATCGTTCAGAAGTTTCTGACTTCAAAATTTCCCACGCATCGTCTATCAGATGCTTCTCTTTCTTCTTTGACCATTCAGATATTAGATTGAATAATTTGAGTCCTCTCTCATTCAGATTTTCCCCTCTGAAAAGAAAACTCGCCGTTGTGAGTAGAGATATTATCTCGATGTTTTCTAGACCGATTTCTAGAGTTCCGATATCCAAAGCTAGCTTTTCTATTTCAATATCTCCTATATCCTGAGCTAGCTTTTCACCTTGCTCAATAAGACTTTTCAGCTCTGTTTGCTGTTTCTCAAATGACTCTGTCGGAGACATTTCTGGAGTCTCTCTTATCTTCAGGAGTTCCTCTGCAAGTCTATTGATTTGCTTGATTGTCAAAACAGTCCCTTCTTGTAATATTCCGTGAGAAGCAATAAATTAATCAAACCTATGACTTATAGCTTCCGATTTCATTTTCAAAACAATCATACTCTGATGCAGATCAAGCTCTATGAGATCAGTGAGGAGTCCAGCCTCATTGTGACCCTGCGTTCAGTCCGTGAGCTGGATGACTTTCTGGAGTCACGGCTACGGAGGAGGCTTCTCAAGAGGGAGAACACCTCTAGGCAACTGGATGTGATGAGCGAGATTCAGGGAAAGTTTGTGTTAGACTAACAATTATTCTTCATTTATATGAATGATAGGTCTTAAATCTAGGATGCAGTTGACTTCAAGTTGTAGTCTGTGAAATTCGTCCACAGACTAATAGCGTGAGGAGAGGAATTCAATTCATTCTAAGAAAGTAACGTATTTTCTAGCAGTAACAGTATGTCTGTTGATGTTACAATCAGCTGTATTAGCTAGTGCTGTTTTTCCTCCACCACCCGGAGGTGGTGGAACAACGACGTATGATGTCTATGGCTATGTGAAAAGACAAGGAACATCTGACCCAATTGCTTCAGCAATGGTCAAGATCTATGTCGACAATGTCTGGAAAGCTACAGACTATACTGATGCAAATGGTTACTTCAGCAAGTCAGTTACAGGGCGGTCGTCAACTGAAAATTTCAAGGTGCTAGTAGTAAAATATCCATGGACTGACAAGATCAAGTATGGGATTCCGGATCAGTACGACAATGTGAATTTTGGCAATGTATACATGACTCGAATGTATACAATATACGGAGAAACAAATCCGGATGCAACTGTGACTATATACAGAGATGTGTATGAAGGCTGGTCGGAGATAGGTCAAACAACACCAGATGCCTATGGAGACTTTTCTTTCGAATATACGACTGGTGATAGCATGACACAATGTAAGGCGATTGCAACTGTTGGTGGATTTGCCAATCCTGGAGCCAGTACAGTGAGTGTGACTAGTAATAGTGTCAATATGGGCGAGCTAATACCTACTCATAGTTATAATCCGGATATCTCTGCCAGTATCAGCTCAATAGATGAGAAACAGGCACAGCTGGATTGGACGGTGAATGATTGGGGAAATTTGGGACAGGGAACCGATTGTTATGCATCTGTCAGTTGGAAGGGAGTTAATGATGCTGACTGGGAGATGACTGAGATTATTGACATGGATGGAGAAGATGAAGGTAGTCAAGTACTTACAGGTCTTGTCATGGATACAGAGTATGCATGGAGTATTACAGTTGGGCATACTGTACAGGGTGAAGAGAGAAGTCAAACAAATGAGGACACCTTTACAACAGATGACTGGACATGTACTTCTAAGTATGCGATCATCATTGACTTGACTTTTCTTACAGCTGACTCCGAATATAATGGACACAAAGCATCAAGAGACAATATCTTCAACTTTATAGAGGATGGAGATGGTCTTCATTGGTTCTTTGATGACTGTCATAATCCAGTTCCTGTCGAAACACATGATGATTGGCAGGGGGATCGTACAACTGCCTTAGTAAATCACATCTCTCATTTCAATCAAGTAACCGACAGTGGAAGTTTACTCTTCATCTACATTGTAGGACATGGTGAACAAAACGTAGTGAAAGTAGGAGGAAGAGTGTCCTCAGGGGGTACCGATGTTAGCATCAGTGTCGTTGCACAAGCATTGAACTCATATGATGGCGATAATAAACCCGGTAAGATGATCATATATTTTGAAAATTGTTACTCAGGTAGCTATATTGATGATGTCAGTGCAGAGGATAGACTAGTAATAACCGCAGCTGATTCTTATCACGAATCAGTAGTTGATTTCGGACAAGGCCTTTTTACCCTTTTCTTTGAAGACGGTCTGCGATCACAATATTCAATCTATAATGTTTTTGAATATGCATATACGGAGCTGGAAACATATTACGATGAACATGAGGGGGAGGTGCCTGGAAATCTTCCATTCCAGAATCCCTTGTTGAATGACTTGTGGAGTGGCCTAGGTGCTGGATACGAAGAGATGAGGATTGCATTGGAAGTTCTGGGAAAAAGAGTCAATCAATGTGGTGCACTCGCCTATGTTCTTTCATTGAGAATAATCAACAATTAACATTTCAAACGGGGGACTAGTTCCCCCTATTCCCTTTGTCAAGAAAGTCGAATGACAAGTGTAGATTCTCTTGGATTTGTAACTAGTCGCTGTCGTTTCCGTGGCGCTGGATCTCCGGGGAATGCTCAAGGTATGTTGGGAGAATCAGGACTAGTGATTTTCGTGAGGAATTTGTACGAATCGAGGTGGAAAAATTGAACAAAGTTCACTTTCAGGCATCTCTCTCAGGGGAGATGTCACTGGGGGTGTTTATATTCGAGTTATACTAAGGATTTGGAGGGTCAGGTTCGAGTCAGGTGGAGGTCAAGCGTGGAACCTATTGGAACTGTTATGAACTTCTATCCGTTTCTCTCACAGAAAACACGTGAGATTGTCGAATCCACTCTGAAAGATGCGGAAGGATTTGATGATTTTGTAGAGAAGCTTGTTAATCTCATATTGGATCAAGAAGAAGCAAACGATTTGTCATATCTCACAACAATACTTGCGTACAACTCGATAAATCCCGTGATATTCAATAAGTTGCGTCCTCATCTTTTGGATGATGTTATACTCAAACCTTGGTCATTCTATCTTTATGATGGTCCCCCAGATGAATACGAACAAGGTGTTTCATTGGCAATCGACAAAGCACTTGAGCACATAGCTGAAGACTGGGTTCGTTTATTTCTCCTAATTATAGGAGCTCATTTTTACCTTCCAAGAATTAAGCGGCCAACTTTCATAGATGAGGCTACAAAACTAGTTGAGAATCAACCTGACTTAGAATGCTTCTCTACAGAGATTTACATTAGGAGTGGGTGGTATGCGAGAGGAAGTGCCGACATTGCAGGAGCCATGAAACTCTTTGAAAAGGCTATAAAAATCTCATCACACTACGATGATGTCATTGGGAAATGTGATGCCCAAGTTGATTTTGCTAGATGTCTAATGGAAACTGATGCATTCAAAGCACTCTCCCTTTTGGAGGAGGCTTATCAAACATCCAAGTCTTGGGGAGCTAACCATTGGGCGAGTGTTGAAGCTCGTAACATGGGTCTTTTACATTCCATTGTTGGAGAATATGATTTAGCTGTGGAATTCTATCTTGAGGCTGAACGAATTACAGAACCTAGTTGGATTGACAAGAGAACAGATGCAATTGAAATTTCGCGAATATATTGCGATATTGATCTCCCAAACGAGGCATTTGAATGGACTAAGAAGATAATGGATTGGGATGAGCTCACTCCTACAATCATCAAACAACTTCCTATATCTAAGTTAGATCCAGATCCAGTTCCAGACCCTCATCTTTCCTTAGCCATAGCAAGAACTGTGATTCAGTTAGGTCAGCTAGATGGAGTTCCTCAACTTTTGAGTGAGATATATAAAATAGTCTTAGGACGAGGAGAAGACTATACCTTGGCGAGCTATAATTTTGTGTCAGGCTTATTCGAAATAGCTATTGGTAATCTTGATGCAGGACTTCAAAACATGTCTGATGCCCTAAGTGAGGTCAAACGCATACCCTTAGAATTTCAGGTCAACAGTATTCTTCTAGCTCTAGCAAAGGCTGAAGTACAGAACCTCGAAAGACTAGAGCGTTCTAGATTAGTCGAGTCCTCAGGACAGTGGATGACACAACTTGGGATTCATGCACGAGAGAAGAACTATCCCGGAATCATGATGCAGCATGCCCTTCTCAAGGCAAAATATCAAGAGATGATTGGTGAAACAGAGGCCGCCCAACTCACCCTGCGGGATGCCCTCACCTTCACAGACTCGCCGGGTGTGAAGACGCTGAGGAAGAGGATACAGGACCGGTTGCAGGAACTAGAAACCTCTGTTGATGCATAGGTGCTTTTCAATCCTCATCAGTACATACTCTCGGTGTACAACTTGTGTGAAACAATCGTTCTCAAGAACGGGACCAGATGAAAGACAGTGTGCGAGGCCTCGAACCACGAGCTCCAAGAACGCCAGATGGTCCTGATATGTCCCTCCTGTCATGTGGCCTATGTAGTGAAGAAATGAACAATGTCAAGATTGACAAAAAGGCACTTATACAAGCAGCAGAATCTCCCTCTTTCATAAAATGATTAGGGAATGTAGTAATTGCAGGGTTTAGAGCTTGTTATTCCAAATCTCACTACAATTCTCATAGAGTTCATTCCACCTGTGATTACAACATCTCTCTATCTCCTTTTAGTAAAAAGTAACCGTATACGACGAAATAACTACATAGAGGCATTCATTCTTATCATGTATGTCCGAATATTCGCATTCTTTCTTCGATTTCATCTTCAGCCCTTGATAGATCCCCAATTTGATCCATCTGTGGGATTAGGCACTATGGGGATGATATTTCTATATAATTTCGTATATCATGTTGGAGGAGCGCTACAAGATTATATGATTTGGATTATGGTGTCATTCTATTCTGCATTATTCTGCTTTCTATTGCTAGTTTTGAGGACATTTACTTGGCGCAGAAAGGAAACCATGCAGCGTCTAATTGAATGGGAGAAAAAATCGGACTATGCAAAGTTGGTTGCTGGTAAAACTCAACGGTTTGCTTGTATTCCGAAGACAGACATTGGTGAAGCAAGGAAAGAGTACTTCATTATAGGGCTGGCCACAATCATTCCTTCACTGGAAATATACATTTTACCAATAATGGACTATTATATTCTGAATATTCTCATCTTCTTTACATGGATCTACAGATTTGGATATCCAGCAACCGGAAGGATTGCTAAAACAGCAGGTTTCTTCATTCGTGAGGTCGAGTTTGAACAGGATCCAAGCACCCATTTTGGAGCGTTCTTCAAGATTAATATCCTCCTCTCTATAGTCGCAATCTTGCAGAATATCTTCCAAGTCTTGTCCATTGCTGGAACTCCTGGGCTTGAGTTATTCGCAACAACCTATCTTTCTGGATTTGTCTTAGCATTCATCCCAATCATTTTTGCAGTCTTGGTGTTGCCACTCGTTGAAAAATATGCTACCATCTTTTGTGTGAGATTAGTGTCTTTATTCATGAAATTACGTCTGAAGGTTTCCAATTGGAAATATTTCCCAAATATAATCATTCCAATTTTAGGCGCATATACACTGTTCAATGTCATTCCATTGCTGAATTCGCTATGGTATGTCATTCCAATGATGATTCCCGGGCTGATTTTACTATTGTCAATTCCATACTTCGTAGGTATAATATTTCTCAAACATGTCTATGGATGGAAGTTCTCAGAACTCATTCATTGGCGGGCTGTATTAAAAACCAGTGTAGTAGTGTTAGGTTTATACACTGTCGTCATGTTCTTTTCAACTCTGTTTTATGTGTTTTACGCACCATATGTTCCACCACTAGACACAGGTAATGGTGTTACTGTCACCTATTACTCTCCTTGGGGATTTTCCAATCTAGTAGCACTTCATGAGGGTCAATACGCTGTAACGATTCTAATGATTTCCTTGCTAACGATTATCACGATGGGTTTCTTTGGACACCGATATAGAGACAGGAAGAGGGGAGGTCCATTATCATTCGCTCTAACAACAGGAGTCCTAATATCTTTCACAATGTGGGTCATCTTTCCCAATATTGACTATATCATTGCTAGCATTGGATTACCAGTTCAATACAACGGGATTGAATTCACACGTATATCTCCCTTCCTTACTTATCCAAGAGCTGATCCGCAATTCTATCCTATACGGGTGGCATTTTGGCTTCTACTTGATACTGCAATGAGAGTCTTCGTCTTCCTATTTATTATCTATACTCTTTTCTACAATCGTCCTGAAACCGCGGGAAGCGGCTTTAGGACGCCAAAATTTCTGATGAGCACTAAACGTCGTATTATTTTGGTAATCATTGTTGTGTTTATTCTATTGTTATCTTCAGTAGCTTGGCATGACGGCGTCTTCGGTGTGACTGATATTAAGGACATAAATGATGATAAAGCTGGAGTTGGAACAGTAGTCACTGTAAAGGGAATACTCGCGATTGTTGACGACAACTACTTTACTATTATAGATGAGCACGTGGAATATCTAGGCTTCCTATCATTTTTCTGGGATGGAGTTGAACCTCCATCCGTTGGATCGAGTGTAGTCGTTCAAGGCACTGTTGAAAACAGTTATTCACTTAATGATGTGACGATGTTCGAAGCTGTATGGATATTCGCTTGAGTTAACCATTGACAGAATCATTTGATTAATCTCAGTAGGTCTTTTTCAGGCTCCATCTGCACATAGTTCCGGTGAAAGAATAGTGGTCTACCACGGAGTGTGCATGCGACGGATATTCATGAAGACCATATCAGAGGGTTTGGTCGCAGTCATCACCTTCGACAATGTGACCAACAGGCACTCCTTCGATGTGAGAGAGGAGGGTGAGGAGTTCAGGTTCTGGTCCTGTGTCAGCTGAGGGAGCCACTCTACGATGAGGTGAGGGGCTATGGAGCTGATATAGAGAAGAGTATGGACCGGAAACTCGAACAGTGGTTAGAGAGGAAGGACCTCTGTAACAGGCTTGAAACCGAGTCGTGGCCTCCGATTCTCCGTTCACTCTGATTTGCTTCTCATCTTACCATGCATTTCCTCTTGCTGGAATAATACCTCTATCATTTCTCTGATCTCTGGTCTCACCTGCAAGAGACCCTCATAGACCCTCAGCTCAGCGGGTGATTTTTCTTCGGCCAATGTAGATCGGTAGTTGCATTTCTCACATCGGAAGATCCGTTCCATGAAGGTTTCCTGCTTGGTTTCCTTGTTTACCCCAAGAAAGGTATAGTAGTGTTTCAAGTACCCCTCGCGGCACTTGATACACAGGATGAACGTCACCGGTGTGTTCCTGTCACAATCAGGACAGTATACGACCCTTACAGTTTCTGGAATCTCTGCGTACTTGATGGCGAAAACAGCCTTCTGTATCTGGTCCCTAGGTATGTTGGTGGGATAGATGTCAGTTTCGAGAGTTCGTCTGCAGAATGCACACTCTATCCACGCCTTAGCCTCCCCCAGATCATGCAACGCAAACTTAAGATTGTGGATTGCTCCGACATTGTTTGGTTCCTTGATGAGAATCTCTCTACACAGCTTGATTGCTGCTTTGTAGTCCTTAGTCATGAGATATGACTCAACAAGGTGCAAGAGGCTCAAGGAGTCACTCATATACAACCACCAACAATTTACTACCTTCTGTACGGTTCTTGTGTAAGTCCTCCAGAAGCTCCACGTCTTCTTGACAACAGAAGCGAAATTTCAGATAACATTTATTGCTCAGCTCTTTATGAGTTTCTTCTGCTGTGATGTATGAATGGTGGTCTGGCACGTGGGGTGTATGCTATGGATTTTCAAAATAGTCCCCTCGACCAAATCAGAACGACTATATGTAGAGGCACACTGAACATTTTTGGTCTACAATGTCGAAATTGATGATTTGTGACACTGTTCTTCGAGATGCGCATCAATCCCTTCTAGCAACTAGAATGCGAACTGAGGACATGCTTCCTATCTGTGAGAAGCTAGATCAGGTAGGATATTGGTCTCTCGAGATGTTCGGTGGAGCAACATTTGACTCAATGATGCGCTTTCTTGATGAAGACCCGTGGGAGCGAGTTGAAAAACTTCGAGAAGCTATACCAAAAACCAGATTCCAGTGTTTATTACGAGCACAGAATGTGGTTGGTTATCGCCACTATAGTGACGACGTTCTTGAGGGGTTTGTGCACGAATCTGTAAAAGTGGGAATCGATGTCTTCAGAATCTTTGACGCACTCAATGATATTCGAAACATGGAGGCTGCAATGAAGTTTGTCAAGCGTGAGGGTGGTCATGTTCAGGCAAGCTTCTGCTACACATTGAGTCCGTTCCATACGAATGACAAGTTTGTGGAAATGGCGAAGGAACTCTACGCCCGTGATGCTGATTCAATATGCATCAAAGATATGGCTGGTCTCATCTCACCTGAGGCAGCCTTTGATCTCGTCACGAAGCTCAAGCAGGAGATTGATATACCTATTCAACTCCACTCACACTATACCAGTGGTATGGCTGCGATGGCATATCTGAAGGGTGCTGAGGCAGGAGTAGATGTTGTCGACTGTGCAATTTCAGCACTCTCCATGGCCACATCACAACCTGCAACAGAGTCGATTGTTGAAGCGTTGAAAGGTACAAAGAGAGACACAGGTCTTGACCTGAACCTCCTCTCAGAGATAGCAAACTACTTCCGAAAGATACGGAGAAAGTACGGTCAGTTCGAGGGGAGCCTCCAGGGAGTCAATCCACAGGTTCTCCAATTCCAGATTCCTGGTGGAATGCTCTCCAATCTTGACAATCAGCTGCGAGAGCAGGGCGCCCTTGACCGCTATGATGAGGTCCTGGCAGAGGTTCCCAGGGTGAGAGCTGAACTTGGATATCCTCCACTTGTCACTCCATCAAGCCAGATTGTGGGAACCCAAGCTACACTCAACGTGATTACGGGCAAGAGGTATAGTATGATTCCGACTGAGGTCAAGCAATACATCCGTGGCTACTATGGTCGTCCACCAGCTGAGATTGATCCTGAGGTCCAGAAGAAAGCCATAGGAGATGAGAAACCTTTAGACTGTAGACCTGCAGACATGCTTGAACCTGAGCTTCCAGCAGCTCGTGAGGCGTTGAAAGACATTCCACATGAACCGAGAGACCTCGTTTCCTATGCTCTGTATCCACAATATGCTCTGGAATTTCTCAAACGTAAGGCCCAGAGGAAGAGTAGAGGGACCATGACGCCTGAACAAGAGGTCGCACTTGCAGCAGCTGTTCTTCACATGAATGGTGCAGGACCTGGTTCTCTTGCAACTGCTGCAGATCGTGCGCAGTCTTGGTCTGATGCAGGGCGGTCTGATTTAGTGGTTGGCAGAACAGCAACCTATACTCCTGGACAGTGGGACAGGTCCTCATCTGCGTGGTCAACTGCTGGACGCAAAGACATCATGCGTGGTCGAAGGAGAGGGTGAAGTGAGTCCCAGTAAATACAAAGCACTCCTTGACGAGAAATCATTCGATGTTGATGTCAAGATGCTCGATGAAGGTGGTCTTCTCGTGATCAGTGTTGGGGACCAGAGCTATACAATGAAGCCATTCCAGGATGATGAAGGTAATTGGACTGTCAATGATACATCTTCTGACTACTCTCTCAAGATTCTAAAGAGGTCTGGAAAGAACATTACTCTTGAAATAAATGGCGAGGAGAGAGTTCTGGAGTGGGAACGAGTGCGGGAAGAAGAAGCAGTGAAGAGTGCGGCTGGATCTTCTGCTGGACCAAAAATTTCAGGAGGTATCTATCCTCCGATGCCAGGTAAAATCACCGAAGTGCGTATCAAAGTAGGTGATAAAATCAAATCCGGAGCCACCGTTGTCATCCTAGAAGCCATGAAGATGTTCAATGAACTGAAGGCTGGGTCAGGGGGGACCGTGAAGGAGGTCAACGTTGAGGTGGGAACAATGGTCACACCTAATGACCTTCTGGTACTCATTGAATGAGGTCCTATACATGGAGTCAGTGAACGTCATTGGTGCTGGAATGACTCCTTTTGGGATTCTTGATGATACTCTGATTCATTTGTCTGAATTGGCTGCATCTAAAGCGTTGACACAGTCAATGACTCTAGAGCTAAAGTTTGACCATCTGGTTGTATCTTCTCAGAATCCTGACGAGTTTGTTGGTATAGGTCATCTTTCAACACTTCTGGCAGACCGTCTTGGGATTGTTCCAGCGGGAGCGACTCGTGTTGAAACTGGACCTTCCTCAGGATCAAGTGCTTTCGAGGTTGGATTCACAATGATTGCTTCTGGATACTCTGACCTTGTCCTAGTCATTGGAGTTGAAAAGATGTCAGAGGTAGACAGAGGAACTGCGTCGAAAATCCTTGCCAAGATGATGTCGTATGAGAATGAAATCAGATATGGAGCCACTCCTACGGCTCTTGCTGCGATGGTCGCACGACGCTACATGCATGATTATGGTTTGACAAGAGATGAGCTTTCCCTCATTCCTGTCAAGGCGCATAGAAATGGAGCAAAGAATCCACTGGCTCATTTTCAAAAGGAGATTTCTATTGAGAAAGTCAACAATAGTAGGATTGTTGCGGAACCACTAACGTTGTTCGATTGTTGTCCGACATCTGATGGAGCCGCATCTATAGTTCTGGCATCTGACAGAATCTTGAAAGACTTGAAACTGAAGGATCAGGCTGTCAGAGTTCTTGGAGTTGGACATGGAACAGACTATCATGCTGTCCAACACAGACTCTCAATGACCTCTTTCGGTGCAACAGTTGCAGCAGCTGAAAAGGCATTCAGAATGGCAAAGATCAACCCTGGTGATGTTGGCATTTGTGAGCTCCATGATGCATTCTCCATACTTGAACTCATCAATATGGAGGACATTGGTCTGATCGAACGAGGCCATGCAATTGACCTTGTAAAGGAGGGAAAGACCGAGATTGACGGGGACATCCCTGTAAACGCGACTGGTGGTCTGAAGGCAAGAGGTCATCCCACAGGAGCTACAGGAATCGCACAGATTCATGATATCTACCAGCAACTTGTTGGCAACGCACCTTCAGGTCTCCAAGTCGATTCTCCCAAAATTGGACTGACACATAACATAGGCGGCTTTGGCAACAACATGTGTGTTGGACTATTTAGTATCTAGATTCATGATTCACATCAAGACTCGACAGTCCCAATGGTCATTTGACAGAAACCTTTTCACCGGTGAAACTCAGTATTTTCTTGTGATACAGGGTTGAAGATTACAGCCTCTCGATGCCAGGAGTGTGAACGAGCCATTGTCCCCCCTCGTGAAATCTGTCCATACTGCGGACCAAAATCTGGGACGATGGACTTATTGGAAATAGAGGGTGAGGGAACAGTTGCAAGCTTCACCACACTCCAGATGCCTCCGGAGGGATTTGAACCTCCCCTAATGATGGCACTTGTTGAACTCGAGTATGGGGCAGTGGTCCTTTGTCTAGCCAAGGATAATGACTTGTCTACTCTGGAGATTGGTGACAGCGTGATTCTTTCTTTAGACTCTGAAGAGCGGTTCTTGTTTAATCTTGATTCATGATGCAAGTTGCATCTCCAGTTAGTTATTTTAGCAAGTTATTTCTTCAAAACATAGGGGTCTACGATGGTCGACTATCTATCAAATGCACTCTGGACAGATGATGAAATCGCCTTCAGAAGGGAGATACAGGAGTTTTGTGCAAAAGAGATTGCACCGATTGCAGATGAGATTGACAAGGGTCCATATCCTCGGGAACTTCTTCGCAAGATAGGCAAAGCGGGCTACATGGGAGTCCATCATGACAGGTCCGTAGGTGGAACCGAGAAGGGTCTCTCCTATGAGATCATTGTGGCTGAGGAGATTTCTGCTGTGAACGGCGGTCTCGACATGGCTAGGATGGCTTCAACAACGCTATATGGGATGCCTCTCGCACGCTTTGGCACACGTGAGCAGAAGAAGAAATTCCTAGAGCCAGTCGTTGCTGGCGAAAAGATAGGATGTATCGGTATCACAGAACCTGATGTGGGAAGTGATACTGCTGGGATGAAGACAACTGCTGTGAAGGATGGAGACGACTGGATTCTAAACGGTGAGAAACGTTTCATCACGAATGGAAGTCAAGCAGACTTCATGTGTGCCTTCGCTATTACTGATCCCAAAGTGAAATCCAAGGATGGAATGTCTGCATTCATCGTGGACAAAAACATGGATGGATTTACTGTAGTCCAAGACCATGAATTACTAGGAATGAAATCTGCTCGAGTCTCTTGGTTGAAACTGGAGGATGTCAGAGTTCCTAGTGATATGCTTCTTGGGAAACCTGGACAGGGATTCCACATTCTCATGGATGAACTTGATAGTGAGAGAACAGCAATTGCTGGAGAAGCGATTGGATATGCGCGCACTCCCTATGAGATTTCGGTAAAGTATGCGAACGAACGCCATCAATTCGGTCGACCTATTCGTGCCTTTGAAGGAGTGAGCTTCAAAATATCCGATATGTACATGAAGCTGGAGGCTGGTCGTGCCCTCACCCTTACTGCAGCAAGAATGTATGACCGAGGAGAGCCAATAACTAAACAGGCATCAATAGCCAAGTTGTTCACCACAGAGGCTGCAGTCCAAATCACAAACGACGCAATTCAAATACTAGGGGGAATGGGATATACAACAGACTATCCCGTGGAACGCTTCATGCGAGATGCACGACTCATGACAATTGGTGGGGGGACCGCTGAGATTCTACGATTCCTCATCCAGCGTGAAGTCTTCAAGGACTTCTTTCCTAGTTAGCACGAAAAGAAATGAATGGAAGGGGGAAAACCCCCTCCCCTCATCTAGTTCTTAAATATAGCAATTATCCGATACATGTCACCAACGATTTGGATGGTTGCTGTGAAAGAGTTTCCAACTCCGATGTCGTTGAGTAGTGTATACCAGTCTGTCAGATTCATCCAGTCCCGAGCTCCCTCGATGTATGGATATGTTGCATTATCGGTCTTGAGTACTATGTGAGTGTCACCACCGTCTACATAGCTCGTCTTGTTCACGACTGATGCAGTCATCTCGAAGGTTCCAGTGGGCTCTGGTTCTACTGTTCCTCCCAACAACTCTACATATTCCGTCCGTACAGAATGCACGAGTTCCTCTCCTGAAAGACCTCCTTCAAGAAGTTTCCAAGCAAACCTATCGATGTTGGACGCATCCACCATCCCTAATGCAATGAGTCGCATGTTTGTCGCGGTGTAGGATTCAGATTCCTCATCATAGGCATAGTCTGCCCAATAGATAGGTGCATACCATGTCCATTTGGTCAGTGTTGAGTTGATCACGACTGGATAGAGAAGTGGCATTGCACCAAAATACTCTCCACTTGCTGGCTTTCCTAAAACTGCAACAACATTGGCTGCAGCTGCATCGCCGCTGACATATCCCTCTCCACTCAGGTCATGGTAGTATATCTCATCCTTTGTAGCCCTGAATACACCTGCAAGGGTTCTTGTAGCTGTCACGGGATTCATTGCTATGAAAGCTTCTACTCGGTTAGTGTCAGGATTTATGATGTATCGCGTGTCTTCATGAATCTCCAATCGGTTGTTTGAAGGCGCAATGACCCAGAGGAATCCACCTGCAAAGAGATCGAATCCGTCACCTCGCCTGTAGCCACCCCATCTTGAGATCTGTCGCTCTAGATACTCTTCGCCATATGCCTGAGTGACCCAATCTGGGGTTTCTTCGATGGTTGCATAGCTGAATACTGAACCATTCTCATAATAGAGAACTGGTCCGCTAGCCCTCTCGACAAAGTCGAAACCAATCGGCGTTCTGGTCTGAACATAGACCATATCGCCGTCGGGATCCCATGTTGGGTAGGCATACTCATAGCTTGAAGTCATGTCATTCAAGTAGTTTCCAAACTGAATATTGCGGTCCCAGAAGAGACCTTCTCCAACAGTAATGTTTGTACCTTGGATCAAGTCAGGTGTTTCAGACTGTGGATCATTGGCATCAACCACGATGAATCCTTTGATGAAGTTCTCTGCCAAGACATTGGTCGATACTATTGTACACACCCATACTAACTTGTCATTTCTCGTAGTGATATGTGCAGCCGCAACATAGACATTAGATCCAAAGGGTGAGAGATGCTGTCTTGCAACGTACATAGCATATTCTTCAGTCACCAAACGCACCATATTGTCAGGAATTGTCGTATTAAACAGTGGTTCATCACTTTCAATGATTTTGCCATCGAAGTAGTTCGCATTTGATACATCAGAAGTCCAGCTGATGATTCCTGAGAATGCTGGGACCAGAATGATGACTAAAAGTCCAATACAAGTCAGAGGCACTCTAATTCCCTGCAGGACCTCTTCAATATCGCCGCCCCTGAATCCGCTTGAGAAAATCAAAAGCAGTCCTAGACTCGTGAGAAGGGTCAGTATTGCCCAAGGAAGGGTTGAGACCATCAAGAGAGTTATTATAGCCCATGCCACAGATCCCCAAATCAGTCTAAATGGAAGCCATTTGATCAGTCTGTTTGGCTTCAGCATTTCAGTCCTGAACGGGATTGGAATCGCATGAAGAATCAAACTAATGAATAGAAAGAAGATTACGTTCATCCAGTGTCCTCACAATCAAGGTTACTGTCTTGTCCACAGAGTGACTCCTTTTAGTGTTTTGCCACCTTTTGGAGATCATGAGTGTTTTTTGAACCAGGGCACAGCTCCACCAGCCCTAAGAATTTCAACCATCTTCTCAGGGAGTGGATTCCCATGTAGTGTAACACCATCATCCTTGATTGCCAGTGTGCCTTTCCAGAGATTGACAGTAACAGTCTTCCCGTCTTTGACGAGCTTTCCAATGTTCGGAATGATCAACAATGGCAATCCTACATTGAATGAGTTCCTGTAGAATATCCGAGCGAAAGACTCTGCAACCACGCAACCAATACCACTGTGCTTGAGAACCTTTGGAGCTTCTTCACGTGAAGAACCACTTCCGAAGTTGGTTCCTGCTATGACAATGTCATTCTGCTTCACTTTAGATGCAAAGACGGGTCTTGGAATCTCGAAGGTGTGCTTTGTCATCTCGCTGTAGTCTAGGAGTGTGAGGTATTGGCCTTGAATGATCTGGTCAGTGTTGATGTTATTTCCAAACACCCATGCACGACCAGTGATGTTACTAAAGTCCTTACTCATAGTTCAAACACTCCTCGGGTCCGTAATCACGCCTTTCAGGGCACTTGCTGCTACAGTGGCTGGAGAGGCCAGATAGATACGTGAGTCTTGATGCCCCATTCTTCCTCTGAAGTTACGGTTTGTACTGGAAATACACACTTCACCAGCCCCTAATACTCCCAAGTGACCTCCAACACACGCACCACAAGTCGAGTTGGTCACTATGCCACCTGCATCCATCAGTATCTTGATGATGCTTCTTTCCAGCGCTTCCATGTAGGTCGCTTTACTCGCAGGAGTGATGATTAGTCGAACTCCTTCCTTCACTTTCTTGCCTTTCAGAATCTCTGCTGCTATTATCAAGTCCCCGAGCCTACCGTTGGTACACGAACCAATGAAAGCCTGATCGATTGGAACTCCTGCAACTTCTGCCACAGGCTTTCCGTTTGTTGGGAGATCCGGCGGTGCAACCGTTGGTTCCAGTGGTTCGTCCGACAGGTCATATTGACGTTCATCGATATAATCAGCATCTGCATCGACCGAGACCTCTTTCCACTTCTTCTTAGGTGCATAGTCCTCCATCCAGAACCTCACGTCCTGATTGATGGGCATTGGAGCACACTTCGCCCCTGCCTCAACTGTCATGTTGCACATTGTCATCCGTTCGCCTACACTCATGGTGTCAATGGTCGGACCATGAAATTCCATAGATTGATAGTTCGCTCCATCAGGACCCAGTTCGCTGATAATCTTCAAAATCAGGTCCTTACTCATCACCCTTTCTGGAATCTCTCCCTCTACAATAATCTTCAGAGTTTCCGGTACTCTGAACCAAATCTCTCCTGTGGCTAGAATCAGTGCTGAATCTGTTGCTGCCAAGCCAGTTGAGAAAGCATTGAATGCTCCATATGTTGTGGAATGAGAATCACTGCCCACAATCAACGCACCTGGAACCACCAGCCCCATCTCAGGGAGGACTTGATGTGAGATGCCGCAATCCACGTCACAGAAGTTTGTGATGCCTTGCTCTTTCACGAAGTTCCTGTTTCTTCGATGGATTTCTGCGCTATTGATATCTGAGGCTGGCGCCCAGTGGTCATTGACAACAAGCACTCTGTTAGGGTTCCACACCTTCTTGAAATTCATCTCGTCAAGGATGGGTAGAATTCTGGAGCCTAGCACCTCATGAACCATAAGGAGGTCTACTCGTGCCTCAACAATCTCTCCAGCGCTTGCATCTCCATCATTTGTGTGACTGCCCAATATCTTCTCAGCTAGAGTCTTCCCCATTCTCTCACCCCTTGATTCTCTTGACGATTGCTATGCCCACTTCTAGAGTGGTTGCAGGCTTTACTTTTTGCCATCTTCCTCTACATAAGTCTACAGTACGGTCCTGCCCTTCATGTAGGACACTTTCTACTGCACACCTAATTGATTCAGCAGCCTGAGTTGATATTGCGTCATTATGTTTGGTACCCAGCCATTCTAGCATCATTGCAGTTGACAGTATTGCAGCTATCGGATTAGCTTGATATGTTCCCGCAATGTCTGGGGCTGATCCGTGGACTGGTTCAAACATTCCATGTTTCTCTCCGATATTGCCGGATGGAGCGACACCCAATCCTCCTTGAATCGCTCCTCCTAAATCGCTGATTATATCACCAAAGGCATTTGGTGCAACAACAACATCGTAGAACTCTGGTTGTTTCAAAGCCAAGAGTGTCCATGCATCAACATAGGCATAGTCTTTGGATACTTCTTTGAACTCTGTTGATACCTTGTCGAAAGACTCTCTGAACAATTTACAGCCTGCAAGGAGATTGCTCTTGTCGACACAGGTCACTCTCTTCTGTTTGTCAACAGGAGCTCCGTTTCTTTTCATGGCCAGATTGAATGCATACCTTGCCACACGTTCTGACCCCTTTGCTGTAATCAATCGCAGATCAAACGCAAGCTCTCTGTCAGAATCTGACACCCTCCCTCGTACAGGAGTGTAGAGTCCTTCAGTGTTTTCTCTTACAATGACCATGTCGATATCTTCAGGACGTTTGTTAGCTAGAGGTGTTGGAACTCCATGGTATAATTTCACTGGTCGTACATTAGCATAAAGGTCAAGGTCCTGCCTCAACCCAATCACGATGTTGTATCCAGCTAGATTGCCATCGTGTAATCTGACGACATTACCTGCTTGGTCAGTTCCTCCAATCCCTCCAAGCAGGATTGCATCCGCCTCTTTCTTAGTGAAATCTTCTGCTTCTTCAGACCATTCCCTCTCATGTTCGAGGTAGTATTGCCCTCCACACTCAAATTCATGGATGTCAAGTTGGAGACCAGTGATAGTTGAGGCCTCTCTCAGCACCTTGATAGCCTCTGGAATGACCTCTCTTCCGATTCCGTCTCCTGGAAGTACTGCTATTTTGTAGTTGCGACCCAAACCTCATCACCTAGTAGCTACCCAACCAACCGAGGTTTTGCCCTTTGTCATCTATCAAATTCACTCTTGTATCTATTCTTTCTCCGTCGTGATAGCGTACGATGCATTGGATTGTAAACTGCCGATTACACTTTGTACATTCGACCAACCAGTTCTCTTCAACCTCTTCAGTCCCAGTCCCTCCAACTGGGTCTTTCTTTACTTCTATGAGTTTCAATTCTTGGCCGTCACATTCATAGGTGCATTCCTTCAAAGGGATAGGTTCCATTCCCCTTCTTCCAAGTGCCACAAACACTCTGTCTGGTAGTTCGTCCAATGTAGGTTCGTCGACCAAATGCTACACCAAAGTCCGATTTGACATAGGTACGGATAAATGAGATGGTATACCTTTCAACTTCATGCGACTCGTCACATATTCAAGGATGGGTGTCCCTTCAATCGGTGTAGAGCTCGAGAGTGGCATTCTCGATATCCCTGATGCTGCTTCACACTTTGGTAGGAAATACCACGTAAGGGGTCACAGTTTCCCCTCGACGATGTTGGAGCTTCTTCAATGGTCTGCAGGCATCAGCGTTGTCAGTCAGATTATTGACAGGTATGAGAAAACTCCAGAGGAGGAACGATTAATGACTTATCCTCTGGATTCTGTAACATTGGAAGCTCCAATCTCTCGTCCTGGCAAGATTGTGGCTTTAGGTAAGAACTATCTGGACCATGTTGAGGAGACTGGTTCCGAAGTCCCAGCGTTTCCTGTTGTCTTCACCAAATTTTCCTCCAGTGTAATTGGTCCGAATGATCCGATTGTGATTCCAAAGGTGTCTTCCATGATTGATTGGGAGGTCGAGCTTGGTGTTGTGATTGGTAAGAGCTGCAAAGATGTTTCTGAAGAGCAGTCTCTCGACTATGTCGCGGGCTATACTATCATCCACGATGTTTCCGCCCGTGACATTCAGCTGGGTGATGGACAATGGGTCCGAGGAAAATCGCTTGATACATTCTGCCCCATGGGACCTTGTATCGTTACCTGTGACGAGCTTGGGAACGCTTCAGGATTAAGTATGTATACAAAGGTCAATGGAGAAACCAAGCAGAACTCTTCAACATCTAATCTCATATACAAAGTGGAGCAGATTGTTTCGTTCCTATCAAAATCATTCACCCTTGAGCCTGGAGATGTGATTGCATCTGGTACTCCTTCTGGAGTAGGCTTTGTGAGAGATCCACCTGAATTCCTAAAGCCTGATGATAGTGTCGAAATGTACATCGAGAAGATTGGCTATTTACGTAATCCAGTGACCAAGTAGATCTTTAGAGTTCATTTGCTCTTTTCAACGCATTCTCGGCTTCCTCATACTCGAAGAGTTTCTTATGTGCTCGATTCAACATCTCCCAGACTTCCTTGTCCTTCGGTTTCATCTTCAAATACGCCTTGCAGAAAATCTTCATGTTCTCCCAATCTTGTAGTTCCTCATAGCATCGCGCACCATAGTACAATGCTCTCTTATGGTCAAGTTTGGGTCCAGCAAGAGTCTTGAATATCTCCAGAGCATACTCCCAATCTTCGTTATCAAACTGAGTCTTGCCTTCCTCAAACCTGATCTCCATGTCTCCATACTCTGGGACCCTCTGTGCGTATGAACCTATCATGATAGTAGAAGTACAACAGACAATGATAGTCGCACCAAGTATGCTCATGCCCAAAACCATCCCTGGATCAACCGGAAGATACCCCTGTCCTGCTAGAAATGCCGCAATAATCCCTCCAATGATGATGATTAAAGAGAGACCGGCAATGTATTTCGGTTCGGGCATTCTTATCTGCGATTCTTGCCTGTCTGGGTTGATAGGCATCATAGTGTGTGCCTTGTTGAAACTCCTTTTAGGTGTGATGAATCAAACAATCATTCGCTTTGACCCATCTGTCTACGCTTGTACTCTTCCTGTTCTTTTCTCGAGGCAATCCTATTTCTTGCTACATTGATCCATTTACCCACAAGTTCAGCCAAAGATGGGTCCAGCTGTAAAGCGTACTCTGCATATGTAATGGCGTGGTCATCTTGTTCCTCAATGAAATGAGCATTGGCCTTGTTGTAGAATGCCTCTGCATAGTCTGGTTTCAAGGCTACTGCATGAGTATAGGCTTCGATTGCAGCTTGTCCTTCTGCAAGTCTTGAAAAGCAGTTTCCGAGGTTGTTCCATGCCTCAGCATCGTCAGGATTTATCTCCAAAGCTTCTTCGTAGCAATCTCTGGCATTCTCAAAATCCTTCAGTGCATACAGAACGTTGCCCTTGTTGAACCAGATCTCAAAGATGAAGTTATCAATAGCCAGCGCTTCATCATATGCCTTGATTGCTTCATCATACTCCTCTGCTTCTGTAAGAGCATAGCCAAGATTATACCAGCCTTCAATCATGTCCGGCCTGTCCTTGACCAACTCTCTGAGTACTTTGATAGCTTCTGCAGTCAAGCCCGACTCCAATAGTCGTAGTGCTGTTTGGAGGCTTTCCACATCATTACCAGACAAGGTGATTATTCCTCCATCCATGTGTCTAATCTGCGCTGGTTTAATTCTGTTTCCCTCGGTTGGTCAATTTCCAAATAGCTGGCTCTCTCTTTCTAAATGTGGATGGACCCTCGAATCCTGCTCTTCTAGCAATTTGCAGCGCCTCCTCGATTCCTTTACCAACCTCACTCGGAGTATGAGCGTCAGAACCAACTGTCACTATTTCAACACCCTCTTTCCTTAACGCATGAACTATACGCTCATCTGGCATTGGCTGGTTCATCCCTCTTCTCAGAGAGGACGTGTTGATCTCAAAGCCCACATTCTTGCTTTTCATCTTGTTACTGAGCTCATGGATGTAGGTCTTCCAGAGGTCATGAATAGCTTCACCAAAGAATGACTCTCCATACCTCCTATAGAGGTCGATATGAGCAAGAACGTCATACAAATCCAGGTCTATGGAGTCGAGCATCAGAGTGAAGTATTTCTCACCCAACTCCTCCATGTTGTACTTTCTCAGGACATCCTCTGCTCTCCCTCCTGCGGAGATAGCAATATGGTCAATGAGATGGACTGATCCAAGAATAAGGTCAAAATCTGTTGAGAAGAATCTTTCTGGAAGCGCTTCTTCCACACCAGGGAAACAGTCAACCTCTACTCCTAATAGGACTGCAAGACCTGAGTCTACAAATCTGTCGCTAGCATCTCGTATCTCTGACTCATACTCTTCGAGCCAGACACTTGCTGAAATATCCACTCTCTTCCCCTTCACGTTGACATAACAGTCATCAGCGATCCGGTCTGTATCTAGGTGTGTTGTAAAAGCAATCTCCTTCAGACCAACCTCGACTGCTGCTCTGCAGAACTCATCAATCTCTCCTTCTGCATCAATGGAATAATTGGGATGGATGTGATAGTCGAACATTATCTTCTCTCCAAATCTCTCCATATATCAGATTGTCTACAGATGAATCAGTGTCCTATTCGATTGGAGGAGAAGTATCTAGGTAGAGCCGAGAATCTACGAACGCACTTGGTTTGACATCTTTCATTAGGAGCGCTACAATAGTGGCTAAGATTGTTGTGCTAACGAGGAAGAGAATAGATGCAGGGAGTCCATACAGGTCTCCAATCCACCCAAAGATGATTGGCGATATTGCACCAGGCAGAGCACCTATGGAAAACAGCATACCAAAAGCGAGGCCTCTGTTCTCTCGGGGACTGACCTCAGTGAGGTAGGCTGTGTTGGCTGGCACTCCCAGATAGAAGAAGAAACCAATAACAACCAGCATTGCTATGAGGACCCAAATCTCTAGCGAATAGTTCAGTAAGAGCAGAGCTGGCGTTGCCAGTCCTGTTGAAACCACGAGGAATGGAACTCGTCTGTTAAGTCTGTCCGAGAGCCAGCTAGCTAATATCTCACCAAAGAGTCCAGCTGTCAACATGACTGTTGTCAGGTATCCAGCTTCGATTAGGTCCACCGGATACGTGGCTACCAGATATACTGGCATTAGCAATGAGGTACATCTAAAGGACATCCCTCTCAAACCCATGAGAATCAACCCTAGCCAATATCCTTTGGTCCATCCGTCTGTTCCTTCACACTCCTCCTCTTTATCCAAAAAACCATCAGCGTATCCTGACCTGGAGTATCTCATCAAAATTATGAATGGGACGAATACTATGAATCCCATAACACCTAGTGCAATTAGTGAGGGTCGCCATTGGTCATTGAAAATGACATAGAGTGTTACTCCTAGGAATGGTATCATTGCCATACCTACGAGACCACCCATGGCTTGAATACCAGTCGCTTTTGCTAGGTCTCTTTGAGGGAATTTCTCAGCAAGTGCTGGAAAGACACTAGGGTGATATCCCGATGCACCAACACCTAGAAAGAATTGGAAGATGGCAAGAATTAGGAAACTGCTAGAGTAGCTGACAAGAATCATTGCTACAGCACTAAGAAGTATGCTAGTTGAGATGAAAGCATCACGCCAGCGAGAGCCTCTGTCGCCAAGGTAGCCAACAATGAAGTGCGACAAGGTCATCGCTATGACTACAGCACTTGTGATAATACCAACCTCTGTATATCCAAGATTTAGGTCATCCTGGATCTTAGGTAAGAATGGCGATAATGCTCCTGTGTAAACATGATTCAGAAAGTGTGCCATTGTGACAGCCGCAAGGACTGCATAGGATGCTTTCGTAGATCTTGCCAAATCTCTGACTCACGCCCAGACATCGAGATTCGTACAAACCGCTATGTTAAGCATGCTGGTATATACCAAGGGAAAAGAAGTGTCGGTGAGCCGGCGACCAAGGACTAATCCCTGTCACCGGCATGTTCCGACTTCGACTCGGAAAGGTTGTTAGTGATTCAACCCGTTCCCCTATTTATATATAAAGCACGGATTTCCGGCAATCATAGTGTTTCAAGACACACTTTGAACCTAGACAATTAGTCCTGAAGTCCAAAGCACAACCCTGAGTGCAATCAGTGCATCATCCCCAGGTCCATATTCTCCAAGGAAAGCATAGTTGTCTATCATATAATTAGAACCTGTTACTACGAGTCTTCCTCCTCCGCCTCCCTCTAGATAGCCCATGACTGGCATCGCTCCATATCTAGCGAGCCTATTTCCACCACTGGGAATTGAGATTGGTGCTCCAAGGTAATGAAAACCAGAAACTCCTTGGGTGATGATATGGGTGTCAATGTTGTCGATAATTATAGGATCAGTTTCTGATGATGATGGAATTTCTGAATCTATGATCTCGAATCCAGACCAGTCGAGAAAATTGTTGAGTTGCGTAAGGTTTGTTGCACCAGATGAGAGAGATGATACAAAGATTCCACCTCCCGAATTGAAATAATCCTCATATGCTGCCTTCTCAGAGGATGAGAAGGGCAAGGTGAATGCTTCGGGATTCAGTGGGTTTGTTTCATTGACATTGTACACACATGGATCTAGGATCACGACAGAATCAAACTCCTGCAGGAACGAGAGTGTTGTTTCAGAGCTGTTGCGTATCTCTGTAACAGAGATGTCATTATCAATCAACTCTTTGTAAAACTCTCTGAACTGACCATAGTATGAATCAATGGACCATCCAGTATGACTGATGTCAAAGGCAACTCTTGCAACAGGACTTGTCACATCAAACAACAGTGATAGCTCAGACGATCCAAAAACAGAAGATGTGAACGTAATGGTTGCATCAACAGAAGAAAGACCAGAACTGGGTATGTTCACAGTCATAGGAAAAATCCGTGTCTGATTTACTACGACTGTAGATGGGATATCTATGGTCCCAAGTGGGTCACCAGTTATGCTGACACTAAAAGTAGTGTATCCTGAGGTTATGAGCCTAATATCAAATCTGTAAGTGTCCCCTAGAAAGAGCCTCTCAAAATCTATTGGCAGCTCTCCAGGGAAAGCTAGACTGAAAGCTGGAAGATCCCCATCCACACTATTCTCGCTGATGAGGTTTCGTGAGTTCTGGACATTGAGCCTTCCTGCTCCGACAATGTAGCTCGGATAGTTGCCTACGGGAGTGGCTCCTTTCAATAGAGCAGTTATAATGGATCCAGGAGTATAGGTGATGTTGTTCGTCACGCAATATCCAATCAAGTCAGCGGCCGCTCCAGCAACCCTGGGAGATGCGAAACTCGTCCCGTAGTAAACTCCTCCTGCAATGTTCGCCCATCCTGGAGCACTGATGTCTGGCTTCATGTATCTTGACCTGGTCGGACCTGTCGATGAAAACTCTGTAGGCTCACCGGTTTCATAAAGCGCTGCAACTGATATACAGTGTTCAAAGACACTAGGGGATGATATGCTCGTTCCAGCGACGCCTCCTTCTCCTTCATTGCCTGCTGATGACACAATGACAACTCCCCTAGAGAAGGCCCATTCCAATGTTTCTGCCAATGGGTCATTGTGCACAGGTGAAGAACCAAGGCTCATCGTAATAACACTGCAGTTCTGCTCTACAGCCCAGTATATCGCAGCCACGAGTGCCAGAGTCGTTGCAGTTCCATCCGAGCTCAAAACTTTTGCATTTACAATTTGCGCGTTTGGTGTTTCTGCCACTAACTTAGCCACTAGCGTTCCATGGGGGACACTTTCGGGTTTGGCATCTGTGACTGTTTGGTCGGGTTGATCGTATCCGTATTGGACCTCAATGAAACTCTTCTCCTCTACGACTCGCCCCTGCAGTGAAAAGTCTTGGTCGATACCTGAGTCTAGTATTGCGACTCTCACTGGACTACCACTTGTAGTACTACCTGGGAAGTCCCCCTGGAGAATGAGTACAATCCCTGTAGAAATTACTATCATGAGAATAATGATTGCTGCGACAATCCGTCGTCCCTCCGACGAGGATTTACGAGTGTCGGTGGTCTGCCAGTAATAGTCCATTGACATTGTCTGCACCAATGAGTATCTACCGCGTGCGGCATTCGAGAACACTCATGAGGCCTCAAGAACCTATCGGCACAGGTAATGGTTGAAATGTTCTGAAAAATGAAACGGAAAAGCTTCAAAAGGTTCGGTCGTTCAACAGCTGTTGTCGGACTTGAAGGTAGGACCATCGAGTTTGATTTATCTGTTGTCTTTGTACAGCAATATTACTTGAGAGGTAGAAGCATTGTCGGAAGAAGACGCCATCACACAAGACGAATCCGTTCTCCCCTACCATTCCATGCCCCTCAAGGATGTATACGAGGTCCTCAAAGTAGATCCTGCCCGTGGTCTGTCGGATATTGATGTAAAATCACGATTTGAGGAATTTGGCCCTAACACTATCCCACGGATTCGAGGGCCATTTTGGAAAGTCTACATCGCTCCGATTCTGAACTGGCTCATTACGATCTACATCGTCAGCTCATTTGCTTTGATACTCATCGCATACCTTTTCCCGTCAGACGAGAACGAGATGGCGCAAGCTCTTGTCTGGCTTGGAGTCGTTGCTGTAAATGCCCTAGTAGCTATTGTCCAGCAGTTCCGTGCACAGAAGAAACTAGAGGCTCTGGAACAACTGTCAGCTGGAGAGGCTCGATTGATTCGAAATGGTTCTGAGATGAGTGTTCCTCCAATGGACGCTGTTCCTGGGGATATCGTTATCCTTGAGCAGGGTGATCGAATCCCTGTTGATGGTAGAATCATCAGCTGTTCTAACCTGACCACAGATGAGGCATCAATGACTGGTGAGAGCGTTCCAGCCATTAAGGATAACGATGCAATAATTGGAAAAGATGCGCCTCTCACTGACATGCGAAACATGGTCTTCTTCGGTTCTTACGTGGCCACTGGGATGGCGACTGTTGTCACGACTGCAACAGGAGGAAGGACCGAGATTGGCAAGATTCAAGGCACACTTGGAGAACTCAATACAGGGGATATTCCACTTCGAAAGAAAACCAACCTGTTGGCAAAGTATCTCGGAATCGCAGCAATTGTACTAATGGCAGTTTCACTCATTTGGCAGGTCTTTCTCTATCCGATTGTCTATGGTACTGGAATTATAGATCTCAATATTGATTCAATCATGTCACGGGCTCAAGAAGGAATCACACGTGCAATGACCATCATGCCCATCAACATTCCTCTGCTCACGACCATAGTTCTTCTTACTGGTGTTCTAGCTATGGCCAAGAAGGGAGTCATCATTCGAGACCTCTCTGCAGTCGAGAGCCTTGGAAGAGTGAGTGTCATTTGCAGCGACAAGACAGGCACTATGACACGCAACCAGATGACGGTCAAGTACATCTGGGACACTCATAACCTATACTCAGTAAAGGGTGATGGCTATGAGCCGACAGGTGGTATCTATCTACTCAAAGGCGCTGCTGACCCGGCAACCATCAGCATAGAGGAGGATGAGGTGAAGGACATATTCTCCTGGAAAGGTCTCTATCGACTTGTTGTGTGTGGTGGTATAAACAATGATTCCGAGATCATTAGGGAGGAGATACCTGACCAAGGCACAATCTGGAGGCCATTGGGCGACCCGACTGATGCAGCACTCCTGACTATGTTCCGAAAGAGCGGATTGGATGAAGAAGCCATCCTCAAGAAGTACGAGGTCGTGGAGGAGTTTCCATTTGAGTCAGAACTGAAACGAATGTCTAAGATATGCAAGGATGGCAAAAAGTTTGTGGCCTTCGTTAAAGGTGCAACTGAAGTCCTGATAACCAAATGCACCTACATTGATGGGAAGGACTCTCCCTCGAAGATATCTCCCGACGTTGTCAATCGTGTAAGGGAGATGACCAATGATTTTGCTGCTAAAGGCTATCGAGTGATATCAATCGCTTATCGACACTTGGATAGTGTTCCGACAGGCAAAGACGCTCGTGAGAAGACTGAGAAGGATTTGATCTATCTAGGATTTGCTTGCATTGTAGACCCACCACGAGAGGGTGTTCGTGAAGCTGTTCAAGAGTGTCACAGTGCAGGAATCAATGTAATCATGATAACTGGAGATGCTTCTGCAACAGCCAAGACAATAGCAACTGACCTAGGTATTTTTGGCGAGAGCTCACTTGCTGTTGAAGGTACTGAGATAGACTCAATCAGTGATGAGGACTTTGCCAGGACCAATGTTTTCGCTAGGGTAAACCCTGAACACAAACAGGTGATTGTAGAACGCTACCAAGACCAAAACCGTGTCGTGGCCATGACTGGTGATGGTGTGAATGACGCCCTTGCTCTTGCCATGAGTGATGCTGGTATCGCCATGGGAATCACAGGTACGGACGTAGCTAAGGAGGCTGCAGATCTTGTTATCACTGATGACAGCTTTGCTTCTATCGTGTCTGGTGTGCATCAGGGAAGGGGTCTCTTCAACAAGATCAGAATAATGATCTACTTCTATGTAGCCATAAACCTGTTTGAGAGTATCATCTTCTTTGGAGCCCTGTTCATTCTGCCTGAATGGATCAACATGCTATCACAGTGGCAGAGTCTCTACTTGGTGGTTACTACTCACTCATTCCCCGGTCTTGCGTTGGTATTCGACAGGACATCGCCACGGGCAATGGAGGACAAACCTCGAGACAGTCAAGAGATCATAACCCGGAATCTAGCAAAGTTCATGGCACTGAATGTTTTCCTAATGACCATTGGGGCTACCTTAGTCTACGCAATAACTCTGACAGCTTGGGGTGGGATTGTACCCATATATCCTGAGAATAACCTGGGATACTATGGTGTGATAGACCCTGTCTTCAAAGCCACGGTGATGTTACTCTCAGTGATTCTGATTGTCGAGAGTACAATGGTCCTGATCATTCGGCGAATCAACATGCCTCTGTCGGAGAGCATTCGAGAGCCTGGTACATGGATATTCGTTATTCTGATTGGTCTGATCTATCTGGCACACTACCTACTGATGTACGTTCCACTGGCTCAGGAGATTCTCGCTCCGTATGGACTCGAGTTCTACTTTGCACCACTCACAATCAACGATTGGATTGTATGTATTGCTGCTTCAATCCCAGCAATTGGAGGAATGGAGTGGTATAAACGTCGATTCAGAAGGAAAGGTATTGACCTGTAATCGAAGAGTACGAGCTCCACTCAAATGTATATACATTATACATTCTGTGTGACGAATATATATCAAGGGCATACTATATTGTCTAGAGTGGAGATAACGCCTTGGCAAGAAAAACCACACACAGTATCCGTCTCATGAAGAAGAAAGGTAAGAAGATAGTGATGCTCACTTCCTACGATGCTCCCACAGCATCGATACTAAGTGAGGTGGGAGTGGACATGATTCTAGTGGGAGATTCAGTAGGGAACTCCTTGTTAGGTTATGAGAGCACAATTCCTGTTACATTAGAAGATGTGATCCATCATTGTGCCGCGGTTGCCAGAGCCAGACCAGATAGTCTGATTGTGGGGGACATGCCTTTCATGTCCTATAAAGTCAGTACCCAACAGGCATTGGAGAACTGTGGGCTCATGTTGCAGGAGGGTGGTGCTGAAGCTGTCAAGATCGAAGGTGGAACTAAACCTGTGGTGGACATCGTTAGGTCAATTGTGGATGTAGGAATTCCAGTCATGGGCCACATCGGTCTTACACCTCAGTCCATATTCCAACTGGGCGGATACCGTATCCAAGGTCGTACAGCTGATATGGCCAAAATGCTGATCGACCAAGCTGTTCAACTAGAAGAAGCAGGAGCATTCTCGATGGTCATAGAGCTTGTTCCAAGCGAAACTGCTAAGGTCATTACAGAGTCGGTGAACATCCCCACAATTGGAATCGGAGCGGGACCATACTGTGATGGACAGGTCCTTGTACTCTGGGATATGCTGGGTCTCTTTGAAGACTTCAAACCAAAGTTCGTTAAGAAATACGCTAATGTGAGAGAAATGATCAAGAATGCAGTTTCTGATTATTCAAAGGAAGTCCGTGAGGGAAAGTTTCCAGACCCTGAGCACAGTTTCGAGATGACTGAGGAAGAAACTGGCCGTCTCTACGGTCGTACTAAACCTAATGAGAAATAATGATAAAGTCCCCTATGTAGAGGGCTCAGGAAGGAGTCTATTTCTCCTTCTTTTCAATCTCTTCGTTGATTGCCTTGATGAGCTCATCTGGATCGATGCCGTGTGCTTGTGCTCCCTGCTCGATGGTTTCGTATCTTGCGGCGGCGCATCCGTAGCACATTAGTCCATGCTCCAAGAAGGCCGCTGCTGTTTCAGGCCACTTCATTACGACCTCGCCAATGCTCATTTCTTTCGTTACTGCTGCCATTGTATACACCTTATTAACAATAATTAATTGTCTTAACGAGCTCTGTTGTTAGATTTGTGAATATATATTTTGCTTTTGATACTACAACAACATATGGTCTAAGCCTTCCTCTCTGAGCACGTCCGGGTACAAAGCATATAGTGGCTTGATTTTTGATAGCAGTCCAAGAGCCTTAGCTACTGATCCATCAAGCTTGACCTGCCCTCGTGCCATGGCTACAGTCGTGTTGAGCTTGCCTTGCCAGAACTTGTTCGTAGTTTCTGATTTAGACCAGACTGAGATTTCAGGTTCTACATCACTATCAAAGGTTAGTGTTCCTATCTCTCCGTTCGGGCCAGGGTCTCTGAAGTTGATGGTCATGTGGACTTCTGGGTCTTCAACATCGAACCTGACAACAACCTGTGACTTTGTAAGCTTCTCTATTATCTCAGATTGCTGAGTTGCCTTTTCCCAGAACTTGTTGAATACTTGCTGAAACTGTTCTTTACTTTCGAAACCGGGCATCATTAATGTCCTCCCGTACAGCTCAAGTAAAGCGGCGAGATACAAGTCTTTTGGAAGTCCGAATCAATTTACATGTAGGTATCTATCAATCTCCCAAGAGGTAATCTCGGATATTCCAGGATTTCCAGTAGCCTTAACATAGTCTCTCCACTCTTTCCGTCTCAGCTCTACTAGCTTGTCAACGACAGTCCCACCCAAAATCTCCCTCATCGCTTTGCTATTCTCCAGATTAGTGAGTGCCAGTTCAAGCGAACCTGGGAGTGATTCTGTATCAGACTTTCCCTCGAACAGGTCCTCATCTGTTGGTGTCGGTGGTTCTATCTTTTGGCTGATACCATCTAGCCCAGCTGCAAGCACCACTGCAATCACAAGATGTGGCGATGAGGTTGCATCTGGACAACGAAGCTCCACTCTGGCCGCTTTTGCAGAACCGTTGAAGTATGGTACTCTAACCATTGTGCTACGGTTTTTGTATCCCCATGCGACTTTTGTCGGAGCTTCAAATCCCGGAACCAATCTCTTGTATGAGTTCACTGAAGGTGCGACCACAGCAGCAAGAGTAGTCGCATGTTTCAAGAGACCTCCTACATAGTGTGTAGCGAGTTGAGAGATATTACCTATCTTTTCAGAAGTAAAGAGGTTTCTTGTGCTATCGAGTCCCCATATGCTTTGATGAAGGTGCATACCTGATCCATTCTGGTCTGAGAATGGTTTGGGCATGAAGGTCGCAATGAGTCCTTGTCTATAGGCCACTTCAGAAATCACAGTCCGGGCTAACATGATGTCATCTGCAGCAGTAACAGCAGTCCTGTAATGAAGGCCGATTTCGTTCTGTCCATTAGCAACTTCATGATGATGAGATGTTGTGGGGATATGGAGAGCGTTCAATGTCCTGATTATGTCACGTCTAAGGTCCAGTGATCCATCAGCAGGCTGTGAACAGAAGTAACCTCCTTGGTCGTAGGGCCCGACTGATCCATCTGTATGTCTGCTCAGGGTAAAGAACTCTAGCTCGCTTCCTACTTTAAGCTGAAGACCCATCTCAGCAGCTTTTGTAGCAACTCTTCGAAGGATGTTGCGTGGATCTCGTGGATGCGGTTTTCCAGTAGTTTCATGGACTCCACACATGATGAATGCTGCTGCTGGGTCCCAAGGTTGGAGGGTGGGGGTGGCGCTTTCTGGAAGGAGAAGTAGATCACTTTCGTTAACGGATGCATAGCCGGGAACTGATGACCCATCGATTGCCAATCCATGTGTAATAACTTCATCAAGCCTGTCCATTCCGACCTCTATGCTCCTTGTGTGTCCTAAAATGTCGGTAAAGATCAGTCGTAGGAATTCTGGCTTTCTCAGGTCTGTTGTCATCAAAGGATTCCTCTGGCTTCATTGTAATGCTGAGAGAGTGCCTGCCTCAAGTGTGCGGAAGCCCTGGTGGGGCGATGAAACTTGAGTTTCCAATTATTTCATGTCATGAGGCAGTAATCGCCTCTCTCTGACCCTCTGTAAGTTATAACTGGCTATATTGTTTTCCTGCTAAAACCGGAAAGTATTTCCGATTTTTTCCTAATTTATATCCTATGGCGGAAAAAATTACCGATTCAAAGATAGACAAGACTGACCTCAAAATCCTCGCTCTATTACAAAAGGATGGGAAGATGAGCAACGCAGAGCTTGCGAAGAAAGTTGGGAGAAGCATCTCAAGAGTGCACACACGGGTAAAGAACCTACAGTCTAAAGAGATAATCGACAAATTTACAGTAGTCTTGGATCCAAAGAAGCTCGATCGTGAAACCTTGGCTTTCATTCTTGTGACAGTACGTTACAGAGTACCAGGTAAGTCGAAGGTACTGTCGCAACGTGAGTTCTGTCAGACCATCGCCCAGCACCACCTTGTCCAGAGTGTTCATGTACTGAGTGGTGAATATGATGTCTTACTCAAGGTTCGAGCCAAGAACATCGATGCCATGAACAAGTTCATTGTTGACTACCTTCGTGAGCTGCCCGAAGTAGATAGGACTCTCACTATGTTCGCAATGGAAACGTACTATGACTCACTGGACCTCAGGGGTCTAAACTCTAAATGAAAAGTACCGGAACTCTCAAGTTCTACCTTAAATTCCTAGGTTTTTTCATCTTTACCATAATACAAAATCCATAGACAAGAACGCTTACATTTATGGCATTGAATGACTCACTAGTCATCGTCACGTGGTGAGATTTTCTTGGATGCTAGAGACCCAGAACGCCCCCAAATCGATGCTGGATATGCCGGTGATATCATCAGTTCATTATATGCTCTATCAGGCAGTCTACAGGAATTACCCAGCGAACGGGATCAGAATTTTCACCTAGTTACTGAAACCAGGGACGAGTACGTTCTGAAGATTTCAACTATTTCTGAGAAGCGAGAAACCTTAGATCTCCAGGTCAGTGCATTGAAGTATTTGGCTGGTAAAAGCAAGTCACCAATCTCCTCCACAGTCCAAAAAACCACTTCAGGTGAAGAGATAGCACAGATTGAAACTCCCGAAGGGAATTCACATTTCGTGAGATTGATTTCCTACTTGCCTGGGAAAGTCATGTCCTCAGTGAAACCGCATTCACCAAACTTGCTCAACGATTTTGGGCGCTTTGTCGGGATTTTAAGTAAGAGTTTAGCAGGTTTCAATCACCCAGCAGCTCACAGAGATTTCTATTGGGACCTAGGGAAAGCCAGCTCTACTATCGCAAATTTCAAGGAGCATATCCCTGAGCAAGACAAGAGGGAGCTTGTCGACTACTATTTGGATATGTATCAGACCATCGTCGTGCCGCAAATGGTTGTACTACGGAAGAGTATCATTCACAATGACACGAACGATGATAATGTTGTTATCGACAATCCCCATGATGATGATGGACGAATCTTTGGCATTCTTGATTTCGGGGATATGGTCTACTCTCATACAATTAACGAATTAGCAATCGCGATAAGCTATGCAATGCTCGATAAAGATGACCCAATTGGTACTGCCCAGAAGATAATCAGTGGATATCATTCTGTGTTTCCCATCACTGAGCAGGAAATCGAGCTACTTTTTCCACTTGCTTGTACAAGACTTGCGACAAGCGTGTCTGTTTCTGCGTATCAGAAGACACTTGAACCTGATAATGAATATCTAATCATCAGTGAGGCGAGAGCATGGGAGCTCTTGACTCGACTTGCTGAAGTGCACCCTAGGTTTGCTGCTTACTGTTTTCGTCAGGCGGCTGGATTTGAACCCTGTCCGAATTCACAAAGGGTCACAGAGTGGGTTATGAAAAACACGGACCAATTCACAAGTCCAATCGGCACACCAATCTCTGAATCAAACAGTACTGTGATTGATCTTAGTGTTGGATCTATTGATGTTAAATCCCCTCATTATCTAGCAAACCACCTATCCTTTGAAGGACTTGTTTCAGAGCAAATCTCCAAAGCTGGTGTTAAGATTGGAATAGGTAGATACAATGAACCTAGACTCATCTATAGTGGTGACCAGTACCTTTCTTCAGGGGGCGAAAGCCGCACTGTACACATAGCAACTGACCTGTTCGTCGAGAGAAATACTCCTATCTACTCTATCCATGATGGTGTCATTCATAGTTTTCAGGACAATGCAAGACCGTACGATAATGGCCCCACGATTGTGGTTGAGTACAAGACTGATCCAGATGGACCTCCCTTCTATGTACTCTACAGTCATTTAACAAGAGACTCTCTCTCAGGACTTTTTGCTGGGAAAGAAGTAAAGAAAGGGGAACAGCTCGGGCGGGTTGGAGAATATCCCGACAATGGAGGTTGGCCTCCTCATCTTCACTTCCAGCTCATTGTTGACATGATGGGTCAGAAAGGTGACCTCTTTGGTGTCGCACCACCAAGCAAGCTCGATGTCTGGCTCAGCATATGTCCTGATCCCAACCTGATTCTTCAGATTCCAGACTCATTGTTTCCTGAATCACCTCTGACAAGTGAAGAGATCCTTAAGATTAGAAAGATACACATTGGACCATCCTTGAGCGTGTCATATAGGACTCCTATCAAGATAGTTCGAGGATACATGCAGTATCTGTATGATGAGAATGGACAACAGTACCTCGACATGAGAAACAACGTTCCTCATGTGGGTCACAGCAACCCTCGGATTGTTAAGGTCCTGAGTAGACAGTCTCTTGTCCTGAACACCAACACCCGCTACCTCCATGACAATCTAGTCAAGTATGCCCAACGTTTGACTTCCAAGTTCCCTGCCAAACTCAGTGTTTGTTACTTCGTAAATAGTGGGAGTGAAGCCAACGAATTGGCATTGAGACTGGCAAGAACCCATACTAGACAGAAAGACATCATTGCGATTGATGGGGCCTATCATGGAAACACCAGGGAACTCATCAACATCAGTTCCTACAAACATGATGGCCCAGGGGGAGAAGGAGCTCCTCCATATGTCCATGTTGTCCGGATGCCTAATCCCTATCGTGGGGAGTTTAAAGGTTTCAAGACAGGCAAGAAGTATGCCGAAGACATCCTTGAGGTAACCAAAAGTCTTGAAGAACAAGGTCGAGGATTGGCTGCATTCATTTGTGAACCTCTCATGGGGTGTGGTGGTCAGATAGTATTCCCTGATGGATATCTGAAGAATGCCTTCAAGTATGTTCGAAAAGCTGGTGGTGTCTGTATTGTTGATGAGGTCCAAGTTGGGTTTGGCAGGATGGGTACCCACTTCTGGGGCTTTGAAACCCAAAGCGTTGTACCTGACATTGTGACCTTAGGTAAACCAATAGGTAATGGACATCCCATTGGTGCTGTAATTACCACCCCTGAGATAGCGGAATCATTCACAACTGGAATGGAGTTCTTCAGTACCACTGGTGGGAACACTGTTTCGTGTGCTGTGGGAATGGCTGTCTTGGATGAGATTGAGAATCAGCATCTACAAAAGAATGCTCTAGAGGTTGGCAATTATCTCAAGGAACGTTTGATCGACATGCAGAAGACATTCAAAATCATCGGTGATGTCCGTGGACATGGGCTCTTCATTGGTGTCGAATTAGTTCTAAACAGTGAAACCCTCGAACCAGCTGAAAAGGAAGCACACTATATTATTCAACGGATGAAAGACCTTAGAATTTTGGTCAGTCTTGATGGACCTCATAGCAATATTTTGAAGATCAAACCGCCAATGGTCTTTACCAAACAAAATGCTGACAGCTTTGTGGATTCACTTGCAATCATCCTCAATGAGGACCCTGTTTCTCGCAGAGCTGATGATTCCACTGGGACATCAACAGACACTTCTGGTGTATAGATTCGCAGATCTAGATTGAGGTCTGTGATTACTGAATCATTTGGTGAGTATGCCAGAGCTGAAACATTCATCCCACCGCTCCAGTTTAGCCATGCGTCGACAGAATAATGGTCTGCGCCAGTGTAGGCATGTGCAGTGTCACCTGCAGTTGAGTTAATCAGTTTGTCCTCAAAGAAATCATTCGTGATTATGTAATCAATCCGGGCTGTCTGAGGAGTAAATGTGTGCCCAAAGGTATAACCTGGATCAGTTGGATTCAAAGTGCGAAAAACATCAGTAAAGTTGTGGATTTCAGAAGAATACTGTCCATATGTTGGGTCGTCTGGGTCAATCAACATGGTCATTGGGCCAACCCCAGGGTCCCAGAATGGTGCTAGGGGTCCAACATCGACAGGTGATGCAGAGTTCAAGTCTCCGAGATACACGATTGGTACGTTTCCGAGCGAGTCGAAATAGTTGATGATGCCCTCATTCTCCCATTCTCTTCTATTCTCGTTTGTTTCTCCACCTGCCGCCTTTAGATGAACTCCAACAAAATGAACACTTGTTCCATTGATATCTATGACAGCATCAAGGAAGTCATGCGTAACATCATAACCAGTTTCGTCATCTAGTGAAACTGATTGGATTTGGATTATCCTCAAGACCGGATATCTACTGAACACAGCTTCGCCACTAGTTTCGAAAGCAATCCCTTGTGTACAGAATGCTTCATAGGGGGTTTCCTCTGAGAAGTATGTGTTGAACTCTTCAACAGCTGCAATCATGTCTGCACTACCATCATCGTCCCAAAATCCGGTTTCCACAAACATGACTATGTCTGCGTTCTCTTCCATCACAACCTCTTTCCAATCCGGATTGATACCTGACTCCTGAATGTTGTATGCCATGACCTTGAAAATAGGGTCAAAGTCTGACGATGAGAAGTCGATTGAGTTATTCACAGTTACGCTGATTGTTTGGTTTGCCCAGTTTGTACTAGGATCTCTCGCGCGACACATTATTGTGTGGGGTCCGTCTGCAACTCCTAGTGTGTTCCAGTTGTATGACTGCCCTACTGCGGTCAGATCACCATCGATGTATATCTCTGCTCTTGGTATTCCATTCTCATCTGTCGCTGAGAAGGTAATAGCTTCTGCACCATATACTACTGCCTCTGCAGAAGGTCCTGTTATTGTGATGATAGGTGGTGTTGTATCTCCATTGTCATGTGGAGTCGTTGGGGGCAGATTGATCACTATAACAACAATTGAAGCTACCAGAACACCAACAATCAAAATACCAAGGACCTTCATTCTATCCATCATCATCACACCTGTGACTCATTTTCCGTGATAGTTTACCTAGATAAGCTTTGGTCAATGACAGAGTTATTAGCCTTCACGCTTGATATCTGAAATGGGTAGTACTATTGACTGGTCAAATCTCAGATGAGGTCCGTTACAATGGAGAAACATATTCCCTTATTGGAGTCAATGGAGAAGGTCTTCCGGTCCCTGTTGACTTTGGTATGGAGACCACCATGGCAACCACTGCATGCTGGCGTGGTTATCAGATGTTCTATGCCTGTGTTGATGATGAAATATTCTTGGATGCAATGCTAGCAAATCCCATTGAGGTCAAGCCTGTGAACGGTGTGGAACCCAGAAAACCAAAGGACGGTTGGGGGTTCAAACACTTCTACGAGGATATCGGTCTCAAAATTAAGTTCACAGGACGTATTCTGATTGGTCGGGACTTCATTCAGGAAATGTATGTACATATGGGCTTCCAGAGTGCTGAGTCATATTATGATGTACTAGAGCTTCATGTCGAGGACGGGAATATAGTGAATGTGATTAACCTACGAGAGGTTATGGAGCAGCGAAGACTACAGGGACGACAAAAACCGTCCACACCGTCATCAATGGAGGACTCTGATATACGTTCATGGATTGAAAACCGCTTCTCTCAGGAATATGAAGATTGAAGAAATGATGAGTTCTATAGAAAGCCACATTGTTTTTCAACATGATGCCACTTTGAAAATATTGCATGAGGCTGTAATCATGACCACCTTGTCAGATATCGAAAGAGCACGAGAGCGAATTAGAAACCACATCAAAGAAACTCCACTTAGAAAATCCAAATACCTCTCGAAATTGACAGGTTCCTCTGTGTATCTCAAACTTGAGAATGAACAAGTAACTGGGTCTTTCAAAGTACGAGGAGCCCTCAACAGACTAATGACTCTGTCTAAGGAAGAAGTAGCAAAAGGTGTGATTACTGCATCAACAGGTAATCATGGACTAGGCGTTGCCTATGCTGCGAAACTTCTAGACATCTCAGCTAGGGTAGTATTCCCTCTTGACGCATCAGAAGTAAAGAAGGCAAAGATGGAGAAAGAAGGTGTTGAAGTCATTCAGGAAACAGGTTATGAAGAGATTGAAACCTACGCTCGCCAGTTGGCTAAGGATCGTGGTTTGACTTATGTCGCTCCTTACAGTGATCATGAGATTGTAGCTGGAGCAGGAACCACCGGGCTTGAGATTCTTGAGCAACTGAATGATATCGATCTCGTGATTGTTCCTATCGGGGGTGGAGGTCTGATTTCAGGTGTAGCCACTGCAATCAAGGCAAAACATCCGAGCACAATAATCATAGGAGTCCAATCCGAGGTATCACCGGAGGTGTACGAGTCCTGGATCGCAGGACATTGGGTTGAAGCTGAAGAGTCAGACTCTCTGGCTCAGGGTCTCATGGGCGGTGTGGAATCTACCTCCATCACTCTTGACATCATCAAGGACTTGGTAGATAGAGTTGTTCTTGTCAAAGAGAGCTCAATCTTGCAAGCTATGCGAATCCTTTACGAGAATGAAGGATTAAGAATCGAGGGAGCTGGCGCAGTGTCAACAGCCGCTCTCTTGGAGAATGCTGAGGAGTTTGCTGGTAAGAAAGTTGTCTTAGTTCTGAGTGGAGGGAATATCAGCGAAGAAGAGGTCCATTCCATTCTCAAGCAATGATGATCTACTACTTGACACCCTCTTCTGCAATTCGAATAGCTGCACCTAGTCTAGACAGAAACTGACTTTCGTTGGGTATCATCCCCACGAATGAGAGCCTATTGTTTATGGACAAGATTGGTGCAGAAGCACCGATGAAGGTTGAGAAACTGGGTCCATCAAGAACTGTATTATCACCACTCCCGCGTAAGGAGGCATTTAACCACTCAATTGCATCACCCAGATCTTCCTTCGTGTCATATTTCGCGGTTCTAATACAGATACTCTCCCCGTATTTTATCTGAGCCTTCTCTAATAGCTGACTGATCTTCATCATTGGATCATCGCTCTTGAGCTTCACAACTACTACATTGGCATCTGCAGGATTGATTGGAACCGAAGAAACTGTGGTATCACCACATGCATCCTCGTCTTCGATCACAGGATCGCCCTCTACGATACCAATTCCAGCCATGGGAGGAAATACAGTAATCGTAACCTTCTCGATGCAATCCTCATCTTTCATACTCTGTTCATGGGGAGGTATCCTCTTTATAGCTATTGGCATCACCAATCTATATGGTATACAGCCATGTTGGGAGTTCCCACAACAACAGGGTCTGACAAAGTCACTCTATAGAGCTCTGTAACTGTTGCTCCGGCTGAGAGTAGGGCTATATAATACCCTATGAACCACTCGACATAGAACATGATATACGTACAATTTACTTCGCGGAGGAATTCTGCAGCGTCATTTAGACCTGTCAAGTTATGCAAAACGACAGGTGTGACAAGACCGTAGAGATCCAATACTATCCCTTTGGCAAAATATCCAAGTGCTCCCACATCGTACGTTGCTATGGTCGCATTATCTGGGACATTCTCTAGAATCCAAGATGAAAGATGTACCTGCATCTCCTCGATATTTTTCGCTTGATTTGCGTGATGATCTACATAACCGATGCTACTAACGATTGAGGGAGTAAGCAACAGGAATGTTACCACAATAGTGAGCAGAATCGTGAAGTCTACACTAAATGTATCTCTCAAGGGTTTCATCTTAAACAGTCGCTCAATTATAAGCGCAAACCCACAGAAGAACGCAATTGCCATTATGTCGAACAATGGAACTAGATATCGGGCCGCAAACAGGAAAGCCATACTGGGCATTGTAAGTCTGTACAATGCGTAGAATGACACAATCATCATCAGTTCGTATGGCCGCCGTTTCAAAATCAGAAGTACACCAGCTCCAACAAAGCTCAGAGCAAGATAGGGTTCTGTCGGAAACCACGCAACAAACCAGAAATAGTTCCAGAGGTCAATCATTTCCTGGTTCACTCCCCATCTCAATTTCGAGTAATACGAGTCTGGCAATGGGAGTCCTGTTGTATTGTAGCAATGCAAGATCCACGGTAAAACCACAAGCAGTGCAATTGCAAACATAGCAGTCAGTGTAAGAAGACGTTTCTTTCTGTTCTTATCCCGATAAAGCATGACCAATGACCTGACAGGAAGGCAGAGCACTGCGAGTAGAACGAACTCGGGACGACACAAATAGGCAAAGCCAACTAAGACTCCAAGGAGGATGTCATACTGCCATTCGGATCTTGGGAGGGCAAGAAGAGCACCTAGTAGCATCATCATCCCTAGAGGAGTTTCCATTCCAGACAACATCAGCCCCGCATTCCTTGGTACTAAAACGAAGATGATCTGTCCTAACACAGCATATTGCCATCTACCAGTATGTTGTCTGACAATCTCTCCAACAAGGAAAGTGTCCACTATGAACATAATTCCTGAGATAGTCAGAACAGATGTTACTATTGCATCATGCGATGTCCCGAGGAGAAAGATAGGTGTCAAAACAACTGACCAAAGAGGTCCTGACGAGCCAGTACTTGGAATTCCCCGTGCATACTCCCAAGGCCTTCCCTCGAAGATAGTCCTAGCGTACTGTACATGAATCCATGAATCATCGAAACAGAACCCATAGATGCCCCATATGGCCATTATGTATTGGACATAGCAGATAGTGATGATGGTGATGGGAATTGCTGTCAATAGGGTGAATTTCCATGACTCTCTCTCTATACAGAGTATTTGTCGAAGTTGGAAAATCAATGCTGTTGATGATTGCGTCTTATCGGTTTCCTCCATAGAGATTGCACCAGCTCTCTTCTCACAATCAACGAAAGCACTGCATGATATTAGTTTTCACTCGAGCATCAGACTTTTTGATTGTCTATCAATACTCAACATCATAGATGTCGTTCTGCTGTGCATAGTCATGAGCCTGTTGAATGTCGTCGAAACACTTCAGAACTTCATAGGTGAAGTACTGCTGGTCCTCCCGATCTAATTCGATGACTGGTCTAACCTCTTTGCCAGCTTCCTTGAAGATTCTGATGAGACATAGCTTGTTTTGAATGCCAGCCTCCTCACATTTCTTGCATCCCTTGGGGCCTTTGGCGCAATGGATCCCCTCAATGACCCGGATGATATCCTCAAATTCTTCTGATTCGCTGGTCATAGCAAAAACGCGTCAAGATTCAGTAAAATAGATTATGTGGATGTTTTCAATGCCTTTTTCCGTAAGGATAATCACTTGAGCTTGTGTTTGACCCGATATCAATATCTCCAGTTTTCGACATCTGTCAAATATCCATTCTAACTGTGATTCTCAATCAGCTCTGCTATCTCCAGATGTCCCTCACGACGAGCATAGTCCAACGCAGTCATCCCATCCTCATTCTCTGATCCGTCAATCTCTACGGAGGAATCTGCACCTGCTTCAAGAAGTATCTTGACGATTTCAAAATGTCCCTTCCCTGCTGCAAAGATGAGTGCAGTCCCTGAGACAAAGGTCTTGGCATTGACATCCGCCCCCTTCTCGATGAGTAGCTGGACAATCTCGGTGTGCCCTTCAAAACTTGCCTGCATAATTGGAGTCCAGTCTGCTGAATTTGTGCTATTTACATCCGTATTGTTTTCAAGAAGTATGTTTACAATCTGTGTGTGTCCCCTCAATGCTGCCCAGTGAATCGGCATCATTCCTCTTCCATCTACAATGCTAACATCTGCACCATCTTGAATTGCTTCGGTGACTTCTTCCAGGCTTCCGCTTTCTGAGGCTTCGAGAAGAATTGAGTCTGCGTTCTCTCTTCCACTTGTACTGGGTCTTGCCTGTTTTGTTCTAAAATCATCAAGCATTTGCACAATCTCTGATCTTCCATAGACTGACATAGACGCGACATGGAGAACATCATTCAACACCCTTTCAGGTACCGATTCCATCTTCTCTAGTAAAAATTCGACGATGTGGGTTTGCCCATCGCGAGCAGCGAGGTGGAGTGGAGTCATATCAGTCCCGTTAGTCAAGAGCATATCCGCGTCTTTCTCTACGAGGTATTTGACTATCTCTAGATAACCTCGACTTGATGCGATATGTAGTGCAGAGTCTTTCATGAACTCATTTTGTGCATTGATATCGGCCCCGGATTCAACAGCATCCCTGACTCCATTTATGTTTCCATCTTCTGCCGCCGTAAGAAGCTCGTTGTTGTGGACTGTCATTGTTGCATCTTCCACGAGTGTTATCTTCTATGCGCCAAAGCAAGACAAAAATAAAATGTGTCTATATTGACTCACTACGTGTAATTATGCCACATCTCTATCTGCTGAAATCACTCACCTGTGACAGAAATGCTATTTTGTGCATCCTAACTGATTTAATATACGTCAACTCAGAATAGATGCTATTCTGAGGTTTTACTCATGGGTGTAGACTTTAACAAACTAAGAGAAAAAGTCATGGAAAAAATGCACAAAGGAAAATCTGGCGACGTTGGAAATGAATTACGAAAGGCATTCGAAAAGATAGAATCTTCCGAGTTCCAGATTTTTGGTGAGATCATGAGGGATGCCATTCTCGTGGATCCTGCAATGTTCTCTGAAAAGGCATACATTCTCTTTGACAAGATGATGCGTGCAAGGAAGGCTGACAAGCTAGCTGAATTCGAGAGATACTTTGTCCAGAACTTCTGCAAACTCCCTGGTGAGGAATTCGCTGTGATTTGTGATGGTTGGGTCGAAACCGGCAAGTCTGTAATCAAGGGCCAGGTCTTTGTTTCAGACCATCGTATCATAGCAACCGGTGTACAGGAGGCCAAGAAGGCTAGAGTCAGTGGAGGCGGCGTTTTCGCTTTCCTGAGTCTGATTCAACTAGGCAGCTATATGTACAACAAGTCGATTATGGAACAGATATCAAAGGGAATTACCGACAGTGGATACCAGATGGTGAACTATGGAGTTCTCTACCCAATAAGGGGTGGTTACAATATCGAGCAGGAAGCCAAGGGATTCAGAGCAAAACAAAATGACAGAGTCAACTTCCAGGTCGATGTACCATATACGAACAAGAAAGGTCAGCAAGAGATAGCCGACATCGATGTTTCAGTTGTTGTCAACATCAATGATGCTGATATTCAGGTCAAACTCGACAAGATCGAATCAATTGTTCGAGCTCATGCAAAACCTGTGTAATTCTGGTACTATTGTTTCCTCCAAGCATGCTCTTCCTGAAGGAAATCGCATGTCTTGGAGTCCTTTTTTCTCACATCTCTTTCTGCTGACACCAATCACCTTTGATAGAACTGAGATGTCCATTGTGGTGGTTCAGATGTGCAAACATGTCAGTAATCGCATCTGTCACGCGCATGCCCTGAAAGTATTGAGGAGTGTCGGATCCTTCTAGTATGCGACCCAGTTCTCCATCAGGCGCTTGCTCAAGCCAAGAAAGGAAGTCATTTTCGACTGAGTCGAAGTAGGCATTGATCTCTTGAAGAGGAGTTCCTGCCCAATCGCCCGGATCGCTACTATCCCCTCTGTATGCGTAGAAGAGGTCTGGATTCTTGGGCGAATTGCCCTTGATCAGCATGTTCAGTACGTAGTCGTAGGCCGCACCCTGATGAGCGAGAAGCCATCCCACAGAGGACATCCTTGAGTGGGGTCTATATCCCAGATTATCGCATTTCTCATCTCGCAAGTTTTGAAGAGCCCTCTCACGCCAAGCTCTCGTGGAATCTGCCATAGACCGGACAAACTCTACTACATTCATATCTCTCGACTCTTTTTGGCTATTGTGTGCATTTTATATCTTGACACCAACGCAGAGTAGAAACACTGATTTGGAAAGTCAGCTGAAGTATACCGATTCTGCTGGTCTGAGGTTTGTGTTGATCAATCACCTCAGTTCCTTTCAGTTTCTTTCACGACCTGAAATACATCATACCTCAAATGATTGCAATCGTCAGGAATCCTGGTGGTGATGATAAATGCCTTCTTTATTCTCTCAGAGTTTTGTCTAAGATAGGTCTGAGCTTCACATTCGCTTGTTGTTGATATTAAATGGCGTAGCAAAACAATCACCTTCAAAAGTCTTTTACCTTGTCTGGAACTTCCTTCTCATAATCTTCCCAATCGCCCTCGGAGATTACATCCTTCCAAAACTCCGTCAGACTGTTCTTCGTTTCCTCAAATGTTTCAGGTTGCAGCTTTGTTGCAATGAGAGCAAGGCTTCTAATGAAGCCGAAGATTTCGTACTCGTCTTTACTAGCAAGCCACTTTTCGTCTTCAAGTAGTTCATCTTCAATGTTGAGCGACTCCGATTGGTCGAGCTTTGCAAGGAGTTTTCTTACATCTATTCTCAAGAGCTTTAACATATGATCCAGAGTTTCATATTCAGAATCATTCTTCACTAGCAATTTTTCCGTCTTCTTTTAATTTCACTTTTATAATGAATCTGTAAGGTTCCCCCTCACACAAACGGAACTTACAGACACATCACCTGCAACAATTCAGTCACTTTGGAAATCTATTGAAAGGGGAACAGATTTTCGCAAATCGTGTTTGGATTGTAGAGAGAACTGCTTTATTTCTACTCGTGACATTCTCATAATTAATGGGTGTTTGCTTCAGGTGGTGCCTGAGTTCCATATAGTTTTAATGATAGTATAATTATAAAGTTATCTAAAATATTAAGCAATTGTTATATAAATATTCAATGTTGCAAAAGCTGGTCTTGCCTTCCTCATCTTCTCCATCTATTACGCAATATACATGCAGTTATGTTACCGGTCATGGATTGAATTATCTACCAGTTGTATCCGCTAGGTTCCACTGCTGGAGGACTACCTCGCCTTCGACATATCAAGCCTGCAACAACAATGATGACAACAAGGCTACCGATCGAGATGCTTATTCCGAGGTAATCTCCACCCATTATTGGTTCAATTGTTACAATTACCGTATCGGAATTGTAGTTGCCTGAGGTATCCCATACAACAACTGTGTAGTTGTAGGTGCCAATGGTCAGGTCATCACCAAGACTGTAGGTTAAGTTCTCTCCACTCGCCCATGTTCCACTAGCCACTGTTGTGCCATTGCGGTATATCTCATAATTGAATGGGCGAAGGTCGGTCGGTCGCCAAGTGATCTGGATAGTCGCTGATTGAATATCAATTACAATGTCTGTCGGATGGTCGATGAAAGGTGAAGTTGTATCAGCTACAGTTACAATCACTGAATTTGTAGCCACATTTCCTGAAGTATCATTGACTTCAATGCTAAAGTCATATACTCCTAGTCCTAAACCGTCTATATCTATTTGAATTGTCCCAGAAGTCCACACATTAGTTTCAATAGGAACTCCATCCTGATAGATAATATATGAATCTGGGTACAGATCCGCTACTGTCCAGGTTATTGAGTGTCCCCTTGAACCGAGTTCATAATTGACATCTAGAGGATTTCCTAGACTTGGACCAGTAGTATCTGCGACTGTGATGATCACAGTATCCGATACTTCAATCAAACCTTCTCCAAAGACGACTATTGTATAATTATACTCTCCCGGAGAAAGATTGTCAATATCAACCTCGATAGTTGATCCTCCTAGCCAAATGTCTGAAGTAAGCAAGCCACCGTCTCTATAGAGCTCATAGGAAGTCGGAGTGAAATTCGCAATTGTCCAAACTATCACATTGCCTGATGTGCCTACCTCGTATCCAAAGTCTTCAACATCATCAATCGATGGTTGAGGAGGTTCTGGCGGTTCACTGACAAACTCGTAATTGAGGTATATCTCATCGATATGAACTGGAATCAATGGGTCTGAACCGAACCGTGCACTAGCAATTGCCACGTATTTTATCTCTCGGTTGAACTCCCCCTCTGAAAGACCTGTGAGTAAACCTTCCCCGAGTCCATCAACATACAACAACAAACCTGCTTCTGTGAAACTCGCATTCATTTTGCCGCTGAAGGAAGTCCACCCTACAGGATACCCCGAACCAACACCGGAACGACTACCATTCAGAAACCCATACGAAATTCCATAAGATCCCTGTCGATAATCCGCCCATCCATCGTGGAAGCCACAAAAGAGTATAGGATTTCTATCAGAATCTCCAAACATTAGTCCTTCATATCCCAAATACGAATTCAGGGAATTGTCCACATCGAAGAAAGCTGTGAAGTTCTCTATATCTCGCACTCTCAAAGTTCTAGGCAATTCATATTCAAAGACTGGACCATGCCACCCTGATCCTGTGACCACACTAGTCACAGAGAGCATGGACCCATCGGATGCCAGGGTGCCCGGTTGAATAACCCAAGGCATCCAGTTTATATTCCAAGTGTCATTGTAAACAAAACCAGTACTATTTGAACAGTCATGATGCCAGCTCAATAAAGTAGCTCCCTTCCATTCTCCATGAGCTGGTTCTGAAGACACAAATTTACGGACATACATGTCATCGGTCCACCACTTATTCGCGCCCATTCTGAGACCATATCTAATGGAAGCAAAGGTTGCGTCTGAATAATCTACGTGAGTAAATCCTCCTGTGTGGACCGTGCCTGTTTCACGATCTAAGAGTGTCATACCAGTTGGTGAGAATCGATATTCCCAGCTGAACCAGCGGTCAGTTGTAGTTTCAATTGCAGGCGAGTAATCGTAGGGAGTTTGATCTAAGAACCACTGGTGATCATTGACACCTAGGTTTTCTAGTTGGTCGATGAAAAGCCATGACGATTCGTTGTGAACTCCAAAATAACCCTTGTAATCCAAGTCATATCGGAACTTTTGACCGATTGCCACTGGTCCACTATATGTGAAATTCACAGTCCATGCAACGTTTGCAACAGTGTCGCCTGTTTCTGCAGCGCATACAACCTGATTACTACTATCAATTGGATCTAGCTCAATCCGGACATAATCGTCGGGGTCTTGCGCAGCTTCCAACCACCATCTCGCTGGATTTGGATCTGCTCCAAGGGCATCATTTTCAAAATCATCAAAGAAGATGAACGTCGCTGTTCCATTACTGATTGTAGATACAGTGGCGTTCCCATAGTACATGTAGATTGTTGTATCAAAATCAAGGTTGTCTTTTACTTCCACCCAGAAGGTGGCATTGTCCGAATCGTAGACGCTTTCGGTCCAATAGTCGAGTAGCGAATAACCATCATTATCCGTGAACCTGATATCATCAAAGTCAGATTGACATCGCCGGTCGCAAAATACATCTCTTCCAGAATCTGGTCCGTGGTCATAATGAACGACTATCTCCATCTGATAGTTTTCACCAGCTCCCAGCGAGCCAATAATTTCGTGGGATTTTCTGTAGTTCCATCCCATCAACCACGATTCATAATCAGACCATAGTCCATGAACTGGTTCACTAGCAATCCATTTTCTCACGAAATAATCATCTATCAGAAGGTCCCCTCCAGTGAATGCGCCTCCTGCAACAAGCAGGGTTGTTATGTTATTCATTAGCTCAGTCTGACCATCGGGTTCAAGGAGAGATTCTCCCATAAAGGACGAATCCTTCCAGGCATAGTGTTTGTCCCCTATGACATCAATTGCTCCTTCCATTTGGTACCAGACGTTTGTGGAGTATGTGTTGTTTGAGCTCCAAGGTATGTTTCCCCCTGTATGATCTCCATATGACCAGGACAAAGAATTCCCAAATATTGTGTACCCATATCGTAATGTATCTGTATTGCTATATCCCTGCCAATACACTGGATATCCTGCATAAGTGCCAGGATCTATTAACCGCGCCGCAACATGCACCATGAACGTAGTTGTACTCCATTGAGCGTCGGTGTTTTTCCAGAGATGTCTTTCACTTCCTCCTCCTGGTAGTAAAGCTGAATAAGATCCAGAAAATACAGTAGATGACTCAATAGAACAGGCGCTTCCTGCATCATCCCATTTGTTGAAGTTCCCACTTTCAAAATCATCAAAGAAGATGAATGTCGCTGTACCATTGCTAATTGTAGATGCGGCGGAATTTCCATAGTACATGTAGATTGTAGTATTAAAATCGAGGTTGTCTTTTACTTCCACCCAGAAGGTAGTATTATCCGAATCGTAGACACTTTCGGTCCAGTAATCGAGAAGCGAATAACCATCACTTCTTGTAAACCTGATATCATCGAAATCTGGTTGGCACTTGGAATCACAGTAGACGCTGTTGGTTGAATCTGTGCCAGAACCGAAGTATACAATGATTGGGATCTGATAGTTCATTCCTGCACCAGGTGTGCCAAGAATCTGATACGATTTCCTATTCATCCAACCAGTCAACCAATTCGAGCCATTCTGAGGTTCAAACTCCAGTGCCCCCCAAGAGGCGTAGGATGGTTCATCTGCTATCCATTTCCGGATGTAAACATTATCGACTGCGAGATATCTGGTTGCTTGTGTTCCTGGAGCAGGTCTGAAACCAGTGATATTGGAGGGTATGGTGCCAGAGTCAGACCTGAAAATAACCTCCCCCATAAATGCACCATCTTTCCATCCATGCATCTTACTGTTAACTACATCAATACCAATCTGGAGATTGTACCAAGTGTTGTATGAAAGGGAACTGTTGCTGGGCCAGTTCTGAAAAGACCCAGTGTGATAGAGTGCATTTGTCCAACCAAATGCACAGGGGTAACATATTCCTTCATCAGAGCTTAGCAACACTGGAAAAGTGTTGAAGTTGTCAAATGTGCGAGCATCAATATGAATTAGGAAACTCCCGGTTTGGGACATGTTATGGAACAGAAAGGGTTGAGTCACTCCTCCGATACCATAAGCACCGTATGTTCCAGTCCTTGCGTAGGTTGAGCTTATCGACCAACTGTTGACTGAATCCCATCTTTCGAAAGAGCCAGTTTCGAAATCATCAAAGAAATCGAATGTTGCTTGACCATCACTAGTAGTAGCAACACCAGGGTTTCCAAAGTAGAGATAGATCATTTGGGAGAAGCTTAAATCATCCGATACACGGACCCAAAAAGTTGCATTATCAGCCGAATAGAATGATTCTCTCCAAAATGCAAGCTCTGTGGTGCCATCATCATCAGTAAAGCGAATGTCACTGAAATCCACATTGCAGAGATTATCACAATAAACAGCTTCTTGACCATCTATTCCAGAACCATATTGTACAAGGACCTTGACTTGATAATCCGGACCTGCACCAGCAGAACCATTGATAGCGAGGGATTTCCTGTAGTTCCACCCTGTCAACCAATCAGATGCTGGCTGAGTCTTCTCATATGTCAGTTGGATGTCTAAAAGGCGATAGCCATCACTATTATAGGCCAATCCTGGGTGTCGACTCCATTGAATGCCAACATACTTGATTCTTCTCCCTGCATCAAAAGTCCCTGAAGTCTTCAGTGTTGCTTGATTTGGTGTCCCATCATCAAGCTCTCCAATTATATCTCCTGTGGATCCATCATACCAAAATCGCAAGAATCCTGTCCATGAACCGAAGAGGATCTCATCGTGAACAGTCCCATCTCCGACCTCTCCTGGGTCAAAAAAGACGCTTTCAGGGTGGCTCTCACTTGCAGCCCATGCATCATGCAATCTAAGCATGACTGCTTTCTGCTTGTTCTCATCAAAAAGGTAGACTGACAGGAAACCGAATGTGTCACTGTAATAGGTGAATTCGACTTCTGCCTGGAATAACTCAATATTGCTAATTGATACGTCATCACTCAATTCCTTGATATACAGTGGTCCCTTACGCTCCGTGACAGGATCAGCAATCCCACTCACAGTAAGGTATCCTCCACTTGTAGTCAGTGTGCCCGATTCCAATATCGGATGCTTTGGATCAAATCCTGAGGATACACTCTGAGATGCCCATCCAACCGTTGAGCTACAATCATCATGCCAAGTCGAACTAGTTTCAGCAAGTTGCGTTTTACTTGAGTTGCCGATATCTTCGACAACTTGATTGTAAGGAGTTCTTATTGGAATTGAGAGTATAGTAATGATTACAATAGTGATAATGAACTTGCTACATTGCCCACGCATCAGTCCACCCAGTTAGTGACAGGGAACGCTTCTTTTAACTTTTTATTATCTCTGTGTCGTTTCGAAAAAGTGGGAGTGTGAACTGAGATTTTGTCTAAAGTTGCGGTTATCCGAAGCTGTTAAGTACCCTCCACTTTTGTGAAGACGCAGAATCGCCGCCATTTTGGGGGCGTGAAAGAGGATTCAGTGATATAAAATGAGTCGAAAAGTGTGCCTTGCTGGTGGGGCGGTCACTCCATTCGACTATCCCATGCATATCACTCCAGAGGGAATGATTGCCAATGCTATTGTGGAGACACAGGGAGATATTCCCGACTTCACATTGAGGGACCTGGAGTTTATGGTCTATTCGCACTTCTCAGTGCACTTTGGTAAGCAGCTCTGTCCGGAGTGGATCGTTCATGATCATCTGGGACTAGTCGGCCTACCGCATATACGAATTGAAAATGGAGGAAACACAGGGGGGTCAGCTCTCTATGGTGCCTTTATGGCTGTCAAATCTGGCATGTTCGATGTAGTTGGCGTAGCTGGCTGGGAAACAATGGATAATGTGACTCAGAGTCAGGGTAGCGAGTTCATTGCTCTTGCCTCTGACACACGTTACGAAGCCCTTGCTGGAGGTATCTATCCTATCTACTACGCTGCGATGGCGTACAAGTTCATGAAAGACAACGGTCTCACAGAGGAAGACTTTGCCATGGCTGCCATGAAGAACAGGAATTATGCAGCTGACAACGAGAAGAGTCAGTGGTACAGAAGTGACTTTACAAATCCAAAGTCACCATACCACAAAAAGACACTCTCAGTGGAGGATGTCATGGAGAGTCGTCTGATAAGTTACCCATTGAAGCGATTGGATTGTTGTCTAATGAGCAGGGGTGGAGCTTTCTCTCTGGTCACCACTGAGGAGTGGGCGAAGAAGCATGCTCCTGACAACTATGTTGTCATCGATGGCGCTGGTCTTAGCAGTTGCACAATCAGGGCTGGAGACCGTATTGACTTTCCAGGTTGGAACGAACGATATGGAAAGGGTTACCCTGACATGACAGAGTTTGCTGCATGTCGTCGCTCAGGCGAGATGGCCTACGATATGGCTGGAATTGAGTACAAGAACGCCGCCAAGGAGATTGATGTGGCTGAGATTCACGATGCCTTTAGCTCGTCAGAAGTGCAGATTTACAAGGCACTCTATTGGTGCGACAAAGACAACATGAGGGAGTTCATCCGCGACAAGCAGACCTTCATTGATGGAGAGGTCCCCACTAACATCGGCGGTGGCTTGATGGGCTATGGTCACCCAGTGGGAGCGACTGGAATCATGTCCGCTGTCGAGTGTGCGTATCACCTCAACGACAAAGCACCGAAGAAGCACCTGAGCTCCAAGACCTATGTCAAGGATGCAAACACTGGTCTTGTCAACAGTCACGCGGGAACTGGAACCAGTATCTCGAACTTCATTCTAAGGAGGCCATAAGATGACGAAGGACAAACGCATGCACAAGATCCCAGGTCATACTGATGTGGAGTGGGATGACAAGCACTCGGATGAATTCCGTGGTGATGTCAAGGAAACTGGTATTGGTTTCATGGGCTACGATTGGGATTCGAAAGAAGAGCAGTTTAAGGTCTATCTTCACTACGATCAGCTGTACTACTGGAAGTATGCAGAGGTCTCAAAGCTTGGCAAAGGCTTTGTTGATGGAGAGTTCTGGGGAACCAAATGTCCCAAATGTGGAGACAAGTTCTTCCCGCCAAGGGTGAACTGCTGGAACCTTGACGATAACCTCGAAAAGACGGAATGGGTCATGCTCAAAGAGGAAGGCATTGTTCATACTTTCACGATTGCCGGGTGGAGTGGAAAGTCCTCATTGAAACGTCTTCCATTTGTACTGGCATATGTCATCGTTGATGGTTGCAAGACTGCAATAGCAAACGAGCTTAGAGGTCTAGATCCATGGGACGCAGAGTTTGGCATGCCTGTAAAAGTGGTCTGGAAACCTAAGAACGAGCGACAGGGCACCGTCACCGACTGGCATTTTGAGCCCGCTGATGACTGGAAACCGGGTCCCATGAACCCCGAGAAGGAGCGCATGAAGGAGATGTGTTCACCTGTCTATGAATGGGTCCAATCCATGAAGTAGATTTTGGCAAAGTGAGCTGGTTCTACACCAGCTCCTCTTATTCTTTTTAATAGAATCCAACATGAAACCTGATTAGTAGTCATACAAACTGTTGCGTGAAACTGAGTAATAGTATCCTCCATCGCCTACTACTGAGGTGCTGTTTTTGCACTTGAATACTCCTATTGAAAATCTGTCTGGCAATCATTCGTGCATACGCTCACTAATGGAAGCCTTAAAGCAATCCTGTGCACTGACCCACAATTACGAAAACAAGTCAGTGGTATCATCAATCTTCACCGAGTTTCTAGACCATACGCAGTCTTTCGAACATCGAAACCCTTGTTCTTGTGATTAACATCGCTGATTTAGGAGGAGAGAATTTGAGGAAAAATAGACTTAGAGCACTTGCCATAGTTGTTGGATTATGTCTGATATTGGCATTACCAGGAATAGTGAGTGCGAATGGAAACGAGTATGTCATCTATGACCCTAGCACTCATACTTACACAGTGTTGCCAACGGACGTAGATGATACGGAAAACTTGCAGCTTGCCTTTGATACAGCTGCAGCATCAGGGATAGAGAGCACAGTTCAACTGATTGAGGGGACTTATTTCATTAGTCATGATATTTTTGTAGCTGACTTTGTCGGTACCTTCAAAGGAGCAGGAATGGATCAGACTTTGGTTCGTAGTCGTGGAGATGCCCCGTTTGGGACTGTCGATGGCTGGGCAGCTTTATTTGATTTTGGTTATCTTTATGCAGGAGCAGATGCGAATAGTCCAGTGGATGTCAAGTTTTCAGACATGTCACTTCGTGCATACGGAGAAACTGAACCTTATTGGAACCATGGAGCCCTTACAACCCAGTTCGGAGGCTTGATTAATGTATTTACAGGTTACTGGGTGAATGAGGGAAAACACAGCTACGTAGACGTATCTTTTGAAAACATGCGCTTTACTGGAGGAGAACATCCTCAGTATCGGTCCAATAGTTTATGGGGTATAGATATTGAATACTTCAGAGATTCAACACTCACAGTGAGTGGTTGTATCTTCGAGGACCATGATTGGGAGAGCATTTTTGTAGGTGGTTATTTGGACTCGACCGTGACAATCGGTGGAAGTCCACAATCCAAGAATGTCTTTGTCAAAGGTTTTGACAATTATAACGCGTATAATGGTGCTGATTTTCAAGCTGTAGCAATAATGGATGTGGCTAATACCAATATCGAGGTCAGTTATTGTGAAACATACGACAATAGTGGTGTCTGGTTCAGACAAGCAGGTCGTTTCTATCCAGTGCCGAATGTAAGCCCATCAACCTTGCTCATTCATCATAATACATTTCGTCAACCATCAGCTTATGCTACCGATTGGGCTGGAATCGAGCTATGGGATTATTGGAATGCATGGTATGGTGAGTCAACCATAAAGCCTGTAATCCAGCAGAATCTCATCATTTCTGAAACTCATATCGCACCATGGGGTCCGATCTTTGGATGCAGTATAGATGATGCAGTTATTGCTTACAACATTTTCAGGGGTGAAGGATTAGCTGCAATCTACCTCACGGGAGCTGCTGATTGGGGAATTAGTGATGTGACATCGACTCGCTGTTTGTTGATTGGGAACAATCTTGCAGGCTTTGATTCATATCTGGCTGACATTTACTTTGGCATCGGAACCAGTGAGTGCATGGTCATTGGAGGACATGATGTGTTCGATGAGAACACCTACTGGTTTGGTATCACAACAAACGTCTTTGTCGGCGTCAATAACATGCAGGGTAATTCGCCTGGTCAAGCTATTGCAGCAGCAATGGAACATAAGAGAGAGCTAATGGATTTGCTTTGTTACTAATAATCAAAGGAGAGGGCTTTCGAGCCCTCATCCTCATTTGTTGTCACTAATTTAGGTAAACACAAACTTCCCCTGAACCTCTCTCATCGCATCCAGTTGCCTTGAGGTGTTCTCCTCCTTCTTGAGAAGCCTTTTCATCAGTCGTGACTCCAGAAAGTATCCAGCTCACGGACAGAGCGCAGGGTCACTATGAAGCTGGCCATTTGATGTGACCTGGAACTCGATGACCTTCCAACTCCTTAGCATATCTCGAATATAAAAACCCCCAGAACTCTGATTACTCGAGCAACTGGGAGGGTTCCAATATCGAATCCTCTGGTTCATCAGATTCAAGCTCATCGATCATCTTTCTCTTTCTAATCCTTAGGAGATAATCCAAAGGCAAAATCGTGAATACACAAATACAGACTCCCAAACTAAGTATGAGGAATATCTCCACAACTGGCGAAACCACTCTAATATCATGTTCAAGAGTTTCAATATTCCCTACAGCATCTCTGATTATTATCGTAAAGTTATGTGTTCCATAACTCAATAATCCAAGAGGTTGTACAAGAATATCTGTGGTCAGGTACCCCTCATCGATAGCGATGGTATTCCTATACAACTCAAATGACGCAGGGAATTCTTCAATAATTCTCCAGCTAAGGAAAGCAATAGAGTCACCCTCGATAACCCTATCAATATCTGAAATTGTGATTACTGGTGAAGATAGATCGAGTAGTAATGATGGATTAAGATCCCGTGGATAGTCCTGGGGATTTGAACCTCCCCCAATTTCATACCAAGCATCCACAGAATTGTAATCGCTCCAACTATTTCCATCCCAATAGTTATCGGAACCAGAATCAACTACATTTCCACCATCAATATTATCACCAAAACGGTTACCTGAATTATTGTTCCATCCGAGTGAGTTTTGAGTAATCATATTGCTATTCGTATCATCAAGAAGATGAATGCCAAACCTATTGTAATAGATTCTGTTCATGTTTATTATGCAATTTTCTGTATTTTCGACGAAGATGCCAGTTTCACATCCGAATATTCTGTTGCTAGATATTGAGAGGTTGTAGTCACAACCATTTGCGTATATACCAGAAGAATGAGAGCCAGCTATTATAGTACTAACAATTTCTATGAAGCTACAGTTTCTTAGACTGATGCCAAACTCACCCCCTTCGATTATACAATCGTCAATTATGCAATGGGATACATTCTCAAGCTTGATTGCAAAACCGTTATGACAAGTTAGAAAGCAATTCCGAATTTCAAAGAAAGAATTTGTTTCAGCTATACGAATGCAATAGTCTTCATTTACTATTATTAAATCATCAATAACATAGGGATCTTCATCAGTTCCAGAACCACTGAATCCCATTTCAAAGAAATGACTATCATCAGTGATATTGATTGGATTGTGCTCTGTTCGCTCTGTACTTTGTGACAGTTTGAAACTGTTTGGTTCTCTATGAGGTAGTACTGAAACGAGGGAGGAAAGTTGGGTAGTGGAACTAAGGAGTAAGATAAAGATAGTAAGTAGACCCAGCATCAGTCTTCTCATTATATCTTCCTCCACCTGACTCGAACCTGACTCTCCAACTCCTTAGCTGAACTTGAATATAAACACCCCCAGTGATAACTCCCCTGAGAAAGATGTCTAGAAATCCTCAAGCTGAGATTGCTTTATCGGGCTAGATTCGCATATTATTTCTTTAATATATCGAAAAATGACTATACAATGTTGCCTGTAGTGACTTATATTCTGAACTTACTAAATCTATCACCCACCAGTTATCATGTGATAACTAAATCGTTTCCTGATAGTAACTTTCGATTACATCAAAATCGTATCAATTGACTGTGTGAATTAAGTCTGATACATTGGATTCCCTTGTGCTTGTTAATATCATTGAAGAAAAGGGATGAAAGAACCTTGAACCGAAGAATGTTGGTGTTAGGTGTTTTTTTGAGTTTTTTGATGATTTTCTTGCTTGCCGCACAAGCAGCTCAACCTATCGCGGAATCTGTGAATCCCTCGTCAGCAAGTGATGGTCGGAATCATCAACTGAGCAGCTCGGGACACTTATTGACTGTTACGTTGCAAAAGGCCTATGTGAAATTAAACCCTGATCCCTGGCCGGATACTAACGGCGGCGAGTGGATGTTCGAGCTATACGTTTCTTCATGGATTTCACCCGGCGGAGTATATACAGGAGCGCCGGGGTCTTGGGTGGATTTCACAGATATTACTGATTCCGGATATATCTCTGGTTCATCATTTTCATTTCAAATCCGAGTCACAGATCAGGATGTCGACGAAGACGATGTCTTCTATTACACAGTCACAGTCCCGTTTGAGGAGGGAATGGACCTGTATTATTCTGGTTATACAGGGGACTCATACATGGATCTCTATTTCACATATGGGATTTCTAACAAAGGCCCTGATCCTGGAATCATAACCATAACACACTTGGAATCGCCTCAAGGTACTCAGATAGTCGAATTCGACATCACTACCACTGATCCTGAGGGTGACACCCTTACTTACGAATGGGACAATGAATACAATGGTGTTGACTTCATAGCTGACAGCTTTTCTTCGACCACAACTTTCACATACTACAGCCCTGGTCAGTATACTGTAGCTCTCAGAGTTACTGATTCGTTTGGTGCAAGTATACTTCAAACTAGAACGGTTTCAATTTCCGAGCTTTCTATAACAGCCCCAACTAGCCAAGTCACCTTGATTGCTGGAGATACTTTCTCTTTCCAATGGCACTGGGTGGGGCCTAACGACCGTCATGAAGTTGAGCTATACAAGGGAGATGTACTCCTGTCTTATTTGGGAAATAGTCTTACAGGTAGCCTTGATTGGACAGTGCCGTTTGCAATTGAGCCTGGTGATGATTATCGTGTCAAGATCAGAAATTATGTGTCTCCAAGTACCGAAAGGTTCAGCGTTTACTTCACAATCGCATCCAATACCCTCTTTATTGATGAGAATTCTGATTTTGAAACACTTGGTTTTGCTGGCGAAGGCACCCTTGGAAATCCATACATGATTGAGAACCTGCATATCTCCGATTCTATTACAACATTGATACACATTCAAGATACAACAGCTTACTTCGTTATTCGCGGCTGTATTCTCGATGGTGTGAGCAGGTCATGGGATGGAATCTATCTGCGTAATGTCAGAAATGGAGCGATTTTTGACAATTCGATTCGCAATAGCGAAAATGGCATTCATCTGGATGGATCTACAAATATCAGAATCATTCATAATCTAGTTGTCAAGAATGGAAAAGGTATCTGGCTCCATCAATCAGACGAGAATATAGTTAGAAATAATATCTGTAGGAACAATCTATTGGCTGGTATTGCGCTCTGGTCTTCAGATTCTAACATTATTTCTATAAACAACATTACAAGAAATGGACTATCGGGCATTTATCTGCAATTCTCTTTTGATAATTATGTGGTCAATAATATATGCAACGTTAATGGCTACTCGGGGATATACATCTACAATTCTAATGGAAATTCAATTGTTAGGAATACCTGCAACAACAACACCGAGGATGGTATTTCTATAACAGAGAGAAGCACTGTGAACATTGTATATCACAACAATTTTAGCTATAACATTCACTCTGGTATTTTTGAAAGCTCGTCCAATTACAATAACATATCTGAAAACGCAGTCTATATCGACATCAACCTTTCTGGTGATATCTACAGCGGCAGCTACGTCTATGGTCAAGGCTTCTATCTTGAATACAGCGACAAAAACACGCTGTCAGGAAACGCAGCCTATATCGACATCAACCTTTCTGGTGATATCTACAGCGGCAGCTACGTCTATGGTCAAGGCTTCTATCTTGAATACAGCGACAAAAACACGCTGTCAGGAAACGCAGCCTATATCGACATCAACCTTTCTGGCGATATCTACAGCGGTAGCTACGTCTATGGTCAAGGCTTCTATCTTGAATACAGCGACAACAATACGCTGTCAGAGAATGCCATTTCATGTAGTAGGGAAGGTATATCGATGTTTCACTCATCGTATAATTTGGTCTTCCACAACTACATAACTGCTGACATGATTGAGGTAGAGGATCAGAACTCCATTTATGGAAATTACTGGTATCATCCAATACTGCTGGAAGGAAATTACTGGAGCCACTACATCGGTGTGGACTTAGATGGAGATGGAATCGGGGATACAGATGTACCATGGCCAGATATGGGATTCGACCTTTATCCGCTAGTTCCCTCAAACTTGGATACAGATGGTGATGGTTTAACAGATGCCGCGGAACTACTAATTGGCACTGACCCCGGGAATCCTGATTCTGACTCTGATGATATCAATGATGGACAAGAATGGCGTTTATACCTCTCGAATCCCTTACTCTGGGATACAGACGGTGATTCCCTTAGTGACGGAATAGAAGTGAGTATTGGTACTAGTCCAAACAATGTAGACTCGGATGGAGACACATTGCCTGACAATATCGAGCTGTTAGTGTGGTTCGATAGCAGTCCAACATCCGCGGATACAGATGGGGACGGGGTTCCTGACTTCACAGAGATATTCCCCTGGACTTATTATGAAAATGTCGAGGGGATTACTTGGGAAGAGGTAGTCCAGGCTTATACAATGGCCCCAATTGATTGGAATGAAGACGGGCAGTCTGGTGATTACGAGGATATGACCTGGTTCAGCCTCAATCCACGATCCTGGGATACAGATGGAGACGGGGTGTCTGATTATGAAGAGCTAATCCGGGGATCCGTTCCATGGGAAGGTGATTGGGATGGAGACGGGATATCTACTTACGATGAAATTAACATCTATGGAACCGATCCTTGGAATCCCGTTGATACCTACACGCCCCTCGGTGACGATGTTGTCATAACTAATTATAACACAGGAATCAGCTTGAGCTTCACAGAGGTTGTTGATGGTGGAGCAACCACAATTGAGGTCCCAGAAACTCAGCCCGAGGCACCAGCTGGATTCCAGTTGGGGGACTATTACTTCGAGATCTCAACCACTTTTGATTTCAATGGACCAATAGAGATAGGCATACCATACGATGAGTCACAAGTGGCAGATGAGACCCAACTTCGCTTCATGCACTACAATGAACTCACCGGACAGTGGGAAGACATCACATCATGGATCGACACTGAGAACAATATCATCTATGGGATCACTGATGGGTTCTCAGTCTTGGCAGTCATGGAGGTCATCGACTTTGAAGCGCCAGTCACAAATCTGTCGCTAGACCTGTCATATGAAGAGTCTGGAATTACCTATGTCACATCGAACACCCTGTTCACCCTGTCCTGGACCGATGACCTCTCTGGAGTCGTACTGACTCAGTACAGAATCGATGATGGTCCATGGATGACCTACACAGGACCCTTCTCGGTTGTTGGTCCTGACACCTTGACTGTCTACTTCAGAAGTGTTGACTTTGCTGGGAACGGGGAGACTGAGAAGTTCCTGTCTGTTGTTGTAGACGCATCACGGATGACATATGTCGGAGAAACCTATGGAATCTATTCCGACCCAGTTAATCTTGCAGCAATACTCGTCGATATTGTCACACTAGAACCCATTGAAGGGAAGACAGTCCTGTTCACTTTGAGCACACAGACTGCAGTTGGAACAACAGACGTCACTGGATATGCGTATGCGACGATCATTCTTGATCAGCCCTCGGGACAGCTCCTGGTTTCTGTACAGTTTTCCGGAGATGGATTTTATCTGTCAAGTGCTGACTCTGTGGAGTTTGACCTTGGTAAGGAAACCGCTGTTCTGACCTACACTGGTAGCACAGTAGTCCCAACGACAGTATCTACTATCACGCTCAGAGCTACTGTGTTTGACGATTTCGATGGTAACTATGGTGATCTATCGAATGTCTATGTGACATTCTACATCTTCACAGGAGCAGTTGACCTCACAAGCTATCTCTCATATGGACCAGTTCAGGTAGAAGCCACTGAGGTAGATGGCGTGGGTGTCGCGATACTTGAGATTCCAAATCTCCCTGAGAATGGGTATCTTGTCTATGTGGTGCTGGAGGACAATCCTAACAGCCACTTCACTGCATCTTGGTCAGACGCTGTCATCCTCACAGTGTATGAGCCTTCAGGTGACTTCGTCACTGGCGGCGGATGGATGTATGACTCCTATGGCAATAAGGCCAACTTTGGCTTTAATGTGAAATACAGAAAGAATGGGCTTCCACGGGGTCAATCTATCTACGTCTATCGTGTTGGTGACTGGGAGTACATCGTGAAGAGCAATGCCTGGCTGGGCATGGCTATTGAGGATGGGCATGCATTCTTCGAGGGTAAGTGCACTGTCCAGAAGTTTAATTCTCTGACAGGTGAGCTCATCTGGGATGAGGGTAACTACCAGTTCAGAGTGGATGTCTGGGACAATGATGAGGCTGGAGGTGTCGATGTTTATCAGATGCGTGTTCTCGACAAATACGGAGTAATGTTCTATGAGGTGGGCTTTAACCCAGTAGGTTATCTTGAGGGTGGAAACATCATCATCCATAAAGATCCCTAGAGGCAATCTTTACAGATATTAAGAAACTTTCAGTGTAGAATTATTACACTTGACTATGAATGGGCCAAGAATGTGAAAAGATTTCGTATGAGAATGAACTGGTCATTGAACCAGCTCTATATCTCATTTTGCAGACAATGCATCCTAAACCTAGCCCGTCTTTTCTCTCTCTTGAACAAGTATCTCATTGAGAAGAATTGTGGCTACCTTCTCCCAAGTTCGCTTTGCGTCTGAAGCATCAGCACCAAAGATGACAGAGCTGATTAAACCATCGCGAAGAGCAACCAAACCTCTCCACATAGCACTCACATCTGCACTTTTTCTAATGATGCCCTGTCTTTTCAGGTGCTCAATTTGTTCCAATAATTCATTGTATCCTCTATCATAGACCTCAATCATTCGGTGTCTGATATCTTCATTTCTAGCAGCTTCAAAGAGCAGGTCAAAACCAAGAGACCGAGTCTGAAGAGCTGTGCTGATTCTTTTTTCAAAAAACTCTTCCGACGCTATGTACATAGGATTATCCGAGAGTATGATGGACATAACCTGATCTTTTTGGGCTTCTAAGATGTGTTCAATCACTTCCGAGAAGAGCTGCTTTTTACTCTTGAAATACTGATAGACTGCTCCTTTACTTACTCCCAATACCTGTGCAATATCATCCATGCTTGTTTCGTGATACCCCTTCTGAATGAATATACTTGCACCTGTTTCAATTATCCTGTGTCTAGCCTTCTCTTTATACTCTGGAATTACTCTTGGCATCGTACTTCTGACCTCTGTTCTGAGAGAGCTCTGGTAATTGCTTAACTAACAAGGTTAAAAAGTGACTTATTAGTATTTATACTGACTCATGCGTATGTATTTATCAATGACGAACTGGTGATCGAAATGGCTGATGAGTTATTCTACAGAATTTTCTTTATTGCGCTCTATGGTTTCTTCTTCAGTGTCAGAGGATACTATCGATTCGTAAAGCCCAAACGTGAAGAACCAGATGTGGTAGATGAACGGAAACCATTTGGAAAAGCTGAGGTAGCAATGAGTCTTCTAATCCTCGCATACTTCGGTTCCATAATTCTCTATCTGTTGAATCAGCCTTGGTTTTCATGGACACAAATTCCCAACTACCCTGAATTTGTACGCTGGATTGGGATTTTATTGGCTTTTGCAAGCATACCGTTCCTCTGGTGGATTCACAAAACACTTGATCGCCAGTATTCGGCCTGTCTGCAGATCAAACAGAGCCATATGTTGATTACAGAAGGACCATATGCGAGGGTACGTCATCCAATGTATACTGTTCTGAACATGTTCTCGTTTGGAGTTTCTTTATTGACTGCGAACTTCCTGATAATCATCCTTTCGGTATTAGTTATCATTCAATTTCCTTTCGTGGCACGAAAAGAAGAAGAGATGCTTCTGGAAACCTTTGGCGATGAATACTCTGAATATATGAAGAGAACTGGACGCTTCCTCCCTCGAATGAGGACATAGGATGTTCCCCCTGGGGAGTGACGCAGGTGCATCACGAATTTGGTCGCAAACAACTCCTTCCATAGTGTATCTCATTCAAATTTTCAGCAATAGGTTCCTAACGTTTTTCAGGAACTGAATCGTAGTCCATAGTGAGTGAAGGAGGATCAAGACGTCTAACTCTTTCTGAAGTAGACTACAACCAAGAGGACTATGACAACCAGCTCGATTATGCTAACGGTTAGTAGGACTGGTGTTAAATCGAATCCTGTTGTAGATGTAGTAGTGGTTTCAGTAGTGGTCTCAGTCGTTTCAGGTGGATGCGGAACGACGTAATCATATATTGCCAAGTTATCAATTGCCTGACCAGTTTGACCAATGAATTGAAAGTAGCATGATTGGATATAGTGAACACCTGGTCGCGCTGACATACATAGTGTTCCATTGAGATATATGTCGAAGTGCCCTGTGTCGTCTCTTGTTATATCAAAATGCGTCCATCTATCTGACCAAGTACTCCCTGCAGGTCCAATTTCATATCTAGCCATAACTTGGTGTGCTCCATCATTAATATACCAAAATTCGATCAGTGGTCTATCATAGCTGGTACTGGGCCAAGAACCGTACGTCAGGATGACGAAAAGATAGCTATAGTTCAAATGGATGGGTGAAATTCCATTTTCACCTTCTAGTGGATAATAGTAATCTGAAAGCAGGTGAATAACACATTCATGACCAGGGGTATCAACCACATACAGATCGAAGCTCCATGTGCCATAATTGACTGAGTGATTTAAGTAGGCAACACTATAGAGCTGACGCAACCAATCGCCTCCTGGTCCTGTAACCCTCAATGTTTTATCAGCAGCAGAGAAATTCGCAGTATCAGCAGGATAATACATATCCTCAGTTCTATTGAATGCCGTTCCATAGGTTCCCCAGCCATCATAGTTCATATCATCGAAATTATCAGCGATGAGTTCTGCTGCCCTCACCGAAGGTTGCATTGAGATCATCAGCAGAAGAAAGATGATAGCAAGAGGGATAGTCAATCTTTGTTCTCGTAACTTCAAATTCAATATCTCCCTTTTGTGACTATACACAAATTTGTAACCAATTCTCTATTACTGGTAGCATAAAAATATACTCCAAGTACTAGACCAGAGTATTGGAACAGCCTGTCAACTCATCAACAGGAAGATGCATCTCGCTGATGAGGGATGTGATGGTGACACAAGACAGTGAATATCTTAAACTGAAGGACAAATGGTGCTCTTTCATAATGTCTTTTCTGAAATCTGGTTGAGCTGGGTTGTCAGTGAATAATGACAGTATCCTGGTTCAAAATTTCTTAGTAAGGTAATACTCCTTGACTCCTTTCGGATATGCATTTGAGAAACCAAGTATTTCATAGCCATGCCCTTTCAGGAACTCCAAATTCTGGAATGAAAAACATGCAATTTGTCCAGCTACACATCTCCTTTCTCTTGCAAGTGTTTCTGCATGCATTAACATCTCTTTTCCATATCCAAGACCATGATGATTCTCGTCCACCCATAATTCAGCTATGTTCAATATTCCCAGTGTTGTGTAACCACTTATTCCGCCAATCACTGTTCCATCATCATTCTTTATCACAGAACAATAATCGGTATGGGGATTTTCCCTCAGCACATTTTTTACATTGTTGTCAAAGGATTTCCCAAGTCCTGCACGGACTACTTTGAGTTCTTCCTTTGAAGGATCAGAGGTGATTGTGAATCGGGACTGGTCTACATTCGAGGTCTTCTGACTTTCCATAGAGTCGAAACGGGTCATCAAGATGTGTTCTTTGATTCCACCATGGTATCCGTCATAGGTCACAAGGAGGTCATACCCAATTGCCTGATAAAATTCAGGTCCTTGCCAAGAGAAGGTGTATACATGAGAGGAAATACATCCGATTTCTCTCGCCAATCTCTGCGCTTCTAGGACGAGGTCTCTTCCGTATCCTAATCTACGATACTTTTCATCAACCCATAGAACCTCAAGATATTGAGTCCAATAAAGTGTACTTGTAGAGATGCCACCGACAATCGTGTCTTCGTGATCTCTTAGAACTAGATTATGCCAAGGCTGTGGGCTATTGAATTCTCCATTGGTTTTATCCAAGTTGAATGATTCAAGTCCTTGTTGTAACTTCTTCACGTCTTCCTCCGTGGGATTGATTACGACTCTATGCTGATTTGATTCGTTCATTTGAAGACCCCTGACTAGGCAAATTGGCCTAATTTGAGATGCAAATATCTTTCTAACTAGGCCACTGACTGGATACGCCAAATGTATATCTAAGATTAAATCATAGGGTAGGATATCGTTTTACGAATCAGGAGTTGTTTGCCATTAAGAAATGTGCCAAGTGCGGGAAAGCGAATGATCCAATGCGTAGGTTTTGCAGAGCTTGTGGTGCTTCTTTAATAGTGCTGGAGGAAGAACATGAGCCTGAACAAGCGCCTATCGATGAACTAGAAGAAATACTTGCCAGTGCAAAAGAAGCGGAAACATCCAAGGCTGTTGATGAAGAATCACTTGTGCGTCCTAGTGACCGTGTATCTAGTTCTGAAGATGAACCACTTGTACGACCGAGTGAGGTTGCTTCTGAACAGGTAGAGGAGGAAACCGATGAGGAAGTTGCTGAAGTCTATGAACTCGACGACGAAGAAGAGGAAGAAGAAGATCAAGAAGAAGCCACACCCTTCGCACCAATGGACAGGGAGAAGGGGAAGGAGGTTGTTAAGGACATTCTTGAGAAGGTACGAGCTGCAGAAGCCCGAGCAAAGAGTGCAGAACCAGAACTAGAACCTCCACCACCCGAGCCAGAAGAGATTGACGAACCTTTGGATTATGAGGAACCTGAAGTCGAACCTGAAATTGAAGAGCCAACTGTTGCACCAGAACCAGAGGAAGAGTTCAAAGAATTCGAAGAGCCATCTGAAATGGCTGCATCAACTGAGTCAGCTGAGAGTGCTGTTGTGCCTTCTCGACCAGCTGAAACGACTGATATACTTGCAAAGGATGAAAAGGTTCGGACGTTGGAGTCTGAACTCAATGCTTACAATATTGAACTACAGCAACTTCAGTCAGAGATGGAATCACTACGCATCCGTCTAGATGAAGAAACTGAGCGGTATGCTACTGCCGCTGCAGTCAAACGTACACGGGTCGAAAGTATCGAGCGAGACCTACGTCTTGCAAGAGCTGAGTACGACGAAGCAAGAAAGGAGCACAAGAACGCAGAAAACCATCGAAAGAAAGAGTTGTCGAACGCTGAAAAAAGGATTCGTGACGTAGAGAAACGAATCAAAAAGGCTGAGGACTCCAAGAGGAAGCGGCTCGAGGAGATTGAGAAGGAACGCCAGAAACGAGAGGAAGAGGCGAGGAAGGACTAGGAGTTTCTCTGCGTAGTTAATGACGCTTTTATTACTCTAGTGAATGCAATACACATGGAAATAGGCTTGTTTGTGCTCTCAGTAGTGTTCGCGCTTCCCATTCTCATATTGGCATTTGAACGTGTTTTGCGCCAGCCCAACAGAGTCTGGGAGCATAAAAAAGTTCAACCTATCCTTCGAACTGTTGGTCCGTGTGTAGTTGCTGTCGGGGTATACAAGACCTACGAAGACCGAAAGCAGCTAGAGAAGATGTACTCTGATGGTAAGTAATCAGGGAATTGATGTTGGAAAAACAGACATAGGAATAATTTTAACAATAGTTAACAAAATTATCAATCATGAGCGTTTCAGAAAACATCCAAGTTGTTATTCACGCAAATGATGCGTTCAACACCATTGGTGCAGAAGGCTTTGCTGAGTTCCTGAACGAGGATGTCATTGACTACTTTCCATTTGACAGAAAACCATTGATTGGAAAGAAATCCATTGTCGAAGACAACATTGCATTTAGGAAGATGTTCAAAGACCTAAGAGTCGAGATAGTCAACATCTTCGGACAGGATGATTGGGTCTGCTTTCAAGCCTACGTGATTGGCACAAATCCCGGAGAAAGTGGAATTCGAGTCCCGATCTGTAACGTAGTTAGGCTGAAAGATGGGAAGATATCAGAGGTCCATGAATACTTCGATCAAACGACTTTCACGGCTCAGATGCAACCAAACCACTAGTTTGACTATTCAGTCACACTCCAAACATGACTAGGAAGAAGAGGACATCAGCAATCATATGGGCCAACACTGCTCCCCATATGTTGTCCGATTTCTGGATTATGTATCCCCATATCAAACCCATTATGAGTGGTATACTGAAGTAATAAGCCAGGGTGATGATATCAGTAATGCCAATTATTGCTTGGTGAAATATAGCAAATATGACAGAAGTCAGAATCAATGATTGTGTCTGGCCAAAGAGAGAGTCATATTCTCTGAGAAATATACCTCTGATCATCAACTCCTCCATCAGTCCGTTGCTAAATGAGAATAGAAAGATCCAAGGCAATCCAAAGAAGAGAGCTTCCAGACTGGCAGAGAATCCTAGACCCCCAAGGGCTATGAAGGGGAACAGTGCTGCCGGAGAGGCGATAAGCCCCAGTTTGATACTTCTTCTCAGGTCACCACCTTGAACATAGACCGGTGTGAAATCCTTCTCCACCATCCAGATTCCGATCATTATACTCAAGATTATTGGGAGTGCCTCAGCAACCTTGGCGATTGCTGCACCTTCAACAGTGCTAGGTGAGAGGCCTGGAATAAGATAGTACCATGTTCCAAAGAACCAAGCCATAAGCAGTCCAATCGATGCGATCAGAAACGAGAACGAAATCTTCCAATACCTATTCGCTTCTCCTTGTGAACGATAGAGAATGTATGTTGAAATGAACATAATTCCTGCCACAGCAATACGCGTAAGCAGCCTCATGTCTGAGGGAATGAACGTGTTGTACCCTCCAACGTTGAATACGAGGAAGCTGCATCCAATGAATAGTAATAGTAGGAATCCATTCATGGTCCTACTTAGACTGTGTTCCTCTAACTGGTCTTTCTTCAAATCGTCAACCTCTAGGATGTCTGACATCCCCCTCCAGATTCAATATAACCAATGTTTTGTGCGCAGGAATTCCCCTTTAGGCATCCCGATTGGAAATCATATCCTTGAGCAACCTTTCACCGTACCACTGGAAATCGTGAGATGAGTAACAAACTAGTGTTTGCGCCGATTCAACATAGTCCAGTTTTTTCACAATGGAAGTGATTTCATTGACTCTTTGGAGACTATCAACCACAAATCTAGCAAACACAATCGGTTCTGTCGCTACAACGAAGGCTGTCCAGTAATCATCTGGAAACTCGTCGTGAAGTCTTTCGGTAACTCTTTCATGAGTCAACAATTTCTGATTCCAGTTTACTAATATCCAGAACGAGGTGTTATCGCCTGCATTGATATCCCACCGTACTGTGAATCTGACAGCATGACTATCCTGAAGCTGTGTCAACGCTCTTCGTGTCATTCGTGCACTCAGACCACTGCACTTGGATATCTCGCTTATCGACATCCTAGGGTCCTCAATGACGCACTCCAAAACCCTGAGCTGCAAGTTGCTTAGCTGTATCTTCTCCCCTCTCGGAAAGAGGACTGGATATTGCTTGACCTCTTTCACAACCTCAATCTCTTTCAAGAACTGCCCAAGTTGCGACATCATGTCGATTCCAGAATATTGACCGAAGAGATGGTAAGCTCCTCCTTCGTTGGTGACGAGTGGACTCGCATGATGGATGACCTGATGATTTCCCATCTGCTTTATCAGGTCATCCTGATCCTCTGTGCCATCTGTATAGACTATGATTGAAATGAAATCTGCATCAATCACTGCGTTGTGCGGTACGACCATGAAACGAATGATTACACCATCATCAATGAGGTTCTCAACTCTCTTCCTTATGGCATTGGCCGACAGTCCCAGTTTCTGACCCAATCTCTCATATGTCTGTCTACAGTCTGCATCAAGTTCCCATAGGATTCTTCTATCGATTGAGTCCAAGCCAGTTTTCTCCACCACGTCTAATTGCAGATGATTCTCATTAATTTCACTATTTTGTGAGATGAGATGTTGCTCAGAAAACCAGTCTTAATATTCCAAAAACTAAGTTCTTTCTCATGTCTGAGACTTCATGGATCAAAGAGATTGATTTCAGTCGAATCCATTTCTCCTTAGCAGGATGTGGTGATCCTTGGTCCTCCTTGACAAAGTTTCGTGTCCAACTTATGAAAGGACTGTCTGATGGAGCTGGACCAAAAACACTCGCCAAAGTTCTGGACATCTCTTATGATAGTGTGATGGCTGAGCTTAGACCACTTCGAGATGTCAGCCTAGTGATAGAATCCGATGGTGAACTCAGACCATCGTTTCTTATGACTGATGAATCCGAAACAGTGCTGGTCTACGATCATGCGTCTGACTTCAGTGCTAAACTTGCAGATACCCTTGAGAACCATATTGCAGAAATCAAGCAGTCATACCAAGAACTAGATGTAAGTAAGCTATGGGGATTCGAATCGTTAGCTTTCCTCATGGTTGGTGGTCGTATTATTGACATCAAACTTCTTGAGAACCTCGCGTTTGGAACATGTCTCATGCCTCCTGCACCAGCAAGACCCAGTCCAGACAGACCTGATGCTCACTACTACTTTTGGATGGTTGAAGGAGAGAAGAAACACATGGGTGAGTATGGGTTAAACGATTATGACCTGCCATGGCTGCCATGGCGTTACTTCTCGTTTGCACAGAACTTCATTAACGGGACGCCCAATATAGGACGCGAAGAGATGGATACTCGATGTTTCGACATCATAGATGAAGGATCTGTTAATGGTCCAGATCATCTGGGAAAAGAACTTGGAATACCAGTTGTTAGTATGTCTGACTCGGTGAGATTCGCACAGACTTCTGAAAAGTATGCTTCATTACTTTCAGCCAACTATGTAAAACATGAACATTCTATAAAATCACTTCACAAGAGTCTCAAATCAGGTCAATATGCTCCTCACAGCTATGGAGAGTTCTTCTGTTGGTATGCACACATAGCCTATAGCGTCGCTATCGACACCCTGGAGTCAAGAGGTATTCTCCCAATTCCACCTGAGCGTTTCCAGTCCGCTATCTGGTACAGAGAACAAGACCGGGAAGGACTACTCTTTGGAACTTGAATAAGTTCAATAAAGATATGGAGATGCAATGAATCATGCAAAGTCGTGAATGGGAATACTTCATGGAGAATTACTATGGTGACCCCTACATGATGTGGCATGACGGGATAGATGAGAAATCTGTTACACATTTGAAGGGAGAGGAGCGGGAGAAGGCTGAAGACATGCTCATCGAATCTCTTACAGAAGGGAATCACTACGCAGCAAAAGGTCTTCGAGAATTAAGATCCGCAAAAGCAATCCCAACCTTGGTGATGAACCTCTTTTCAGGTTCTGGAACACTCACAGTCGAAATAGCTGTTGCGCTCTGTATGATAAAGGACACTTTCGAATATGTCCCACACATCATCAACGTCTTGAAGAACCATGTTTTTTGGACTTCGAGGATGGATGCTGCTAGAGCGTTGAGGAGATTCCCTACAGAGGAAGTAGTAGAAGCATTGTATGAAACCGTGGCTAAGGATCCAGATTACCTTGTGAGGAACCACGCATC
>JBHLRZ010000009.1:0-96383 GCA_048882045.1 Candidatus Thorarchaeota archaeon | reverse complement strand
TTACTTCATGGAGGTAATTTGAATGCCAACTTCAATTGGAAATCATACTATCCAATCTTCTCTCAACACTTCAGAGTTATTGCACCGGATTCTAGAGGTCATGGAAAATCAGACAATCCAACAAAGGAGTTCAGCTGCAGACTGATGTGTGATGACATTGTAGCATTGATCAAGGAGTTAGAACTTGATAGACCATTAGTTGTGGGTTACAGTGATGGAGGGCATATCGCGCTGGAGATTGGAATCGAATACCCTGAAACTGCTCGTGCAATTATAGCTGGGGGTGTTCTTGCTGAAATCTCTCAAGAGTACATCGATTGTATGAAGTCATGGGGTGTCAATGGTCCGGGAGATGTAGACTTTGACAAATATCAAGCAACCTTCCCAAGGGTTGTACCCATTTTGGAGGAGATTCATTCGTCAATATATGGTAAGGACTACTGGAAAGAACTATTCACTAACCTTTCGAAGCTATGGATGGACCCCAATGAATTCCCAGGTGATAGAGTAAGGAAGATTTCAGTGCCAACTCTGATTTTGAATGGGGACCGTGACGAAATTGGCCCTTTGGATGACCCAATACGAATTTTCCGAATGATACCAAACGGTGAGCTATCGATAATCCCGAATGCTGATCACATGGCAGTCCTCTCACAAGTGGACATGTTTTCAAAAGTCATGCTAGATTTTCTAAAACGACATGAGTGAGAAATGGGGCCCGAAGGGGGAATCGAACCCCCGTCAGGGGAGCCACAATCCCCTATGCTGCCATTACACCACTCGGGCCATAGCGTAACGATATCAGAAGTATCGTGGCAAATTCAGGCACGAGGATTTTGGCTTATTAGCTTATCCTTCTAGAGCAATGCGGTAATGGGAATATTATAGTAAAGTCCACGAGTCCTCTACTGATTGATTGGTTGAGAGGTTCACGAGTTGCGAATAGGTCTTGCTCAAATGGAATTGAAGCTGGGTGACGTTGATCATAACGTGAGTCAGGCTCAGATCTTGCTTGATGATGCTGAGGATAACAACGTGGATATCTTGATTCTCCCAGAAATGGCAAACTCAGGGTACTATTTTGACTCATATGAAGATGTGAAGGAACATTCTGAGAAGATTCCAACTGGTCCGTTATCGAAAGAACTCACAAAATGGTCTAGAAAAGGTAGTCTTGTTGTAGCAGGCATTAACGAGTCTACGAAGGATGGTCTCTACAACTCAGCTGCAATAATCGCCAATGGAAAACATTTGGGGACATATCGAAAACACCATCTCTATGGTCCCGAGAAGGAATGGTTTTTGAGAGGTCCTCTCGAACCGCCTGTCTTTGAGTATAATGAACTTGTATTCAGTGTCATAATTTGTTATGAATGGAACTTTCCAGCGAGGGTAAAAAGTGCTTCAGAAAGGGGTGCAAACCTGATTTTCCATCCTGTGAATAGTGGCAATTACCGTTGGCGAGATGCAATGCAAAGTATGGCCATCGATAATGGTGTCTTCACAGCCTCATCAAATCGGGTTGGTAGAGAAGGCGATTGTACCTTCTCTGGAGGATCTTCCATCATTGATCCAAAAGGTGAACTCATACTAGAAATGGATTCTCAGAGTCATCAAGTAGGGTGGATTGACATCGGATAAATAGTTCATTAATTGTCCTCATCATCTACTGGCTCTTGTTTTTAAGTACATATCCGCAGTCTTCCAAAATCTTGCGCCACTCAAGATTCTTTTGAAGGTACTTTTCTTTGAGTTCATATGGAACCTTATTCATCATGCAAGACAGATTGACACATCGCTCACAAAAGTTCTCTCGCAAGAATTTCTCTAGATATCCTGCTGTGATCAGTGCTAGTATGGTCAGTCCAGCCATTAGGCCAATTACGAGAAGGTCTGCCCCTGCAGAAAACAAATGCCAAACTGCATACGCTGAAATCAGGAGTGGAAAGACATCAATGAATCCTCCGACTGCCATCATTCCCGCCTTTCCGAGTCTTGTCATAGGTTTTGGATCGAATTTCCAGATCCTTGGAATCCCTTTCAGTGTGATACACTCCAAAGTTCCGCCCTCTTTCTCGTAGAACGGACAATGTCTACATAGGTACCTCGATTCTATGACAGTGAAGTTCAATGCAATCACAATTACAAACAGGATGAAAGTCCACCACAATCCAGTGAAGTATGCTGCAGCACCTGTTACCAAGAACTGAACGGCACGAAACGGAAAATGCGTTCTACGGAAACATGTCACCAGTTCTGCATCATACCTACAGTTCAGCGCTCCATCAACTTCGCAACCTATACAGACGCTTCCATCTTTCGACGTACATATCATATAATCCCGTTCTTCAGACATCCACTATCACTGCACTATCTCAAGGAATCGCCTCTACTTGAGAACTTTGGTCTCCTAGACCGAGTTCCCTTTTGGCAGAATCTCGTGCTTTTCCATGAAGTCTAATCAACGAGTGTCATCGTGACAATGATCAATAAAGGAATAATTATTGTTAAACAATCAGGAATCGCAAGACCCATATCACTTCCCGATAATGTTGCAGTTGATGAACATTGGTGGAGAAGTCTGAACACAGTAAATCATCAAGGAAAAAGATGGGTATTGATTATTTGGTCCGCCCTGGATATGGCACCATCTACGCAAGGACTGATTGGGTGCGCCGTGTCGACATGATTAAGAAACTTTCCAAGAACCGCAAAAAGCGGTCGAAGGTTGATAAATGGCGTTTCAAGAGTTTGAAAAAACGGAGATTAGTCAAGAGCCGCCAGAAGTTCTAGAAAGTCATAGTTGCAATTTGTTAAACAGACACGGATTAATATGTGAGCGGCATGAGCTCAATTTCCCGAACAATAGTGAGGTTTCCTGAGTGACACGAGAAGTCAAGGTTGTTCCATACAACAACGAATGGACAAAGATGTACGACCTGGAGGTTGCTAGATTGAGAGAAGTACTAGGAAACGAAATAGTGTCTGCATTTCATATTGGCAGTACTTCAATACCTGGGATGAGCGCAAAACCAATCATTGACATTCTCTTAGAGGTGAAGAGCATCTCAAAACTAGATGACTACAATAATGCGATGATAGGACTCGGATACAATCCCCGAGGAGAACTGGGGATTCCTGGCCGACGCTATTTCAGCAAAGACGACCCTAGTGGTATTCGCTCTCACCATGTTCATGCTTTCCAATCAGGGGACATTGGTCTGGAACGCCATCTCGCTTTTAGAGACTATATGATAGTACACTCAAAAGATGCACAACAGTATGCTCAATTAAAATTAGATCTTGCAGAAACTTTCCGATGGGACATTGATGGCTACTGCGATGGAAAGGATTCCTTTGTAGCAGAGATGGAGAAGAAAGCTCTTCTCTGGTATCGTTCTTTGAAGAACACTGGCCAATGAGTGATTCTATGTAGTACCGCCTTTTGGAAGAATTCCATACTTCTCCAAAAATTCAGAACGTAAGATGTCCATTGTCACAACATCGTAGCGTTGTCCATTCCTGTAAGCCATCTCTCTCAGCTTGCCTGTGTTTACAAATCCAATCTTCTCATAGAACCTTATTGCCCGTTCATTGAAACCTGCAACCCACAGATAGACACTATGCAGATTAAGTACTGAGAACGCCATATCTAGAAGGACGGTCATCGCATCAGATCCGTAGCCTTTCCCCCATCCTTCTGGATCAAAGATTGCAAGTATACCAATTTCTCCATTATGGCTAATCCAGCTCACATTCACAAGATTGACAATACCAACAAGATTGTTGGATTCAAGAGTTTCTATTCCAAATGTGAATCCTTTACGACTAGCGAAACTCTCGTTTGCTGATTCGATGAATTTGACCATATCCTCATGACTTGTTGGAAGTGGAGTCGGAAGGTACTGCCTTAGGTGATAGTTATTCCAGTGAGGAAAGAAGGAAGAAGCATCTTCAGGTTCAAGTCTTCTGAGCCTCACCACTTTTCCTTCGTACATGTTTCAGTCATAGCTGAGTTAGTAAATAACTATTGTTAAACAACAAAGTGCTTAAAATGTTGACTACAGCCAGCTCAAAGACGCAAAAGGAAGGTGTACTGATCATCTTCCATATCCAACTTGCTCTCAATGAGCTTGCCTATTTTGTGGATGAAATTGATCATTGGGACATTCTTTGGATGCACATATGCAAGGAATGCCTTTACGCCCTTACTTTTTGCTATGCGCATCATCTGGTTTAGCAGAAATGTACCAATTCCCCTGTTTTGATATTCGTCCTTTACGAGCAATGCAAACTCGGCTTGATTTCTGCTCCGATCGAGAAGATACCGGCCTGCTGCAATGATTTTCTCACACTCCGGACCTTCATTGCTGTTAATGACTCCCACCAGAGAGATATCACGATCTTGGTCAACATGATAGAATTCCTGCAGAGTCTGCCTTCTTAGACTCTTTAGCGGCGTCAAGAATCTGAAGAATATTGACTCTTCACTTAATCCATAGAATAGTTCCTTTATCCTATCTGTATCATCTGGTCGAATTAATCGGACATGCACATTCACAGGACCATGCGGTCCATCAAATCCTCTATGGGCTTCATACTCTACTGGAAAGTAGGTTCCTCGAGCAAGGAATGGGACTTGGTCTTCGAAGACATACTTCATCTCTTTTGCAGCTTCCAATAGTTCGTTCCGAAAATCTGGATGAGCAATAGCGATGAGTGACAGAACTCGCTCACGAATTGTGCGTCCCCTCAATGTCGCGAGACCATACTCAGTGATGACAACGTCAACATCTCCTCGAGTAGTGACAACACCTGCTCCTTTACTCAGGTGCGAAACAATCCGTGACACCGTCCCATTCATGGCTGTTGACTTGAGGCAAATGATTGACTTCCCTCCTACTGATTCAGATGCACCTCGAATGAAATCAACCTGCCCCACAATCCCACTATAGAACTCGTGACCAATTGAATCAGACACAACCTGTCCTGTTAGGTCCACTTCGAATGCAGTATTGATGGCAACCATCTTGTTGTTCTGAGCGATGACTGCTGGATCGTTCACGTACGAGGTTTCCCTGAACTCAAAGAATGGATTATTGTCCACGTAGTCGTAGAGTTTCCTGGTGCCCATTGCAAAACTAGCAACCACCTTCCCCTTGTTGATACTCTTTTTCCTATTGGTGATTACGCCACTCTCAATCATGTCAATCATGTTGTCGTTGAATGTTTCTCCATGAAAACCAATATCTCGAGATTCCGATTTTATCAGACTCTCAGTGACCGCGTTTGAGATTGAGTCTATCCCCACTGAAATCGTAGACTCATTCTCGATGAGTCTTGCAGCATACTCTCCTATCTGCCTGCTTCGCTCAGTGACTTTGGGAGATTCAAACTCCCGAAGAGGTTCATTATGAGGGACAAGATAGTCTATATCTCGAACATGTACATAGGAGTTCCCTTGAGTCACAGGCATGTTCTCGTTGACCTGAGCAATGACAAGGTCTGCATTGTTTAATCCTGCTTTTGTCACATCTACTGAAATACCAAGTGAACAATATCCATACTCGTCCGGAGGACTCACTTGGACCAGAGCAACATCAAGGGGTATTCTCCCCGTATTGAAGAAAAGTGGAATGTCAGACAGATACGCAGGAGTGTAGTCTGCTCTTCCCTCCCTCACAGCTTCACGAATGTTCTCGGATACAAAGAATGTATTATGTCTGAACTGTGTCTGGAATTTGACATCTACTGAAGGAGTGCTCCCCAGTGTAAAGAGGTGAATAATCTCGTTGTCTGCCATGTGATTCGCGTTCTTTACCAACGAGCTTACAAGATGACACGGGACACCGCAACCTGTGCCAAGGAATATACGCTGCCCTCTCTGAATCTTTTTGATGGCTTCGGAACCTGTGACAATCTTGTCCTTGTACATTGAGGTCCAGTTTCCCTCAACCATCACGACACACCTTTTCTTACTTTCTGTAAATGTTCCTCAAGACTCTATGGGTTCTTTCCAAGAAGCTTCAACATCGTTGCTTCACTGAGAAGACCCAGTTTTTCTGCGATTTCCTCAACTGCCTTTACAGCAGGATTATCATTTGGTAACTCTGTCAGAGGTTTGCCCAAGTAGTTTGCCTTTGAAAGCTCATCGTCATTTGGAATCAATCCAATCAGGTGAAGATCTACTTCTTCTAGCCTCTTTCTGAGTTCTTCCTCCATTCCATCAGGGAATCTGTTTCCAATGACAACGATCTTCTTGAAGTCGATGTGCACCTCTTTTGCCAGATCTCTGATTCTGATAGCCGCTTCAAATGCTGCTCGTGAGGGATCAAGAACAATCACAAGTACATCCACATTACGATTGGTCCTGCGACTCAGATGTTCGAGTCCTGCACTCATGTCCATTAGAGTGAGTTCATAGTTCTTACTCAGAGTGTCAAGGATTTGAGTGAGCAAACGGTTGACATAACAATAGCAACCTTCTCCTTCTGTACGTCCCATTGCCAAGAAGTCAAATTTCTCAGTTTCAATTAGAGATTCGAAGATCTCTCCTTCTAGGATGTCTTGCTTCGCAACCTCTCCACCCAAGGAGCCCTCGTCAATACTCTTACGAAGCCGTGTTGCTATTGCACCGACTGACATTGGTACCTCCACGCCTAGAGCACGAGGGAGATTCATGACTGGGTCTGCGTCAACTACTAGAAGACTTCTTTTTGTCAACTCTATAACCGCTCTTGAGAGCAGGGCGGATGTTGTAGTCTTGCCAACACCACCTTTGCCAGCTACAGATACTACTAGTCGTTCTCTCATACTATTCTCTCCCTATGCATTTCCTAACATCAAGGTTGGGATGTAGCAGTTATTCGTCTTTCCACTTGCCTTCCTGCAGATACTTACCAATTCCACTCGAGTCCTTTGGTCCGACCTTGATAGTCCAACCACTCGCCTCCTCAGTTTCGCCACTTATTCTTGCGGCCATTCCTGGGCTGATGAGAATCTTATGGTTCACTTTGTCTGCGATACCAGTTTCTTCGAGGGTTTCTGCAACCTTTTCTGCGGTCAGCTTTCGTCCAGCCACTGCAGACTGGACACTCATTCCTTCAGTGTCAATTACAACGAGATACGCTGTTGATCCTGCTTGCTTTATGTCACTCTCAACAGTGAAGTAGGTCAGTGCGAAGTTAGTTGTATACATGACTGGCGAGTCGGGTCCGACATCACCAAACTCCATGAGACCGGCTTCAACTGCAACTGGTTTCACGGGATCTGTGTAGAGGTTGCTTCTCAGGAATGTTAGAGGTAGATTTGTCCACATGTCTGCACTGTGAAGGATGAGCAAGTCAGAATATCTGACAATCATCGCTGCTGCAGTAAGGACTTCGTCCCACTTAGTCAGTTCAGGAGCCTCACCTTCTCGATAGTCTGCCCATACAGTAATTGGTGCTGAAAGAAGAGGATACCCAAGAAGTTCGTTCTCCTTTGTGATTGCTGAACGTCGGAGTTGTGTGAAGTTATCGACTGTTGTTCCAAGACCTGTTTTTGAAGCTGTTCCAGGATCAAGGACTAAGTCTTTGAGCCCCATCGCACGAAGAGTGTTTGTCAAGGTTGAAAGATTGGCAAGACTACCTGGTGCGTATGCGACAAGTGGGAGATCGTGCTTAACAGCAATATCTCCGACCTCTGACCATGTGTCCATTGTGGCTGCGTAGAGAAGCGGGCGTTTATCTGCAATAGCGTTCGCACCCGCTGCCAACATGGCTGGATCTAGTGAACACAGAATAATTGGCCATTTGGATATCTCTGTTAATTTCTTAGCAGCCTTAGCAAATGTTTGTGGATCTTGTGAAACCCCTCTTAGAGCAATACCATCTAGTCGTAGAGCAGTACCGATGTAGGTGTAGCTCCAATTCTCGATCTCTTTGACTCGGGCAGCGAATGCATCAGCTTCTAGGTTGTCAGCAATATCTAGGAAGAATGAAGTTGGATTCGTGTATCGAAGGTCGTGTCTATACAGAACCAGCTTGGCTCCTATACTTGCAGCAAACTCACCAACTCCTATTGTGACTTCTCTCACAGGAGGTGTGACGAGTTCTTCCAGCTTCACCAGTTTCTTCGCGTACTTTGGGTCTTCATAGAGGGGTGTGCATGCGCGCAGCTTCACAGTGTGTTCAGCCATTTTAGTAGCAAAAGCCATGCAGTTCGCTTCTCCGCAATCTTGGCAGTTCGTGCCCGGAAGAAGGGGATAGATCTCTAGTGGACCTGGTAGTTTTGCCATTAGACCCCCTCCGGTATAGACATTGTTGTCCAATCAGGGAATTCATCAATCTTCCGTGCCTCTTTCATCCAATCTACTAAGTCATGAACTGTCTTGATGGCTGCAGGATGCATCATCATGAAGAGATCGTTTCCTGCTAGCATAAGAGCCAGAGCTGTGACACTCTCCCAGATGGGACCACGTAGTTCACGTGGACCAAGGGCTGGATCCTTTAACCAAGCCTCTCTCGCAGCCCATGCATTTGTTGTACCTGAGCTGATTGGAAATCTGAGCTCATCATCACCGAGTAGACCACCTAGGCGCATTCTCTGCATGATTGTAAAGGCGTATTCGAGACCGTATCCTAAAGCCGCAGTCGTAGGATCGATAACAATCTGTTCTGGTGTCAGCCACTCGAACAGTCTTCGATTGAGTTCTTTCTGTTGATTGATGTCAATCGAAGTCCATGAAAGTACAACTTGGTCGTGCCTCTTTGCAGCTTCTGCGATTGGCTCATAGACATCGACAGTTGCTGAACAAAGGAGTGTTCTCTCTCCCTCACAGACCTCTGCTGCCTTAGCTAGAACTGGTCCATCTTTCTCAGGGTCTCCCGCTGAACCAATCAGGATTGGCACTTTTACTGCCTGAAGGACTTCTTCGATAGTCTTCGCTGCATCATTAGGTGATGTGTCTCCAAGTTGACGATCAGTGCTGATGAGATGTAAAGTAACTACATCTGCTCCGAACTTGTCTACAACAAGCTTAGCCCACTCAGCAGGGTCATCAAGGACTTCTTTGTAATGTGTCTTCACAGCCTTGGCCAATGATATAGGCATATCAAAGACGTCAGCTGCAACGATTGGAGGATGTTTCGGAGGGGCCTGAAACAGATCCCATGCAGGTGCAGTATGTCCTCCAATTGTGACAGTCTTCCCACGTGAACCACCCTGTCCTTTCGTCGCTCCTAGGGTGATCTCTTGAATAGCTTGAGAATATTCTCCAAGCGGGGTATCAAAAGACGAGGCGATGAGTGACTTGGGCAAGGAAAGAGCCTGTTGGGTCGCTGCCCTTGCCATCCGCTGGACTGCTGGTCGCAGAGCCAGTCTCAGTTCATCGAGCTCAATCGTGACATTTTCAAGGACCAGCTCTGCAAAATCGCCAAACATATCATCCAGCGAGGTTGTTCCAGATTTCTCCTTGTCAGTTGTCATTTCTTCTTGTCACCTTTATCTGTTCGTCGGATTATGACCTTCTCTGCATAGATCTTGGCATTCTTGAAGACAATCTCAAGTCCGCCACTTACACCGCCTACCATTGCAGTCATCTCTCCTGGCACAGGCATATAGTCCCCTTCAGCGGGAGTGACATCTGTCACTTCATCCAGATCCTCCTCAAGGTCAACCCACCGCTCTGCCACAGGATGGTCCTTCTGTTTGAGGTACGCCCTGAGGTCATCAATGCTCATCACATCTGTTTCAGTTGGGATCTTGTCACGGACATCCTCAGGTATGAACTCGTAAACACGTTCCTTGATAGATTCAGGAAGCCAAACTATTCTCTCCCAGCCTCCATCAACCTGCAGGAACTTTGGTGATCTCATATACTCAATAGAGAGCCCGTGGAAACCGGGTATCTGACGACCCCCAGCAGTAGAGTCCGCCATGCTTGAGAATGGCAATCCGTTTACTGTGTCACCCTTGAAGTCTCTGTGGACAACGCCAAGTCCATCTACCTCGGGAATGACAAATGCAATTGCCTCGAAACATCCACAGCTAGTATGTGGCTTCTCAAAGGCACTGTAGAGTGCGACTGTATTTACCTTGCCTAGAGATTTCTCTGTGTAAGCTTGGTTAACACCAGTGTACTCTCCCCTGAACTCATCAATAGTATCACCTTTTGGAATTGCATAGAGCGGACCTTTTGGATCGACCCGAGCCGCAGCACGGCCATCAAACCAGCTAATGGCCCCACAATTTGCGTATCTCTGAGGTGTGATAGTACACACGTGAGTTGGTGCGAAAGACTGGCAGAGTGAACATCCATAGAAGGTGTCTACATCTGCATCACTAAGACCTCTAGCACGTGCGTCGCGTTCATTGTATCTGTTGATTGCTTCATCGTAGCGTTCAGCTAACTTAGCTGGATCGGTGATGAAGGTCACCTGGATTTTTTCAATGATGTTCATCTCGCTCTTGAAAAGTCGTATCAATACTTTACCCAGATACTCGAATGAGTTGAAACCTTTCTCAAAGGATTTCTTACTAAGCCGAATCCAAATGTCGTAGCGCTGGTTCAGGTGCATCATGCCCTCAACGAAGTTTACGTACTCATGGATACGTCTCTCAATGACTCCCTCGAGGTCTGGTTCAATCTCCTTACCTGCGACTTCCACCACAATTCCCAGAGGAACGTAACTACCTTCCTCCATATCTTTCAGGTCTGGACCAATTATGTCAATCTTTTCATCCTCGATATCACCCATGTCTCGGGCGAGTGCAAGTTCGAACTTTTGCTCCATCTTTGGTCCACCAAGCTCGACAAACATATCCTTGCCGCGCACTCTTTCGCCTTCGTATACTACACCAATATCTACTGGTATGTCTTCAAATGACAATCTACTTTCCACCTCCTCCAAACAACTCAAGTATTTCATTCAGCACAGAATGCCACTGTTTCTCTTTCATGTTAGGGAATGACCACTTTGCGTGTGGCTGATAATGTCTGCCTAATGCAATAGCAGTCAAATGTGGCGCAAAGTTCATGGTTCCAGACAAGAGAGTCCATTGCATATAGTATGGAATCCCATATGTCAGAATCATGTCATGCGGACCATCTCCGAAGGGTCCTTTCCAATCTTCATCTTGAAGATAGAATGCAATTTCCATTGCACCCATGCCCTTTGCCCTCTTGAAGCCCTTATCGACAAAGGCCTTAATGGATGCGCCAGTTGCAACAATAGGCATCTTTCCTGCTTCCGCTAGGGAAATCGCATAGTCAATCATTGTTCCCTTTCCGTACTTTTCGGTCAACGCTTCGGATCCAATGATTAGTAATGGTTTCTTGCAATTCTTCAGGTCTCTCTGAATCTGAGCAGCCTTTGTCAGAGATTTAGCACTGTCAGGACCACAGATTTCTCCAGTCTGCCAGGGAACAGGTTTCATGACCATCATGCATCACCTCCCTGATAGATCTGCTCTTTCAGTAGTGTTGGATCTGGTATCGGCCGCTCTTTCCAGTTGTTTTCCTTCATCTGTGCTAAAATTTTGTCCTTTAGAGTGATTGGGATATCAGTATCCCTTCGGATGTATTTCCACACATCATCTGGGAAGTATCCCATGTATGTTTCATGAAGGTCAACATAATGACTTAGCTTGATTGAACGACCCTTCCCTGTATCATTTGGTCTTATGCAAAGTTTGGCTGTCAGGACAATGGCTTCTTCTTTGGTTTCAGCTGCATAGAATAGGTGCTCTGGTCCTGGTGCTGTATCCATTCTTTCTCCTGTACGAGCATCCCAGACTTTCCAGTCTCTTTCGTTGTCCACCCGTCCAAGTAGCATTCTTCGATACTTCGAGCCATGTGGGCCAACAATTACTGGTACACCAAGTCTCCAGAATCCCGCTGCAATCGCAGCTGCTTTCTGTGACATTGCACCCCAAGATACTCCAACAGCTCCAACACGATTGTGGATATAATCTGCAATCTCTGCATAATTCCCACGCAGATTCCTCTTCGCAAAGATTGCTGCTATCTTGATTGCTGCGCCGGCAATGTGCGAGTTCGCGACACAGGATCCTACATTAACCACGCTTCCCGCGTCAAAGTCACCACTGCGGCGTTCATAAATTGATTGGCCATTCTCATCCTTGACTGCACCTGCAGACATAGCAGCACAACCAGATGTTACAATGATGAATCGACGTTTCGCAAACTCCTCGGCCATATCATGAACATCTTGGCCACCTCCTGGGTAGTTAGCACAACCAACGTGTGCAATCACTCCTGGAATCTCACCAAAGACGATTGGTTGTCCAACACGTCGAATTTCTGTGTCTTGAACCGCTCCTCTACCAGTCCGAACCATGTATGCTTCATTATCACAATCGTCCTTTGCCGCGGTAACCATCCAGCTATGGAGGTCATAATCATTGGGACACGCTGACTCACAACGTGCACATCCAATACAGTTGTGATAGATTTCTCGGAGTGGTTCCAAGTTGCCAGTCTGTGCTGCTAGAACTGCCTCCTGTACGTTCTGGTCATTAGGACAAGCCCTGACGCATTCCATACATTTCTTGCAGTCTTCAGCCATCTTTTGGATTTGCTTCTTACTCGGTAGGAATTTCTTCTTCCTGCGAATTGGATTCATCTCCAATGCTACCTTCGCAGCAACTTCACCTACAAGGTTCTCATCTGAAATGTAACATCCGGGAATCTTACCTGACACTAGCTCTTTGACTATATCATCAGCAGTGTCGTCAGATCTATCTGGAAGTCCCATGACTGCCTTGTCACTCGTTGAGATTACGGGTGACATGACTTTCTGAGCTTCTTCTACGACATTAGTCCGGACACACTGTTCATCTACGACGACGACATCAGCTCTTCCACTTCGGATGAATCTAAGCTGCCAAGAAATAGGACCGATTACCTTTGCTTTCGGGTCTCGTCTAGTAATATCCCAAGCAGTACAACATATACCACCAACCTCCACTTGATCACCAATTCTCTTCTCAGTGATGTAGTCAGTGATTGCAGCTGCAGGTATGATATTGTGTCCAATTGTCAGAATCACAGCCTTATTTTGATCTATCATCCCAAGACCAGCTTCGACCAGAGGTGCATCTGGATCCGCCTGAGGCATCCCTAAGGTAGAAACCTGAGCGATATCCGCTATTTCTAATGCTAGGTGATCAATCATCCCCATATGGAAGACCTTGCTTTCAAAGTCCAGCCAGCTACCTTCTTGACCTGTAGCAGTTGCTGACAGCCCATGAGCCAATTGTGACTCGCAGTAGTCTATGATGATACTCGCATCTTCTAATGTTCGTGGACGCATCCCTGTGATTAGTCGAGATATCGGAGCATGGATCTCGGTACCCGGACCCTGTATAAGCTTGGTCCGTGGTCCATATTCTTCGATAAGATGATCTATGAGATGTCGTGAGTGTGCCAGATGTGCTGCTGTTCCTATATTAGCTGCAGCTAGTACAATCCTGCCTTGCTGACCCTTCATGTCAAGTCCACAAGCACCTCTTTTTTTCCCAGATAAGTCACACTTTCCCATTGTGCAGAGACAGCATACCTGACAATAAGGCATGTATGATGGCTGGTATTTCGTCAAAAGTTTATGATCCCATGAACGGAGAGTTGTTGGACCCGGCATAGGAGTCGGACCCATAGGTTCGTCCCACTCATCGTCAACAATCGTGCCGATTCGAACCTCAAGTCCTTTGAACTTCCCAAGCCCAGTGTCCGCTTCATCCGCTCTGAAGTAAGCTTTCTTCTTCATACTGAATTCAGTTCCTGTGCGTGGTGACGAGGCCCAAAACATATGTCCATAATAAGGTTGTGACTCACACATGTTTTTGTGTCCGGGCTATAGGAGCCAAATCGTTAGCCCTGCCTTGTCATGTGTTTTAATTTGTAATTTATGCGCTTTTTAATCTTTCAAAATGTAAGTATGTTTGACAAAGACTAGTTTCTCGTTTCTTCTACCAATCGCTGCTTTATCTCGACAATTGCACGCATCGCAGGAGAATTGGCATCTAGATCAATGGGTGCAACACCTTTCCTGTCCGCTTCCTTAATCGATTCATCCAATGGTACAACACCAAGTAATGGAATTTTTTCATTATCTACCCAATCTCGAATCATCTTTGCATCCTCAGGAGTCGCAGACTTGTTTCCCACTGCGAAGACACGTCCAACATCAATGTCCTGAGCCAACTTCTTAATCTTCGCGAGAATATCCAAAGATCTTCTCCCAGGTTCTGCAACAACCAATAACGCATCCATTCCCGTTGTAGTACCGCGACCCAGATTCTCTATTCCCGCATCCATATCCATCACAAATGCTTCATCTGTACCGAGAATTAGGTGTCTCATGAGTGATTTGAGAAGCGTTGCTGAAGGACACATGCATCCTGACCCTCCTATCTCTACCGTGCCCGCTACTAGAAGACTGACGTTGTCTGGACCTTTCACTGCAAACATCTCAGCAAGGTCGTCCACACGAGGATTCAGTTTGAAGAACTGTTTGTATGAACCAGCCCCCTCTATCTGAAGTCGTTCTTCAACTAGTTTTTCGTTCTCCGTCAGTGGAACTATCTTTTTGGCCACATCTGGAGGAATACCCAAAGCTGACCAAAGTGTGTAACTCGGATCTGCATCGACTGCTAGAATCTTTAGACCATCTCTTCCAAGCAACCTTGCCAGAGTACCTGCAACTGTTGTTTTACCAACTCCTCCTTTTCCTGCTACAGCAATCTTCATGTTCCTCTCACCTGTCACTTCTTGACTAGATTATGCAACTTCTTCAATACCTCATGGGTTGTGTTTGCCTTCTCAATTCCTTTCCAAGGTTTGAATTCAATCTCGACTTGGTCTAGTCTAGTCATCTTCTCCGATCCTTGGAGTATTAGGTCTGTGGTATGTACAGAAACCTGAGCTCTCTTATCAGTCACTCCTCCTTCCGGGCCTATATAGACGATTTTTGATTTTGCAAGAGCTTTAGCTGCCGGACCAGGAAGAGTCATCAACGGGTCATCTCCTACTACCAAAACATGGGTGTAATCATTCGCGATTATTTTTGGAAGTGAATTCTCTATATTCTTGGAGGCGGTAATCACTCCCATTAGATTGGATTCAGGATACATCGGTAAGGCATATGCTTCCTTCCCAGTCTTTCTTATGGTTTCCACCAACTGAGATATCGCAGACAGGTTTTCGTCAGACTTCCCAGAATTGAGAATACCGCTTCCATAGAAGATGACTGTGCAGTCGGCCTTCTTGAATCCGCTAACCAGACCGATGACTTCTGCAGCTGGTATTCCTAATACGGGGCTAGTGATGGATGCGCTTCCATCAAGCTCTCCAATGAGTGCCTGAATGAACTCGATATCGGACCCGATTGGTAGTATCATCCTATGATTGGCCATTTTCATGGTTTCAGTCTCTCGAACATCAACGACACCTATTGTTCTACTTTCGACTCCTTCAGGTATCTTATCACCCCTTGGAAGAACTGCAAATCTGCTTGGATGGCGATGGACACTCTCAGCTGGATCTGAGCCCCAATAGATGATTAGCTCGCCGTTGTTTCTTACATATTCTAGATCTACCTCAAGCTTTGATGAGTGCAAGCTGTGATTCATAGCCTGTGTCATACCAAGACTTGCTCCAGAATCAAAATGAGCACCAAGGGTCTTTGCAATAGCCATACCCTCTTTTACAGCCTCGTTTGATACATTCGTGAATCCATAGACGAGAAGCCTATCTGCTGATGACAGGACCTCTGCAGCTTTGACTAGCTTGTCGTCCACTGAACCAGTCTTTTTTTGCTTGAGTGCGACATTGAGACGTGTGTATCCCAGCAAACAGAGACCCAGAGATCTCAAATCTTTCCCATCTATTTCTGCGACAACATCATCACAGAGCAATGAACAACCACTGCATACGATGTCTTCCATCAAAACCACCTACCAAATCTCAATTGCGTTAGTACAGCAATACTGTTCACAAACACGACAATTCAATTTGTCTGGAGGAAACCTTCGGCACTTTTCAAGGTTGATGATTTTTGAAACTCCATTCTCGACCCGAAACACTGTATCACCACTCTTTCCAGCTTTTCCTATTGCAGTGTCAGGCTCCGCTGCAACATCCACAGGGCATACTACAACACAATTTCCACATCCAGTGCATCGACTCTCGTCAAGCTTGATTCCAGTGGCTTCCGCTGTTTTCATAGGGGCCACCATTTCTCTAAGCTTCTCGAGGTTCTTTTCGAATCCTTCTTCTAGCAGAGGTGGACAGTCCTCAGGATTGACATCACCGAGAGCAAGCTTTGTTGCAAATGCCATGCATGTCTTTGGCTCACAGAGTCTACAGTTGGTCTTGGGAAGGAGATTGTACATTTCCATCGGATTGAGTTTCAAAGGTTCAATTCTCCGTCTTCACTGGCAAGTCGTATAATACCAATGGTTTTCTTCTTGATTTTCAGTCTATTCCACAAGAATTATCCGGTATGGCATAAATCGTTTCAAAGTTCGGTTAACGGCCTTAACACCCTCAACCCAATACTTCATCAATGATAAAATGTGAACTAAACTTCAGGATACGGTGCAATCTTTGAGCAAGAAACCGAAGACAAAGGACAGGGACAAGGATAAGCTAGCTATCTTCCTTTGCAAATGTGGCTCAAATATTGCTGATACTCTGGATGTAGATTTTCTGAGAGATCGATATGAGTCGATGGGCATTCCACTCGTTGAGGTCGATGATCATCTGTGTTCCGAACAGGGAGTTTCTGATTTCGTTGGCAAGATAAAGAAGAGCAAAGCCAAGAGAGTAGTCATCGCTGGTTGTTCTCCCCTCCTACATAGAGAGCTATTCTCAGATGCAGTTCGGGAGGCTGGAGTTGATCCTGGCCATCTCCATATGGCTAATGTTAGAGAACAATGCAGTTGGGTCCATTATGATGACCCTGAAGCCGCAACACAGAAGGCTGCAGCTATAATTGACACTGGAATTGCCCGGGTCCGTGATTCCAATCCTATTCCCACGCAGGGACTTCCAATGACTCAACGAGCCATGGTTGTAGGAGGTGGAGTAGCCGGACTCACTGCTGCTCTGGAGCTGGCTGAGGGTGGTATTGAAACCATCATTGTTGAGCGGGAGGGTTTTCTTGGAGGTCACATGGCCAAGTGGGACAAGCTTTTTCCCACCTTCGATTGTGGAATCTGTATCTTGGGTCCCATGATGGCCAGAATTGCCAGACATCCAAATGTTCGAATCATGACCCTCTCTGACATCACCGATGTCCGTGGGAATGTCGGGAGATACCATGTCACTGTAAGACAGAGAGCGAGGTATGTGGACATAGAGAGCTGCACTGGCTGTAATAGATGCATTGAGGTATGTCCTGTAGACGTTGCTGATGAATACAATAGCGGTCTTGGGAAACGAAAGGCTATGGTCCGTCCATCAGTGGATGCGGTTCCCATAGCACCATACATAGACACGACAAACTGCATTGGATGTCAGTCGTGTGCAGGAGTGTGTGAGCCCGAGTCTCTCCGATATGAGGAAGAAGACACGATTGAGGTCATTGATGTTGGTGCTGTCATCATTGCAACTGGTTACGAGCCCTTCAATCCAACAATAGTTGAGGAGTTCGGGTACGGGAAGATTCCTGATGTCATCACATCAGTTGAGCTTGAAAGGCTGATCAATCCAGAGGGGCCAAGCGGCGGGAAGCTGGTCAAGCCCTCAGATGGAAAACCTCCGAAGAACATCGTGTTCGTTCCCTGTGTCGGGAGTCGTTCTGAGAGGTTCGGTAGACCATATTGCAGTAGAGTCTGCTGTACAGCTGCAGTGAAGGAGGTCATGCAGGTTAAACAGAAAATACCTGACTGTAAAGCCTACGTCTTCTACACAGATCTTCGAGTGTTCGGAAAAGGTCATGAAGAATTGTATGAGCGTGCCGCAAAGGAGTACAAAGTCAACTTCGTCAGAGGTGCAGTCGGTGAGGTAGAACTCGACCCTGTGTCCAACAAGACGATAGTCCGAGCAGAAGATACGCTAGCCCGTAAAATGCTGGAGTTCGAAGCCGACCTAGTGGTTCTGATGGTGGGAATGGACGCAGAGCCCAGTAATGTTCAGCTCTCTCGGTTGTTCAAAGCACCTCTCGACGAGAATGGATTCTTCATGGAACAACACCCCAAGCTAGCTCCCAGCAGTACTGCATCAAAGGGGATTTTTCTAGCAGGAGTATCACAGGGTCCAAAGGATATAGCTGACTCTGTGGCACATGCAGGTCTTGCAGCCTCTAAGGTAAAGACGCTGCTTGCATCAGGCGACATCATTGCAGAAGCATGTGTGCCCTCCTTCAACATCGATCTTTGTATAAGTTGTAGACTCTGTGAGGAAAATTGCACTCCTCAAGCCATCAAGTTCAATGATGAAAAGGTGCCTGAGATAGATCTAGCGGCTTGCCGAGCCTGTGGTGCCTGTGTAGCTGCTTGTCCATCAGGAGCTCTTGATCTCCCATGCCTTTCAAACGAGCAGCTCGAAGAAGCAACAAAAGCTGCGGTCAATTTCAATCCTCTCCGACCAGCGATTGTAGGATATCTCTGCCGATGGTGTGCATACAGTGCCGCTGACAAGGCTGGGACTGAACGTATGCGGTACCCACCAAATATCGTTTCGATTCAAGTCCCATGTACTGGGAGGCTCAATGCAGAAACGGTATTGACTGCGTTTGCGGCTGGAGCTGATGGAGTCGCGATTCTTGGTTGCCATGTTCAGGACTGTCACTACAGGTCAGGAGCCAGATATGCAATGAATCGGACAAACAAGATTCGAGAGATGCTTGATGCAGCTGGAATTGATAGTCGTAGGCTCTATTTTGGAAGTGCTTCAGCAGCTGAAGCAGACAGTTTTGCAGAACAAGTGACTCAGTTTACCAACGAAATTGTGCGACTCGGGCCACTTGGAACAGAAATCATTGACAATAGAATCAAACCAAAGCCTAAGGACAAGGCTGGTGCTATTGGTAGGTGATCACGTGACAGACAAGTGTGGACCCGTTATCGGCGAGAAACCTGTCATCTCAATGGATGTTGTCAATGGAAAAGTTCGTCTCGTCTGGAAGACCTCTCTTCTTACAAGGACACTCGATCATACGATTGACAAGTGTGTAGGATGCAGTCTCTGTCTTCCTTGTCCTTGGGAGGCAATCACTCTTGGTCCTGTACAGGAAACCGCCTCAGGTAAGATTGAAGGGGCTCCTTTGGTGAATGTTGATCCTGATCTTTGTACATTCTGTGGCCTTTGTGATTCCTCGTGTGTCTTTGGAGCGTTCGATGCGGCATACGAGGGCGAGAGTGCTGTGAACACCTACAACCGCATTGAGGGCACGCATGAAATCGATGAAGAGAAATGTGCTCCCTGTCTGCTCTGCTCAAAGGTATGCCCAACAGGTTCTTTGGATGTCGACGTCAAGGTGGACCACAAAAAAGACCTTGTGAAATACTCTGGTGAGGAGTCTGCTACAGGTACGATAAAGGTTGATGAGGACAAGTGCTCCTATTGTGGTCTTTGCGAACTATTGTGCCCTGAAGCAATCAAAATATTCTGGTCCGACTCAGCTGAACCTCCTGATTTCAGGCCTGCGGTTGGAATAAGAGTTGATGAGGACAACTGTGATTATTGTGGTCTCTGTGAAAAGATATGTCCCGATGATGCAATCAAGGTGAAGTGTAAGAAATCGACTGAACGCAAAATAGCAGAACCTAAAATCACAGGTAAGCTTACTCACAATAACGAAACCTGTGTGAAATGTGGTCTATGTGAACAAGTATGTCCATACGAAGCTTTGAAAGTCACAAAACCCTTCTCAGGAGAAGTTCGAATCAAGAAACTGGAGAAGTGTGATCCTACTGGCTGTAACAACTGCTTCAACATATGTCCTGTCAAGGCAATCTATCCTACTGGGACCGCAGACAAGATTGCCATTCGAGACGAACACTGTATCTACTGTGGCGCCTGCGAGCACTCCTGTCCATACGACGTGCTTGAGGTGGTCCGTGAAGGCTATCATGTTCATGAGCTTGAACAGGCACGAGAGTGGGAACGGGCTCGCAAGCAGTTCTTTGAGGCTGTGGTTGGAAAGGATCCTCCCAAAAGCGGACTATTTGAGAGAGATATCACCGTCGAAGCTGTTCAGAGGGTTCGTGTCAACGCTTCTACAAAGAAAGAGTGGGACTCTGTTGATGGTGAACGGAAGAGTGCCATGAAAGCAGCCCAGAAACTGAAAAACCTGCTTAAGAATGAGCCACAAGTTCATCTACATCTTGAGAGAGGGAGGACTGAGAAGGTCATCGAGAAGATTAAGGGCTCTCAAGGAGCTCGTCGACAGAAGTGACCTTATCATCAGTTCGCATGACGGTGACAGTAACACCATGAATCCGTGGTGGTGAGTCATCATCAGGGACAGACACTAATGCCAATGCCCAAGGACCATGTGGAATTACTGCTGTCCCTTCGGGAACCATGTCATCGCGGAACGCTCTTACAACAATACTTCCTGCTTTTGCCTTTACATTAGCACTGCTTCCATCCTTTAGTCCAAGCCGCTGGAGATCTGCCTTGTTTAGTTTGACAATCGCAGCACTATCCTGATACTCGGATGAGAGCTTGTCCTTCACAGATTCGATATCTGTTTCGAATGACCTCGCCACAATTAGCTTAAGTTCAGCATGTGGAAAGAGAAAATCTCCCAGTGCCATTCTGTTTAACTCCAAATCACAGGTCCTTGATTTCTCATATTACATTTCTGTTAGAGTCAGAAATTCTTTCCGAGCCGCAAACATCACCCTTTTTACAAGTTGTAACTCCAAGTTGGTAATTCACAGGTGGTACTCTTGAGAATTGGGACAGTTTATGGCGATGTTTTTGCAGAACGTGTGATCGGAAATCTGATCAACTTCAAGACTTTCTGTGAAGGCTGTGAGCCTGTCTGTTCGGAATGCCGGAGTGGCTATGGGTCGTATGTTGGTGATATTGTTGGAATCCATCCAACTGATCCTCCGTCACCAACTATGATTGAAGACCCTGAACAGTTTATCAAAGATCTCAACTTAACTGAATGTGATCTGCTTCTCCTCGTTGCGATACATCATGACATCCTAGCAGCTGTCGACATTATGGTTAAAGAAACAGGTGCAAAGGCGGTGATTGTTCCAATTGAGGATCCAACATGGGTGCCACCAGGTCTCCGAGCACAGGTCAAAGAAACTCTTGACAACCTCGGAATTGACAATGCCTTTCCCAAACCATTCTGCACTCTTGAACCTGGAGAGGGCAAGCTGATTGACGAGTTCATGGCACAATATCGAATCGGTCGGCCAATTCACTATGTAGACATGAGTGGTGATATGATTAAAGAGATTGGACCTCTCAGAAGTGCACCGTGCGGTTGTACGTGGTATGTGAGCCAAAAGATCAGAGGGAAGTCCATAAAGGACACAGATACCCTGTTCGATGAGATTGCTAAGGCACACCATTCATACCCATGCACTGCATCAATGGCTAAGGATAGAGAGTATGGAGATGCATTGTTACATCTTGCAGGCTACACAGCAAGACATGCAGTCTGTGATGCGATTGGACTTGAAACCTGCAAGTTCTCTCATGAGGAGTGATAATTATGCCAGATGACATTCTTGAGTACTGGTCAAGCCTTTCACGTGAGCTTGCCGCAAGATTCAATGCTACAGAAGTGACAAAGAGCTCTGCATGGTGGAGCTGGGAGAATTTTGGAGAAGACATCAGGTCACTCCGAAACAGGTTCGGAATTGGTGATGAGTTCGTAGATATTCTGGGTCTCCGGTTGGATTTCGAAACTGGAGATACCTATGACACAATTACTGACAAAAAAACTGGCACAAGCCGAATTATTCCCCATCTCTATTATCACAGTAAGGCAAAGGATGAAGGAATAGCTGGTGAATGGGTGAAGTTCAACTCACTCAGTGGGTCGTGGGCTTGCAGATACGCATTTGATGAAGAGGATATTGGTCGGTTAACAAAAGCATACGAGGAACACAAAGACAAGCTGTTCTCAGCGCTCGAACGTCTGAATGCAAAGCCGGTTGACTTTGGGGATGCTGGATTCGAAGTTTCCTTCTTACCCATGATTAAGGTCCTACTTGTCTTCGAGGATGCAGATGAAGAGTTCCCCGCCAGTGTGAGACTTCTCTATGACAAGAACTCGATATACTACATGCCTCACGAACAACTTGGAGACATTAGTTGGTTTCTTGCAGGGAGAGTCCTGCAGGCTCTTGCATAACAAACAATCTAGAGAGTGCATAGCCGCCTGAAATAGGCGACTCTGCACTGTTTTCGTCAATCTCGACTATTTCTTGAAGTGTGGAATGATTTCTTCGCCAATCTGTTTGATTGCATCACTCTTCTTGGGGCCGATTGGCGAACCAACAACGAACTGAGTAACACCAACCTTTCCTAGGTCTTCTATTCGCTTGATGCACTGGTCTTTGTTGCCCACAACGGCAAAGGCATCGATCATCTCGTCTGTGATTGCATCAGGAAGGTCCTTGAAGTTGCCCTCCCCCAGTAACGCACGAACCTTGTTGCAGGCATCCATGTCCAAGTCATGTCGCTCCAAGACGACATCTGGCGAACCTGCAACAATGAATGCTACTACAATTTTCGCATCACCCTCGAGTGCCTCCTCTCTTGTCTTTCCAATGCTGAACGAGGCATATGCTGTCACATCAATGTCCTTGATATTCCTGCCCGCCTCCTCAGCACCTTCCTTGATTTTCTCCATTGCTAGGTCAAAGTCCCTAGGATGACTTGCATTGATGAGGATGCCATCAGCAATCGTTGCAGTCTTCTTTAACATCATAGGTCCTTGAGCGCCTGCATAGATTGGAATCTTTGGAGCTACCTTGAGTGGTTTGTCTCCCATCATAATGGGTTTCCCTTTCTCATCCAAGACCTCTTCTTTCTTCACAATAGCAAGTTTTGCCTTCTTCACCTTGAAGACCTTGCCATCGTGTTTGAACTTGTCACCAGCAGTAAGCGCTTGCATGTATTCAATAGACTCGACAACGGCTGAGACCGGTTTGTCCCATTTGATACCAAGAGCACTTAATGTGACCTTGTCACCCGCACCTATTCCAATTACTGCTCTCCCATTGCTCAGCTCATTGATGGTCACAGCAGCTGAAGCTGTCAGAGCAGGACTGATGTGAAACGGATTTGTAACTCCCGGCCCCATCATTATTTTATTGGTGTTCAAAGCAAGTGTAGTGAGTGTAGCCCAGACATTTCGGTTGTTATAGTGGTCAGTTATCCAGACATTGTCAAAACCTGCCTCCTCGGCAAGCTTCGTCCATTTGAGTATCTTCTCAATCGGTTTGTCCGGTACGAATTCAATTCCTATTCGCATTATTCAACGCTCCTTCCAAACTCGAGTGGATTAACAGCCCCTAGAATAAGTTATCGGACAACGGGAAGTTCTATTCCGGCCATCGATGAACAGCAACTTCTCCATCTTTGACAGTCACAAACGATGCTTTTGTACCTAGCCAGCATCCTGCATCAGCGACCTTTGATTCAAGATTGAGATAGGGAATATGCCCATGACCCCTGATGAGAAATTGGTCCTCATCGAGACCTACAGCTAGGTCTGCTGCCATCCTTCTGGATCCATGCACCTCTTTTTCGATGTGGGGGGGTGGTAGTGGAAAAGCACGATAAAGATCCATAGTTTCAAGGAGATTCTCCCAAACTTTCGCAAACTGCTCTATGTCCTCTACCGACTTTCCACTTCTCTTTGAAACGTCTTCAAAGTCATTGACATTCGTGAGAAGTTTCCATTCATAACTGAGTCCTGTCTTCTCTCCCTCCAGGTTTCCATCTAGGGGTCCAGCAAGTTTCTGCTCCAATGCTATCTTTGTATCATTGGATAGGTTCTCTAGACGAACCCTATAGGTTTCTGGAAGATCAACTGCAAACTGATTGACTATACTCCACACTTCTGACAACTCAGGGACTCCATTGTCGACAAAACACATCGCCTTGCTGAATACTTCATAAAACCGAAGAGATGACCAGTAGTCAATCTGATGGCCATGCATCAACTTGACTTTTAGACCATCGATGTTCAATTCCAGCGTTTCAGAAACATTGTCTAAAACTCCAGCGGAGTCACGAGATATCGATGATGAGATCTGACGCAGTAGACTGACCACTGCAAAATCGTGGTTTCCAGCTAGATAGCACTTCTCCATTTCCAAATGACTAAGCTCAGCAAGAATATCTAGATTCTCCAGCAGCACCTTTGAGTTTGTATTTCTCCAAAGATCTAGAATATCTCCGAGTAAGACAATCTGTGAGATGTCCTCTTGGTTGGGTCTAAGATATTCACGGATGAATTCAAGAAATCCTGTCCTATTCTCCTTGTGACTTCCAAGGTGAATGTCCGAAACCGCTACTATCACTAGGCTTACATCCTTTCTAATGGTAGTGGGCTTGATCCACCTCTTCGCCTTCTGGCAACACAAACATAAACAGACGAACATATTCTATTCCTTTGAGTCCCGAGATTTTGTTTGTCATTTTGTCAATTGACTGCTTATCTCCTTTCAGTGTTATCACTTCAAGACAATGAGAATGTGAAACATGGACATGTATCGTTGATATGACGTTCACATGTGCATCATGTTGGGCTTTTGTCAGCTCTGCCATCAGACGGGGCTTGTGTCGATATATTATGTTCAGACTTGCTACTGTTCCCTCCTGTCCAGATTCCAGCTCTACTTGAGAAATGTATCCTCTCATGGCATCACGTATTGCTTCCGACCTTCCAATGTATCCCTTCATCCTAACAATCTCATCGAACTTTACCAATAGATCTTCAGGAATAGAGACTCCAAACCGTTTGAGTGTCATGCGTGTCACTTACCACTTCCAATAGTAACACGAATTTTAAGAAAATAACACTCTTAAATGAAGTGGTCCCTTCTTAAAATATATTGAGATGATAATGATGCACGTTCCTGATGGAATTATACCACTGTGGTTGCAGATGCTACTACTAGCAGTGAGTATAACAATGATGGTCATCTCTTACAGGAAGATTAAGTCTAGGTTTGAAGAACGTCTTGTCCCATTCATGGGTGTACTGGCAGCAGTGATCTTTGCTGCCCAATTGGTGAACTTTCCTGTTCCTCCCTTTTCTAGTGGACACTTGGTCGGATCAACACTTCTGGCAATGATGGTGGGTCCCTATGTTGCACTAATGATTATGGCATTGGTTTTGTTTGTACAGGCACTTTATGGAGATGGAGGTATCCTTACATATGGTCTGAACCTCTTCAATATGGGAATCTTCTCTGTTTTTGTAGGGTATGGTGTTGCCTTACTTCTCTTCAAAGGACTGAAGAGATTCATTACCAAAGAACGTGCGACTCTCATTTCTGCAGGTGTCACGTCTTTCCTTGTAACAGTAGCCGCAGCGTTTGCCCTGGGACTGGAGCTCCTGACAGTGGCTGGATTCAACAAAGCTGCTCTTGTAGCCATCACTGGTGTTCATGTCGTTATTGGCTTTGGAGAAGCAATCCTGACATCTGTCATACTACTCTTCTTTGTTAAGGCTAATCCACAGCTTGTGATGTTTCTGAGAATTGATGAACCTACGACTGAAAAAGAGCAATTGGAAGAGTCGGACAAATCCAAGACAGAATTACTTCGTCAGACTGTCCCTGTGATTCTTGCATCAATCATTCTTGTGGCCTTTGTGATACTTGTTGGTTTTGCATCAGAGAACCCTGACGGATTTGAGTGGGCCTTGTTTACCTTTGCAGGTGTTGCAGAACCTGCACACGGATTCGAAGGAGTATGGTCATTCTTAGCCGAAGGTTCGTTTACTGACATCATGACTGGCGCAATCGGAATTCTTGCAGCTGTTGGTCTTGGATACATGATTTTCCGAAGAGCATCGAAAGGTGATCATGACCATGAACACACTGACAAGTTTCTTTTGCCATTTGATGAGGGAAGACAGACTCGTGGATTCTTCTCATCTGCAGGCATGATAGTCACTGCAATCTTTCTTGCAGTCATCATTTCTCTACAGATTAGTCTAGCTACTACTCTGACAATTATCTGTCTCATCATTGTTGCAGGTTGGTTCTCTGGAACAAGGTGGAATCGAGTCTTGATCCTGGCCGCAAAGTTTGAAATTGTCATTCTGTTCTGGGTCTTCTTCGAACCATTCCTCTATGGTAGTACAGTCATCCTTACGATTCAGCTGCCATGGGGCTCATCAATCTCTGCATATTCAGAAGGACTCTACTTGGGACTTCTACTAGGTTCGCGGATGTTTGCAATCCTATTGATATTCTTGGCAGTGCTATCTCATATGACACTGAATGAATTCATAGGGGCTCTATGGACTCTCAGAGTGCCTTCCTCAATTCTCGGTTCTCTATTGATTATGTTCAGGTATATACCCCTCTTCATGGAAGAACGGTCCAGAATGCAGGATGCCCAGTTGTTACGTGGTTTTGACAGAGGCCGACGTTTTGAGAGAATAAGGTCCCTCGGATATCTTATTGGAACAACAATCAACCGCTCATTTGACCGTAGTGTTACCGCCTATGAAGCGATGAGTCTCAGAGGTTTTGGTAAAGGAACAACTGTATCTGGATCTGGGTTCAAGAAATCTGACTCCCTTCTTCCTCTCATAATACTCACACTTCTCGTGAGTCTTCCATTCCTAGTACCAATGTTAATGGAGGTACTGTTTCTATGACATGTGCAATCGATGTTAACCATGTGTTCTTCAGATATCCTGACTTCAAAATGGAGGATATCAACCTACAGCTTCATGTGGGAGAGCAGAAGGCTCTCGTAGGACTGAATGGGTCTGGAAAGACCACTCTCTTCAAACTGATACTCGGTCTGTTACAACCAGATTCGGGAGAGATCTTCGTCTTTGACCGAAGGATCACCAAGGACAATCTTTGGGAACTTCGACAAAATGTTGGCTTCCTGTTCCAGAATCCTGATGACCAACTCTTCGCCCCGACAGTCTGGGAGGATGTTGCTTTTGGCCCTCGCAATCTTGGACTCTCTGAGGAAGAAGTGGCTGAACGAGTAGAATGGGCTCTGGACAGAGTTGGGATGTCAAAGTTTATCGAAAGACCTGTGAATCAGATGAGTCATGGACAGGCAAAGAGGGTTGCACTCGCGGGTCTGATTGCGATGCGTCCTGGCATTCTGATACTTGATGAGCCATTCACAGGACTCGACTTCAAGATGGTGACAACGATGATTGGGATCATCCAAAAACTCCGACAAGATGGCATCAGTATACTCTTCACAACCCACAACAGGTTCTTCATAGAGAACTGGACTGATTCTGTTGCGGTGATAAAGGATGGTCGGATAGTGTATGATGGCCCCACCAGAGAGGCGATGAAAAAGCAAGAGGTCATAGAGAACATTGGAGACTGGAATCTACTCAGGGACCAGATCTGGTCCTATCGCGAGCAGTTAATATGACCAAAATATATTAACAATAGTTAAATTAATATGAGTGGTTTCGGAAGAGAACCTGTGCATCATTATGATTCTTCGTGAACAGTATGTATGTTTGAGCCCTGGAGAAGAAGCTCTTGATTTCCTTCTTCCGGACCAGGATGGGAATGCCGTCAAGCTATCAGACTTCCATGATAGATACAATGTTGCCCTCGCACTCAATCCTGGACGATTGAACGAATCCTGCAAGGACTATCTTTTGTTCTATAAGGAACATCTGACAGATTTCAATGCTCACGACACTCAAGTATTGGGAATCAACATGGACTCGGTTGAGGTAAACAAAGAATGGACTGACAGTATTGACACGCTAGGATTTCCATTGTTGTCCGACCAATATCCACTAGGTGGAGTCACACTGAAGTATGACTGTTTTGTGCCTAAGGAGGGATATGGTAAACGTGCTGTGTTTGTGATTGACAAGATGGGTGTCATCCGTCATATAGAGGTCCTCTCTGGAGATCACGGTGCTTGTCCTGAAATGAATAGCCTTCTAGATGTTATGAAATCATTGAACTGATTTCCATAGAAATCCTTATCATCAATAACTCTCCGCTTGCAAAAATACATGCGGAGGTTGCCAAGCCAGGTTAAAGGCGCAGGGTTCAGATCCCTGTCTTCGTGATAGTTCATCATGAAGGGGGAATCTCGTAGGAGTTCGCGAGTTCAAATCTCGCCCTCCGCACCATCTTCTTCTCTGATAGTTCTAGTCTTCCTGATTCGGGCATCTGGATGAAGAGTGGCAATTAGAATCAAGATCAATCCCACAAGTATCATGAGAACTCCTACTTCGAAATTTGTCGAGCTAAAACCAATTGAACCACCTATAAGAAATAGAGTAGAACCAATCCCATACAATCTCTTTGCATTCACTGACCATACAGGAGTTTCACTTAGTATTACTTTGTATCCAAAATATATCAAGAAAACAAAAAACAAGCCAGATACAAGAATAGTTAGATCCCTTAGCTCGCTAGTTCTGATATTGATTGCTGATACCATGAGAAGTAGTAATATGCTTATATACAATTCAAAGAGAGCTACTAATTCTGTCGAAAGTTCCTTGTTGGACTCCTGATTGTTACCTTTCAATCAGCACCCTCCACTATTTACTCCATTTCTTCAAGACCCAGATAAGCACTGTTATTCAATGATTACTGCTATTTTCAAATCTCGCCCTCCGCACCATAGTTAATCTTCTCATAATTTCTGTTTTCCTTGTAGAATATTCCATATAAAACAACAATCACGCCTGTAAGAGTAGATATGATTCCAATTTCGGGGAATGTATAGAGGAATATTCCAAGACCCATTATGAATACTCCAATGTTACTCCACCAAGGCATCTTTCGTGTTTCTAATGAATGATCTCTAAGTCCAAAATATATAGTGACTATCAAAACTATGGAAAATACTGCAAGCATTGCCATTGTGAATAGATACCATATAAACAGGGAATAGCCCACAGTCATTATAAAACCAATTATCATACCTGCAAAACAGATGTAGGAGAGAGCCTCCAATTTTGATTGTATGGACATTCTTTATTCTACCCCCAAATACACTCAAATAGAATACTCCTGAAAACTTCACCATTTCCTCTATCGTTGATTCAAATCTCGCCCTCCGCACCATTTTCATATCTAAAACAATGATTCTGCTTATTTTGCTTACGTGCACCGCAAAGTTATTGATATCGTAGACCCAACATATATGCGGAAAGGTGTCTGTAGAAGGATAGTAGTCATATTGAGACGCAGATGGGGGCTTTCTGTGGTGGTGTTCTGCATAGTATTCATGATGCTATTTCTCTCTCCCTTCCTCCCTTTGGAAATTGATTCAATCACTACCATTCCTGCAGACAACTCAACAATCCCACTGCAAAGATCTTTTCACGGAAATATGAAACCATCAGGCGAATCGCTGGAGGAGATTGATCTTTTCAATCCAATTCAATCATCAACAATCTACGGAGGCTCTAGCTGGGAGCGGATTGCAGACATGGTCCTGCTTTCAGACGGACGTATTGTTATCGTTGGTTCTACAAATTCCCGCAATCTTCCTCTTCAAAATCCAATTCAGTATGAACATGCTGGAGGGGATACAGATTGCTTCATAGCTATTTTCAATTCAGACGGAAACGATCTTCTATACTCAACCTACATTGGTGGCGAGGAAGAGGATATTGCCGTATCCGTCGCCATCGATCTTACTGGGATTATCATTATCACAGGTATAACAAAGTCATGGTACTTCCCATCTTTGGGTGGACCAGGGAACTCTGTTCTAGTAGGGGAAGATTGGGATAGAGAAGGTTGGGATTGCTTTGTTCTAGGGATTGATTCCACAACAGGTCTTCTGGTGTTTTCTTTCAAATTCGGTGGTAATCGGTCAGATTGGGCTGAATCAGTTGATATTGATGAAGAAGGATCTGTGTATGTTGCAGGGTGGACCGAATCCCCAATATTCCCCATAAAAGATGGTTATGATATGACATATGGTGGAGTATCTGATGGATTCATCATCAAGTTCGATTCAACACTTACAGGAGTCGAATACTCGACGTTTCTTGGTGGGAGTAATATCGATTGCATCGTTTCCATGTCTGTTCGAAACAGTCGTGCAACGGTGACAGGATACACTTTTTCAGATGATTTTCCATGTGTAGTGCAAGAAGGAGAGCCTCCTGAAGGAGAACTCAATGGCCTTTCAGACTGCTTTGTGTGTCAACTGCATGAGAATGGTCAGGAGCTCTTCTACTCTGATTATCTTGGTGGAGAGCTCGCTGATAGTGGTTTGGATGTTTTTGTCGATCAGGAGATGAATATCTTCCTTACTGGTAGGACAGAATCACCAGACTTTCCACGCACTACTTCGGGCCTTAATCATGTGGATGCCAAATCAACCAAGTTCTTCGTCATTCGGAAAGATGCTAATCCCCCCGAATTTCATTACGAACTAGTTTATTCCGAGTTCTTTGGCGGAAGTGGCAAGGAAGAAGGAAAAAGCTTCTTTGTCGACAGTTCTGATAATATCTGTGTAGGGGGTTCTACCAATTCCTTGGATTTTCCCCTAACTTGTCCATTTGATAGTACCTGTGAGTCTTCTGATGGATTCTTGTTCGTTCTAGATTATATCGTAAATGAGATTCGCTTGTCCTCTTACATTGGAGGAACAATGAGTGATGACATTTGTTGTGTTCGACCGAGTAACTCAGGGACCATTCTGGCGGCAGGGCACACCAAGAGTGTTGATTTTCCAGCAACAACGTTCTTCAATATGTCAACTGTTGAATCTGGCGACGTGTTCATAATAAATCTCGAGGATATGTCAGACCTTGACAATGACCGGATGACTGATAGCTGGGAACGCTACTATGGTTTGAATGATGACTTCGATGACTCCTCCTTTGATTCAGATGATGACAATCTGACTAATCTTGAGGAGTATCGTATTGGCACAAGTCCGATTGCGGTTGATTCCGATTTGGATTCAATGACTGATGATTGGGAGTTTCTTAATCTTTTGGATCCATTGCGTAATGATGCTGCAGAAGACCCGGACGATGACACACTCGCCAATCTTGATGAGTATCTTTACGGAACGTCACCGCATTCTTCTGACAGTGATTCCGACACGATTCCAGACGCTTGGGAGGTCTTCTACGGGCTAAATCCACTGGAGGATGATTCCATGAATGATCTGGATGGTGATGACCTCACTAACCTTCAGGAGTATATTCACGGTACTAATCCAGGGTCTTCTGATTCGGATGGGGACCTCATGCCTGATTCTTGGGAAGTCGAAAGGGGAACGAATCCGCTAGTTGATGACTCCGCGCAAGATTACGATGATGATGGACTAACCAATCTTGAGGAGTATCGGAACAATACAGATCCAAATTCAGCTGATGGAGATAGCGATGGATTTAGTGATACGTGGGAACTAGCAAATGGCTTTGATCCAAATGACGCCAATGTTCCAGTGATGGAGATGTTTATTCACAGTCCAATACCCATTACAGCAGTGTCGATTCTTGCCCTCTTGGTGCCATCTTTCACATATTCTCATCGAAAGCTGAAAAAGAGAAAGGAGAAAATCATACAACAAGAACTAACGAACAGGGAACAAGAAATCCAAGAACTACTTGATGGTCTGCTTGAAGATACTTAGGATTTGAATTCAAATCTCGCCCTCCGCACCATTGATTATTCTACATGTCTTCAATGCGGAGATTCATTTTTATCAAAGTATAATCACGCTTTGCATACTTCTAATGAAGTGGGAGGTTGAATAGTGAAAGCTGTGGTGTATGGAGCTGGAGCCATAGGAAGTATTCTGGGTGCTACTCTTCATAGAGCAGGTCATGATGTTGTTCTTGTTGCGCGGCAAAACCATGTTGACATGATTCGAGAACATGGTCTAAAGGTTAAAGGGCTTGAAGACTTCACAATTAGAATCAATGCGACAACAGATTCATCCTGTGTTGATGGAGCTGATGTTGTTTTTCTCACAGTCAAGACTCAAGACACAACACTAGCAGTCGAAGAATTCTCGCCTCATCTTGGAAAGTCAACTCCAGTTGTTTCATTACAGAATGGAATCAGGAATCCCACGTTAATATCAGAGGTTATTGGAACAATGAGAGTGATTCCTGGTGTCGTTCGATTTACTGCAAGTTATCTAGAACCAGGAGAGATAGAATACACTCGCAAGGGCAATTGCATAATTGGGGAATTGGATGGAACGGAAACAGAGCGGATAAAGAGACTCTGTGACTACATGTCCTCCGGAATACCGACCGATATTTCCACTAATATTGAGAGTGATCTCTGGGCAAAATTAGTTCTGAATCTCATGAATTTGCCTCTTGCCCTCACAGGGTCTGGATTTCCAAAAAGTTTGAAGAATAAACACTTGAGACAAATTCTCGTTGCTACCTGGGATGAAGGTCGAAATGTGGTCAAAAAATCCGGGATTGAACCGAACTATCGAGTTCTTGACCAGTTGATGACAGTTCTTAGTAATGATGCTTCATTTGAACCCTGGATGAAGCAAGAAAGAGATAGCCTTGACTTTATCTCCTCTACATACCAATCATTACTCCGTGGTTCTTCAAGTGAAGAAGAATTCTTGACTGGTGAAATTGTGAGTTTAGGAGAAATATACGGTTTAGCTACACCTGTGAACTCTCTCCTGATGCAGAAACTTCAGAACATGATACACAGTGGAAACATTGAACTTATTTCACCTGAAACTCTATGGAACTCAATAGATAATGTCAAATCATCTGTCTAAGTCCTGACTTCTGTTCAAATCTCGCCCTCAGCACCATGCTTTCTTCAAAAAACATATCTCCATCTAATTTTACTACGGATTATAGTGGTGTGAGATGAGAGATGATGTAAAAGGGATTATTGCAGTCAGTATATTCATTCTAGTCTCTTTATTCATGCCAGTTGCAGAATTGAACCAAATCGCAGATTCAGAACCTCCTGTAATTGTAACTGGAGGTTGGTCTGATCCAATTGTCATCTATCTCTTTGGTGCGTACTCTAGTATCTCCCAGTTTCAGGCCGGATATCAGATTGCAGAAGGTGTTTCTGATGCATCAACTCTACCATTTCTTTGGTTGATTATGATCTATGTTCTACTTCTAATCATCCTAATGGTCAGAGAGTCCTTGATTAAGGTAGTTTTTCCTGTATCTATAGTGATTCTTCTATCATGGGTCTGGCTATCATTCCAAATATATGGAGTACTAGAAGATTGGATTGTTAGGCCAGTTCTGATTACACCTCTCGCTGGTTCAATTTTGACCCTAGTCTTCATCAATGACATTGGTTCCTTAAGGAAAATACTTGGCTCCAGTGAATGACTGGACCCTCACCCTCAGCATCATCGTCGTCTTCTTGCGCTGAAATGCATAGAGCATTAAAGCTAGGTGAAACAAGTGATTTGAGACAACGAAAATGTTTGATTTGAATCAAGATGTAGAAGTTGCTTTTCAGGGAGAGGTTGGCGCCTACAGTGAATCTGCAGTTATCAAAATCTTTGGTCCCAGAGCCAGACCCAAACCTTGCAAGAGTTTTTCAGAAGTCTTCAGAACTGTTGAAGATGATGTAACCAAGTTTGGGGTTGTACCTATTGAGAATTCAATCGAGGGGAGTGTCAACCCAGTATACGATCTATTCCTTCAATCTGATTTGAGAGTGGGAGGAGAACTGGCGCTAAGAATAGAACATTGTCTCATAGCTAATCCAGAATCAGCCTTGAGTGACATCAACGTGGTCTATTCCCATCCCCAAGCCTTAGGACAATGTAGAAGCTACTTAGAAGGTTTAGACATCGAAATGATTTCTACCTATGACACAGCAGGAAGTGTGAAAATGATTAGAGAGAAAGAGTTGGGAGATGCAGCTGCTGTGGCGGCTGAAAGAGCTGCAGAGATATATGACATGAAAATTCTGGCTCAGGATATTGCTGACACTAGGAACAACTACACGAGGTTCTTTGTTCTATCCAAAGACAAAGCTCCTCCAACTGGAAATGATAAGACTTCAGTAATCTTCTCGACCAAACATGTTGCAGGAGCCCTTTACAACGCTTTGGGCGAATTCGCCACGAGGGGTATCAACATGACTAAGATCGAATCGAGACCGACGAAAGAAAATCTCTGGGAGTATAATTTCTACTTAGACTTTGTAGGCCATATTGATGATTCAATCTGTGCAGAGGCATTAGAGGGATTGGAATCTAGGTCACTCTTTGTCAAAGTTCTGGGATCATATCCAATAGAAATTGAGAAACTACATGACTAACAGGACTCCACTCTATTAGTTGTAGCACCTATCTGTTACTTCAATTCCCGAAAAAGAGAATCATATCTTCATTCACTCTTTTCATTCAAGATTGATAGGCTCCATCCTGAATTTACGCATTCGTTCGTCAATTCCTGAACCAAAAGGAGCCATAAATTTCTGTGTACATGTGTATAGTTCTTCAGGAACCTCTAAGGCAGCTTCAATACATTGAGCGATATCATCTTTTGAAAGGTATTGAGTTAGAGGACAATGGACCAAATAATGCTCTTCCCCGTCTGTTGAGAAAATGGGATACTTCCTACAAAGCAATGGACGCACAGGATAGATTTCGCATTTGGACTCTTTAAGATACGGGCAAATCAGGGTTTTTCCAAAATCTGTAATATAGCAGTTCTCTGTAATTTCAACGAATTTATTCGGATATCCAGCTTCAATGACTCGGTCAACTTCCAACTGTGTCGCAAGAGTACCTCCCAATGTGCAACAGTATCCACCACATTCTTTGCATGCGGTCGAATAGAAATGATCTGTCATCAAATAGTCACGAACGTTTCACTTCCATATCAAATCTCTCTCTTCGCATAATTTTCCACCTGAGTTCATCTCTTCACTATCTACAATAAGTAGAATCACACATTTCTGGTTCTGGATTGGAAGATCTTCTGAATCAAATGAGTTCTCTAAACTCCCTTAGGATTAATTCCAAGTCTACTGGAAACGATTGTTACAAAACGTTCCAATCCAAAGATGGCTGCGTCGAGCTCACTTTTGAAATTCTCAAGATTAGTCTGCTCTGGTATGTCATTCTCAGAGTAAATATTGCCTTTCTCATCCATGGAATAGGTTACATCATCAAGCATCCAGTTCTCACGAAGTAGGATTTCAAATAGCTCCTCTCTACTTTCATGCGGTATTTCATCAGGTTTCAGTAGAAGAACCGAAACATGAATCCACTTGTCAGCACGAATTGCAATTCTAATCTCGAAAGTAGCTTCTTCAACCTCCCACATCACCCTGAAGGTGTGAATATCTTGAAGAAGTTCAAAAGGTAGGTCGAGTGATGTCAACCATTTCTCAAGCTGGTCTACAGACATTTATGCTAACTCTCCGAGTCTGATTTTGTATCAATAGACTGTATTGAGTATTGTGGGTCCAGAGATTTAATGTTGTTATTTGAACTAAGATGTCTTGACCCTAGTAATCACTTTTCGGTCCATGACGTTCCAGACTTCTACTGCTACATTCAATTCAATCTTCGACGCGATTTCATCATCTGCTGGTTTTGGAACCTCGTAGGTTTCAAAGGTCTCACTGTCCATCAAACTGTAGGTTTCACCCATGTCAGCGATCACTGTAGCACTGGTCTTGTCAATGAGTGGAACATCGACCATTCGGTCTGCTGGCATGATGACGTTTCTTTTACGATTGTCAAAGAAGCCAATTGCCACGATGTTTGCTTTTGCTGCACCATGCTTTCCAGGTTTTGACTTCTCTATTGATACCACTCTACATGGCTCTCCTTCAATCAGGAAGTAGCTTCCTGGCTTCAGACTTTTAGCTTCAGACTTCTTAATACTCATTTACTTCACCAACTAAGTCTTGCAGACCGTAATACTCCAGACCTTTTGTCTCATCTATAAATATTTGGCTGCGCTTGATTTTTAATTCCCTGCAATAACTGTAAAAGGGTCGAGATAAAGGCCAAATTTGAGAGTGTCTCGTATTGATTGAAGAGAATCCTCAGATTTCTCATAAAAACACAGTCGGTCTTGTATGTAGACCTGACCGTCCTGAGATTGAAAACATAGCCAATAGGGTCGCAGAGTTCCTGCTATCGAAGAAACTCAATGTTCAGATGGACAAAGGTTCATGTAATGTCAAGTCAAAAAAGATTGAACTTACATCAATTGAAGATATAGATGCAGATTTTGTAGTTACTATTGGAGGTGACGGTACAATCCTGTACACCCTCTCCAGGTTGGAGGACCGTGGGACTCCTCTTTTCTGTATTAACCGTGGTTATGTTGGATTCCTCACAGAGGCTGATGATGAATCTGCCATTCCCGCCCTTGAACAAGTACTCGAAGGCGAATGTGTCATCGAAATCAATATGAATCTCAGTTCTGGTGTGGGAGATCGGATCTTTGGGGAAGCACTAAACGAGGTTTATATTGTTTCGAAAATGCCCGGTCGACTACTAACATTCAAGGTTTTTCTTGATGGTGTCCAAGTGGACTATGGTCGGGCTGATGGTGCGATGTTAGCAACTCCTGTTGGCTCATCAGCGTATTCACTTGCTGCTGGAGGGTCCATTCTGGCTCCGGATGTCAACGGTTTCATCTTCGTACCTGTTTGTCCACCAAGGTTTGAACTGAAATCCATAGTAATTCCAGATACATCAACACTCGAGCTCGAACTTGTCAAACCCGGAGCTCATGGATTAGCAATCATTGATGGTCAGACTCAATGGGAGGTAGAACATCTTGAGACTGTCTGGATAAAGAAGTCCAATCTTGTTTCAAGATTCATTCGTCTATACGATAATTACTATGACAGGCTCAATACACGACTTGTACCAAGGACTCTCTAGGTGATGTGATGTCTCGAATCTATGTCCTAGATACAGGAGTTCTAGTTTCGACATGGACCGACACAAGAAAGGATTCAATCTTTGTTACAACACCTCGGATAATAGGTGAGATTCGAAATCGTTTGAGCCGCTTTCGAGCAGAAACTTTGTTCTTGCTGGACAAAATGGTCGAGCGCACTCCTACTGCTGATGATCTAAAGAAGGCTAAAAAAGCCGCAGGCTCAACAGGGGATCTGTCCAAGCTTTCTCAGAATGATTTAGAACTAATAGCTCTTGCATTAACAATCTCCCGAGAGAATCCTGATAGCACTCTTGTTTCAACAGACTTTGCAGTTCTGAATACATCTAGTCATATGGGTCTCAAGATACTTGACCCAAACAAAAAGTTTGGACAAGAAATCACTTGGATCATGAAGTGTCCCGCATGCAATTATCGGTCAGCGAAACCTACGCGCGAAACTGAATGTCCAGTCTGTGGAACTGAGATGCGTAGGTTCCCCATGAAGAAGCGAAAGTTACATTGATTTGGGTAATACTTGGGTCTTACATGAGATAATATGCCAACTCTTGGACTGTAAGAGTTGGAGAGATGTCCAGAATGACAGATACGCCTGGATTAACTATACAGCGAGACCTTGACGACATCAAGCTCCAGGTCAGGAAAGAGCTCGATACAATACGTGACCTCATGGACTCTTTTGGCTATCGAAAACCCATTGAAAATTGGACTGCTCCTTTCCAGATTCATCGTCTACGTCGAGCCATGAGAATCCACTATCTTGCGATGAAAATCCGAGACTCCACTCCTCAGAGTCCAAGTGCAAGAACATTATCCTGGGACCTGGAGGATCATCACGACCTTCCATGATCACTCGCCTAGGATAACAACAACAAGTCTTCTACTTCTAGGTTTATTATCAAAATCAACGAAGCACATCTGTTGCCAAGTCCCTAGAGTCAACCTACCATCCGCAAAAGGCACGGTGAGACTTGGCCCTAGAATTGACGCTCTCACATGCGAGTGTCCATTACCATCTCCCCATCTTAGATGGTGTTCATAAACGGCATCAGTTGGGGCTATCCTCTCCATTGCTTCTGGGAAATCCTTGATCAGACCTCCCTCGTATTCTATTGTTGTGACTGAACCTGTAGAGCCAGTACAGAAAACAGTACAAATACCAGTGTTCAAACCACTCTTACTCACAGAGTCTGAAACCTCTGATGTGATATCAATCATATCACAATCACCTCTGGTTTCTAAAGAAATGGTATCACTATATGTAGTCATCAATTATCACCAGCATAGAAGTGTCAGGATGAATTACTCTTCTGTCTTCCGAAAGAAATCAGAACTACTTGATTTTCCTGACTACTTTCGATTGGGCAATGAGTTTTCTGATGCGTTCTGCTTTTGGCAAGAGATCTTCTTCATTCTCTTGAAGAATCATGAGTGCACCAATGTGGTTTCCTGCATTGAGTGCTCTCACAAGAGATACAATGGCGACTAGGATCTCGTCCTGTGTTTCGGTGGCAATCTCTCCCATCATTTTGATTGTTGTGTTTATGGGTTTCTTTTTGTCAGGGAGATGCATAAACCTGGTTTCAAACACTGTGAATAGGTCTTCAAAGGCTTCTCTAAGTTCATTGGCTTCTTTGAATCCATCTGCAGACTTGGTCAAAAGTTCAATTGCTCTGTCAACCATATCTTCCGAATTGGTTTGAAGTGCTTCAAGACCTGCTGTACGAATCCAGATTGTCGCAAGCTCAGGGACTCCAAGCTCTTGATAGTACTCAGCTGCTTTCTCTGCCTTTTCGCTTGCCATGCGATGGAATGACTCATGTCTTCCCTTATCCCCAAGATTCATGGCACATGCAGCAGCTTTACTGTAGTGCTTGGATCCGCCTTCTGGGTCTCCACTTGTGGAGGTTTCCTCTGCTAGTGCAACATATAGTTCCAAGGCTGTTTCAATGTGCCCTTTTGCTTCTGTGTCCTTTCCAGATTCACTGAGGACTTCAGCGGCTTCTTCGAGGGCAACTGCCTGGAGTTCTTTGTTTCCTGATTCTTTCTCATTGACTGCTTCCTTGAGATAATGATTAATGACCTGCTGGTACAACTTACTTGCATCTTTTTGCTCTCCCCATTTCTCAAGACACATTGCCTGAAATCTGTAGTATTTCATTACCGATTCAGTGTCATTCCGTGCCTTGGCTTTCTCTGCAAGTTCGCCAAATAGCTCATTCCCTCGCTTAAATGCCCACTTCGCCTTCATAGGTCGCCCGATCTCAAGGAACATGTTTCCTCCTTTTACTAGGAGGGGGGCTACTGCTTCAGGAGTTCCTTCCATTTTCAGATAGGCTTCAGCCGCTTTTGACATCGCTTGATTTCTGGCTGATGTCAACCTCTGAAGCTTGTATGACTCTTGAGCTGCGTCATAGATGTTTCCCGCTTTCTCGAAGAGTTCAGCAGCTTCGTAATGTTCCCCCGCTTCCATCATGATTCGTGCTGCTTCCGTAGACTCGCCTGTGTCAAGTATCTGGGCCGCTTCTGCCAGTGCGTTGCCTGCGGATGCATAGTCACCATTGTCTCTTGCTGCATTTGCCCATCTTCGGGCGAGTCTTACCGCACGATCATTGATACGTTCTCCCAGTTCATCATCGCCACCTGTATAATACAGACGGCTCACTTTTCGAAGCAGGCTTATTGCTTCGCCATAGTCTTCTTCTTCTTCCTTTACATCCGCTAGGTTCTCTAAAGCATCTGCTGCTTTGATATTGATCTCTGACTTTTCCTCGTCTGTGGCAAAGTCTTGAGCCCTGAAATAGAAGTCTGCAGCCTTCTTGTACTCTGTTGCCTCTTCAGCTACCTTGGCTGCTGCAGAATTTACTCTGACAATCTCACTATATATCTCTGGAGTCTGGGGTAGTCTAATCAACATTAGAGTGACATTATCAAATGCTTTGAAAGCCTCATCAGCTTCATAGAGGTCTCTGAAGACGATTGCTGCTTCTTCGTACACCTTTGCTGCTTGTTCATACTCTGTCTTGTCAGATAATCGACTTGCTGCAGCTAGGAGCAATTTTGCACCTACTTCTTTGTTGCCATCTTCTAGCGCGCTCCTGGCCTCTTTCAGTATATCGTCATCCGATGTCAAGCTTGGGTCACATCATTTAGTGCTTGGAGTTCTTGACTTGTCATTCCTCATAACCCTTCCCGTGATGATGTTTCCTTCTGCAACCAAGCTTTGAACATCCTTAAGTACCAATGTCTAAGAGTCGAACTCAGTATGAAGCAGATATCTCTAGATCAGGTTGATACATCGCTATACGATGTCATCATAGCAGGTGGAGGAGCAGGTGGTCTTCTGACAGCACTTGCCCTTACCTCTGAGGGCAAAAAAGTCGTTATTCTAGAGAAGGCTGACCGACTTGGTGGAGTCTGGCACAGTTATTGGGTTGATGGCTTCCGTGTCGATCAGGGACTTCATGTCATCACCCGAGTTACTCGGGGAGCTTTCGTCAGGTTTCTGAAGACTTACCTTTCACCACCTCCTGAATTCGTCCTTCATGAAGGCTGGGAGTTTCGTGTCTATGATAAAGTTGGTACAATCCCTTCAAGTGTGGGCGAAACCCTCCGGTGGCCCCTCACAGGTTGGCGAGGTCGATTGAGTCTTGTCAGGATTGGAGCTAAGATCAAGACAATGAAGCTCGAGGAGATGAAAAAGTACAAAGACATCTCATTTCTGGATTTCATGAAGTCACGAGGTGCTACAAACCAAGTCATCCTCGATGTCATGCAAAGCGCCATCTACATGGCAGCTGGCGTGCCTATTTCCGAGGCTTCAGCGTACGAATCACTCAGAACCCTCAAGGACACAGACCGAGAGTCCTCCAAACTAGGCTCTGTAAAGAGACTGCTTCTCGGTTCAAGCGATTATGATGAAGGCTATGTCATTGGAGGCATGGATTTACTCATCAAACGTGTTATTGAAACTATCAACGGGGACTATGTTCTAAATGCAACAGTGGAACAAATACACGACAACAACGGTACGGTTTCAGGTTGCACTGTCAATGGCATGACACTGCCACACTCCAGAATAGTGAGTAACATCCCACTCTGGGCTATGCCAAACATAATCCAATCTGAAAATTCTGAAACATTACAGTTTTTCAAGAGATGGAGCAACATGAGACCCACACAAGGCATCACACTATGGTTGGGGCTCAGCAAGCCAGTCATAGGCGACCGAAAGAACCGAGTCATTGTCCATCCCAATCCCAATAGGTGGATTGTTTCGATATCGAGCTTTGATCCGTCTTGTGCTCCAGAGGGCAAGGAGCTTGTAGCCATTGCGATGATGGCCATTTCAGGCAGAAGTAAGGAAGAGATGGTCGATATTATGAAGAGTAATGGTCTGGAGAAGTATCATCCTGGACTATTTGACCATGTTGAGATGGAACATGTTCAGATGTCCTATGCAACTCGTGCAGCACTCATTCCCGGCCAAACTGACCTAGATCGACCAGGTCCCAGAACTCCCATCAAAGGTCTTTACATAGTTGGAACTGACACTGGAGGGTCTGGTGTGGGACTACAACAGGCAGCACAGTCAGCAGATGGTGCAGTGAAAGCAATACACGAGGACCAATAATCTATTCCATTTTGGTTGCCTTTATTGAAAACATCAGTGGAATCTTGTTTTCATTTCCGGGCAAGACCCACCTGCCTTTCTCTTTCTCAATCATGAACGGTAAAGCCTTGTACCCTGTTACTGCAAACTCGTTGAAGTGGTCTATCCGAAGTCCATTGTTGATTAATGAGTTCAGGATGACTGAGATCGAATGATTCCATTCATAGGTCTTCATCATTCCCACCTTTTCATCACTGGCATAGGTTCCATCATCTTCGAACATCAAAGGTTCACTACCCTGGAAATATGGATACCTCACTCGGAGCTCTGTAACATCATCCTCATCATCAAAGACGTACGCAAACGGATGAAACTCTCGGATGTAGAACAGACCCCCTTGTTTCAAACACGACGAGATCACATTGGCCCATTTTTCGAGGTCTGGAAGCCACGTCAATACACCTCCTGAGGTGAAGACAATGTCGAATTTTTCATTCAAAATCTCCGGAACAGCATAGACGTTGGCACAGACAAAATTGGCATCAATCCTAGCTGTTTCACTCAGTGACTTTGCCAACTCAATTGCTTCTGAAGAGAAATCCACACCAGTGACCTCAGCTCCCAATCTTGCAAGTGATAGGGTGTCCATCCCAAAATGACATTGCAGATGGAGCAGTCTTTTTCCTGTAAGCTCAGGAAGTTCTTCAATCTCAATAGGATCAAGAGTCTGTTTCCCTTTTAGAAAGCCTTCTACATCATAAAACTCAGATTTGTGGTGAATTGATGCTAGTTTATCCCACAGTTTTCTATTCGCTTTCAGAAACTCATCCATTTTACTCACATGATTTTTAGTGGATCCCTTACGTAAAGTTTCTGCTAGGCAAACGGGTCCAATGCTGCTCCATCCAACACTACTTCTGCTGCTCTAGGAGCTCCACTGTCGATTAGTAGTTTTGCTAATTCTCGTTTTGTTCGAACATGACATTCTATATCCTTATTGACTACCGATTGTGCTGCTTTCGCCAAGTAGTCTTTTCCCACAGGTCCAGCTAGGTATGATGCCAAGTTCGCCCAGAGATGTATATTATCTGGATATTTCTCAAGAGCTTCTGCGAATTCACTGATACTTGAATGGAATGCTTGTGCTTTTATTGCATTCTCCTTCTCCCATTGCTTCAGAACTGGATGATCCGTCCCTTTTCGAATTAAGATTGGCTCTTGATAGGATTCTGTCTTATGTCTTAGACGTTCTCGACGTTCTTTGAGTTTTGGTTTTTCAAGCTTTGTCACTGCATAAAAATAGAAAGCCATATGGACTTGCAAGTCCGTGGCTTGTTTAAAGGCGTTCTTGATGGTTTCTGCCTTTTGAGTATCAGAAGGGATAGATGAGATGACGAATTTCCTTTTGTCCTCAATCTTTCCTGATTCCAAAATTTTTCTCAGTTTCTTTAACAGTTTCTTATCTGCTCCCTTCCCCAAATATTCAGCCAGTGCATCCAATCTCTTGAGCACTTCTTCATCATTCGCCTCATAAATCCATGGCTTTCCTAAGGTGATGATGTTGATAAACTCCTGCAGGGGTTGTAATATCATCTGCTCCTCTCTATCTTGGGTCATAACTCATCCTTAGCTATTGGCTTGATTCGCAAGATGATAAGATTTACTCAGCTTGGTAGTACAAACGTAAAGGTTATGTTTGGCCGTTGCCGCGCAAGGCTTGTCACAGGACTGGTCCCAGGAGTCTATCACATTGATCGAAATCAGATGGCACGGACGAGGCGGACAGGGTGGTGTTACTTCTGCTGAACTCCTCGCAAAGGCTGCTTACATTGACGGATACAAGGGAGTACAAGCATTCCCATACTTTGGGGCTGAGCGTCGTGGAGCCCCCGTGAAGGCATTCACCCGGATAGACAACGAGGTGATCAATGTGAGGAGTCAGGTGTACACTCCTGATGTGGTGGCAGTTCTCGATTCGACAATTCTCGACCTTATTGATGTCACCGAAGGCTTAGTGGATAACGGGAAGGTGATCATTAACACACCCAAGACTCCTGGTGAGATCAGTCTTCCACAAGGACACATCTACACTTATGATGGGACAGGAATTGCACTCAAGAACGGACTACTGGTTGGAGGACTTCCGGTCATAAATACAACAATGCTTGGAGCTATTGCAAAGGCAACCGGTTTGGTGAAGCTGGAAACAGTACAGAAAGTCATCTGCGAAAATTGGGCCGGTAAAGTTGGTGAGCGTAATGCTCAAGGTGCAAGGGAAGCATACGATACCTGCACAGACTAAGCATACATCCGTTCGTATCCTGGTCGTCCTGCTCCAGGTTGCTGTCTACGCATTCCTTCTACTTGCTGTGCCATTTCTTCCATCTTCTTACGAATCTCTGTGGCACTCTCTTTCAAGGCTGTGACATCTACATCTGTCTTATAGAGCCTGTTTAGAGCTTCCAGTAGTTGAACTGCACCTTCTGGATCTGGAACCATAGCTATCGCCGGTGTCAGGAGGGCAAACCCAACCATTTCTCTACAGAGAGTTTCAGAAAGTATGGAACCAGCTATTCCCGTGATGATTCCTTTTGTAAGAATCTCCATCGTATCGTCTTCTTCAAGCTCACCAAGTTTCTCCTCTTCCGCAGCGTATAGGACCTTCCTGTCTGAGGGAAGTCCTTGGACTGGAATCCCATCAAGGATGACAGTTTCCTTAACACCTACTGTCGCTCCCCAATCTAGTAGAGCTGAGCTCACCATATAGAGGCCATCTTCAGCAACAGGAAGTTCTGCAGTTACAACGAGCAGGTTCTTGTCCTGGTGCCCATAGATTCGAAATGGATGACGAAGTTTCCCATCCTGAAATACTGCAGCTGAGGGCATGTAACGTGACCTGACGTGAGCTACTTCTTCCATCTTAAACTGTTGAATCATCTCTTGGGCTGCTATTGTACCAACAACTCCAGCGGATGGGAAGCAACAGACTAGAAGTGGTTGCTTCATATCTACATCTTTCGTCTGAACAACCTGAGCTTCAGGTGCTCCAAGAATCTTAACCGCACAATCTTCATCCATCATCCGGAACCTCTATTTCGAATCGCACCTTGATGAATATTAAGGGTGTGGTCAATCAAATTGGCTCAAAATGGATGAAAACCGAGTTGATTTCTGAAACAGTTTCGAGGATACTCTTCTTCAAGGATTCTGCTATTTCGTGACTCTCAGTGAGTGTCATTTCCCCAGGAATCGTACAAGTAATAAGAACCGCAACGTCTTCCTTTTCTTTTTGAACGACTACGTTTCTGCATGTTGTGGAGTGAAACATACTTCCTATGATGTTTTCAACCGATTCAACGATATGAGATGATTCATGAGTGATATCCATCGCGGGACTCTCCTTGATTGTTGTTTCGAGATGCAAGGTGACAGTTTTAACTTGTGGGACAATCTTCTTGAGACTCTGCTCAAATTGTTCTGAAACCAAATGCGCTTCTTCAAGAGTTAAATCTGTAGACATCTCGAGGTCAGCAGCTATTTCCATCCCATCATGAGTTGAGAATACACGAAGATTATGAACACTGTGCACATCTGGTAGTCTTCGCGCAATAACTTGCATTTGATTATAGATGTCCATTTTCAAGAATTTAGATTCATCTCCCTCTGCGGGTTCGACATGAATGACAACATCAACTCTACTTGCCAAGTCTACAAGAGCTCTCTCAATCAGATCAGTAACACCGTGAGCTTCAGTTACTCTGACAGTTTCATCCACAGAAACCACAACATCGACAAAGAGTTCTGGTCCGGAGTGTCTAACACGGGCTCTAGTGCACTCAACAACTCCACTTACTCCCTCAACTCTACGAATAATCTCTTCCTTCATTCCTTCAGGAGCTGCATCAGTAAGTGCATCGAAAGTCCTTCTCCCGAGGCGGTAGGAAACTACAAAGATGATTATCGCCACGCCAATGGCTGCTAGAGGATCAGCAATTGGTACATCAATCCAGACAAATGCAAGACCCAATAGAACAACACTCGAGCTTATCATATCTGTCCGAAAATGAAGTGCGTCCGCTTCGAGTGCCTGACTACCATGTTCGTCAGCAGTCTTGTAGAGGATCCGACTCTGCTGGTAGGTAACAATGACTCCAACGAACATTACAAAGATTCCCCAAATGGAGGCTTCCGGCCACTCCTGAAGCTCGATTCTCCGCCAAGACTCATAAATAATCCATATAGACGTAATCCAAAGAATTATCGTTTCAGATAGTGCCGCAAAGTTTTCGATTTTTCCATGTCCATATTGATGATCTGAGTCAGGTGCTTTTGAAGCTCTTCTCACTGCTACAAGAGTTATTCCTGCCGCCACAAAATCAAGTCCACTGTGAAGTGCTTCAGAGATGATACCAATAGAGTTTGTAAGAATGCCAATGATGAACTTCATCACTGTAAGTGAAGCTGCTGCTATAACGGATATTAGAGCAACCCTCTGAACTCTCTTTCTTCCTTCAGCGACTTTATCCATTCTTGGCACAAGCTAGCGCCTTCCTGCACAGGATATAATGATTACTGAATCTCTCAGATTTAAGGTAATGTTATATCATAGCAGTATGAAGTGATAGTAGCGTGGACCTTGGTGTAGTGCATGAAGTACAGGACTGATGATATACAGTCACCCCCCATCGTCAAGCTTACAGAGGCGGCTAAGAAGTTCATTTCATCGCCTGATTTCTTGAACTTGGGACAGGGACTGCCAGGACATATTCCCCCTGAAGCGGCTCTATCTTCGTTGCGAGATAGAATGTTTCATCCCGCTACTCATCTCTACACTCCAGATGAAGGTCTATTGGAGCTGCGTGAAGAACTCGCGCTCTATCTTCGACAGAAGTCTGGAATTGATGTGAATCCACAGAATGAAGTCGTGATCACCGCAGGTGCTAACAATGCTTATACTGGAGCCATTCTCACTCTAATAGAACCAGGTGAGAACGTAATCGTTCCAAGTCCCTACTACTTCAACAATATAATGGCCATCAAGTTGGCTAGCGGAGAGGCAATTGAAGTCCCCGTTGATTCTGATTTTCAACCACAGGTCGACAACATTGCGTCTGCAATCAATGACAGGACTCGAGCCATCTCCTTGATATCTCCCAACAATCCCACAGGTGCAGTCTATGGTAGGAAGGTCATTGATGATATCGTAGACCTGTGTTTACAGCATGATATCTTTCTCATCTCAGATGAAACATACTCACGAATGGTCTTCGAGGGAGCAGAGCACTACAGTCCACGATCGCGACGAGATGCAGGTGAACATGTTCTGACACTCGGAAGCTTCTCCAAGGACTTCGGTATGAGTGGATGGCGAGTCGGCTTCATAATTGGGTCTCCTAATTTCACCAATGAATTCCTCAAGGTCCAAGATACCGTTTCAATTTGTGCACCTACAGCCGGACAACTACTTGCCCTTGAAATCCTCAAGGAGGGTCTCGACGAAGTGGACAAGGAGCTTGGACGACTTAACCTTCTTAGAAACTTAGCCTACCTAAGGATGCGAGAAATAGATGTGTTTGAACCAATTCATACAAAGGGAACTTTCTACATGTTCCCACGAGTGAAGGGGTTTTCCGATTCAAGAAAACTTGTGATGGATATATTGCAGTCAACAGGAACGCTACTTCTGCCAGGAGTAATCTTTGGTAGTTCTGGCGAAGGTCATGTCAGAATCTCGATAGGTCCATTGACTCCTGAAGCGGTGGATGAAGCGTTCGACAGATTATCAAGATTTTTCAACCATGCCTAGTGATACTCGTACATCTCCCATTCCCAATCAGTGACTATCTGACTTGTGTAGATGCGCCACTCTTCCTTTTTCAAACTGATGTAGGAACTCATTAATTCCGGACCTACCACCCTACTGATTACTTCATCATTCACAAGAGATTCAAGAGCTTCATCAAGTGCAGTTGGGAGAATTCGAATTCCAATCTTATTCCTCTCCTCATCAGTCATGTGGAAGATATCCTCACTACGAGGTTCTGGAGGTGTTAGCTCTCGTTTGATACCATCCATACCTGCAGCGATAATGGCGGTAAAGAGAAGATAGGGATTGGCCATGGGATCAGGTGACCGAAACTCAATTGCAGCGCTTTCACCTGAATTAAACATTGGCACTCTAATCAAAGCTGTTCTGTTCATTATACCCCAGGTGATGTACACAGGTGCTTCATGGTGTGGAACCAAGCGCTTGTATGAATTGATTGTCGGATTTGCAAAGGCAGTAATTGCTGGAGAATGTTCAATCAAGCCTGCTACAAACATCTTTGCTGTGTCAGAGAGTTCAGAAGTATCCTCTACTCCAAACAGGTTCTTGTTTCCATCCCAGAGTTGAAGGTGACAGTGAAGGCCATTTCCAGCTTGATTCTCAAACGGTTTTGGCATGAAGGTTACATCTACTTCCTGATTCTGAGAAATTGATCTTGCGAGGTTCTTGAAGATTAGGATGTTGTCAGCCATCTTCAATGCATCCGCATATTCCAATTCAACCTCTTGTTGTGCCTCTCCTACTTCATGGTGTATCACTCGTGGTTTAATACCCAAGGTGCGTAATGCCGATGAAATGTCTAGAAGAATATCCATCCCAGGGCTTTTTGGATATGTGTCAGCATATCCCGCTTCGTCAAATGGCTCACCATCTGATGTGATGAGATGGAATTCAGGTTCAACCTTGACCTTGAGCTGCATCTTTCCGGGAAGTAGTTCTTCAATGGTCTTGTGCAGGAGACCTCTAGTGTCTAGAGGATAGAACTCCTTCCCTTTGGAAGCTTTCTTTCTGACAAAACACATTGCAGCAGCTGTACGGTGTGCTACGAATGGAAGTTCAATCAATGACTCTGGGTCCGGGTCAAGCCTCAGATCAGATGCTTGAACATTGGCCAAACCGGTAACAGAACTTCCGTCACAACTAGTACCTCTCTTGAGAGCTACATCTTTTGCAACTTCAGCAAGGGTTTCTACCGGCTCTATCGGAACAATCATTGACTTCATTCTACCAAGTAAGTCAGGAAACCTCAGTTCAAGGAACTCAATTCTTTCTGACATCGTCTCATCACCAATGCTTCCGCTTCTTTGGCTCGGAGCTTGTATCGTTTAAAGGTCTTGGTTCACTCCCAGAGTTCTTTATACCAAGCTTCTGCATCCTCTAACTCCAATCTTATTGAACCACTGGCTACGTTTACTTCCTCGCCTTCTTTGATTTCAAAATTCATAGCTGCAATCCTGATCGCTTTCTTCTCAAGGTCAACTTTCCCGATATTGCGAGCATGCATAGTGGCGACTCTCTTCCCGCCATCCATGATGAGAAGCTGATCTTTGTAGGATACGACACATTTAATCTTGAACTTGCGGTCACTGAAATCACCCATATGGATCTCAAGGTTACTAAACTCCACTTTCACATTCTCAGCAATCATCGGTTTCACACAGTAATGGTTCGACTATCCTTCTTATGAATTTCATTATCTTGATAATAGGCCGGAAGACAAATAGTAATTGAAACCTAACTGAATACTGAGATTGATGAAGAAAGGACTACATATCGGGACGAGTGGATGGTCTTATGACAAGGACTGGCGCGGAGTCTTCTATTCTAGTGGAGGGTCCCTGCTTAAGCAGTATCTGAAGTATTTTTACACTTCAGAGATAAACTCCACATTCTATGCACTCCCCACAAAGAACTTTGTGAAGCACTTGTCGTCATTAGATGATAATGTCTTCTTCACTGCCAAACTTCCGAAGGCTGTCACACACGATACACGTCTTGATCTCAGAATGAAGGATGGGAAAGGCAGAAACATACTCAACGAATTCTTCAGTCTTCTCGAACCACTTCACGGTCGTGTTCAAGTTCTGTTGATTCAATTACCCCCATGGGAACTCTCCAAGTTCGGTGAATTGGAAAACTTCTTCTCTGCTCTAGATTCGTCCTTTCGATACGCGATTGAGTTTCGAAACGAGTCTTGGTTGGTTCCGAGGGTCTGGTCATTGATTGAAGACTATGGTATTGCTCATGTTATAGTTGATGAGCCTAAACTTCCTATTGATCTAAGAGTTACAACTGATTTTTCCTATATTCGCTGGCATGGACATGGAGAAGACCCATGGTTCAACTACAGATACTCACTTGATGAGCTAAAGCCTTGGGTCCCTCGTTTGGAACAGGTGACGAACGCAGTTCCAACGACTTTCGGTTACTTCAACAATCACTTTGCTGGAAACGCTCCGTTGAATGCATTTCAAATGCTTTCATTGATGAAACAGATTAATCCCAAACAACAAGTAAAACTTGACCGAATGCTGAGAGCATCAGAAACAAAGCAATCAACCCTAGATTCTTTCTTCTAATGTGTCTAAATTTCGTAATACCTCAGACTTATTAGCATACATGACTTTTCGAGATTGCAGAAAGTGAGAGAGATAGAAACAGGTCAGTGAAAACTGTATAGAACAGACCCTATTGTCTGGTATTTGAAACATCTGTTTTTGCACATCTCGTATTTAGTCATTAGACCAAATTATACTCATCAGCAGGATATCAAAATGGAAGAAATGAAGATCAATTCGAAGATTCTATACAATAGAGCAAGGGTAAGGAATGGATATGCGCCTCATCGAATGCTAAAGATGGCACAGGAAATAATGCGTGAAAGGTTGTCAGAAAAATCAGAAGAAGAGGTGATAAGATGAGTATAAGAAACCTTGACCAATGTACTTGTGGTCATGTACGTGATGATCACGAGGATTTCAAAGACAGCTGTGTCGAATGTGATTGTGGAGCGTTTCATAGGAGTATATTGTTGAGCAAATAAATCAAGATTCCTTGAAAACACTTGATTGCTAGGTGAGTCTAGGTGTTCCGCAAGACTCGTGATTTTGGATCCTACATTCGAACAACATATTACTGTCACAACCGAGAATTAATTAACAAATTCACTATAGTTAAAACTACAAGGAGAGTGCGAGTAAGTGAGAAAACCATTGATTCTCTTGTTTCTTCTCAGCTTCCTGATACTTGGTAGTCCTACATTCACATCTGCTTCAACGGACTATGAATGGGTTATCCAAGTGGGAAACCGATATGACTATAGCTGGAGTGTTGAAGACGAATCGAAGACGGTCTTGTTTCAACAGAATTTCTATGTCATTATAGAAGAATTGTCTGAAATCCCATCAAACATTGACCCAGCTGATGTTTGGACACTGGCTGAAACGGGATTCAATGTATCTTTATTCTGGAAAACTGGTATTGGATTCGAACCTTCTGATGTAGGGGAGCCCTTCGGTTTCAATCTTCTACCTGTAGGTGATTGGACCCAACTCATTGATGCATTTCCCAAAGATGCAGGATTCTTGAATAACGAGACCCTTTTTGCCTATGAGTATTATGACATAGTTCTAGGGAATGGAGAACACAAGGAAGTCCAATTCCGAAAGTCTGATGGTGTTGTTCAACATTATCATATGCACGAATACGCAGATAGTGTCGCTCTTTATGGCCTTGATATCATACTCACCTCTTCAACGCCAGTAATGACGACGACAACGACTTCCTCAGATACAACAACTTCAACATTAGTACCATCAGAAAGTAGTCCTGCCCCTTCAATGAGCATACTCATAATGGCGGCGGGTGGGAGTGTTGTCATTGTTGTTCTCATCATGTATGTTATCAAGCGGCGTGTATAGGAGATCTGCTATCTATAACGATTAGAGTTAATAATCCTCGAAGGCTGAATAAACAGAAACCTGAGGATTGATTAAACGAGAACCTAGATGGAATTGTTAGACAACTCCCTCCTGTCCAAGAATAGATAAGTGGTTGAATAGAATAAACCTTGGATGACAATAATGCTTGATCTGTCAAATGCTAGTATTCTGTTTTCTCTCCTACAGCTTTCACAGACATCTATTGAATTCCTCTTGGCTATCACTCTATTACTTCATGTGATTCTTATCCTTTCATTCCTCGGAATTACTTGGAATCGGAATAGCTCAAATATAGGCGCTCTCAAGGCAGGAAGGGTTGTGCTTGGTCTCTATTTTGTATTTCTCGTTATTGATGCTACAATCTACATTATTGGGATAATCTATGGAGGAATGCCTCTGATTTTGTCGAGTATACTCATCCTCAACAATCCGATTTGGTTTTTTGTCATCATTAGTCCTCCCATAGCATTAATGTATCTTGATCTCCGATTACCTGAATCCTCAGGACTCTATACCTCTCTTTCGAATTGGGCTCTGCTTTTGGTCCTGTGGCTGGTGGTGATGTTTTTTGCATTTGGAGTGTCCAGCGTAACCATTTTGTATTGAATCCCTGTATCTCGATTATTCGATTAGTATGGCAGATGTTGCTCCAGTGAAATGTACAGACCACTACCATCTCGAAAGCCTAATAAGCGGACCTAAGGCACGATGCCGAGTCAGGTGTATGACCGATGAGTTACGACATTATCGCAGAACCTATGGTGAAATCGCCAAATGATGGTCGGCCTAAAAGGGGTCGAGGTTTTAGTGTTGAGGAAACGAAGCAAGTAGGTCTCACTATAGATGATGCTCGAAAGATGGGCCTGATAGTTGATCTTCGAAGAAAGACAGTGCATCCAGAGAATGTCGAAGCTCTAAATCAGTATATGAAAGACCTCGAAAAACTGGTTGCCAAGCTAGCTGAGGAAACCGCTCCCAAGAAGGATGCGGCCAAGATTGCTAAGAACCTCGCTAGCCTTCGAGGTGTGAAGGTTGACGAAGCCAAACTCCTCGTTGATGCAGGTATTCTCTCATTTTCCGATTTGGCATATTGCGACATTCCGAAGGTCGCAAAGAAGACTGGTATAGATGAAGAGCGAATAACTGCAATGGTTAAGGCGGCTCTGAAGAAGGTCTAGAGCAGAACCTTTCTATGCTTGGGAGCCGGACGAGTTGGACTACACTCCACTCATCTCAATTCTGAAAAAATCGAAGATAGTTGGTTATCCAGTTATCCTACCAGACTTCTTCGTAGACCATTTTGTGTTGATTGACTCCCTGGACAAGTTGATTGAAGGTCTGGAAAGACTTGCTATTCAGGGTGGAGGCAACCTCCTCGAGAATGAACAGTTCATCCGAAGGGGTGGAAATGCAGTGAATACTGCATCAGCCCTTAACTCCCTCGGTCTGAAGCCTAAACTCATTGTTACAACTGATGAACACGGTAAAGCACTACTTCGCGCTCTGACAAGTCCGGACTTAGATTATGATCATGTCCAGACGAAAGGTCGCATGTCTTCCACAGTTTCAATTGAAACCGAATACAAGGGAAGAAAGGTCAATCTTATGATCAGTGACAGTGGCTCTGCACGAGAATTCACATTCACAGATCTCACTGACTCAGACATCAAAGCAATCAGAGGATGCAGCTTTGTTGCACTTGTTAATCTGAATCACAATTTGAAGGGTTCTGAACTAGCTCACGACCTGTTCAAGTTTGTAAAGGAGTCCTCAGATGCAATAACCTTCATGGACATGGGCGATCCTTCTGGAAATCCTGACCTCGTTAGAAATCTCGTAGAGCAAGTCATGTCTGTGGGCTTGGTTGATATTTTTGGACTCAATGAGAATGAAGTCAGATGGGTGGCTGAAAGTCTCGCAGGAGGTAGAGGACACTGGAAAGATATTCAGACTCAACCAATGCAGTGGCTGAAAGCTGCTGAATTTGTTTCCAAAGAAACGGGTGTTCAAATCGATTTCCATACTCCATTCTATACTGCAACTATCCATGAAGAAACAACAACCTCTATTCCTGTATTTGAGGTTGAGAGTCGAGTGGTATGTGGAGCTGGTGATGCTTGGAATGCAGGTACTATCTATGGGACACTTCTTGACCTAAAACCTGTAGATCGTCTCACACTTGCCAATGCAATGGCTGCACTCTACGTTTCTTCTGCAAATGCCCGCCACCCGTCCCTTACAGAAATCGTGAAGTTCTTAGAGAGCAATCCTCGTCTGTCAGGAGATGGCACAAAGTTACTTAAACCGTAAATACCGTGGTTTTACTAATACTTGCATCGTTTGATAAGGTGTATGAATTGCAGCTAGAGCGTGTCCTGACTAAATTGAAATTCGATGAGTCAGTAAATGGATACGCCCTCATAACTGCTGACGGACATCCTTTCTTGTCATTTTCTTTGCCTGATGCAGTTCTCCCTCAGATCAAAGGAACCTTGAAGATACACGGTTCTGATTTGAAACTAGTTAATATAATGACTGACAAAGGAATCGTTATTCTCGCGAGAGTGAACCCATTATGGGTCCTTGCTGTGCTCTTTGAACCCGACTTCCAACTTGGAGGTGCATTATCACGAACCAAAGCAGTCGTTGACTTGCTAGTCCAAGTAGACCTTCCTCCCCCACCAAGATTCGAAGAAGATGTTGAAGCATCTTTTCCTGAACCTATCTCAATGGAAGCCGTATTTGAAAACCCAGCAGAAACGCATCAAGCATCATCGGCTGAAGAGTCGGAGCTTGTCCCAATGGTTGAAGTACCCGAAGCAGTCGAAGAACCGCAACCAGAACCTACTCTTGAACCAGTTGAGGAAGTTAAGGACGAAGAAAAGGAAGTTGTTGTCCAACATGGCTGTGTTGTCTTTAGAGCTGGAAGGTACAGCGAAACAATGTCTCTTGACACAAACTTGAATACTCGAATAAAGAAGGAATTTTCGAATGTCGGTATTGACGTCCTTCTTTTAGTAGATGAGAAAAGGACTGTCTATAGGATTGCTGAACATCTATCTCGTCCTGTAGATAAAATCATTGCGATTGTTTCTTGGTGTGTTTCACGCGATATTGTATCTGTTGAATGTCCTGAAGTTCAGGAACCTTCCCAGAAGGAGATAATCGAGTTGCCACTGTTTCAAGGCAAAATTGACAAGGTCAAGAAACAGCATAGAGCTGTTATCGAACTCTGTAATGGAAAACGTACATTACAGGAGATTGCGACTGAGGTTGGCATACCCTATTTCGAAGCGTTGCAAACCATACTTCCCTATCGAGGGAAAACTCTCAAAATCATACGTACTGACAAAGAATCAAGATACTGAGTTTGGAGGAATAACAATGGGAATCAAAGGGAAAATTGCTTGGACTGCCATGACCCCGAAAGTAAGTAAGGTTCTATTCCAAGCCAGCTACAGAGAACTGATGAACCTGTTGATGAGCACCAGTGACTCCGTTAACATGATCAATTTCAAGATGAAGGATATTGGTTTTCGAGTTGGAGAAACTCTGCTCATGGATTATGCAGACAGAATCAGTCAGCATGCAGGGGCATTCCACGAGTTTGCTAAGACACTCCAGCTTGCGTATAAAGTGAACTCTGGCCAGGAATTTACTAATATATGGATAAGCGAGGACCGGAAAACTATCAAGTTCACTGATGCAGACTGTCCAATATGTGCAGGAGTTCTAATCACAGACATGCCTGGACTGCAATACTGTGTCATCGTGAGTGGAGTATTCGATGCAGTGATGAAGCTTCGAGGATTCCAAGCAGAAAGTTACCAGGAGTCATGTAAAGCACTTGGCGATGAAGCCTGCACTTGGACCCTGACTCTTCTGTAGTAAACCATCTGGCATAGGTATAAAACCCTAAAAAGAGAAAATTGTATTGTAATTCATCATTCATGGAGGACCTATGTTGGGTCAAGGTCTAGGCACGCTAATAGGGCTGATAACAGCTTTCGCAATAACATTCATAGTACTTACATTTGGGGCTCTCGTCCCCAACGATCTGATATCCGCACTTGTTGTTGATGACTTTTTGATCAACAATGACCTCGAGCTAAGGTTAGCAGTTGTCGGAACAGTTCTGTACCCCTCCCCAGGTTTTCTTGGCACTCCAAGCCTTGGAGCGCTTGTTGGTTATGGTGCTGAGTATGCCAGTGGACTCATGTGGCTGGCTTGGGGCACTGGTGGTCTTCTCGCTGGCCTAGCCTCAAAGGACTTCCTTCCCGGGATTATGGCTGCCATCATCGGCGCTGTCATAGGTGCATTTCTTACCTGGTTGTTGTTCTTTATGATATCCCCCTCATTCAATCTCATGGCTATCTTTGAGCCTGGGTCTATGTATATAATGCAAGCTGCACTAGAGGGAACGATCTATCCTGCCATTGCATGTGCGATTGGCGGCTTCCTTGGAGGCGGAATCTCCCGAGATCGCTAATCAGACAGTTTCCGCCCACATTCTGAACAGAGCATTGGTCTAGATTTGAATACAGCTCCGCACTCACATATAGTTTCGATCTTCACTGGGATAGGAGGATCTGTCTGTGTTCGAATTCGTTTAATCAACAGAGCTGAAAGGAGGGCAGAAGGTAGTGCGAGTAACGCCACAATCATTGAGGTGGCAAACTGATACAAGAGTTCGAAGTTTCTAGATGACATTTCCCAGAACGCAGGATTCAACAGAAGAAGTGATGCCAACGACAGAATAGCGTGAATGAATCCAACCCATAACACTGACCGAACTGTATTCCAACCGAACTTAGAGAAAGGTCCAATGATTACGCCGATCACAATCCATGATGCAAGAAACGCTAGTACGTTGTTCACATCTGTGATGAAAGACAACGTGGATTGAAGTGTACTACTTCCTATGAGAAGCATCCATATCACGTCGAAAGGTTCAGGATATGTTGGTTGCGTAAGGTTCGTGAGCCACACTATTAGTGTAGAGCCTACGACAACAGCCATGATGCTACTCAGTAAGTTCTTCATTCTGTTCCTGTTGACGCACTCTATCCCTCTTAACCGTTATTGACCGACGTAACTCAGAAAATTATATTATCACCACAATCCTTTTACGACGCCTTTCGAAAAGAGGAATTGACAGGCAGGCTAAGGTCAGACCAAGGTCCGTGAGGTGTTATTGATGTCCAAGGATTTGGAGCGAGCTCTTTCAAAACTGAGATTTGATGACCAAGTTTTAGGTTATTCACTAATGACAAAGGTCGGAAGGCCTTTCGTTAGTTTTGCTTTTCCTGACGAACTATTTCCAAGGGTCAAAGATAGTATAGCCCTGTACAAATCCGATCTACGCCTTATGACCATTGACACAGACCGTGGACTAGTCGTCCTCTCTCCTGTCGATGATAACTGGATTCTCACTGTACTCTATGTGCCAGAACTACAGCTTGGTCTTGCAATTGCCAAGACCAAGAATGTTCTACGTCTTCTTGAAGGTATAGAGCTCCCACCACCACCAGAGGATTTCGAGGAGTCCAGTGAATCAAATCTTCAGGTTTTGGAAAGTATTGCGATTCAGGCAGCATCTGTTGAAACAGTTCCTCCTGAAATCCCACTAGAACCCCCAATAGAAACTCCAACTCCCGTAGTTGAAACTCCTGTTGTAGAAGCTCCTGCTGATGAAATTAAACCAGAGCTGTCACCAGATGATTTCAATGTACAGCCTGGAACAGTTCCAACAAGAGGCTCCGAATATGCTAATGCACTCTCTTTGGACTCGTCACTCTACAAAGAGATGAAGACCCAGTACCGTAACTTTGGATTTGACGTTCTCATGCTTGTTGATGGGAACAATAGTGTTGAACAGATTGCAGACTCGATGTTTCAGCCAAACAATCGGGTTATCGAATTGCTCAAGTGGGGCGCATCAAAGGGTATCATCGATGTACCTCAGATTGAGGCGGGTGATGAGAGCGTAGCTGCCGCTCCTAGTACGATGGGTCGTTATGTCAAATGTCCACGATTTGAGGGTGACATATCCAAGGTTGCATCAGGTGATCAGAGTATAATCAATATGTGTGATGGTAGTCGAACAACAGAACAGATTGCTGAAGCTTTGAAACTTCCACTTCCGAAGGTTATTCAGATAGTAGCTAAGTATCGAAAGCACGGTCTCAAGGTGATAGGTAAGACAATCTAATACAGAAAAGAGGATTGAATGCTATGCCAAAGATTGAGAACCCATTACTAATCAGTTTGTATTCATACTATGTTGAAAAGACTCTTGCTGAAACTGAAAGCATTGAGGATGCAAATGAGCGGCTTCGCGAAATAGGGCGGGAAATTGGTCAGCAAGTCTACCTCAATACTGAGATTGTAGAGAAGACTAAAGAAAACGTCACTACTCGTGAAGATGTTGCAAAGCTCCTTGAAACCGTCTACAAAGTACTATATGACAAGAAACCCCGTGATGTCGACATGAAGAGTGCACGTGGGTCAGTCCGTATCTCAGATGACAACTGTGTCTGGTGTCAAGAGGTCAACCTTGAAGGAATGCGAGGGTTTGGCTACTGTGAGATTTTCAGTGGTGTGCTTGAATCAATACTAGAGTTCAAGGGTGTAAATGCCAAAGTTTTCCAAGAAATGAGCAAGGCTACAGGGTCCGACTCTTGTGTTTGGAACGTTCGTCTTGTGTAAGCGTATCACACACACATAAAGCACTTTAATTCTAATTTTCCAACGTTAGTGATAACGAGGCCAGTGATATGTCAGACTCCGAAAACGTGATTCCATGGTGGAAAGGTCGGCTGAAGGAACGTGACTTGATGGTTGCATTCTTTGCGAAGACTTGGAATAAGCTTGGAAGCAGAATCGCAGTGATGTTCCCAGATCAACTGCGTGACTTGTATTATTCTGCTGGTCGTCTTGCTGGTCTGGAAGCTCAGAGAGAGTATTTCAAGGTTGGAAAACAGAATCCCCCGGGAGATTTCAAGGGTATTGTAGAGTTCATTAAAATGGCACTAGAAACTCTCATCGTTCCTTTTGGTGATGTAAAAATCGCGAAACTCTACAAACTCTGGTTGGATGAGGAAGCAATTATCGAAATTGGCGACAATCCTTATGCTTCTGGATATGAAGCCGACGAGCCCTCTTGTTTCTTTCTCAAAGGATTTGTAGAAGCTGTTTTGGAATACCTTACAGATTTCAATAGGATTGAGTATGAGAAATTGATTGTCATTGAGGATACGTGTATGTCCTCTGGTGACAGCTGTTGTTCATTCAAGATCACTATGACATATCCAGCACGTGGTACTTCATAGTACAATTATACCTCATTCCAACTGCTTAACTACAAAACCATTTTAGGGTATGATGGTGATAGGTATTTTATGAACAGGCAGTTCACCAAACGAATATTCATTGGAATTTCGCTGGTGCTTCTTACTTGGAGCATCATTGGTGTAGCATTAGCCAGTTCTGGTATTGGTGAAACCGAGTTTGTAGCTCTTGATCTTTCTCCTACCACTAATTCACAGAATCAACAGGATCTTGAGATCTACTCTTTCTTGATTTCAACTGCAACAAGTGTGAATATCTCACTAGATGTTATTCTGACTTCTTGGAATTCCGGTGGAACCAATATAGCTTGGTCCGATGCAATTTTCACCGCGATAGAGACAGGTTTTATGGCACTAGTAATAAGCACAGTGTCGATAGAACGGCGCGACGACCGCAGGTTGCAGAAACTACGTGACAGAATCATCGTTGAGGTAGCTGAGAATCCGGGTATTCATTTACGCGAACTTCATAGAATCATTGGATGTGCGATGGGTGCACTTCAATACCATTTGAAGTTCCTTGAGGAAGAGGGGTTGGTGGTATCGCTACGATACGGAAACGTTCGTCACATCTTCCTTAACGATTACTCCACTGATGAGAATGTGATGCGACTTACGGCAATCGCGAGAAATCCCACCGTTGGTCAGATTCTGTCAGAGTGCGCAAAGAACGGTCAGACAACTCAAGCTGAGATTAGTCGGACACTTGAAGTAGATAAAAGCTTGGTATCCTATTATGTTAGCGGGCTTCTGAAAGCGGACATCCTTCGTACTGTGAAGGTCTTTGGTCGTGAAAAACCAGTCCTTCTCACTGACTGGGCTCGAACCGCTATTGACGTACAAGGCATTTTGGTACAATAGTTGTCCAACCTCTAACCTTATCTTGCCGAATGAAACATCCGCCAGTCAGCCAAGGTGGTCATGAATGGCGGATGACGATTATTTTGATGCGGTTGACTATACTAGGGATACCCTCGATATTGAGGACCTCAAGGAATCTAAACACGCTGTCCGACTTCAAAAAGTGTGCAGGGTCTACAAGATCGGTAAAGAAGAGATTGCCGCTCTGAATGATGTGTCTCTTGTCATCGAACATGGAGAATACATCGTGGTTTCAGGGAAGTCTGGCTCTGGTAAGACAACCCTCCTGAACCTCATTGGAGCCATTGATCTTGCCACTTCCGGGCGGGTCTTTGTAATGGATGTACCCATCAATGACTATGATGAATCATTTCGATCTACTTTCAGATTGGACAATACTGGCTTCATATTTCAGAGTTACAATCTAGTTTCAACGTTGACTGCGGTCGAGAACGTAATGTTTCCTATGCAACTCTCTTCCAAGAGCCAAAAGGAGCTGAGAGAGGATGCAATCAAACTCCTTGAAGAAGTAGAGATGGGACACAGAATAGATCATCTGCCCTGGCAGCTTAGTTCAGGTGAACAACAGCGCATTGCTATTGCTCGCGCGATGGCCAATGACCCACCAATTATCTTGGCTGATGAACCCACAGCAAACCTCGATGGAGATAGTGGTCGAATGATACGCGACCTCCTTGCTAGGTTGAATGAACAGGGAAAGACTGTCATCGTAATGACTCATGACGAAGGCATCATCAAACGGAAAGGTATCCGTCACTTTACAATGGCAAATGGAGAGCTAACTGAGAATGAGTGAACACCAAGTCTATGCCTCAAAAGACCTTAAACGCCGACCATTCAGGACCACGCTCACTCTGTTCTCTCTAACCAGTGTCATTACTGCTACGACCTTTGTCTTCTTGTTTGGCAATGCCCTCTTGGACGTGACTACATCTGCAACCTCTACGGCACTGTCAACATCATTTGGAACTTTCTTCACAACCTTTGTATGGGCCATCCTTCTTCTTGTCTTTATACTTGGGGCAGTGGTAGTGTCCACAACTGTTTCTCTTGAGATGGTGACCCGACGACGCGATATTGGATTGATGAAAGCAATCGGGACACTCCTCGACACAATCTTTGACTTCTTCATGGCTCAATCTGTGATAGTGCTGCTCGCAAGTGTAGTTCTAGGATTGACATTTGGAACTGTACTATACCTTCTCGGAATCATATGGCTTTCAAGCGTCGCTCCAGGATTTATCCTAACTGGATCTTTCCCGTTCATTCAGATAGGACTCCTGGCAGTTATTCTTGTCTTTGCAGGTTATTACTCTTCACAGAAACCAATCTATGATACAGTTCAAGAATCACCTTCACTTGCCTTGAATCCAGAGGTTGGTTCAAAGGTCCGCGTTTCTGGCTATCTAGACAATTTTGGATTGCCCTTTCGGATTGCTACGAAAGGCACAGGTCGAAGAATTAAGGGCACTCGGCGGACTGTCCTCTCGTTGTTTCTGAGCTTCACTATCGCCTCACTATTATGGATTGGAGGAGGCGTTGTGCATACTACAACGAATGACTATGTTCAACGTTCTATGGGTGAGAATGTAGTCGCCATTGGAAATCCTGCCATGTTGGAACAGTACTATAGGGCTTACTCTCTCTATGGTACTCCTATGAATGAATCATTCAACTTCCTCCAAACATCTGATCTGATTAATAATTCAATAGTAGCAGAGCTTGAGAGTCTTCTAGGAGTGAGCAATGTTGAAACTCGTTTGGTTATCTACTCCGAAGTAGAAGAAGGCTATGCTGATATCTGGAATGAAGAACTGCAGCAGTATGAGAGAATTGGGCAGGGACGTGTATCCAATGCAGTTCTAGTCGGTGTTAACTGGGATGATACGATTTCTGATTGGTTCTATGAAGGTAGGAGACTGGACTCCACAGAACAGGTCTGGATTGGAGGTCAGATGGCCAGCGATTTCTTCGATGACCCCCTCATCCAGAATCTAGCATTTCTAGGCCATTCATTCGAAATCCGGGCTCAAGCATTCGATATCCTCAATGGTGGTATGATGGCAATCATGGACCTCTCTGAGTTGCAGGGTTTATGGGGCGTGTCAGGTACAAACCTGGCCCTTGTCCAGCTTGAGGAGTATGACGATTCAACCATTGCACAGATCGAGTCCATAGCGGCAAGCTATGGCTTTGAGATATATAGACAGCAGGATGTTCTCGAAGAGAACTTGAATGCAATATCCGCCATTTGGGCTCTACTCAACCCCTTAGCCATTGTTACACTGATTAGCGCATTTCTGAGTCTCATGAACTATCTACTAGTTTCGGTTTTTGGAAGACTTAGAGACTATGTAATCATGAGATCGATTGGTGCAAAACCCTCCTTCATTGCGAAGGTGATGATGGCTGAAGGTCTCGAAGTAGGTTTACGGGCTGGAATTCCTGCGCTCATTGTTGCATCTTTACTCAGTATCTACTCTCTCCTTCCTGAAGCAGCAGTATCATCGATTGCATATCTCCCTCTCACCATTGGAACAGTGTTCGCTGCAATGTTGGTCGTGATTCTTCTTGCTTCGATACCTACCTATGTCTTCTTTGCAACGAGAAATGACCTTATAGTGTCAGAGTTCTCATCTTGATGATAATGTTCTTTAGGGTCAGGCTTCGGGGGTACTTGAGGAGTGATTGATGTCTCCAGAAGACACACCGGAAGAGGAATTCTCAATCCACTGGATCCGAGATGTGGTTGACGAAGTCCTCGCACGTAATCCTGATCGTTATCTAATCGTTACTGGAAAGAGTATGAGTGGCAGTGTTCATTCTGGTTTTATGAAAGAGATAATCATTGCAGACGTTATCAAACGAGAACTACAGAGAATGGGGAAAGACGCAAAAACAGTCTTCATTGCAGATGACTTCGATCCAATTCGATCATTCCCTCCAAGTGTGACTCTCTCACCAGATGAGTATATGGGTGTTCCCTACTCAGATGCTCCAGATCCATATGGCTGTTGTGAGAACCTAGGGGCTCACTGGACAAATGAGCTGGTCAAAACATTCCCTGAATTTGGAGCTGACCCCGAGGTCGTATATCAATCAAAACTCTATGAAACAAAAGAGATGATGGATGCGGTTCGCATTTGTCTGAACCACACTGAAACTATTAGAAACATATTGATTGAATATGTGGCTCGTGACTTTGACGACAAACAAAGAGCCGAATACATCGAATCCATGAAGACTTGGTTTCCTGTTTCAGTCATCTGTCCCATTTGTGGAAGATTACAGTCTGGTGGTAAGGGATCAATCGTACCCAATCGCGTGACCGCGTATAATTCAGAGAGTGATGAAGTTTCCTACGTGTGTGCCCACTGTGGACATTCAGAAACCGCTAGACTCGACAATATCAGAGTCAAATTGTCATGGAGAGTTGATTGGCCTGCAAAATGGTATGTCATGAAAACAACCTGTGAACCTGCTGGGAAGGATCACGCAGTGAAAGGTGGATCATACGATACTGGTCTTGAGATGTCTCGACAGGTCTTTGGTTGGGAAGGTCCTGTCAAAGTACCATTTGAATGGGTTCGACTTGGTGGAAGAGACATGGGGACATCAAGAGGCTATGTTTTCACTCCTGGGGAATGGTTGAAGATTGCACCTCCGGAATTATTCAGGTATATGGTTCTCAGAACTGACCCTGATAAAGCAAACAATATCCAAACCGATCTTATACCCAATCTAGTTGACATCTACGAAACTTTCGAGCGTGAATACTATGGATTTGATGATGTCGAGAGTGAAAAGCACGAACTAGCAAAGATTCTCTATCCTCTCACAGAGGTTCGTCCAATTAGTGATGTGTATGTTCCTAAACTCTCCTTCAAATTTGCAGTAGTAACATCTCAGCTCCAAGAAATCCTTAGTGAAGAAACTATTCTGGAACGCTGCTACATCGCGTTGAAAAAGCAACATGATCTCAGTGAGGTTTCTCAAGAATCAAAGGCATTGATTCCAACAAGGTTGTCACGAGCTTTGCACTGGGCAAAGCATTTCGGCAATGAGAGGGACATAGTATCGGTTCCTGACAAAGTTCCCAAGGAAATCATCGCCACTCTCACTGATACTGACCGCGAGTTTCTCAATAGATTCGTAGATGTACTGAAGGGACCTGCTCTTGATGACGAAGAGATTCAGGCCAAAGTCTTTGAATCTGCTCGGGCAGTTGGTCTAAAGGACAAGAGGGCATTCTTAGTTCTCTATAGGATTCTCATCTCTCGAAAATCTGGTCCTCGACTTGGTGGCTTCCTGAACCTATTGGGATACGATTGGGTCTTGAATCGAATTAACAGTGTTCTTTGACCCCCTCACAACACGTTTATTAACACTACACCAGTGGGCGACTCTCGACCAACAGGAAGGGTTAGTGAACTTATGCTAGGGTCCCTTAGAGAACGGTACCAGCGTGCCATGATGCCAGTTGGAAGAGCTCTGGCCAAGACTGGAATAACTCCCAATATGATAACAGGTCTCACGGTTCTTGTTGCACTTGTCAGTGCCTGGTTCTTCGCTATGGGGGATCTGGTGATTGGTTTCCTTTTCATGATTCTGACAGTTGTCATGGACATGTTCGATGGAGCTGTTGCCCGAGCTGCTGGACTCTCTTCAAAATTTGGAGCCACATTTGACCACACACTAGATCGCTATGCTGAGTATTTATTCATGCTAGGACTTATGATGGGCCCTCTTGGCACAACAATGATTCCTTGGTGGTCTGCAGGTGATACGTTCATTCCATGGTTCTGGGGATTCTTCACACTTTTTGGAATGATCATGGCTAGCTTTGCTCGTGCGAAGGCAGAGTCAGTTGGTGGAATGGAGAGCTGCACCGTAGGTGTTGCAGAAAGACAAGAGAAATTGATCCTTCAGTTTGCTGGGATTTTGCTTCTTCTAATCCCCACGACAAATGTATGGAGGGACCTTGTAGAGCCTATAGGGCTTTGGGATTTCTTCTCCATGCTACAAATTACTAACATCTTGACAATCTGTATTGTTATCGTTGGAATACTATCTCATATCACAGTCGCTCAGCGACTTGCATATGCTCACGAGGTGATAACTGCCTCTGAACAGGGAGAATCAGTTGATGTATGATATTGTGGTGATTGGCAATCCGACATTTCTCATGTCTAGTGTGTATAATCAACTATCAGGTCCGAGTGTTTACAGTGCTGCAACAGCAGCGAAACTTGGAATTGAGAATTTAGCAATAGTTGGATCTGTTGACGAGAGTTTCCGTGATGACTTCATACAATCTGCAGATGTATTGGGTATTCCTGAATACTATATAGTCCCACCTGACAAAAATAGACCTCGCCAGCTTCGGACAATGGATGGCATAGAATTCCTAGGAGTCCCTCGTGAGATCGGTATCAAAGACATCCCTGATGAGTTTCTCCAAGCTCAGGCAATACTTCTCAGTCCATCTTTACAGGAAATCAATGCAGAACTCGTAGAGTGGATTTGTAACTCATCAGACTCACTAATCTTCCTCAAACCTCAGCTAAAAACTATCAGTCCTAGTGGCCAATTAGAATACATCAAGGAACTCAATCTAATGGAGAAGACACACTGCTTCATTGATATTTTCCAACCAGACTTAGCAGAGGCTTCACTAATCACTGGAGAGTCTGATCCATATCTTGCGGCTGAGCTCCTGGTTGATTGGGCAACAGAGATTTGTGTACTAACAATGGGGGATAAAGGGAGTCTGATATACGATGGTTCCGAGTTCCACATTATCCCTCCCTATCTCACAGATTCTGTGGACTCTTTTGGAGCTGGGTCAGTCTATCTCTCTGGATTTGCATACCAACATATCAGTGGTGCTTCTCTATCTGAATGCGGAGTATATGCTTCATCAATCGCTAGTATCAAAGTCGAAAACAAAGGTCTTGACTTCAATATTGATAAGAGGGACTTAGGACAAAGAATCGAACTACTTTTGGATTCTGTTGAGATTCGGTAAATCAATCTGTCACATCAAACACCATGTCAACGGTCTTTGTGAGGAACGCTTTGGCCTCAGACATAGCCATGCTACCTTTCTCTGTTATAACGTAATATTTTCGTGGGGAGTCGTCCTTTCTCTGAACTTCTATGAGGCCATCCTTTGTCAGTCGATAGATTATAGCATATCCACTGACGGTTGCTGGTGAGAAACCAAACCTCTTTGTAATCAGTTCCTTGATCTCGTAGCCGTAGTGAGGACGTTCCTGTAGCAATCTCAAGATGTACATCCATAGCATCTCTTTTGTCATCTTGTTTACAAGTCTCGTCATTGCCTTCGGTCTATCAGGGGGGGAATCATCGGGCATTTTTTGACCTCTCGAATTCAGATATTATTGATGCCACACAGTGGCTACTAAGATAACTCTTCTTCCCAAGAGAAACCTTGGGTACAGAATATCTCGACAGTAGATTTTCTGTCTGGAAATCGAAGCCTTTATGGTCACCGAGCATAAAACTGTTCTGAGTAGCTGATCTTACGAACCGAACTGACGAGATATGTGAACCAGATTCATCCAATACCCATAGATTTGAGATATGAGGGTTACAGTATTTCAAAATGATATCTTCAGTGGAACCATTCAAAACCTTCACATATCTGGGCGGATTGTCGTTTAATGAATTCCGAATAACAGTCGCCCACGACACCTCACTCTCTGGAGCGGCATCACTTGGATTGTTGAAGACTATTATTCTTGAATCTGCGATAACTGCTACAAACTCGAGACTGTCTTTTCCCCAAGTCCTCGGACCCCATGAGAAACAGGCTTCGAGATCTCGACAAAGAATGTCAATCCTTTTCCCAGAACCTGGAAGATCCTTGAGAAGGAATTTCCCCTGTGGGGATGCATTAGGAAGCAGTTGAATAAATCTGAGCATGGTGGTTTCTGGCTGCATTTGGCATACCAGCTGATTTGATCTATTCCGATGATCTCTTTGGAAACACAGGAAGATCGTTCATGATGAGTTTCTTTTCAGCGACGACCTGGTACAGACTTCCTCTCAGAAGCTTGTCTTATCTGGACTCTTCCAGCGTGAACTGCACAACTCACGCAATAGTAAGAAGTGACCTTCCTGGTCTGGATGAAGCTTCCCTGTTGTCTTAGCTCTCGAGCAAGCTGAGGGTCAACAGCAGATACTCTCTTCGTGTATTTCTTTGCTTTATCAGCTGGAACGATGCGTCCACACTTCGAGCATTGAACGTTTCCGCTCTTACCCGAACTGCCCTTGCTTCGACCGCCGGATTTTCTCTTTTTACCCAATATTCAGTTCCACCATGACTGATTGTGCGCTCGCCAACTCGGATGACCTTAAAATGTTGTTCATGGCGCTACATGTTACCAAATAGGTCTGACCGTTTCAAGGACCTTCTCAATGATTTCCTTATTTGCTTCAATGATTGGTTCGTGAACCTCTCTTTCAATTTGGTCATCAAGTATTGGGGTCGGTTTACCCTTCAACCCCTCGAGGCTCGCCCTGATACTTGGTCCTAGGATGAACGGATTGTATCCCCCTTCCAATACCCATACAGTTCCTTTCACTTTGAGTGAATCTGCAATTTTCCTGATACTATCTCCGATTTTCCAGAATGTGGTTGAATCTACATCCATATTTCCAACTGGATCAGCATAATGCGCATCATATCCTGCTGAGAGGATGATGATATCGGGTCTGAAACGTTTCAGAGCTGGCTCAATAATGTGTTTGATGGCTTCTTCGTATGATGAGTCTGGTGAGGTTTCAAGTAATGGGATGTTAATGTTTGTCCCGTTTGCCTCTCCATACCCGGTTTCAGAATAATGCCCTAGTCCAAAGTTCTCATAATCATATTCATGGGCTGAGATGTACTGTACGTTTGGGTCGGAGTAAAAAATCTCTGAAGTCCCATTTCCATGATGGTCATCGAAATCGAATATTGATACTTTGCTGATCTGATTTTTTCTCAGGGCATGTCGGACTGCGATAGCCACGTTGTTAAAATAACAGAGTCCCATTGAGTTCGAAGTGGTTGCATGATGCCCTGGGGGTCGCATCAGAACGAACGCATGTTTAACCTCTTTAGAGTTGATGAGATCGACTCCCTTCTTTGCACCACCGACTGCCAATAGTGCTGTTTGAAGCAGATCTGGACTAGCATACGATGCTTCACCGAGTTGACCACTGCCAATCTCAGTCATGATTTCGACACTGTCCACAAGATAGTCTGAATGTACTGTACGTACATCTTCCAGGCTTGCCTTTGGCGCTCTGATTCTCATCATGTCTTTCAATAGGTCCGCTTTTTCGAGGTATAGTTCTGCTACCTGTGTCCGTATCGGATTTTCGAACGCCTCCAAATGTGGTTTTGGAAATGGCATTCGATGTAAGCTTGATTCTGGATGTGATATGAAAGCAATCTCTCTGTCAACCACGCTAGTTCACCAAGTCTATTCTTTGACGCTCTCCTTAACTCTTGCCATTCTCTTTGGAAGGTCTGGTTCGATTGGGAAGATATACTGTTCTATCACATTGAGTACTTTTTTGGATACACTACTATGGTTCGTTAGTGATAATCCATTTATCGGAGTAATGCCAAACAAGTGCTCAATCATTTTTCCTGCTGAACTCCATCCTCTTTTTTCAGTGGTCCAATAGAATCCATCCTTCTCGTATGCATGCGGATGTTTCTTCAGGAACTCTTCAGAAGCTGACTTCATGTCAGATGGTGGCCCTCGCCTTGTATACTCCTCTGATATCGTAGGATTCTCAACAACGAAACCAACTGCATAGTTCTCTCTTTCAAAGTATATTTCCATGATGGACATTCCGAACCTTGTTTCTCCAGTTCGTTCGGTGCAAATGTTTGACTGCACCTTTTTAGATACTCTATACAGTTTATCTCGCAGTATTGTGTAGTGTGTAGATCCGTCTGATTTGAATTCGAACACGAACAGATTGTCCTTCAACCATTTCGATGGCTCTGTGTCAGGAATTGGTGCCTCAAGAAGCATGTCAATGGTGACCCTTTCTTTGGAATTTCTGAGAAGACCAATTCGATATTGGACCCATCTATAGGAACGGGGGGTGAAACTGGATGCTATGTTTCTCCTCAGATCAGTGGGATCAATGAGATACACAAAGTCATCTCGAAATGTCTGAATCTTCCGAAGTTCTGAAAGTGATCTTCGTTTTTGATCAATTGGCATCTCATCAAGATGTTCGAGAGAATCGAAAGCAGAATCTAGGTCGTCTGATTCTATAGCCAACAACTCGAGAGAAATCCCTGTGAGCCCCATTCTTCCTACTGCACAACGGTCACCATATGCATGACTTGCCCTGACAAACGACTTCAGAATTCGAGCATCCTCTCGTGTCTTTTTGGTCAAATTGTCTGCTATATACTTAGTATGATGTACTGTTCTATCAACAGCAGTATATGGGCCCTCTTTAGATAGTGTTGCAGAATCGATATCAAAACACCCAAGAATGTCAATCTCAAGACCACTCATCACCAATGATAGGTATGGATGCTGGGAGTATGCTTTCTTTAATTGTGAAACATCCAATCCCTCTACTGCTGGGATGAACCAATCTTCTACTAGTCCATTCATGATACTGTCTATTGCAGTAGAACGTTCCTTCTGAGCCAACCTAATGATGTTGCTGTAGTCTTCAGGATCGAGTCCAACAAATAGGTCAATATCTGCTGCATTTCTCAACTGGGTCTGCTTCTTTCCTGTAGATCCCTGTGCTTCAATAAATGAGAACTGGAATCCTTCCATATCAGCATGATGAACAAGAGAGTCCTTTAGGGATGATATGGTTTCCTTCTGATTTTGTATCTCCTCTTTAGTTGGAGTTATCTGTGCTAGAACAGTCCTTCGGATGTCATCAGATATCAGCCTACCCAAGTTTCAGACCCATTCCACACACTCATGCCCATCGCTATGAATGTTGGCTTCTTTGTTCCCTCTATGTTTAAAGCAGACAAAACGATTGGAAAAGTAGGGTGGCTCTGATGGTTCAAATGATCCCGATTGCCATTACTATTCTGAAACATGAGGATAAGTTCCTGTTTTTGAAGCGGAAGAATCCTCCATACGAGAATCTCTGGAGTATGGTCGGTGGAAAGGTTTCATTGGGCGAACATATTCGGGATGCGGCTATTCGTGAAGTGATGGAAGAGACCGGAGCATCAGATGTTACCAGCTATGAGTTCCGCGGGATGGTTTCAGAACGCTTGATTAGACCTGATGGTGCTCTGTCTGCCCATTTCTTGATTTTTGTGAACTATGCGGAAATCTCTTCATACGTCGAGAATCATAGAGAAGGGTCACTCTCCATCTTCTCAGAGAGTGAAATCTCCTCTCTTGAACCTGAGTTCTTGCCTTCGGACTTCCAGATGTTCCGATGTTTCAGTGATAGTGGAGGTCCTATTCTATATGAAGCAGAATTGCTTCATGATGATGGATACCACCTCATCTACTACAGGGAGTCTGAAGATGGAACTCGGTAGCATCAAGATAACCCCACTGGCTGCTGAGAGTTTGGGAACGAGGTCTCTATGCACAGAGGTCATCACTCCTAACCTCAACATTGTCCTCGACCCTTCAGCGGCGCTTGCCAAAAGGCATAACTTGGAACCGCATCCGTTGGAATATCGGACACTCAAATCTCAGCTTTCTGCTATTCGAACATCAACCTCAATAGCTGATGCTCTATCAATCTCACACTACCACTATGACCATGTTAGGCCTGGTTTTGTCAATTATCTGTATAACCTTAGCACACGAGATGAGAGGAAAGAGATGTTCAAGGACAAGATTGTGTTCGCGAAGGACAATCGTGAAAACATCAATCCCTCCCAACGGCGACGTGGATTCTATTTTGAGAAGGATGTCCAGAAGGTAGTCAAAAAGATAGAATGGTCAGATGATAAGATCTTTGAATTTGGTGACACGAAAGTTTCCTTCTCACCTCCACTACCACATGGTCCTGCAAATACTCGCCTTGGTTATGTAATTACAACAACGATTGAGCATTCAGAAACCTGTTTTGTTTTTGCACCTGATGTTCAAGGACCTCTGGAGAAGAACAGTCTTCACTACATTCTCTCAAAGAACCCAGACCTGGCAATTGTTGGAGGTCCACCTGTGTATCTCAAACGGTTTACGGATTCGGACAAGGAACGAGCCCTCTTCTCACTTGTTTCCTTGGCTTCAGCGATTCCACTTTTAGTTGTTGATCATCATCTCCTCAGGGAGAAATGCTGGGCAAAATGGATTGAGCCAGTGATGACAGCTGCTGAACGAGTAGGACATAGGATTCTCACGATGGCTCAACTTGGAGGACATGAAATATCTACTTACGAGGCTGATAGGGAAGAGCTCTATCGACGAAGTCCTCCGAGTGATGAATTCATGATTTGGTCACAAGCCTCAGAAGATTACAAGATAAAGCACTCCCCACCAATCTAATAGAAACAGCAAAACATCTTATTTAGGTTTAAACCAGTCAAAGCTCAGTGCAACATGAAGACACTCCAGCTTAGAGTGTTATCCCCGAGAAAACAGAGAAAGTGGTGAAAATCTACTTGGAAGACGTTGAGGGCTCATCAACAAAGGCATTGCTTGACCGTTTCAAGGAGAGTGTCGGACGAGCTAATGAATGCCTTACGAGTGAAGAATATCAACAAGCAATGGCTCTCTACTTTGATGCGAGTCAGTCTGCTGATGAGATGACTCAACGTTTCCTAAGTCTGCTTCTCAAGACGGCCCCAAGCACTGCATATAAGACACTCATTGTTGAGGTCCTCAGCTGGAGACTGAGATATTTCACAGCACAATATGATTATCATCTAGCAGTAGCACAAACTCTTACTGGTCTACCGCGCGAGGAATGGATTGCCCGACTAGAAACCATCCTTGTTCTCTCACAAAGTCTTGTTGAGATGATCTTACCAGTCTATCACGAAGAAGAAGATCTATCCATAAAGAAGCGAGTTCGGGAGCTACTAGATGATTGGATCACTGGTATAAGGAATCTCATACTCAATCTGCGTTCCTGGGGAATGGCAAGTGCTCAAGCTGCACGTGTATTGGAATGGGCGATGGATAACGGAATCGAATGAACAAAAAAGATGTGCCTATTTCTTGGCTTTTCCATCTACACCAGCAATTGCTACTTCTGTATCAGCGAGTTGATGGTGGCTATCAAGATAACAAACAAGATAATGATCCTTGTGTTTCACTACGACTGGGGCTGGGAATCTCTTGACCTTCTTCAGGGCCTCCTGCGGAATCTCCCAATAGATCGATTCTTTGCAAACAGGACACTGCAACCATTTCAGCCCTTCAGCCATTTGTAGTATCACCTGATTTCTTTGGCGGGCAATTGAGTGTTTCAGCAATGGTACTAAAAAGGTTTCTTGGGGGACCAACGGATGTTTGGTTCGACTTCAATCAATCATCATCAAGTTCTATATCCCATGCACCCGGATCATCAAGATCTCGACTTAAAATGGGTCCTTTCCGAGTTTCTAAGGTTTCAATATCGAACCTATCACTATCTACAATGAGTTCATTCGAGATTTCGTCATAATAGCCTGGGATATACCCGTTTTCAATCGCTCTGACAATCAGTTTTTTTAGCTGTCTGCGATCAATTCCAGTGCTCTCTTCTAGACTTATTATGGTCACTGCTGCTTCTGACTCCAAAGAAGTTCGAATAAATCCCGCAAGGACTAGTTCGAAAATGCGTCTTAACCTACCGAGTTCTTGTCTAGTTATTTCCCCGGCCAAGACTGTTTCCATCAGCTTATTGGCATCGCCAAAACGATATTCCATCAACATGAGGGCAAGGTCAATGAGCCCGGTGACCTCTCCTTTTGTGACTTTGATCACGCCATCGATTAGTTGTCTGGAAAGATCAATGTCTCCTCCTGTTATTGCACAGAATGCACCTTCGAGCAGGAGGAGTGGGTTCTTCTTTTCCTCAGCGGCAGAAACATATGCCTGAGCTGCGATCTGACAGTTGATTTCGAACTTCTCATGTTCTCCATACTTGATCCATGCTGCGCCTGCCTCATCCATGATCTTTGCAGCCTCTTCGAACTTATGAGCTAGCATTCCATGTTCATAGGCTCTTTCATATGCTTGAGCAGCTTTCGAGAACGATTCCCATCGCATCCAGCAGTTACCTGCTTTCTTGAACATCATAAGAGCATCTTCATTCTTGCCACAGTCTGCCAACTCCTCTGCTATCCTCTCATGTTCTTTGCAGTCAGACTGCGGCACATTCATCAAGACTCCAGTTTCACTGAGCCTTCCTATCTTATGACTCCATCTTTCATGTTTAGTGTTCTCTTTGCGAACTGAGCAATGTCATGGTTGTGTGTTACGAGAACCACTGTCATTCTCTTCTCTTTATTGAGCTGAGCAATGATCTTGAGAATGTTCTCTCCTGTCTTACTGTCCAAATTTCCGGTAGGCTCATCACAGAACAATATCGGAGGATCATTGACAAGTGCCCTTGCGATGGCGACACGTTGTTGTTCACCACCTGAGAGCTGTCTTGGAAAGTGGTCTCTTCTCTCAAGCATATCTACCTCACGAAGGACTGCAAGCGTACGTTCTTCTTGTTCCATCTTCGTCATGTCTTCTCTTGGCCATAATACTGATTCGATGTTCTCATAGGCAGTCAAGTGCTCTATGAGAAGAAACGCTTGGAACACAAAGCCGATCTTCTGAGCTCTCACCTTTGGCATGTCTCTCTCGCTAATGAGAGTCACATCAACAGCATCGACTAAAACGCGACCGGATGAGGGTGCTTCAAGACCTGACATGACGTGCAGTAGTGTAGATTTGCCGCATCCACTCGGTCCGAGTACTGCAACGAAATCACCCGCATCTATCTGCAGATCGACATCCTTCAGGGCTGCAACAGTGTTCTTGCCTTTCCCAAACTCCTTGTTTACATTTTCAAGTTGAATAATCGGTCCTGCCATCTTCATTCCTCCCTCAGTGCTCGCATTGGTGGTACTTGAGTAGATCTCCACATTGATAACACCAAACCTGGTAGTTGAGCTATAATTATCCAGAACAAAGTGATGAACATAGATATCAAGTCAACATAAAGATATGACCACAATCCTGAAACATTTGTTCCTGTGCCAAGGAAATAGGTTGTCAGTCCAAGAATTTCTACACTTACCTGAAACACTACAAGGAATGCTGTGACTGAAACAAGGACGACCTCTCCCATGACGAGAAGCATTACATTCGAATTATCCCATCCTATACATTTGAAAATGGATATGTCTCGCCGTCTGAATTGCGAAACCAGAATAGCATATATTGTTGCGACAATAAAGGCAAGGCCTATGTAGGTAAGATCTCCTGGATTTGTTGTGAGACCTTTTGCCACAATTATGTATAATATTGCATAGATCAGAATGAATGCCAACACTCGAATCCTTGCTCTATACGCAAACTTGATGCTCTTGAAGAATACCCTGAAGTTCATATCAGTGTCCTCCCTTCTTAGTCGTGGTTAGTTTCATTTCTATTGAACGTGTATTAATGTGTCTTGTGGGCATACAATCAGGTTTTCTCAGTGTCAACGTTCATGCTGATGGGACTGCCATCCGCTGGCCAGAGTTCACGTCGCAAGAGGTCTCGTATTGCTACCCTGATTGCTTCACTTCTTGATGGATACATCCCAATCTCGACCAGTTTGTCAATCCCGTTCACATAGATGTCACTCATTTTCACGGTAATTAGCTTCACTAGTAGTCCCTCAAGGCTGGTGTTAACCGGGTATTACCGGATATAAATCGCTACATCAAGAAAATATCAACGCGCCATCCACTCGATGATTGAAAATGGTCGTCTCATCGGATGACATTCAAGCAATAAAAGGCTAAAAGCAGTAGACGCGAATTTCCAATACGGATACCTGCGGGCGGAAGCGTTTGCACCCTCCCTATGTGATTCCATTAACTTGAGCAGAAAGCCCGTTCTAAGGGCGAGGTGAAAACTTGAGTAGCGGCGGATTTGACTACATGCGGAAGGTCGTCATGATAGGGGCTGGTGGTAGTGGTAAGACAGCTCTAGTCAATCGTTTTCTCACTCAGAAATTTTCTGAAGAATACATCGTTACTATTGGTTCACAGTTCGCTGTGAAGACAGTCCCTGTTGAAACAGCAAATGGTCGCAGTGTTGTAGTCAAGATGCTTGTCTGGGACTTGGCTGGTCAACAAAGGTTCGATTTCATTCGAGGTAGTTATTATCGTGGCTCCAAAGGCGCACTACTTGTCTATGACACAACACGAAAGAGTACCTGGATCGAACTACCAAAATGGATCAAAGAGACCGAGGATGCATTAGGAGAGAGAATCCCAATCATTCTATTAGCAAACAAGGTTGACCTAGCTGAACATAGAGTAATCACCAGTGAGATGGGCATGGACTTTGTACGTGAACACAACCTCACAGGATATCTTGAAACAAGTGCTTTGACTGGTCAGAACGTTGAAGAAGCATTTCACCTTCTAGCCAAGAGTAGTCTAGCAATGACTTGACTTATCTTCTGATTTTATGCTCAAACCAAAACCACTAAAGAGTACATTCTATCCGACGAAACATATCCAAAGAAAGACGAAGTGAGTTCCATGACAAATTTGAATCTTGATTTGAAGCTATTAGAGAAACTCTGCAATGCTTTCGGACCCAGTGGTCACGAGAACGAAGCTCAGAAGGTAGTACTTGAGTACGCGAAGAAGTTCGGTGTCGAAATTCTCCAGGATGGTATTGGTTCACTCATCTTCAAAAAAGGAGATGGTGGGCCAAAGATAATGGTCGCAGGACATGTTGACGAAATTGGTTTCGTAATCTCTAACATCAAGAAAGAGGGGTATCTAGAGTTTCATCAATTAGGAGGTTGGTGGGATCAGACACTTTTAGCACAGGAAGTTGTCATTCGCCCATCTGAAAGTGATGAGAAGATCATTGGTGTTATTGGTGCCCCACCACCACATGTTCTTACCCCAGAGCAGCGTAGCAAGATTGTTACGAAAGAAAAGATGTACTTTGATGTAGGTGCGTCTTCTATTGAAGAGGTCAAGAAACTCGGAATCCGAGTTGGAGACCCTGCTGTTCCCTACGCAGATTTCCGGACAATGAAGAGGATGAGAAGGGAAAAGAAGAATGAAGATGACAAGAATGCAAAAGAAGAGGAAAGAGAAGTTACTCTCGTAGTTGCAAAGGCTTTTGATGATCGAATCGGTGTTTTCATAGCACTTGAAGCAATTCGCAGAATCTCTGAGGACAACATATCACTTCCCAATACTGTCTATTTTGTTTCAACAGTGCAAGAGGAAGTCGGTTTAAGAGGTGCAAAGACTTCAGCTCAGATGATTAAACCCGATATTGGTTTTGCACTTGATGTAGACATATCTGGCGATTCACCTGGGTCCGAAGGACTTGTCCAAAAAATGGGTAAAGGAGTTGCTATCTCTGCGGGAGATGGTTCTATGATTCCCAATCCAAAACTCCGCAAGTTTGTCACAAAAATCGCTGAGGAGAACGAGATTCGTCACCAACCCGCTTTTCTGAAGGCGGGTGGTACTGATGCAGGTCAGATTCATCTAGCAGGCATGGGGGCTCCTTCACTTTTCTTGGGAATTCCCACCCGATACATCCACTCACACAATGGAATGCTTGATCTAGAGGACGTAGAGAACGCAGTTCAGCTCCTTGTGGAAGTATTGAAGAAACTTGATGAAAAAGCAGTCAAGAGCTTCACTACGCTTTGAATGATAAGAGATCAGCCTAGCTTTGACTAGGCTGATGCACATTCTTTTTACTAACTATCTCTCACGCTTACCGTCTATGAACTCGTCCACCCGCTTTCGAGCCTCGAAGTCATCGATCTGATATCGTGGGTGTTTGAAGCTGTATGAACTGATACTTGAAAGCTCTCCACCGATGCCTCTGTCTAGAGCAATCTTTACAGCTCGTGCAACATCGATGATTACACCGCCGCTATTTGGTGAGTCCTGTACTGACAGCTTCAAGTCAAGATCTATCGGTAGGTCTCCAAATGCTTTCGATCTCATGCTGATGTAACAGACCTTGTTGTCATTGAGGAATGGAACATAGTCGCTTGGACCTATCTTGGTTGGTAGTTCGTATTCGACACAACTTGTGACTGCTTCCGTCTTGCTAATCCTCTTGGATGACAATCTGTTCTCGACCTGCATGTTTTCAAAATCCGTATTTCCCCCAATGTTCAACTGGTAGGTATTCTGCAGAATTAGTCCTCTCTTGTCAAATAGTTGAGCGAGAACTCGATGGAGGATTGTTGCTCCAAGCTGGCTCTTGATGTCATCCCCTGCACAGGGAATGCCTTCCTTCTCAAAAGCCTGAGCGATTGGGGACTTCGGATCGGAAACGATAAACTCAGGTATTGCATTGATATAACCAATACCTGCCTCGAGAGCGGCCTTGGCATAGATACGAGAGCCCTCTGCACTACCAACAGGAAGATATGAAACCAGCAGGTCTGCCTTTGATTTCTTCAGTTCCTCTACGACATCAACTGGCTCAATCTCTTTTTCATCGTATGCAAAGAAAGATTCTCTCATGTGAGGTGCGACACCGTCGGATATTGGTCCTGGAAGGACTTTCACTCCAGTCTTTGGAACATCTGGTGCGAATGGCACACAGCAGTTCGGTTCAGCCCACATCGCTTCTGCTATGTCGAGACCAATCTTCTTACTGTTTGCCTCAAATGCTGCTACAAATTTGAGATCTTTTGGAAAATAGCCACCAAAATCTACATGCATCAGACCTGGAACTTCTTCATCTGCTCTTGCGTTTCTATAATAGTGTGCACCTTGAATGAGTGCACTGGCGCAATTTCCTAGGCCTGCAATTGCTATTCTTACGTCGCCCATTGAACAGTCACCTTACTATTCTATAATCATATAATAGTGCTTCTGGTTTCTCCGATAGACTTCTTTTAAGATTATCGAGCTGGCAATGTCAAGAATCAGTTGGCTCTTCTTCTACATCTTCTTCCTGCTGTACTTCATAATCTGAGAAGAGCAACCTCTTCGCAGAAGCAATTGTTTTTGGACCAATTCCAGGGATTTTTCCCCACTCATCAATCCGAAAGATAGCTTCTTGGGGGGATCCAAAATGTTCGAGTATGCTCTTAGCGCGTACAACATTGATTCCCGGGAATCCTGCAATAAAGAACTCCTGCTCATCGTTCATCGAGTCTAGGCCCTTTCTAGTCCTAATGATTGGGAGTCGTTGCCCAGTTTTTTCTCGATTCTTGTTGTTTCCCATGAGAATTCCATAGAGAAGACCAGCTGAATGTAATGCATTGAATCCCTCAATGACTTGAATTCCTCTCTCCCTAATACTTTCAATGAGAGCATCCAACGCACTTGGATGAATATAGCTGGCCATCTCCATTGTAACAAAATATGGTTTCCCCTTAGTCTGCTTAGTCGAGAATGGGACATAGACACATCCTTTCATTGGATCCCTTCTGATTGCGAGTATGTTCTCAATCAAGACATAGGGTTTCTCATACTCAAGAAGCGCATCCATCTGCTTGGTTAAACGTGGAACTCCTACTTTGCTACCTTTGAGTGTGTTCACTAAATCATTGACTGTTTTCCTTTCGATTGCGATGCCCTCCATACCCAAGACATCTCCAATTGGAATCTTCTCTATAACATATGGGATGTTCTCTTTGTCTAACATTGACATGAGATGCTTGACAGAGTTCATCTTCTTTCCGCCAGTTTCATGTACATCAATTACAATCTCTGGGACATTTCCAAAGAGGTCAGACTGCATGAATCACCCCTCGTCGAACAGTGTCATGACAGAAGCCATTGCAACCTCTCGTGCTAGGTTCGGATCATCTGCGGAACCGATGACGACTACATCTCCATCTTCAGGTCTAAGACTCTCAATTATAAGAAGGGTTTCAGGTTCATACTCCAACAACACATGGAAGTCATCCGGAGGCATTACAAGTCGGACATTCTTCTGAACGAGTGTCGTGGCACCAGCCTTCCCATATCCTCCTTGAATGATTGCTTCATCTCTCTGTCTGATACCATCAGTCACACGTAAAGCCCTGCTCTTAACCAGGTTTGCATAGGCTTCATCATACATCACAAGACGTCTGACATCTAGTGAAAGCCCTACAGGCACATCTTTGGAAACAGCATCAAACAACCTTTGACCCTTAGCTGTGAGTTTCTGCCCCTGTTTTCCTTCTGGTTCAATGTAATCCGCCTCAGTTAGACGCTTCAACAGAGTCCGTGCACTCCCCTCTCCAATGGACATCTTTCCGCAAAGCTCATACCGTCCAAGAGGTTGCTCCCGTCCTATCATTATCAGAGCTACTGCAGCATGGTGCGGTTTGAAGGCTGGTGCAACCCGCCCATCTGCAGGCTGCGAGAGGTTGATGAACTCGTTTTTCCATGTCAACTAATGGTCTCTCCATAGAATTGTAAATCTGTTCCCCTTATACTATCCTTCTCTGTTTCAGCATTCCAGATAAGCCCTTTGAGCTGTTGTGTCAAGGCTGAATCTAGCATTGGCACTACCTGTGAAAAGATGATTGTATTGGAAACGATATGTAACAAGGTGAATGGAATAGCTGCAGTGATTGCAATATAGAAAGGAACACCAAAGGTTACGGAATAACCTATGTTTGTAACTTGTTCGAAGATAAATGTGACAAAAGCCCCAGCTATTGCCAGCTCCCATTTTTTCGGTTCCAGTCGCTCACCACTTGGTCTTACTCTTCCCATTATCGATCCAGTTGCAACGATGTAGAACCATCCTACAACTTGGGACATCCAGATTTGAGGAATGAAAGCACCCCATGGATTGATGATTCCAAAGAGTAGTGACATTATGAGTGTCGACCAGATTGCCATATGAGCACCAAAGATGTATGCGGTCAGGAAAAGCATACTTGATCCAAGCTCAAGATTCGGAACTGCCACAAGTGCATAATTACCTACTAGTGCGAGTGCAGTCATAATGGCGGTTATGGAAACCCATCTACTTCCACCAATACCTCTGGTGTATCTCTGGGTTCCCATAGCTTTCCACCTCGTCATTTACTCCGACTCAGTTTCACATAGACCAACAATACAATTGCTACAAATGCTCCTCCGATAGCACCTGTCAAGATGATGATACCACCGGTATCGATTGAGAAATCTACTGCTTCTACAAATTCCCAGAATTTGAAGGTAAGTTCGTAAGGTGTCCCAAACGTAAAGGTTGTATTCGCCTCAATCAATACTCCAGATGTCAAAGAGTAGGCTAGGTGTGTCACTTGATTTCCAGGAGGGTCTTGTTCGTAATCAAAGACAATACATTGGTGTTCAATTTCTCTAATTGTTATGTTATCGAATCTTGACGTCATAGTTCCATTCAGATAATTACCTGCAACTCTCTCTGCTGATGCATAGGCAGATTCGTTAAGGCTCATAATAGCAGGAGATGTGACCTCAATAATAAGACCCGGCCACCATTCTGTGTGAGTCCCCCATACACCAAGAGTCAGATCCTTTGCAATTTCAGTATCATTAGCCAAAACGGATACATTTCCAAGGTTGACGTAACCAGCGACATCATCACTAACCGAGGTGACACCAAATGTGAAATGCGTTGCATTCTCAGCCAACCAATAACCACCCTCAGAATAGTACATCAAAAATGGTTCAGATGGAGCAGCTTCAATTTCCCAAAGAATTGTTGTATTGGGATGAATTGCTGTGCTATATCCAAATGCTTGTGGTGCACCACCCAATGATATCATGAAGAGCGCTAATATCAAAATCATCGAAACCTTTCTTTTCATTCATCTCAACCTCCTAGAAGTTCGAACATAGACAACAACGAGGAATCCGAAACCGGATATTGATATGATGGAAACGCCTGGAATCAGAGTAGGATCCTGAAGGGATTGTGGATCTGGAGTAGAATAAACCCACTCGATTATGTCGTTATCAGCAACTGTATACAGATTTACTGCCACCGATGCGAATTCACCGTTCACCCAGTATTCCCAACCGTACTGCCCCTCACCGACAATACCCTCTATTCCTCTAACATATGCCAATGGCCCATACCAGTCAACTTGCACATCAAGGACTCCTGACGTCACCTCGAGGACAGTTGAACCATTAAGGCCACTGAAATCAATACTCGTTCCATTGCCAAAGTCTACTCTTACGGTGATTCCTTCTGCTGCGATGATTGAACGAGCTTCACTCTCTCCTGCTGTACCGATTGGTTGCATCATAAGAAAGAGTGAGATGAGTGGCACCAACCACCATGTTTTAACACGTTTCAAATTCCACACGTCATAGGATAGGTTAACCTATCCTATAACAACTTTGATTTAAGCCTTCCTCCTTGATTGTTCAACCGAAGCATCTAATACTATCTCGAGTTGGAAGGGACAGTGAATCAGCTCAGGAGACCTCAGTCCTTGAAAGATGTCGAACCCAAGAAACGCACAGGTCATCTCTTTGTACTGGAGGGGATTGATGGTTCTGGGAAGACTTGTGCTTGTGAAAGACTAGTGGGTCTCCTCAGATCTGAAGGCCATGAGGTAGTTTATCTAAGAGAACCAACAAAAGAAAGTAAGTGGGGAATTGAGATTAGTAAACGGTCTCCAAACGGTGAACTAACCCCTGAGGAAGAACTTGAACTCTTTATTAGAGACCGCGAGTGGCACATCGCGAATAGGATTCTCCCAGCCCTTACTGAAGGCAAAATTGTGCTGCTAGACCGGTATTTCTTTGCCACAGGTGCATACCAATCCACAGTCATGGATCTTCACTGGAGTGAAATCCTTCGTAGAAATCGTGAGGGAATCTCTGCTCCAGAACCTGACATTGTCTTCATACTTGATGTCCCTGCTGAGATTGGTCTTGAGCGTGCCACTGGAAGAACTGGAATAGCAAATCAACAATTTGAAAAACTGGACCGACTTATCAAGGTCCGACAGAATTACCTTGAGATGGCTGAAAGCGACACAGCGAATTACATAATCATCGACTCGAATAATCCACTTGAACAAGTAGTGGAAGAAATTCACAAAATCATCGTGGAAACGATAAAAAAATCGGAATCTAGAGCGTTCTGAAACCCGAAACTCCCATCCAAAAAGCGCTTATTTTGTCGAAATTTCTCATTCTCGAATCCAAATAAGACAAGGTTTTTTAGGCTGGCTCGTTGCAACGTAATGTAACCCGGCTTTAAACTGACCATCCCCTAGGGACAGGGAGAGAAGTAAAAATGCCCGTAGCTATGCTGTTGATAGACTGGGACTCTAAGATAGGAGCCGTCCTTAAAGCAAAGGTTCCTGGAGACTTTGCGGATTACTATCGAGAGGATCTCAATACAGAAATAATGCGTATTTTCACCTCACACGCCATGGGAGATGCCACTGCAGGATTCTCATCACTGAGCGTTAGAATAGGAGGAGAGGAATACGGTGTTGCGTCTTACTATACTGGAATTGTTCGAGAAGAAGAGCAATACTGTGTGTCACTCCTGCTTACACCCTCTGAAGATCCGAAAACCTACGAGGCTGCAATAACCTCTGTGGTCACACCCCTCACCAATGCAGTTGTAGCGATGACAGACGCTGAACTGCAGACAGAGCTCGACAACACCTATCGTCGAATTATCCGCCTTGCAGGTATGACAGACGAGTCACGGCTTGCGCGTCTATTTTCAGACGAGGTGTCTCGTGCTGTGTTTCCGAAACTCTGGAAGGGTGGTATCTCGAAGGAGGAGCTAGAAGAATGGCTCAAGATGGTTACAGGCCTACCAAGTGTCAGTGTTGATTCAATCATGGCTCCATTTGAAGAGCTCGGTCTGGTGAAGACAGAGTGGGTTGATGAAATCGGTCGTACTTGTGTATTTATGATAAAAGACCTTGAAGTCTTTCGTGCTCCACCGCTCATCGCAATGGAGGCTGCTGGAAGTGTACTTGATCCAGAGCTCGCCGCTGAGTACAAAGGAGAGGTCTTGGAGTTTCTAACTGAATGGCAGAAAACTCCTGAGGACACAGTTTCCGTAGCTCAGGTCCTTGCGGACCCAGACTGCTATGATACACTGAGTGAGCTGAGAAGAAGACCAGTCAACATCTCAGAGTTGGAGGCAACCCTAGCAATTCCACCAAAGGAACTTAAACAAGCAATCCAAACGCTGAAGAAGTTCCGAATCATCTCTGAGAAGAGGAGAAAGGGTGCTTCAGGTGAGTATGACAAGTGGTTGTTCTTGCTCAATGATATCCGTGTAAGACTCTTCTTCCCCGAATACTTCCTTCAGACTCTGGTAACAGACCTTGAGAAGACTCCTGACGATCCAAAACAGATGGAAATGGTGCATCATCACCTACGCCTTCTGAGAGACAATTTCCCAAGGTAGCCTTTTCTCATCTAGCACCCCAGATGAGGACTCATCTTCTACAGTCAATAGAAGACCTACGGTTGGCTTGATTATTCTACAATAGACTGCGATTTCCACAATTTACTCAGGACGATTCTGCGACTCTTTCACAACCAGAAAACCCTATATATGAAGAGATGCTTCGTTTCCTAGAAATCTTTCAGAACAGGGTTGCATGGCTTCCCCCGTCAAAGGAACTCAAACACGGTCCCAAAGTGAGTTTCTAGGTCCCTATTTGCCCTATGGGGCAAGTCTTGCGCATGTAATTTGATTTTACCATGCATCCTGTTGGAAAGAGCTCCACGGATGCGGAAGGTTCGCTTTGGCGAACCGCCGCTCCAACATCTAACTTCTCTGAGGGAGCATAATAGGTACACAGAACATCAAAATACACACACGGAACAACTTAATCTATTCCTAAAGGCTTAATTTAGAAGTACCTAGGCTTGCGAAAATGAATTCCTCGCTCTAAATGAGTCTGGTGATATCGAAGTGATTCACAATACTTTCCTCGTCCTAATTTCCACTCGAGAGGTCATTGCATCGACACAATATTGGCCAGTGGATGTCACAGAAGGAGCTCTTAATGAGTTCATCACAACTAGAGAGGACTTGAGATCTGAGCACGATCAGGTCTCAGAACTACCCCTTATTATTGGTGATCACAAGTTTCTTGGAAGAGACTGCCTGGATGACACAGTTTTGGTTTTCGTTACAGATAAGAGTGAAGAAGAGGGGAACGTTTACGAGAAAATGGATCAAGCTATTAAGGTACTAAACAGGACTTTCAAGAAGAAGGGAATCGACGGCGTTAGTGAGATCTACAAGGTTCTAATCGAACCATCGGTAACTACACGACTAAAAATCGCATTAGTCGGAGAAGGTGGTGTCGGAAAAACAACGACTCTTCACCTTCTACTTGGTGATACTCCTCCCCTTCAGTATGTCCCGACTATTGCACTCAACCTCGAAACTGTAGAGAACATCCGATTTGGTAACTACTCACTCGTTTTGTGGGACTTTGCAGGCCAAGAACGTTTTCGCACATTATGGAGGTTCTATTTCCATGGCGCGGATGTAATTTTCCTTGTCTGTGACTCGACTCTTCGTAATGTGATTATCAGCAAGGACATCTTGAAACTCATCAAACGGGACGCACCGAAAGTTCCGGTATTCGCTATGGCCAACAAACAAGACAAACCAAACGCGATGAAGCCTGAAGTAGTCCAAAAAATCCTCGGTATTCCAACTTATCCAATGGTAGCAATTGACAAGGACCGTCGAGATGAGATGCTTAGGATATTGATGACTGCTGCTTCTCAATTTGTAGGTGTGGCTCTTCCAGACCTCCCAGCTTCAGAGCTTCTGAAATTTACCGATGCTGCTACAGAAGAAGCTATTGCAGAAGTAGACGCTATTGAGGAGCTGCGAGAAGAGGAAGCTCTGAAAGCGGAAGAAGAAGAGGAAGAAGAGGAAGAAGAAGAGTATGAGGAAATCTATGTTGATGAAGATGGTCGAATCATAGAGGACATTGATGAATACGAGGTTATCGAAGAAGAAGTGGAAGTGATTGAAGAAGAGGAAACCATTGAGGAAGAGGTGGAAATAGAAGAGGAAGAAGAAGAGGTACTCGTCGAGGCTGAGGTAGAACCAGAAGTCCCTGTTGAGATTGAAATTGAGGAAGATGAGGGACCTTTTGTGGAACCTGAAGAGGTAGAAGCCTATGAGGTTCCGACTGTTGATGAAGATATAGAAGCGCCTGTTGAAGTAGAGATTGAGTCCGAAGCTCAACCTCCTTTACCTGAACTCAAGATGAGGGTGAGGGTCATGAGAGAAGGAGGTCCTGAAATAGTCATCGAAGAGAATTTTCAAGCCATAAAGATGGCAAAAGATCTCATTTTTGAGGCCCTCGAAGCTGATGACATCATTGCTGCTGAACTTGATCAAGTGCCAGCAGAAGAGATAGACACAGCCCTAGAAGCGATTGGAAGTGATGAAGCTATCCCGATTGAAGGGGAAAACAATGGAACTGAAGAGGTTGATGAAGAATCATTATTGGAACTTGAGTCGATTCTTGGTCCATTAGAACGTTCTGTTGGAGGACTAGGCACAGAGGAAACACATGATGACGATCATCTCCCATTAAATGGTGAATCATTGGCTGAACTAGACCGTCTTCTTGATACCAGAGAATCCGAAGAAGAAACTGACTAAATCTTTAGTTTTGTCACTCGGAAAGACTGATTTGCTTGTTTGATACAGCAATCATGAGTGAATCCTTTTGAAATTGGCTGAGGTCGAACCAGAGAAGAATGTGACTGAACTCGTTGTTCGAGTTGTTTCAGTCGCCCCTCCAAGAATGATTAAAACGAGGTATGGGAAGACGACACAGCTCATCGAGGTGTTGATCGCTGATGAACCAGGCTCATCTGCAATTCTCTCACTCTGGGGCTATGGTGTCGGCGCAGACCTTTCGGCTGGAAAAGTCATCAAGATAATAGATGGTTGGGCAAAGGAGTGGCGTGGCAAAGTTCAGTTGTCACTAGGGAAATCAGGAAGATATGAAGAGCTTGTGGATGATGGTTCTATTCCATCAATTACGGATTTAGGAGCATCTGCAGAGTCTGAGGTTTGAGAGGGTTATTCAATTGGTTTTGGTCTATCTCTCAGCGCCAATCATTCAAAAGGAATCTCGGAAGGATGACTTCTGTAGTACTGTCATTCAAGTTATGGAAGACCTTGGCCTCACCGTCTTCGCACCGCAATTACTGGCTCCTGCAGAACCTGAGGAGATCTATAGACGTGATGTCCATAATATCAGAATGAGTGACTTTTTGGTCGTAGAGATATCAAATCCATCACTTGGCGTTGGAATGGAAATCATGCTTGGGATTGAATTGATGAAACCACTACTGATGTTCTATGATTCAAAAGCTGGACCTATCTCTAAGATGGTGACAGGCGCTGATGGAAAGGTTTTGTTTGAGTATCGCAGCCTTAACGATGTAGAAAAGATACTCCGAAATTACAACCTTGAAAACTTGATCGTTCAGAAGTGTCCTACATGCGATGCCCAGGTTGCTGAAGTGAATGGTGACAATTTACGATGCCTTGGTTGTGGGTTCGAGATCCATCAGACAATGGTGTAAATGATGGCAGAATCATTGATTGATGAATCCAGTAGTAGAACACAAATAATCCTACTTCTGATTCTCTCAGTTTCAATGGTTTCGAGTGCAAGTATCTTGATTCTCGCTAGTACCTCTCCATCTCTAGTGAAGGTTTTCTGGAGAACGCTTTATGGTGCTCTTTTCATGGCGGTTATTGGTGCAGCAAGAGGCGACCTCTCTGAATTACGAACACCAAAGGTCAGGAACAACATCCATTGGTTGGCAGGAATTGGCGTTGTTCTGTCTTTGCATTTCTCTACATGGTTTCAATCATTGGAGTTGACCTCTATTGCAGCAAGTGTAGTTCTTGTAGACTCTTCACCGATATTCACTGCAATCTTTTCCACAATTTTCTTGGGCGAATCTCTCCGAAGGCGATCTTGGGCTGGTATCCTTATCGCAGTTTCTGGTGCAATCTCTCTTGCATGGGTAGATTATGGAGGGATTGATTTAGGTGCATTAAGTGGAGATCTACTGGCTCTGTCAGGAGCAGTCTTTCTTGCTATCTACTTCATCGGAGGGAGGAAGTATGCTAAGGGAATGCCAATCACCATCTATACATCTGTTGTCTACTTGTTCGCTGCTATTACGACTTTCTTTATGTGCATTCCATTTGGTTTTGATGTTCTTGTCTTCGATCCAACGGAAGTACTGATTTTCCTTAGTCTTGCAATCTTTCCAACAGTCTTGGGACATTCGGTGAACAACTATCTACTAACGAAAGTTCCAGCATATGTAGTATCCTCTGCAGTTCTGGGAGAACCAATTGGTGCGACTCTCTTGGGTGCACTCATATACATGCTATTTCCTCCACCTTTAGTATGGATCGGATTCTTCATCATCCTAATCGGAGTTGCCATTGTATTGGCTGACATTGTGACTAAGGAACGAGCAAAAGAGCTATCCCTTGATGACACCGATGGGCCTTAATCTGACTGCTTTTGTTGCGATTCCTACTGCATCAGAGACCTTCACGACCTCATCCACATCCTTGTAGGCTCCTGGAGCTTCTTCCGCAATAACGATTCCCTTAGTTGCCCTTACAATTATCCCCTCATTGGCTAGCTTACTTTGAACTTCTTTCCCAAAGAACTGCTTCTTTGCCTTTGAACGACTCATGAATCTTCCCGCACCATGAGCAGTTGAACCCCAAGTCAATTCCATGCTCTTCGCATTGCCAATCAGAATGTAGGAGGCAGTTCCCATTGTTCCTGGAATCAAAACAGGTTGACCAATCGCTCGATACTTGCTTGCTACTTCAGGATGTCCGGGTGGAAATGCACGTGTGGCTCCTTTCCTGTGGACAACAACCTTTGTTCTCTTTCCTTCTATATCATGTTCCTCGACTTTCCCCATATTGTGAGCCACATCGTAGATGAGCCCCATGTCCAGGTCTTCTGCAGATTGTCCCATGACCTTCGCGAATGTTTCGCGAGTCCAATGCATCATTACCTGTCTGTTTGCAAAGGCATAGTTGGCTGCTGCACTCATCGCGCCGAGGTATGCTTGTCCCTCAGGCGATGTTGTCGGTGCACTGCAAAGCTCCCTATCCGGCAAATCGATCTCGTATTTTCGCATCGCATGGGTCATTATTTTGATATATTCTGAACACACCTGATGACCAAGACCCCGAGAACCACTGTGGATCATGACCATCACCTGCTTCTCTCTGTCTATCCCCATGGTCTTGGCTGCTTCTTCGTCGTAAATCTCGTCAACTAGCTGAATCTCTAGGAAGTGGTTGCCTGATCCAAGAGTCCCACTCTGTTTGAGACCTCTGCTCTTCGCAGATTCAGGAACATCGTCTGGGTTTGCTATGTCTAGTTTCCCATTTGCTTCTTGATGGTCAAGGTCCTCCTCCCAACCAAATCCTTTCTCTACTGCCCAGCTTGCACCATATTTGAGAACTTCATCAACTCCATCGAAGTTTCTCAAGTTGATTTTACCCTGCTTTCCAACTCCGGTTGGAACTTCTTGGAAGAGAGTATCGATGAGTGTACTAAGTTTGGGTCGGACATCCTTCTCATCCAAGTTCGTTCTGAGAACACGCACACCACAATTGATGTCATATCCCACTCCACCAGGTGATATCACACCACTCTCGTAATCCGTGGCTGCTACGCCCCCTATTGGGAATCCATAACCCTGATGTCCATCTGGTAAGACAATGCTGTGTTTATAGATTCCCGGAAGACACGCTGCATTTGTAGCCTGCGTGAATGTCTTATCTTGCCTCATCTTTCGCACAAGAAGGTCTGATGCAAAGATTGAAACTGGGACCTTCATGCAAGGCTGTGTGTCTTGTGAGATTGTATGTATGTTTTCTGATACTTTCTTGATGTCCAAATGAATCACTCTCTCTATCAACGGCGCACTGTTTCGAAAGACGTGCTATAAGGCTTGTGAAGTAGCCTGACCCAGATTCTTATTACTCACGAGTAGCAGCTGTTGACTGGGCAAGACGGCCCAAAAGATGAAAGGAGGATTGAAACCGAGTTCCTGTGACGACTGGGATAGCCAATTGTGGCTCTTGGTCTGAGGACTGCTGCTGCAAGCAGCTGGTCTCCCTTATCATTTTCAGCCGATTGCGCATTCAGGAAATTGTGGCGCCTTGATGGCTTAGACCGATAATAGCACTATAAACCTTATAATGAGCATCAGAATATTGGAAACACACTGATTCCGAAATAGAAAAGGGTGGTCGCATGAAGATTGTTGTCACTGGTCCATTCGAAGCTGGCAAAAGCCAGATGATCCACCACATCACCAATGGTGCGTGTATCAACGTCGAGAGAAAGGGAACCACAATTGCAATGGACCATGGTCTTGCCAATGTTGATGGAATGAGCGTCTTCATGTTTGGAACCCCTGGACTACTCAGGTTCCGGACAATGCGCAAGATTCTCAGTGAGGGAGCAGATGGAATCATATTCGTTGTTGACTCAGTCGATCCTGAATCTGATGCCCGTGCAAAGTTGTTCTTCAGAGAGATTGCATTCTTTCTACCAGGTGTTCCCTGTGTTGTTGCTGCCAATAAACAGGATCTTAAAGAATCCCGACCTGTTGACCAACTCCGCAAGAAACTTCGATTCCTTGCTGGTTTACCTGTGTTCCCTGTATCTGCGAAGACCGGTGATAATGTTGACAGCATGCTTCGAACTCTGCTATACCTTGTGATGATGCAATGGAGTTCAGTCTTTGTGAAGTTCGCTGAGTTCAGTGGAAACAAGAAAGGACTCAAGAACCTAATGAAGGACTTGAACTTGGAACGTGACCAAGCTGTTGGTTATCTTCGAAGATTTGAGCTCAGAAAACTCCTTGAGGTTCAAGTTGGTGACGAGCAGTTTGTCGTCAAGGAAGCAATTCGACCACTTCTGGAAAATCCCGTACTTCTCATGAAGCGTTAGACTTAACTAAACGCCACGCGCCAATCATTCCAGAGTCATCGAGGTCGTTCAGAAAGAATCAAAAGCGATATAGACCGCCTCCGATGATACTTGCTAGGTGAGTCAAATGAGTGAGTCTATAGATATTGAAGACATGGATCCGGCAGAGATTTTGGAAAGAGCTGCTGAGGCTCGAGAAGCCGGGGATCAAGAAACTGCTGCTAAGATGTTCAACGCAGCAGGAAATATCTACATGTCAGTAGCTGAATTTGATGAGGCTCACAATTGTTTCCATGACTCACTCGAACTCTACAAGGCCATGAAAGACGAAACTGGTGTCTGTGATACAATGTACAATCTTGGTGTTGCTCAAATCAATCTTGAGAGATGGGATGAAGCTATTAAGACACTTGAGGCTGCCAAGAAGATGTTTGACAAGACATCCAATGAAAGTGGTGCGGCAGACGTCATATACGGGCTCGCACTCGCCAACTTGGGTCAAGGGAGCTTTGATACAGCCATGACGCATTTCAAGAAGGCTCAGAAAGCATACAGCAAGCTGGACAATCAACAGGGTGTAGCAAGTGTAATTATGGACATGGGTGCAGCACATGTCGATAAGGAAGAATGGACAGTAGCTGAAACAACCATCAAGAAAGCACTTAAGGTATACCGAGAGATCGAAGACACTGCTGGTATTGCTGATGCACTATCTCTCCTCGGGGACATTGCAGAAACAGAAGGAAACCAGAAGAAAGCTGCAGAGCTCTTTGTGGAAGCCGCCCAAAACTACTACGAGTCAGAGATCTTTGACATTGCTAGAGAAGTTGTTGAGCGTGCAGAGCAAAAGATGTGGGATATTCCAAAGAGTACTCGTCGTCGTCTTAGAAGAGTTATTGATGATCTAATCGATGCTCTTCCAGAGGAGATTGATTCCCCTGATGATGAAGATGATGACTTCGATGAAGACCTCCTCGAATTTCAGGATGAGGACTGACAGCTGTTTCCACTTGCCTATTACATTGTGGGTTCCACAAGAACAAACTCTATTTGCTAAATTGAGCACATCGATATGCCCTTTATCGGAGTGCGCCTCAGATGCCAATTCATAGGAACAAACTTCTCTCGATTCTTGCTCTAGTCCTCATCTTAGGAGCAATCAATCCAATATCCCTTCCGTTCAGGAATGTTTCAATAGATGACACTGCGCGCTCATACTTCACAAGCGATCTGCCATCCATTCAAGTACCGCTCCGACGAGTTGCTGTTGTCGCTCCTGATTCAAACTCATATGTCGACGAGTATGCGTATATGGCAACAGTGCCAACAGCTGTGTTCTATCACAGTGGGTCTCAATACATATCTCCATTAATCTATAGTTCTGGATCCCAGAGTGAGGGCTGGTTGTTGGAGGACTGGGCAGAATACCTTGCTTCTGATGGAGGGATTACACAAGCTTTTGCTGTTGGTGATTTCTCAGAGAATTATATCACATCACTCCAACATCGGCTTGGTGTCAAGGTGTATCCTCGGATTTCAGGGACAAGTGCGGCTGACATTGCTGCAAAGATTGCAACCTCTGAGTGGAGTTCGAGCAGCACAGCAGTAATTGCTGTGATTGATGAAAGCTTCTCAACACCTTCTCCAATCACCGGAAGTTCAACTCACACCTTTGAAGGTCAAGCTTCTCAGCTCGTTGAGTTTTCAGGTATCGTAGATTATAGTGCTCCCTCAACGATGAATTTCACTCCTCCAGCTTGGGCTGGTTGGATTGAAGGGGCGTTCAACTGGACAACTGATGACATAATCACTCATCAGCTCTATGATCCAAATGGAGAGATTGTTGACTATTCCGTTTTCATCCAGGTCTTATGGTCACGAAATCCATCGACCGTCGTTTCTCCAGTACCATTGAACTTCTGGATACCAAGAACTCTTGATGGGATGTGGACCATGGAATTGACCAGAGCCTCTGCCTCACCTGCCATTAACACAGATATGGAAGCAGATGTGATCTATCACCCCGGTCATATTGTGACAGCTACTGTTCCAGATGGTGCAAGATGGTTCAACACGACACTGACTTGGGACAACGCAGCCACCGACTTGAACCTCGCACTTGTTGATCCAAATGGTCGAATGACAATGTGGGCACCTGCTGGAAGCATTCTCTCCAGTCCTGGAGTTGAATCAATCGAATTACCATATCCTATGGCTGGAGAGTGGAAGATCATCGCTGCTTGGATGGATGCGACCACAGAGCAGAACAACATCGAGTTGTCCTGGGAAATATCACAACAACCAACTGACCTGTCTGACTATATGGAAGGAGCAGCTAATGCAGCTGTATTATCATCTCTGCTCAATTCTCCACTTCTCTATGTTACTGCGGATGCAGTGCCTACAGAAACTCAATGGGCACTCGCTCGTCTTGGGGTGACAGATGTCTGGTTGGTAGATCCTAATAATCATCAGGATGTTTCACTTGAAGGACTCTTGAATACATCCATGACTGTGAATAACATGAAGAGTTATTCATCTGTTTCATCAACAATAACTGGGTTATCACAGTCGCCAGATCTTGTCCTAACTGTACCAATGTGTACTGGGAATGAGGTATTTGCACCAGCTGCTTTCTCTGCAGCAGCACATGGTGCTCCGCTGTTCTCCTTGGTAGGAGATGACAACCTAGTTACAACACGTGCACAGGAAACATGGGCTCCATATATGATAGGACCTGAAATCAATAACGTTTATGTCATCAAGAAATTTGAAAACCGTGCAGAGAACGGATGGTATGATGAGAGAATTCCCAACAAATTTTCAATGATGGAGTCAGTGGACACATTCGAGTCATTTCTGTCATATAGAGGTGCATACAACGCTACATCCTCCCAACCAGTTGTTGTAGTTGCTCCAGACTCACTTATACCCTTGAGCTTTGACAGGTCGCTTCAGTCACATTTTATGCCAGGTCGAATTCCAGCTACGACAGCCACCATGGCATCTGTTTTGGTCAACCGTGGTCTGCTTCATAGATTCCTTTTCATCACAGCTGAAAATGCAGACACAGCTTTGGTCAGTATGTATGCATACACTGACGGGGCTCTGTTCTTCGATAACAATTATGATGACTATATACTCTATCAGATTGAGAACACCACTGATGCCTTGGAGACTGCTGGTTTTACAAATGAGCTCCATGTTGGACAGAACGAAGTCTTCGAAACTGTAGCCTCTCAAGTGGGTCTGTGGACGTTCAGTACACATGGCACTCTCACACTATTACCAAGAGATCCACCTTCTCGTCCTTCTGGTCCTGGATATTTCTCACTGAGAAATGCTGACGCATCTTGGGGATTTGAAGAAACTGAGTCGATACGAGAAAGTAGTCAGGATACTGATCTTTTGGTGAATCCAGTGGTCTATGCAGCTGAGAATGCCAATCATGTAATTAGGTCAACAGCCGACCTCGAAGCTGCGATTGGAAATATCGGATCTCCGATTATTATCTTAACAGCATGTTTGCTTGGAGGTACTGGAATGCCTCTCATGCTGATGGAGCACGGAGCAGTTGGAGTCACTGCAGCTCCCAGAACGGTATATTTCCAGCCGGCTGGTATGCTCTCTGTCCTCCTAGCTCAGTCTCTCTGTAATAACAATACACTTGGAAAGGCATTGACTGATGCACTCAAGCTCATATCTGCTGACTACTCAGACCCACTTCCCGGGGATCCACGGGATTATGCCGATCAACAGATACTATTTGGAGACCCATCGGTACGTCTCTACGAGCCTAGTTCCTCTCCTCATGTAGCGTCTGAGGATCCTCTTTCGAACTCATATGACTCACATGTTCCAGGACGAGGTGCAACAGGCATAGCTGCTCTTGGTGTTTCGAGCTATTTGCCGGACTCATTGGATTCACTCGGACTATCCTATGACTATTATGAGGTTTCCAACTATTCCTCCTTCACTCAACTGCTTTCGATTCGAAAGGTAGTTCTCATTGAACCGAACACTATCTCGACTCTTAGTTCAAGTCTTATGACCTCTACCAATGAAATTCTAACATTTGTTAGAAATGGTGGAGTCCTAGTTGTCCTTGGTGTATCCGACAATCTTGACTGGTTGCCGTGGGATGCAACCTATGCGCCAACAGGAACTGGTTCTTCGATCACCATTACAGATGCACAGCATCCCTTGCTGAGTATTTCAAATACACTATCATCATCTGTCGATTATCAAGGGCATTTCTCATCAGTTTCAGCTAATCTTACCATTTTGGCAACAGACGGTTCAAATCCAGTCGTTGTCGCTGGGGCAATCGGATCCGGGAAACTAGCGCTGACAACGACAAATCCATCCGGTTCGGAGAGGGACTCTACGATTCAGAATGCTGTTGAGTGGTATGACGCTCCATCGGTTCTCCTTAGCAGTTACACACTCAATCAACAGATAATTTGGGCTGGCGATACTGTTCATATCGATCTCCAGTTTGAAGATCTTGTTGGAAATGACATTTCTGATGCAGATGTTACTGTCTGGTTGAACTCGAGTCAGATAGAGGCCGAGAACATCGGCGCAGGAATTTTCAGAGTCACTTTGACAGGTGCTTGGACCGCATCAAACGTTGGATTATTCGATCTTCGAATTCATGCAACGAGAGCAGGATATGACTCACTCTCTCTTACCTTTGAACAATTCATACTAGTTCGTCCTTTCCCATGGCTGATAATCGGGATTTTTGGTGGTGGAATTGTCGCCTTGGTTGTAGGATGGATTTATGTCAAGAGAAGGCGAGGTGACGATATGCCGTGGTCACGCGACAAGCCTCCTCGTGAGAGAAAGATGAGTAGGGATGAACAGAAGCGACGAGAGGAGGAGGACGGTAAAGCTGATGTCAAAGAGTATTTTGGCGTGTAATTGAGAAAATGCAATAAGTTATTATACAGTGGCCACAGACTAGCGTTTGTTCGGATTCGCAGAGGGTGTAAGAATGTCCAGCCGTGTCGATAACATCAACAAAATAATTCGTGATTTTGAGACTGTCCCTGGGGTGGAAGGTGCTGCCCTTGTATCCGCTGATGGTCTCATGATTTCGTCAGCACTTCCAGAAGCTGAACAAGAAAGCGTTGCAGCTATAAGTGCAGCAATGTTGTCACTCGGTGAGAAAGCGACCAACGAACTCGACCGCGGCAATCTAATGGAGATATACGTAAAGAGTGACCGTGGTTATACTCTACTCACGTCTGTTGGTGAGAATGCATTGTTTCTCGTGTTGGCCAAGGCTGATGCACAGATTGGTCTGATCTTTGTAGACATGAAAAGAATGGCTGAAACCCTTCTTGAGATACTCTGAACTACTTCATCCTCTCAATGATCACATCAACTATCTGCCGTGCTATCTCACTCTTGGGTGCTAGCGGAATATGTTTCTTGTAATCCTCCCCGCCGACAATTAGAACCTCATTTGTGTCTGTTCCAAACGCGACTCCTTTCTTTTGGGCATCATTGGCAACTACTAGGTCACATATCCCTGACTTGATTTTTGCTCTTGCACGATTCTCGAGATCCTTGTCAGACACGCCAGATTCAACCTTGAAACCAACAATGAAGAGGTCCTTGTACTTCTTTCTTGCTTCTTCTATAATCTTCTTTGTCGGAGCCAGTTTGACACTTAAGTCCGGTGACCCAGAAGCAATCTTGCTATCTTCCTTCTCCAATGGTTCATAGTCGAGAACTGCAGCAGCAGAAACAAAGACGTCCGCATTGTGAGTAGAAATCTCCTCCAACACAACATCCAACATCTCTTGAGAGGTTGTTACTCTCCGGACTTCTGCTTTGTCTGGAACACTCTCTGAGATGGGTCCAGTAATCAGTGTGACTGCAGCTCCCCTCAGGAGTAGATTCTCTACTATCGCAATGCCCATCTTTCCCGTTGATGGATTCGTGATGAATCGAACCCTATCGATCCAACCCCTGGTTGGACCAGCCGTGACTACGAATCGTTTTCCTTCAAGATCTTTGGGTCCTAAAACAGCTAGCGCATGATCCACAATGGTCTTGACTGCTGGCATCTTTGCCTTCGCTTCTTCCATGCGTGGAGAAACAACAATTATCCCCATGTCCTTCAGCTTCTCTATGTTCTCCAGCACAGCTGGGTGGTCGTATAGTGACTCATGCATAGCAGGAACCACAATGAGAGGAATTCCTGCTCCAATGGCCGATGAAACCGTGGTTGTTACAGGAGTGTCATCGATACCATTTGCAATCTTGCCAATTGTGTTCGCGGTGGAGGGGGCAACAATCACAAGGTCTACTCGGTCCTTATGTTTCCCAGCCAAGGTCACGTGCTCGATCTGTCCCGTTAGTTTCGTGACTACTGTATTCCCAGTAGCCCACTCCATCAGATAGGGATGGATGATTTCCTGAGCAGCCTTACTCATGACAGTGTAGACCTCTGCCCCATGTCGCATTAGTTTCCTAGCCAAGGTTACACATTCCACTGCACCGACACTTCCTGTTATGCATAGTGCTATGGACTTTCCTTTCAGCGAGTCACTCAACGAACCCTTGATGAGCTTCGAGGTATGCTCCATCGATCTA
>JBHLRZ010000008.1:0-112905 GCA_048882045.1 Candidatus Thorarchaeota archaeon | reverse complement strand
CTGATTCAAAAGCTGCTAAGGCATTTTCTGCGGTTGTAGACAAACTAGCTGCGAAGACAAACATGAAATAGATTTGGTTGGTTGAAGAGAATCTATTCTTCCACTTCTTCTTCTTCCTCTTCCTCTTCCTCTTCTTCCTCTTCTTCCTCTACTTCTTCTCCTTCTTCTCCTTCTTCCTCGATTTCTTCTGTTTCCTCTATTTCCTCCTCAATCTCCTCTTCTTCATCTTCAAGGAGTTCCTCTTTATCCTCCTCATCAACAGGTTCGAGTTCAGCATCTGCTGAAATTCCTGGCTTTAGTCTGAGGATGAAAACATATGCAACAAAGAAGCTTACAAGGCCTAGGATAAGAGTGATCCAGAAAGCTCCATCAAGTCCAAACCATCTAACAGGGTCAAGGGCAAGCTCGGTCCTTGGAAATCCTAGAACCACAAACTGGAACCACATAGCGACGACAAATCCCAGAGGAACAGAGATTATCACAAGCAGAATGATCGATAGGATGATCTCTGCTGTGTAGTTCAAGATTTTTCTGAATGTGCTGTCAACAGCCTTCTTTGCTACGGACAATTTCACTCGCCTTGCCATGGCACCTTTTGAACTCCATTAAAACCTTCTGGATAGGAAACAGTCGTACGATTTCCGATGGAATGTTTTTATTGTGCAATATCTTTAGTAAAGTTGATTGATAGAAGGAGGACTCTTCACGAAATCCTGCCAGAACTGCTACTACTGTAAAGATTCAATCAAGCTTGCTAATAATTGGTGGTGCGCATGCTCGAACAGTGCAAGATCCGTTGAATCATTTCATAAGAATCAGTATTGGGGACAAAGTCGGCGCAACCTTTCCTGTTGGCAAAGTAATGAGTTGTCAAATACTCTACACAAGAGTCCTGACTATTCTACACTTCTCGTCAGAAGACCCATCAAGAAAATCAGACGGAAGAGTAGATTGACAAAGCTCTATCGAAACATATACCTGACAACACCTTGGAGCTATGTCCTTCGTTCGAAGATTACTAGTGTCTTAAGAAAAGAAGATACCGCAGATTAGAGAGTTTTCAGTAGCAGAAAGAGGGGGAGGGGGGTCCGGAAAAATCGGGTCGGACGGTTGGGAGAGAGGGAGGGAGTGACAGATTCATGATGGTCGCGAGATTCGGACCCCCGTGGACCTCAAGAAATAATATGAATTAATAGAATATAAGCATTACTGATATCTCCCCAATGGAAAACGTATGCCTCGAAAAAGCCCTATGTTAAAGTCCTGATGTGAGCTTCAAACCAACAAGAGGTGCTAACATGGGCAAGGAACAGGGTTCGCAGTGGGAGAACTGGATAGTAAAGGTTGAATCAAAAGAAGGGAGAGAGGGGGGGCCCCGCAGAGAACATGGGAAGGAGGAGATGTTGAGAGAGAGAGTTCAAGGACCCCCGGCCCTATATTGTAGTTGAATAGATTATATTTAAGCAAATGTTGGATTGCGGATACTATTACTACAAATTTGGATGACAATTTGACCAATCTCCCATCAAGTTTTCACAGATACAACGACTTATGTAATGAAGTTAATTTGAGATGTTGCTGTGAATGCTTTGAGTGATCTCGATGACGTGTTAGTTGAAGAGGAAAAACTCCAAGGCTTCAGAGCAATTCTTGGAAATCGAGACTTTGCCAAGCTTTGGATAGGACAGCTCATATCGAATGTAGGCTCCTCAATTGGCAGTCTTGCTCTATTGTTCTTCGCATTTGCACTGACAGGTTCAGAGCTCGCAATGGCTGGGTTGGCCATGATGCAGATTCTTCCGATGGTCCTATTTTCCGGGATAATTGGAGTATACATCGATAGATGGGACAGAAAGAAAATCATGATTGCTGCGGACGTCGTTCGGACTATTGTTACGTTTCTCTATCCATTTGTAGCTGTCTTCCCTTCAATTTTCACTCCATTAACATGGTTGTATATCCTCGCATTCATCTATGCAACAAGTAATGCGTTCTTCTTCCCAGCACGAAGCGCATCGATTCCAAGACTGGTCCAGAGAGAGGAACTCGTCACAGCAAACTCACTTGCACAAATGACTTTTCAAATGGTGGCTCTAATTTTCACACCTCTCGGTGGAGCACTCATGGCGATTGTGGCTCCAGACTACTTACTCGGGTTCCTAATTGATGCATCAACATTCGCTGCCTCAGCCATCGTTTTGGTTACTATAAGAACATCCTTGGTACCAGAAACGATACCTGATCTTGAGCGATCATACGTTAGAGAGATGACAGATGCTGTTAGGGTGGTAAAACGCAGCTCAATAGTATCATTTCTCCTTTTGATGTTCACAGCTTTGATGCTACTGGGTGGTATGCTCAACGCAATCATTGTACCGTTCTTCCAAGGTGAACTTGCGTTTGATGAATTCAGTTTCAGTTTGATAATGAGTGCTAGTGCTGTTTCAGGAGTTATAGCAGCTGCGTTACTGGGACAGAAATCAGAGATCAAGAGACCCTTCTTCCTAATGATGGGGGCAATGGTGGTTGTTGGCGTAGTATTCAGCCTTATGGCCTTTGTAGCTGTAAGCGATGTTATTTCTGCTATACTACTGATGTCAACAGTAGGAGCAGTTAATGTTGCCATAGGTGTTCCGAGTGCGGCAATCATGCAGGAAATCATCGAGGACAAAATGAGGGGCAAAGTGTTCTCTTTCCAGAGTGTGATGATAAACACTGCACAGCTTACAGGAATGGCAATATCAGGAGTGTGGGCAGAATCTGTTAGTTCCAGTCGACCTCCAATCTTTGTGGCGGGCATTGGAGCGTTCATCATTGGCATAATTGGCTTCATAATTGTCGTGAATAGACGAATGCATGGAACTCTTTGGAAGATTCGTCAAGAATTGCAGACACCCATTGAGGACATACTAGTGGAAGACCAATCTATAGCCGACCTAGACAATCATGTCGAATTGGAATGAAACTTACACGGACTTATACCCTCTCGCGAGCAAGACACCACTAACATGAGAGAAGCTTGAGTTCTAGTAACGGACAATGAGAAGAAGAATCTATATTTCTTCAGGCAGACGTTCACTTGAGAGAGTATTAGTTGAAGACACTAACATTCGATGGACAGTACTTGGACCTTGTAATTGATTACCTTTCTAGGAACTATTCAGCTGTGACCAGAAAGATAAGTAGACTTGGACCAGATGTCATGGCAATATTCATTCACGAAGAGTATGTTTGGAGAACGGGGTCTTATCAGACCTTAACAGCAGTTGTGGAATCGAAGGGCAACTTCGAACAAGCTGTACTCACTGTTGTTGGCAGTGGAGGTGGCGAAGGATTATGCAATTTCAATTGGGGATCCCATTCAGCAGGAGAGGATACGATCATTAAGAATGTGAAGGCGCTGATTGGGCATCAATCAAGAAGTTATGAAGGAAGTAACTACTGATAGTGTTGCCAAAATATCTACTAGCAAAGTTGGATACCAATCAAGCGACAAATGTATGTTATTGCGATTTTCGCAATTATTTCGTATTTCCATTGTAAATACCACAATTATTATAAATGAATATTGAAAAATTCTCATTGAAGTGTGAGAGGCACCACTCCCTCCTGAAACATATAATCATCCTCTCCCCTCCTCAAGCAACCATGCGAACCCTCAATTTTTTGGTGCCTCTCGCGCTTACAAAATCGTATTGTTTGCCTCAAAGATGAGTGATTCACCATTTCTGAGAGAGAACACCCTCACTTCATGTAACAAGTTTGCAAGACTTCACAACAAATCAAACATCAAATCTGAGGAATCATGTTCATGATGATTGGGGCGTACCCGTGCGAAAAGACCTCGACTACAAACGGGTCACTTGCCTCAGCCACCTTTGTCCAAGAGCCATTATCACGACGATAGTACGAGTACTGAGCATTGTTATGACGGATCTCGATCACTGTCTTGGTGGGCAATCGGTTGAGATCTGACACTTCGAGGGCCTGTGGTCCATCAACATCGTTCTCAGGATTGGACAAGAAGACCGAGAAGATACCTCCTGAGTCTGGCAAGAGCATTGCAACATGAGGTCGGTCGATTGGATTCCAATTCCGTGGGACAGGCGGAGAACGACATGAAAATGCGCCAGTTGCAGAACGAAGAATAAGGTATGTCGCTTCATCTATTGTCATGTGTTCCGTTACCTCGAGCGTGCTTGGCACCAATGATTGATGATGAATACTGCCTGTCACAGAAGTAATAGGCGCGAATTCGTATATAACCTTCAGGCGAACAGTTTCTGTCGGGGTGGCCCTCCAGAAGCTGATTACAACCCTGTCACAGGTCATTTAGACGCCTCAATCGTAATTAATGTTGCCACTCATCAAAACGCGGAGGAAGCTACTAGAAACGCATTTTTCGATGTGCTAAGACCTCAGGTGAAGACTTAACAAATGGCCATGGTAAGAATCAATTGCTTCCCAGTATTGCATCCAAAACCTCAGACAATGAAGAAAATACTCTGGATGCACCAGCCTCATACAGTATTTCCGCAGATGTTTCACCAGTTTCAACACCCCAAAACTCGATACCAGCTCTACTTGCAGCTGTCCCATCAATGAGTGCATCTCCTATATACACAACCTCATTCTTCTCAACCCCTAACTCAGATGCGACACTCAAAAGTCCATCTGGAAATGGTTTGGGTTTTGGAGTTTCGTGACGAGTAAAAATGAGATCGAAGTACTCGTTGAGTGGCAGCTGCTCGATTATTTTATCAAGTGCAGGACGTCCGTTGTTCGTCAGTATTGCCGTCTTCATACCTGCATCACGGACCTTCTGAACAATTTCAAGTGCTCCTTTGATGGGAACTGCATTTGCTGCTGCAAACCCCTCATGTTGACTGAGTATCACATCAATCTCTGATTCCATTTGTTGCCATTCATCTTCACTTACACCATTGGATAAGAAATACTCTCGAGCCTTGCCTGTTGAACTTGATATCCCATCACACTCTTCAAATCCATCCAACGGATATCCTTTGGCGATGTAGAAGTTCTTGGTGTCTTGCCTCATTGCTTCTAGTGGTAGCTTAAGAACTGTGATAGTTCCATCCATATCAAACACTAGAGCTTTGATCATCGTGAACACATGCAGGTGCAAATTATTTCTACACTTAAGCCTAACCTTAACTCCAATTATTGAGTGACGAAACTCCTCACAGTTCTCAAAACATCTGAGAGATGTCTCTGATAGAAGTGACTCTCTCCCTCAAGAAGAATGGTTTCTACAGTTTCAGTACCGATTCTAGAGGACAACACGCGTAGATCTTCATAAGGGACCATCTGATCCATATCGCCGTGAAACATTAGAGTTGGACAAACCACATTGGAAAGATTGTCCAGTTCGAACCCACCTTCTTCCACCAGGGCCTTTGACGCACTTAATGTTACTAAGAATAGAGGAGATGAAACTGATGCAAGGCGCAGGGCTGTGGATCCACCAAATGAGTAACCAGCTAGTCCAACCTTTTCGACACCCCTTGAAGTGAGAAGGTTCAGAGCATTTGTCGCATCAAGTACTGCACCTTCAATCCCAGCGTATCCAGGTGTTAAAGCCCCTCTGAAATTGAACCTTAATGTAGTGAATCCCTCATCGAGAAACACTCTTTCTAAGCCTGTAACAACTGGATTGTACATGTCACCACCATACAAAGGGTGAGGGTGTAGAATCAGGACCCCCGTTTTCCAAGTGGATTCACTCATTGAGATCACTCCACGTAGTAGGTATGATTGAGATTGGAACTCGACCTTCTCTGAAACCAATTTTCCCACTCATCTAGGGTTTTGTCATGACCAACGCTTTTGTGCATGGATTATCATTGTCTGCTTTTTGGACTATCTCCATGGTTACTCCAGGTGCAATACCCTCAGCCACTTTTCCGACATAAGGCCAACATGCAAACTCACAGTAGTGGAGCTTTCCCTTTTCCTTAAACATCGCATATTGAGGACAGAACGAATGTGTAGCAACTGCCCTGTCTTCGCCTTCAGTCTGTATCTCCATCTTTGAACCCATTATGTGACCAATGACCCTCCATGAATCTACAGAATCTTGAAGATCATCTTCAAATCCGAGACGGTCTTTCATCAGCCTGGCATCTTCCATTCCAAGTCTTCGGAAAATCTCAGACACTGCTTCGAGTCCCTCCTTTCCGAATCTTTCCTCCAGTACAAGAGGAACTTCTGTGATTAGACGCAGAAGATTGGTTCGCAGTTCATTCACTTTGTTTCCAGATGGAATAATTCCCTTTACAGCGGCTGTTTTCATTAATCCCATTATCGGGTTCCTCCGTTGTGTGTCCGATAATCGCTAAGATTAGTCTTCTCCTTCAGCACGGATTATCTTTAAGACTGCAATCAATGTCATGTCAGAATGGATGTGTGTTCCTATGGAGGATATTGACAAGAATAACATGGAGAGCATGGTCAGAGCATTTCCGAAACTCCTGGTATCAGTTGAAATTCCAAAAGAGATACACGTTCTATGTGACAAAATTAGAAGGGAAGGGCTCTTCGGTATCTGTATCGTTGGAATGGGAGGAAGTGGAATCGCAGGCAATTACATCCAAGCGCTTCTTCATGACGTGTCACGTATACCTATCGTTACAGTACGTGACTCTGTTCTCCCCGAATTTGTTGACAAAAGGTGGGTTGTACTAACAGTTAGCTATAGTGGAAACACTGAGGAAACACTTGCTGCTTTTCAAGAAACTCTAAAGAGAGGTTGCCAGACCATTGCTATATGTTCTGGTGGAGAGCTGGCTCTTCAAGAGAACCTCGATGGTAGTGTTATTGTGCCAGAAGGATTCCAGCCACGTGCAGCATTTCCTATTCTCTTCTCAGTAATCCTTCAAATTGTAGAATGCTTGATTGATATCGACAAGACAGACCTAAAGAGGATTGAAGGAATACTATCAAAAAGACTTGAAGAATGGGAGGACTCTCCATTAAAGCCAAAGTCCATGGCGGAGGATTTGCTTGTGTTGACACCGGTCTTCATTGGAGCTAGGCATTTAATTCCTGTTGCATATCGGGCTAAATGCCAGTTCAACGAAAACGCAAAGGTGATGGCATTCAACTCTGAGATACCGGAATCAAACCACAATGAAATTGAAAGTTTTAATGAGTTGAACGACCAAACGATGCTGCCCTTGTTCTTGAAAAGTGTATTTCTAGACGAACGCACTTCAGAGCGTTTTGACATTGTTTCTCAGATATATGGAGATGAGGGATACATTCCAATCCGTATTAGCATGAGAAGTGACACTAAGATTGAGGAGATGCTCCTGATGACGCTTTATCTGGACCTAGTTTCGGTGGAACTAGCTCATCTGAGGGGTGTTGACCCTCTCACTGTGGAGAAGATATCAATGTTGAAGAATCAGCTTGACCAGCTATAGGACTGTAGTAGATCCAGTCCAGTTATAGTAGAGAATTCTCCATGTGGTTGATCGAGGGTTGTCAAAGGTGATGAAATTGTACCTGAATCTGACAAACCAATGCCAGGAATCAGTATTGTTCGCATCAATAATTTTTGATCTATCAGTATTTGAATTAACAATCCTCGATAACGTATGATTCTTGTTGTAGTCCGGAGTGAGGAGTTGGTTTTCATCACCGGAAAGATATCTAGTAATGGTCGACAGAGAGAGATAGTCATCATTGAGCCAAATCACCGCTTCGAGAAATATTAGTCTGACATTTCCTTCAACAGGAGAATTGGTACGAAAGTTGAGTGTGAACGTGAGTCGGGGATAAATCGATTCATTGGTCGGATCGAGGTCTTGAATAACTGTACTTTCTAGACTTACTTCCATCCTTGATGCTAGAGTAAAGCTGCCATTGTAGTATTGCATATTGTTGGCAAAGAATAGGGAACAAACTACAGAGAGGATGATAACAGATGCTACAATTACATTCTGTGAACGCTCACTCGAAATCATCTCTGCTCGAGCTGAACGTGCCTAGGTGTCTATATGTACCTGTTGCTCCACGCAGCTTGGTTCTATACACCAAGTATTGCTAATGCCAAAATATGGACCACCCACGGGAAGAGAGCAAGTAGACCTGGCAATGGAATTCCAGATTGGAGTTCGTTTTCACGAGTTAGGATAGTGGCATTGATTACTATACCAAGGAATGTGAGACACACAGATAGTATCCAGACATAGATGGGGAAGAAGAGTAATGAATGAGCAGATATCAGAGAGAAGACGATGTAATCTCCAACACCGACTGCAACGTTTTGAGATTGGATCATTGTCATGTCAAACGGGTCCGATCCAACTGTGTCAATCAGGTCAGTAGTATCGGCAACTGGAGAATAATTTGTGAGAAAGTAATCTTCAACTATTACAGAGATAATCAAGACGAACATACTCTGGGTTATGAAGATGATACCCATGAATGTACCAAAGACACTTCCATAGAAGATGACAAAGAAATTACGAAGATAGGGAGGAATGGAATCTATCATGATAAAGGCAAAGGACATGAATAGAACTCCAAGGGTGACTAATGAGAGGATACTTGGTAGGATTGAATCAGTCACATCCTTGAACAGAATCAGGAGGAGTGATTGACTCATAATGAAGAAGGACACCGTAAGAACTGGTGAAACCACGAGGGATACGAATGTTCGCCTGGCTCGCCGTCCTTGCTTTCGAACAATCCAGAACAGCGAGAGAACAACTAGCGTCCCCAATCCTGTAGAAACCAATGCTTGGACGACTATGTCTATGATAGTAAAAGGTTGAGAATTGCGAGTTACTATCTCGTTTAGGATACTAGAATTGAAAATGGTTGCTGCAAGCATACCGCCAATTAGCAGAGGTATCGATGATATTGAGATCAATGAGAGTCGCTGTCTGTCAAAGTTCATTCGTGTAACCCTGTTGTTCAGGCTTCAACTAGTATTAAAGGCCCTCTCTTTCACGCAATTCACTAATCGAGGTAAATTCATTTTTGACTAAAATGATGAAATAAAAAAAGGAAGGGGAGGGGACATAATGTCCCCAAAATCTAAACTACTTCTGTCTGAGGAGGACGAATCCACCGACAAGAATCACAACCGCAGCACCCACTGCACCAGCAACAATTGCTAGTGTAGCATCGAATGTGGTTGGTCCTGTTGGACCACTAGTAGTTGGACTAGTTGTTGGCGGAGCAAATCGACCCTCAGGCAAGTAAGCCCACCTTGGATTGACTGTGCACTCGTAGAATTCACCTGCTTCCATGTCGGTGAGCAGGAATGGACCTAATGTAACCATTGGATCTTCGGGGTTGAACATTGGGTTCCAAGTGTTCCATCCCTCATAGCCAATACCAGCACCTGGTTCGAATATGTGCTTTGGTATGGGTGTGAGATATAGTGCTTGATCCTGGTTGAAGTAGCTCTCTCTGCCAAACTCAACGACCACACGGTATGTGGATGGAGCATATGCTGATACGAGTTCTTGTGCTACAAGACCAGCTCCAGCAGGATTACCGAGGGCAGCGCTCTCCAGCAAGTAGGTGAATGTGAAGGCAACATCCTCTGCTGTAAAGGGTGTACCATCACTCCACGTTGCGTTTTGGATGAGGTCAATTGTAAACCTGTGGTGTCCCTCAGGAACAGCTATGTTGTCAGCATGTCTCTCTTCGATGTAACTCTCAGCCAAGACTGGGTATTTTCTCAAGTCAGGACCTGGATCGTATAGACTTGAATATATCAAGTCGAGAATCTGTTGTGTGTATCCTGAGTTTGAAGTCCATAGGTTGAAGGTATCTGGCTCCTGGCCCAGGGCGGATGCCACTGTACCACCAAATGTCCCATCAAGATTGCGAATCTTGTGCATGGTCCATTTACCGTTGAGGTATCTACCATAGTCTTTCACATGGCCAGTGAACTTGTCGTTTCTGTAGGCCTGTAGGTAGATGTTCTCATAGGTGACGATCTGTGGGACTTGGTAGTGGAGAAGCCTCTGGATCTCGGCACAGTATTGATAGGCTTCTGCGTAGTCTTTGGCAGCTAACATATTTTCGATTGCTGTGTCAACTGATTCGTTCACGAAGTTAACAACGTTCAGACCGTAGTCATTTACGTAGCGGGAGTGGTATGATCTGTCTATCCAGCCTACAGTCTTTGTGGTCCAGTAGGTAGCATAGAAGAGCAGGTCATAATCTCCGTGGTTGTTAAGGTTAGCAATGTATGTGTTGAAGTCTTCTTGGTTTGTTTCTGCAGATATGTGCAATGTTTCTAGAGCATCGACACCTATTTGGGCACAACCACCAGCAATGGCTGGTGAGGATGGAGAATATCCAATCACGAGGTGGATCGGATTACCATTGGGATCAGTACGCCATCCCTCAACTGGGTATGTCACCCAGTCTCTTGTGAATCCTGCTGCATCGAGAAGAGCATTCCCTGTGTCAGGGTCTGCGTCATAGTAGTGGTAAGGAAGTTCATCTTCGATACTGAAATCATCGTTTGTGTAGACGATTATTGAGTCGTGTTTTCTCATCAAGCCCTGAAATATTTCTGTTTCGACTCTTGTCTTGTCAAATGCGAAGGCAAAAGCCCTGCGGAAAGCAGTCCAGTTTCCAGGGGGATCACGTGTGTTTATCTTGATGTGACCATAACCATTACGGAGGACATCATCAACTACATTGAGATTGGGATCTGCGTCTAAGAGGGCATATTGATCAGGATCAAAGAATCCATCATGTATATCAACTACACCACCTTGGAGCGCGAGAATCACCTGATCGTCTCCTATGATCACCTTATACACAACTTTGTCAACCCAAGGACCTACATTCATGTCCCCTGGCGGTACCGGTAATGCCGCATTTACTGCTGGCGAGACCGCCATGAAAAGAAAAGCTGTTACTAAGGTGATAGCAAGAAGACGATTTCTACGATAAGTATTCATATTCTCTCTATCTCCTTTCCATTCCGAGTCGAATTCGGATGGAGTTGAATTGTGAGAGGCTAATAAAAGGATTACTAATGATGTATCCATTATGTTTTTCGTCACACCTTTTCAAAATATATGAGACGCGGAGCTAAATGATTCGTGTCAAAATAGACTAAAAAAGAAGGAGGAGGGAGCAAGAGCTCCCTGAGATACTCATCCATATTTTATTCGGGGATCAAGTACTCCATAGAGCATGTCCGCAACGAAATTGGCTAGGATGGCCGTGATAGCTATGATCATGAAGATTGCCTGGACTACAGGATAGTCTAGTGCTATCAGGCTCTCAAAGATGTATCGTCCCATTCCCCGCCACGTGAACACCGTTTCAGTCAGTGTAGCCCCGTCAATTAGGAAACCGAAGGTCATGGCAATGACTGTAACCATTGGTAGCATTGCGTTCTTCATGCCGTGTTTATAGAGCACTTGGTTCTCGTCCAGACCCTTCGCACGTGCAGTCAAGATATAGTCCTCAGTCATGACGTCTATGAGATTGTTACGCATGTAGAGGAAATAACCACCATAACCTCCAATGCCGAGAGTTATCATCGGAAGGAACAAATGGTGAAGGACATCGCCAGCTACCATCAAGGCACCGAACGGACTCGTCCTCGCTACCTCCCAAACTTCATAGCTGATAGTTCCAAACTGGGGGAATCCGATAGCAACACCAAACGTTTGCTCAGTCCACAGTGGGAGCATATACCCAAAAACCATGAGAAGCATCATTCCCAACCAAAAGACAGGTAAGGCATAGACGAATAGAGCGACCGTGACCGCACCAATATCTTTCCTTGAGCCTGGATCTGAAGCAACCTTCACACCGGTCCAGATACCAAGAAGAATTGCTACCATGGAGGAAGTGCCCATCAACAGCAGCGTGTTGGGAAGACGTGAAACGATCTGGTCAATCACTGGCCTCTGAGACAGGAATGAAACTCCAAAATTGCCAGTGAACATAGAAACGATATATCGCCAAAACATGTAGATCCAGTCAAAGATGTCAGGATTCTGTACAAGGCCGAAACTGGCATACATCGCATCAAGCAGATCTTGGGTCAGGTTGGACCGAAGTTCATCGCTAATCATCAGACTGATTGGATCAGCTCCAAAAAGGAAAGTTGGGAGTCTAAACAGAAAGAAGTTGAAGCACACCACAGCTACCACTAGTAGAACCATGTAGATGCTACGTCGAATTATATATTCTCGAAGACCCATTTTGAAGCACTCCATTTTCTTAGTACCTAGTGATACTAAGTACTGTTATGATGGGCAAACAAGTCGCATCCTTATAAAAGTAGTGTTCACAGCCAACGGTTGGAGAAAGAAGGAGAGAGATGCGGATGCTCCGCACTCTCAACACTATAGACAACTACCGTTCTCTGAGTCTTGGATTCAGTACTTGGTCAAGAGTATGACCAACGAATGTGAAGGACAGAGAGAGAAGCGTGATCATGAGACCTGGGAAGAGAACAACCCACCAGGCACCTCTGATGAATGCTGCTCCATTTTGAGCATCGGCCAGCATTCGTCCCCAACTAGGTTCTTCGATATTGGTCAGACCAAGGAATGAAAGACCAGCTTCTGCTAGAATTGCTCCAACCACTCCAAGCGTGATGTTCGCGAAGAGAATTGGTGTCACATTCGGTAAGATATGCCGAAACATTATGTAGGTGTCACTAGCACCTATCGCTCTAGCAGACTCGACATAGGCCTTATTCTTTTCAGCCAAGACCTGAGACCGAATTAGTCGTGCCGTTCCTGTCCAACCTAATACAGATATCACAATGATGATGTTCATCGTCGACTCTCCAAGAAATATAGCCAGGACCATCATAAGCGGCAATCCTGGAATTACAAGGAGAAAGTCTACAACCCGCATTAGAACTTCGTCAATGCCTCCGCCGAAGTAGCCTGCTGCAAGTCCGACTAGCACGCCCACTACAGTGGATAGTGCTGTTGCCAGCACTCCGATAATCAAAGACACTCTGCTTCCATAGATGAGTTGCGAGTACGCATCAGCGCCCCAGAAGGTAGTTCCAAGTCCACCATAATAATTCCCGTAGGCAATCAAGTTGATGCCTTCAACTGTGAAAGTGACAGAACCTGTATAATTCTGCCAAGGTGAGCCACCAGCATAGTTCTCAAAGAAATGAAACGGAGCCAAACCAACTCTGACAGCCACGATGTCATCTGGATCTTCTTGTGTACCATTGACCTCAATCATTCCAGTGAAAACGTCCCGAATCTTGGTGTAGGTAACTGCGAACCGATAAGTTGCAATAGTTTCTCTGTATGTTGCAGAAGTTGTTTCATACACACGATACCAATTGCCAGATGAATCGACTATCCACACATAGAGTCTGAACATTAGGTTGCCACTCAGTCCCGCATCTGGGTCAAAGTCACCTGAGAGGGTTGTACCGAATGTGACTGACATGTTGAGACCACTTGGCACACCGTTGTACAACCATGGGAAAGTCTGTTCCAAATAGATGAAGTCCCCATATTCTGGCATGGTTTCAGCCGGGTCTACACCATAATAATCCAGTTGCGTCCCTGCTGTATGTGACCATGTCAAATTTGTATAACTCTTCTCACCAGGCTCAGTTGCTTGATAGTGTGCTGAAGTAAATTCCCCACTAGTTCCATTAATGATGATAGTAGGTTCTGTATCCATATCCTCGTGCGTTAAAAGCGGGCCAGTAACTACACCTCCTGGATCAAAGACACTCATCCATGATGGTGCAAGATAATTAGGAGCAACAGATGATAGAGGGTTGGGATCAGCTGTTCCCAAGTAGGGAGCGAATACTGCCATCAGAACGAAGGATGCCATTATGACCAACCCAATGATTCCAATTCTATGCTTGCGGTATTCACGCCAGAAACCGCTTGTTCTTGAGTACCAGTTGCTGTCACGCCAACCTTTCTCGGACAAATATAATCCTCCATTTGAGAGAAGTTCAACATGTAAGGAAAATGAACATACTCTGCTCTTGTCTACTAGAGTGAAAATCGCGAGGTAGCCCTAAAAAAGCAATTGGTTCGGGTAGCAGAATTAGTTCGGGTATGCAAAATAAGAACGCATTCACTCATCTCCAAGTATTTCTTCGAATGGATCCTCTTCGAGATCCTCATCATCCTCAGTTGGTTGCCCTCTCTCTTCTCGTTCTTTGATTATCTGCCTGGTCCGTCTATATGATGTCCAAAGATCTGCAAAGACCATTCCGACCAGGAAGATGGTAAGAACACCGGTCAATGAAAGAATTGCGCCAAGGAATTGAAGACCTTGTATCATGAGCATTATCGAACCACTAACTAACAGGAGTACTGGAATCAGAAGTATCCGTTTCTGCGGTTCAGTTCTGGTTCTCGGGAATGATCGTATCTTAGGCACTTCATACACCGAGTCAGCAATGAAGTGAACTCCCTTTTACTTTTTCCAATAAAGCGAATCCTGAGTTGGCTTTGAGAATTCAATATAGTAAGGAAATGGAGCTATAATGTCTCCTGAGGAATCTCTTTGAAGGCAACATATTTAAGCCAACCACAGAGGAACGGTACCCCACATGGGTGAGGTGATTCCACGCCCAGAGCCACTCTGGCTCATCGGAGTGTATTGACATGCCCCTGCTAGACATTAGGAATTTACGCATGTATTATCAAACTCGAAAGGGTCTTGTAAAAGCTGTCGACGATGTTTCTCTCACACTTGAACCGGGAGAGTCTATTGGACTTGCAGGAGAATCAGGTTGCGGAAAGAGTAGTTTGGCTTATTCAATAATGCAACTCCTTCCACCTGCTGCGAACATCATCGGAGGAAATGTCTATTTTAAGGGCGATGACTTGATTCGCAAGACAGCAAAGGAAATGCGTGACATTCGCTGGAAGAACGTCGCTATCGTATTTCAAGGGGCTATGAACGCCTTAAATCCCGTATTTGAGATCGGTGAACAGATTGCAGAAGCAATCCTCATGCACGAGAATGTCACAGAGGAAGAAGCGATCGATAGATGTGCCAAGCTCTTCGAAATGGTTGGCCTCGATCCCAGTCGTCTTGGAAACTACCCACACGAATTTTCTGGGGGAATGAGGCAGAGAGCCATGATTGCAATGGCACTGGCTTGTAATCCAGACCTCGTAATCGCAGACGAGCCAACAACAGCACTTGACGTTACAATTCAAGCACAGATTCTAAAGCTCATGCAGAAGCTCCAGAAGGATTTGGGACTGTCACTCATTCTGATCACACACGATCTGAGTGTCATCGCTGAAACCTGTGACAAGACAGCTATCATGTATGCTGGGAAAATAGCAGAGCTTGCGGATGTGGTTTCGGTCTTCAAGGATCCAGTACACCCATATGCCACTGGTCTAGTAGGCGCAATTCCAACCATGGTGAAAGCAGAGCACAAGACATTGACTTCCATTCCTGGTTCACCACCAGATCTCATCATTCCGCCCCCAGGTTGTAGGTTCCACCCACGATGCCCATATGCAAAGGACATCTGTTCGAAGGAGGACCCACCAGCCATCGAGATTGAGCCTGACCGATTTGTTTCATGCCACTTCGCTGAGCAGCTGAGAGGCGAGATTGAAATTTCGTTGGAGTGATGGACAATGACAATTGACGAATCTAAAGTTCTTGCAGGGTCCACTGAAATTGAAGATGGAAAGCCTCTGATTAACGTAAGGGGACTGAGAAAGTGGTTCCCAGTTAACACCGGATTTCTCTCCTCAATGCTGTACAAACAGGAACTTTTTGTGAAAGCTGTCGACGGAATCAACTTTGACATCATCAAGGGAGAAGTCCTCGTACTTGCTGGTGAAAGCGGCTGCGGCAAGACAACTACTGGGAGATGCATTCTTCACCTAGAGATTCCTACTGATGGAGATGTGATATATGCAGGACAGAGTCTTTCAACTCTTGACCGTAATGAGATCAAAGAACTCAGAAAGAGAATGCAGATCACCTTCCAAGACCCATATGAATCATTGAATCCCAAGCAGAGCATCTTCAGTATAGTAGAAGAACCAATTCTGGTTCACAAGATTCCCTTGACACCAAGCCAGAGACGTCAACGTGTCCTTGAAGCTCTCGAAAGTGTTGCACTCACTCCTGCAGAAGACTATATTGACAGATTTCCGCACGAGCTATCAGGGGGTCAACGTCAGAGAATATCCGTTGCGAGAGCTCTCATTCTCCACCCCGAGTTCATGGTAGCAGACGAACCAGTTTCAATGCTCGATGTATCAATCCGTGCAGAGATCTTGAATCTGCTTCTGAACTTGAGAGAGGAGCTCGGACTCACTTATCTATTCATCACACACGACTTGGCTGTAGCAACATATATCGCGGATAGAATTGGAATTATGTACCTTGGGAAGATTATGGAGCTTGGTCCTGCACATGATGTGGCATTCAATCCATTGCATCCCTACACACGCGCGTTGATCTCAGCTGTACCATCAGGAGATCCTACTGTGAAGCGGAGAGTTGAATCACTGAAAGGCGAGCCACCAAGTCCAATCAATGTGCCTTCTGGTTGTCGATTCCATCCCAGGTGTCCATACGCTCAAGAAATCTGCGTAAGAGAAATTCCAGAGGATCGTGACATGGGTGAAGGACATCTTGTGGCCTGTCACTTTGCTGGCGAGCTGCCTGAAGCACAGCTCTGAGAGTAGCGAGCATGAATTCCGAGTGCTTCTACAGAGCCATCCAAATTCAATTCAATTTCTCCTTTCAAGACTTAAGTGGAGGGTCTAGATGACAGAATCCGGAGATAGAAACAGGATTCTTCGTGCGATAAGGAAATGTCTTGAAAATGCTGATGAGTACATTGAAAATGCAATGGAGGTTCTTGATGAAATTGGTAGAGGTTCCTTGGGTATTGGAATGACACCACTTGTAGGAGGATACGCAATCAAGGACTCCAAAGAGAACTATCGTCAAGCTCTTATCAACCTCGATTCTGCAGAGAAAGCCCTGAAGCCATTAATAACTAGATATAGAGATGGACGAGTAGATGAGTCTCACTTCACTTCCGAAAGAGCTTTGGTGATTCTGGGAGATATTGCTGGTTTTGAATATGGGATTCTCATACGGAAACTCTCAGAAGGCGGAGGCCGAGAATCAGCTTGGTACAGACTGAAAGATTTCAGAGCAAAAATGAGTGAACTTCAAGCTCTGATTGCTAAGTCATAGAGGCTGCAAAGCTAAGAAAGTACATAACGATTCGTTTGCAATTCCAAATTCAGAGAGTGGCCAAGGAATATGAGTAGATCCAGTCTTTTGCATGAACTTGAGAGAGCAGAGAGTGTTCTCAATGTTCTGCTGGAAAGACTTTCGGACTTGAATGCTGCACTGGAACCTATTGAGAGAAGTATGCGGGTAAGTGATTTCTCTTCAAGTGGTGTCTTTGTACAAGGAGCTTCACGAGGAGTCGTATGTGTCCTTTCGGGCCTAATACAGGGGGATCCGCTTGAGCGTGTTCTTAGCAACCTGAAAGGACGAGGTATTCCCACACTGATTAAATCTAGTGACAGAACTGAATCGCAATCAACAGTTGCAAGTATTGTTAACATGGTGACTGCTGAGGATCAAAAGAAGCATGTTGAATATATAGTAAACCTTCGATGGTCAGAGTTCCCTCGACCAATTGAGAGAGAAAACGTCGCCATCCTAGGAACGAGATACTTGAAGGGCGATGTAACATTACTAAGGAAGATGATAGAGTCCTTGGGAGTTGTTGTTCTTGAAGATGCTGGAGAATTTGGTGGCGGGCCACTCGTTTCCGAATTAATCAGAACGTTTGAAAAAAGATCGGATCAACTGATACTTGAACTAACCATCTCACACGGCTTGTCTGAAAACATTCCGCTTCTTATACGAATTCTGAATATCATTGCAGGGTTCTAGGTGCTAACCATGGAATCGACCACTATGCACAAAGAGATGCAGCTGCCATTTCCCCATGGTATTGAGGTCGAACTACAGGTCATTAAGAAAGATGGTACTTGGATTCGAGGAGAAAACATCCTTCAGGTGTTTGACAAAATAGTTTCAAGTGCGAAAGGCCTTCTTGATAAAAGAATTCGGACATCAAATGTAGAGTCAGTTAAAAGAAAGTACAAGCAGTCGGCTCAGACTGAAGAGGGAGAAAGAGGGTCGAGAATAGTTGCCGCATATGAGGATCCGACCGGTGAGCCTAAAGAATACACACTCCTAGGACACGACCCCAATGTAACAAGCCTTACCTGGATTCTGGAAGTTGCCACACCACCCTGTACGACACTTGAAGAACTTGCTTGGTGGATTCAGACGCTCATAGCAATCTCTCAGGAATCCCTTCCCACAGACGCCCAAGCCATTCTGGTTTCAACAGGTTTGAATCCAACTCAGGAGTATTTACGGAATCTCTCTTTTGGTGAACATCATCATATTCTCGATACCAGCGTGGACGAAACAACGAAGATATCTGTCTACAACATGATCAGAAACTTCCTACCTCATCTCATTGCGTTATCAGTCAATTCACCGTTTGAGAACAAGAGACCCACCGACGAGGTGGAAGTATCTGCAGAAGGTAATGTCCGAGCTCCTCGCTGCAAGAGATCCATTAGACTGTTTAGAAACACTACTCAGATGGGACCTACAAATGAGTTTGAATTGATACCATATCTCAGTGGTACTGACAGAGAGGCTTTCGCACGACATGTCAATCGAAGCTACGCTCGAATGGTAGACATGTATCCGTTTACAGATTATGGAACAATCGAGATCCGAGTCTTTGACACACAGCTCTCGATTCCCAGAAGGATGGGTTTGGCACTAATACTTCAAGCACTCGCTCTAAAGGCGAAGAAGATGGTGTACAGTGGAGTCACAATCCCAGATGTTGGTCCAAAATCGTTAGCAGCCAATAGAGAATCTGCCATTGCTGCTGGACTGTGGGGACCGTTTAGACCGAGTAGTGCAGCCAAAGAGTCCGAGTATGTGAGGATATACAACAGTCAAATATCTGACAATGGTGAATTGAGTGAGAAGAAGAACCGCTTCATGGGTGACGCAGTTGCTTCTATGTTATACATGATAAAAGATGAACTTGAGGAACTCAATATCATTGAGAATCCATTCATGCAGGCCTTGCTTGTATCTGTATTTGGAAGTGAGTTCTCAAATCCGAGAACCACAGGTTCAGATTTCCAGCTAGAAGTCTATGCAAAATCAGACAACAACATGGTTGTTTTGCTGAAGAAGCTAGCAGAAGTGACGAGAGAGTGTAGTACGAACTGGTTATACGATCCTATTGAAGGAACCCCTCATCTTCCAACATGGATCTGTTGGTGGAAAGGTCTCGAACCAGAGATAGTGACTGATATGGAGAGGGTATTTGCTGGACAAGAGGTTCAGTTCAGTATATTGGTGAGGAATTTCACTGGACGTAGGTTGGAAGATATTGCAATCACATACACGATAGAGGATTCAGAAAGGAATCTTGTTGAAACTGAGGTCATTTCCATATCAACCATTGAGAATGGAGAGATTCATGTTTCAGACGTTTCGTTTGCTACAAGGAAGAATATTGCAGCCTACAACATTATTGCAAAGGTGGGCTTTGTTGGAAGAGTCATCACTCTCTCAAGCACTATCAATATGTATTGGATGAGAGCATCAATCAAACCAGGGACAACAACCCAGTTTGCTGACGGAAAGACTCCCGTTATGTTCACGGGACAGATTGAGACAAACTATCCGCTAAAAGCAAAGGTTCGTTCTCAAGTAAGTGTAATGTCACCAAGCATAAGCGAGGTGTTGGCAACTTCTGAGGATATCCTTGAGATTGAGAGTGGCGAATCAACTGACTTGGATCAGTCCCAGTTCACACCAATACTGATTCCACCTGATGCGTCAACCGGTGTGGAGAGATGTGTTCTTCAGTTGAAACTTCTCAATGAGGATGGGTCTGAAATAGCCGAAACAATGTCAAAACCATTCTACATTGGATTTGTCAAGCGAGGTCCACAGGTCATATTGGACTGTGAGTTCAAGAACATGTACGTTCCCGGAGATCTGATTTCTGGGGCAATTATTGTTAGTAACCTTGGGAAGAAGTCTGGTACGGAGGATGCAAGGTTGACGCTTGAGTTCAAAAGCGATTCAGGTAGGTCACAGCTCATAGAGGAATTCTTGCACCATGAATTCGTGGGAGGGGAAACAAGGTTCAGGTGGAAGATCCCAACGTTGACTACAGAGAGTCCAGCTGATCGTGTTGGAATTCTCAAAGCAACACTGGTGGACAAGGGTCAAAACATTGGATCAACAGAATCAGACAGGTTCAGAATAGATCAGATAACCACGAGAGTAAACATTGACTCACTCCGCTTACCAAAGAGGTCGCATGTAGGTGGAAAGGTGTCAGGATGGTTGAGGGTTAGGAGGAACACAGAGGTTGGAGAACCAGCAGTTCTGACTATGTCCTTCAAATATCCCGATGGAGAGGAACAACGTGTATTGAGTCAGTCTGTTAAACAGAGCAAGAATCTCTCACTTGCCTTTGGTCCAATAGTCATTCCAGCACCACGTTCTGAAATTGATCCGAGGAGTGTAACTCTGATAGCCAAACTAAGTTATGCAGGAATTGAAGTAGATAGTAGAACTGCGGAAATCATTCTTGTTGGTGGACCTCAAGAAGATATTGCAAGTCTCGAGTTTATTGGACTCCCAGGTTTTGCTGCTCCAGATGAAATTGTGCAGCCATCTGTTCAGATTACGAGCAATCTCGAGAAGGCATCAAAGTGTGTTCTCTCAATAGAACTCGAATCAATCGGAGGCAACAGGTTACTCGTTACTCGTGAGATAGATCTCGATCCAGGGCAGCAACGCATTCTGCCAATACCTTTCCGAGTCCCTATGAGTGCTGAAATGAGTACTGCCCATCTACGTGCAATACTGAGATGTGGTAGGAGAGCGTGTGAGAACAGACAGAGATTCAAAATCAAAGCAATTGACGAATCCCTATTCAAAGTGAGTTTTTCAGTTCGGGATGAGTCCGGAGAAGAGATACCTGGTCTTGTAGCAAGACTGACACCAATTGACATTATTGCGTCAGTCGAAAGTAATCGAGCAGACATTGAAGACTTGGCTTTGAGTATTCGGATAATGACCGTTAGAGAACTTGTGAAAGAATTCACTCTGCCAATTCCGGATCCTAAGTCTACTCACAACATCATAAAGATCAGATGGATGACTCCACCCATTGATGTTGTAACTGGATACTACGTCGATGCGGTAATGGTTCAAGGCGGTCGCCCACTTCCAGCAAGAGCGATCAATCTAATTAGAAGACAGTTCACTGTCTACTAAATTTCGCGCCAATATTCTACGATTATAAAATATTCATAGCCCTCTATTTTAAAGATAGAGAAATATGAGAAGCGATTCTAAAAGACGGGGGTGTTTCGGCCTTTGCCGAACACATCATCACGGAATTCCTGTTCGACATTTGCCGTATTCTGAAGGAAAATCATTATATTGGCGAAAAAAAAGTGAAATCTAACTATTCCTAAGGCAAAGCTATAAATGCAAACTTTCGGCCGCTGGTTGGTAACCGGACACAACAACGAGAACATGATATATACTCGTAGAACATTCGAAATGATTTCGGCGATATGACCACGGTTTGAAACCTTTAACAACTATTGGATGTGGAGCGAATGCTGCAAATACTAGCTCATCCGGCTGTATCCGGATTATTGGTTATGACCATAGTTGGAGCTTTAGCGTATAGGCTGAACTTTGTAGATATCTCCGGTCTCATTAGTGCCTTTGTTGTTGGTTTCACAATTTGGTACACAGGCGGTGCTATTTCTTTCATCATCATCCTCTTTTTCTTCTTGAGCGCAGGTCTTGCGACCAAGATGAAATATAATGAGAAGGCAAAGCACAATCTTGCCCAAGAAGGAAAGGGCAAACGTTCCTGGGTCAATGTCCTCGGAAGCGGTATCATCCCAATGATGTTCTCGATAGCCATGTTTTTGACAGGTCCTGAAATTGCACCCGATCTTGCAGCAGCTGGCTGGCCATTCCTCATGTTTGGAGGATATATCGGAGCAGTTGCCACGACAAGTGCCGATACCCTCGCTAGTGAGATTGGTGTCTTCAGTAAGAGTAAACCCAGACTCATAACCAATCTACGACGAAAAGTTCCACGAGGAACGATTGGTGCGGTTTCACTTCTTGGAGAGGGAATGGCTCTCTTTGCAGGATTTTTCATTGGCTTGCTTGCACTTATCATAGCTCTGATTGCACCAGGCTCAGTTTGGGCAGTCACAACAACAGAGCAGCTGATCATTCTTGTCCCATTGTCTACATTGACTGCATTCATTGGATGCAACCTTGACAGTCTTTTTGGAGCAGTTCTTCAAAATAGATTTGTGTGTGGAATATGTGGTGCTGTCACAGACAAGGAGTTCCATTGTAACTATGAAACTAAGTACGTTGGCGGTTTCAAGAGATTCACTAACATGCATGTCAATCTTGGCTCTTCAGGAATGGGAGCGACTCTTGGAATCATCCTTGGGGCAGGACTCTTCGTCTGGATACTAGGCGGGCTCTTCTTTTGGATAGCTGCTTCATCAAGTAGCTAAACCATTAATTCTCAGCACTAATAGCATACTCCACAGCTTTTTCTGTATCCACCCCGTCTGCAATTTTGATCATCAAATTAGCAGTGAAGCGTTCAGTGATGTCTGGGAACTCACTCTTGCTAGAAAATAAAAGATCCTTTTCACCAACCCGACTCAACTGATACTGATTTCTTGATTGGCGAATCACTAGTGCTGTATCTGATACTTTTCTAATACTCGACACAGGTCGTGGTCCAACATTCTTCTTGAGGCAATTCCACGCCCTATTCGATATGATAAGGGTATCAACTTGTGAAAGGACTGGCCTGAGACCCTTTAGTCCAAATTCCTCCCAGTATGGCACTGAGCATCTGTATACTGTTGGAATACCTGTTACCTTGGCATGAGCAGCAATAGTAGCAGCCACCTCTACAAAAACCTCTCCAATATAGACAACTTTCGAGGTTTCAACAATACTCCAGGGAACCTGTTCAGGAGATGTTATCGATAATGCTGTTGTGGGACTTACAGTGACGAGAGTTCGCGACCCTTTATCGCCCTCATCAATGATTATTGATTCATTCGTGCGTTTATCATCTTCGACGACAATATGACCAACATCAATATTACCTTCAATGAGATTGGTAATGATGTTCCAGCCATCCATATCATTTCCCACCGATGATATCAAAGATGTTTCATACCCATCATTTGCTAGAGCCATGGCAAGATCAATGGTAGGGCCCCCTGATGTTCTGTCTGGTGAGTTGCAACTCGTGAGACCACCTGCCTCTGGAAGTTTGTCGCACTCAAGCCTAGTATTGTATGCTGAGGCGCCAAATAGAACAAATGCTGGAGTCGAATACTTTCTCGACCCCTCAAGTATTGCCTTAGCACGCATCCGGGCAAATATCTCAAAGAGAATCGTTTCAGAAATTCCTTGTCCCCGATACAAGGTGGTTAAGCGTGTTAGGTAGTCCTCGAGCAGAAAAGCTGTGAGTTCCTCAACATCAGATGGAAGACCTTCAAAGTAGAACCGAGCAAGACCCCATCCACTTTTTGTCAGTTCATGATAGACCACACGTTTTCCATGGCGTATCGTTGATCCTGTTGTTATCAAACCAAACTTACGAAGAGTTGAGAGGTAGGAGAGGATACTCTTGTTTGAGTGAGGTAGTTTTTCAACCAAATCCTTTTGCAGCACTGGACCATCAGTGCCAAATCGAGATAAGACACTCCTTGCCACCCGTGATGAAAGCACTGAACGCACAAACTCGTCCCTAGCTTCCTGTTCCGAGGGGAGAAAGAGGAGATATGGCCATAGTGATTGTTTCGATTCGTTTTCAGTCATTCCCAACATCTTCAAATAGAGGTTTGATACGCAGTAAAGTGTACAAACCTACCTATGTAGTTTACTAATGTACACTAAATAAAAAAATAATGGGTCATATTAATGTCAATCTCATCACGTTCTATGGCGTATCCTTGGGCATTAACAGGAATTTTTGGTGCTATTCATCTCATTATCACATTGATTCCTTACAACATTGCTATCGGTGGAGAAGGGGCAATATCATTTGGTCTCATATCAGCTCCTATTGTAGGATTCCTACTGGGACCGTTCTTTGGGGTGATTGCGGTATTGATAGGGTCATCAATTGCTATGCTAATGTTTCCGTCCTTAGCACTAATTGGACCATTTACAGCAATTGCTACAGCTTTTGGGGCATTTGGAGCCGGTGCTTTGAGAACAAGATGGCGACTTGCAGTTCCAATTGCGTATCTCATTTTCATGGGAGTGTTTATTATAGGCCCGATTGGACTTTTGCTACCACAATTCCTTGTGTTCCAATTCATTGTGTTCCTACTCTCCCTAGTTTTTGTTATACCAAGAGTGTCAAAGAAGTTCCTCGAACCGTTGAGGAGGATAGGGAATGTTGATAGATGGTTTAGTTTTATTTCAATGTGGTTATTGAGCATAGTTGCTGTTACCCTTGATCATGTGTTTGGTCTGGCAGTAGGAGTCTTTTGGTTCAACATTGCCTTGCTTGTCGACCCAGCTACTATTACTGTGTGGTTTGCGCCTGCACTTTTGATTATCCCAATTGAGAGAATCATTGGTTCTGTAATCGTCGCGCTTATTCTAGCTGCTTTGGTTGAGATATTGGCTAGAAGCGATTTCAATTTACCATTATCACGTATTGGAAGTTATGAATTGCTTGAGTTAGGAGAGGACGAAATCTAGCTCACATGTGAAGAGGAGATAAAACCTCAGTCGGAGGAAATGGTCCGTTCCTCCGACACTATTTATTTTGCATGAATTCATCTACCTCGAGACGAAGCTTCATAAGACTTCAGACGAAAGATGAACGTGAAACGGAGTCCTTGGACTCTGTTCATCATTTCGTCTGCACGGGTCGTGTGTAGAAGGAAGGAGTCAAAAAGAATTGCAACTATTCGGATTAGATTCATACTTATGGACAATGTTGATCGTAGTACTCGCATTCTTCGTACTGATGTTCGTTGCGAGCGGGATTAAAGTCCTCAAGGAGTGGGAGCGCGTTGCTGTGCTCAGACTCGGAAAATTCAAACACATTCGGGGACCTGGTGTGATTTGGGTCACTCCCATTCTCGATAAGATTGCTATGAAAGTTTCATTGAGGTTATTGACATACGCCTTCAAGACAGAGAGGTCTTTGACAAAGGATAACGTACCTGTTGTCGTTGATGCGGTCATGTACTTTAGAGTCATTGATGTTGAGAAGGCTATCCTGAGCGTCGAGAGGTACACAGTAGCTGTAGAACTGGGTGCACAGACAACACTGAGAGAGACCACCGGTAAGGTAACACTCGATGAACTTCTCTCCGAGAGGGACAAAATCGCAGAACATCTGCAAGAACTCATCGATGAGAAGACAGAGCACTGGGGAGTGAAGGTTACTAGTGTGGAGATACGTGATGTAGTCATTCCAGCTGCATTGCAAGACGCTATGAGTAGAGAAGCACAAGCTGACAGAGAGGGCAGAGCTAGAATTATCCTTGCTCAGGCAGAGCTTCAGGCTGCTGAGAACATGCTAAAGGCAGCGAAGAGGTATGAGGAATCCCAGGTAGGATTCGTACTTCGTACATGGAACATTATGCAAGAGATATCAAAGAACGCTAACCTGATTATCATGGTTCCAACCAATATTCCAGAGGTTGGAGTCACGACAGGTGTAGCAGCTGCGATGTCAGCTGGAACGGGCGGGTTAAAAGTTCCAAAGGACAAGGGAATGGCCGAGGAGTAGGATGGAAAAAAGATGGACGCGTGGATCAAGATTTTGGTAATCATGATCATGTTTTCAGCGTTGAGCATGGTCATGCCATTTCTTCTCATAAATCCATTCGTTGGTCTAATACTTTTAGGAGTGCTTCTTACACTACTGGTTCTAACCCTTGAACCAGCAACTGGCAAAGCTATGGCACAGGTAACTGTTCCGCTCATCCTCATACTTTTTGTCTTCCAGGTTTGGTTGACAGGTTTTGCATTCCAAGACTGGATGTTGATTATCATCTTTGCACTCATGTATCTAATGTTCACAATGTTTACCGGAGGGAGTAGCTTCGTAGAAGGCGGCTTCATAGATGCCAAGGTTTCGTTGAAGTTGTTCCCAATATATGGTGTCGCAATATTTCTTTCCGTGATGATTGATCCCACGAGACAGCTTACAGTGTACATAATGGCAGGCAGTGTCTTCTGTCTCATGCTCCTGTATTTTGCATTCCTTAGAGATTATGACAAGTGGCCAACTTATATGCAGTTCAAGTACGCGGATCTTGTTGCCACCACTGACATAAATCCCAAGGGCAAAGTGAAGACTGGAGCAGAAATTTGGTGGGCAAAGACTACTGGTCCACCTATCAAGGCTGGAGAGATGGTAGCCGTAGTCGGAATCACTGGCATGACAATGCTTGTCAGAAGACCGGATGACATCTCAGTTTCAGATCAACAATGAGATTCAATAGAAGGGGCCGGTAAAGCCGCTCCCTTCTCACCCTTTCTTTTTCGATTGAAGTAGTCCCCATAGCAGAGATATACCGAATAGGAATCCGAGGATAGTAGTCACACCCCATTCAATCTGAAAGACCTCTGGCATTACTACAGTTTCCCTTGGGAAAGATGGAAACAGAGGATAGGCAATCATGTTCCACATGAAATGGAATGCGATGGGCACCCAAAGCCTCCTTCCAGACCAATAGTAACTTAGAGAGAGTGCAACGCCTCCCAGGAACAGATTGAAAGAGAACAAGAGTATTAGATGAAGTGGAAATCCTGGACTTGCCCACCAACTGAAATGAAGTAGTGAGAAGAATACTGAACTGAGTATTATTGCAGTCCTACGGCCAGAGAGGTTTTCCAACCTAGTCAGTATGTATCCTCGATGAACGAGTTCCTCAAATAGTGCTGTTGGCACTGTGATAATCACCTGATTCATGATTAAGTCGCCAGTGATATCTGCAATCGGTCTAAGCTGACCACCTCCGAATAATGCTAATGCGACAACCAGCACTGAGGCAGCAGTACCAGCAATTGCTCCAATGATTATGTGAGAATAGGTGTTATCATAGAAATCGATTCCCAATTCAGAGATCGATTTTCCGCCATCCCAGACAACAAATACCCAAGTCAGAGTATACATCAAAATGAATGTTAGGAAGAAGACCAAAGTTCCTACTAATTGGTACATTTCACCAGTGAAGAACACACCTGAGAGTGGCGCCATGAGGACAATTAGGAAATTTAGTCCCATGAAGATAATCAACTTCAGCGATTTGATCTCTCTGTCTTCGTCCATGGCAAGAATGCACCAGAAGCAACTTAAAACGGTACCTGATTTTTATCGAAATTTGAGTTCATCAGAGAATATTGTATATGTAGTGCCAACTGATATAAGAGGGTGACAGTATTCGCCCACCTAAGGCTATTAAGAGAGTGTGCTGCACAATACCATAGTCATCCGGGCGAAATTGCACGCGTCTTGGAGGAGTATCCGTGAGTAGTAGAATCAGGAGCTTTCTGCTGGATTTCGAAACAGACGAGGTTGGAAAACTCGCGAGGAAAAATGCCAAGGACAAGACTGCATTGATTAAGGCATTTTCCGACACCTCAGATCTTGTCAGAGAACGAGCTCTCATTGCAGCAATTGATCTAGCAGATCCAGAAGTGGTCACAGAGGTTTCAAAGGCCCTCGCCGACGACGTACAAGATGTACGTATTGCAGCAGCACAAGCCTTGGCATTCTATCATCAACCTAGAACCATTCCAGTACTATTCAAAGGACTTCAGGACGAGAGCCCATGGGTAAGATCCCATTGTGCAGTTGGATTGTCAAAACTCTTGAACGGACCATTATGGGCACGACTTCCAACGGAGGACATTGAGAAACTGGTTGAAGACTTTCCGGAGATGGAGGAATTAGAGATCAACAATTTCCTTTCTAACATCAAAATGAAAGATCCAGCAATTCGGAAATTCATGAACTGGCGCAACCAAGGTTTCGATATTGAAATTGATGTATCAACTCTGGTTGAAGAGCTAGAGAGTGCACCAATTCTAATGACGGACGAAGCAGTCGTGATGGATGCTCCTAAAGCTACAGGAGAGGTTGAGGAGATACTGGGTGAGCTTCCAGATGAGATAATCGCTACACTACCCCCTGAAGACATCAAAAGACTTACTCCAGATACTGCTAGAGAATTAGTAGAGAAATTGAAGGTGTCAATCCCCTCAGCAACACCAAAGAAGAAGAAGAAAGCTGTCAAGGTTAGAAAGGTCAAGAAGGTCAAGAAAAAGAAAGACACGACTAAGGAAAAGTTGATTCAGAAACTGCCAGCTGAGGTCCGAGAAGAAATAGGAGAGGAAACCCTTTCATCCCTGAGTGAAGATGAGCTTGAAGCCCTGCTGGCATCTGCTCCTGAGGTAGAAGAGCCAGAAGTGGAACCAGAACCTGTACCAGTAGATCCTAGAATGCAGGGATTCATTGAGAAGTACGGAGAGGAGAAAGCAGAACTTCTGGTTACGATTCCTGAAGTGATGCTCGAAGGTATTCCAGAGGAACAGATCCAAGAGATGGATCTTGAAACCTTGAAAGGTCTTACTCAAGCCCTAGAACCACGTGACTGAATCACTCAGCTCCTCTTATAACAACAGCAAATTCACCAGCCAACTTACCATACCACTCTAGTAGATCTCTCATGTTATCGACATGGCGATAGCTTCCATTTCCATAGGTTGCTATTGCTAGCATTAGCTCTTCGTCTATCTCACTCCTTTCACCAAGACCAATTGTGTAGATAACAAGCTTACTTCTATCAGTGAATTTGTCCTTTAATACCTTCAATGGTGGAGGGCCTGATGTGGTCATCCCATCAGTGAGCATAATAAGCATAGTGGGTTTGTTTGGATCACCAAACTCTTCCATTATCTCATGTGCCTTTGAAAGTGCAGAGCCCATATCAGTGAGTGTTCCACCTTCCTCTACTTTGTCCACTACGTGAGTACTGATAATCTGAAGGCCGAGAGCTTTCTCCCGACCTGTACATTCAACAAAAGGTTGCACATCACCAGTTTCAGAGTTAAGAAATGTCATCTCGCTTACTTCTTTTTCAAAAGTAATTACACCGACCTTCTCGCCATAACCCCTACCAACCTTCTCTGCGAGGTAGAGTAACACAGCCATTGCTGCGGCTTCGGCTCTGCTGACATTCCGACCCTCTTCAAATCTGTTGAGGAATGCATGGACCTCAGGACTGTCACCAGCAAGATCCTTTAGACCTTCGCGAGCGTGAGCAATATCCTGTACAGGGACATCGGTTGTCTTCATAGAACCACTTGTGTCAATGCACAGGACAGCATTAAAGGGGGAGGCAACACCAACTGTCTTGAACTGGTATCCAGTACGTTCTCGTAATGCTTCAAATGCAAGCTTTGCAAAGCTCTTGCCTGCCAATGGAGGTTTTGTGTTGATGATATCAACCTTCACAGCGAGCTCGGGCCAGTTGAAAGACATCCCTGGATAGACTAACCGGCCACCGATTATGTTCTCAAGGGACTTCACCCTCTCTGCCGCTCGAGATACGAGATCTTCTGTATTTGCGTCCTCAGCTAATGGTTTGAGACCGAATTCGATGAATTCTAAGGCAATCATGTCTTCATTGTATAGTGTCACTTCAACTTCGTCGCCTTCCATAAGTAAAGAGGCTTCTAGGACAAGTGTGTCAATAACTATCTGGTCCTCTCCAATTTCGTTACTCTTTCTGATCTCAGCCGCACCCCAGAAACTGCTTTGAGGATCTTCAAATATCACAATAGATCCAATATCTGCATCAAGTTTCTTAGCGGTCTTAGGATGAATATTGGCAAATCCCCTAAGGTCTCCACCGTCAATAATCTCCAAGGTAATTTGCTTGGTGATGGCTTTCGCCTCCTCAGTGTTATACAAGTCAATCTGTTTCTGAAGTTATAAAGAATTGTTAGTACGCGCTATGAAAGGTGTTCCAGAACACAAGATTGTAGTTCATCTGATGAATCAAGGATCGTTGAATAGTCTGCGACTGCACGCATCAAAACAGAGCTTAGCTTTTGAGAGGCATTCTCAACGGTATCAAGTTGGACCATTCCCTGTGTAGCCAAGACACTACAACTGAGTAGATTGCCTGACCGCCTCCTGATCCATATGTGGAATTCCTTTGTCTTATCCTTAGATATCATCGTCAAGACATATGATTCTTGGCTGACGCCAATCGTACCCCCAGCCTTTACAGGGAGTGGCTCCGGCCAAGTACCAAGTGGTGGTATCATTGGGTCGAGCGAGCCTAAGTTCCAATCACCTTTTTTCAAAAGACCAATCAGGACATCTTCGAGCCCACGTTGTGTCAACCATGAATCATCACGGATTAAATATTCCCGAGGTGCTCCTGACTTCCCAATGGATGTCCTGAATGGTTTTCGAAGCAAGGACAAGGCATTCCCACCTAAAACTCTCTGTGCATCTCCTAAAGTCCCTGGAAAGTCCCGAGAGAGCATATACATGATTATGTCTAGTGCCTGAACCGAGAGGAAACTAAAATCTGTCCCGAAGAGAAATTTCTCAGACCATTTGTCTAACCTTCCACTAGCTGTTTCAAACAATACTGGAATATCTCTGTCATGCAGAGTTGAGGTTTCGCCGTAGATTATAGGATCCTTTAAAGATTCGAAAAGACGTGTATCACCGGGGGACATTCCACAATGAGCGATAATCACTTTCAGCCCCTTCAAAGCATCACCGCACTGTGGATCGTTTCTCATTGAATCCACAAGCCGCTTGATTTTCACAACTGTCTTGATGTTTCTAGTGTCAAATATGATGGGAATGCCAATCTCTCCAGCTCGTTTCACTATATTCCTGGAGGCATCATCCTCAATCTCATCTATGAAGAGCTGCGCGAGAGGATGCAGTTTGAGACCTCTCAATCCTAGTTCGTTTACACTTCTGTCAAGCTCATCAATGGCAATGGATCCCTCAAGTGGATTCACACGAGAGAAACCAATCAATCTAGTGGAGTGAGGTGTTCTTGTTGTCCATGATGCAATCTTGTCATTTGAAACTTTGAATGATGCATCACCTGGCGCTTCGGGAGAGGAGTAATCGTCAGTGTACGGAAAAGCGACAGTCCTGTCAACAAGCCAACCGTGATCTAGACGTTTCCAACTATCACGGCTTTGAAAGATACGGGAGGCAAGTTCAGGGGCCTGAATATTGACTGGTTCAAATAACAGAGAATCCTCTTCTAGCAAAATCTTTGTCTGTTTTTGAATCTCGAACCACAAAGATGCATAGAAATCGTATGCTCCAGCTGGTGTGTTCCTGTGACCCTTCTCCTGACCCATATGATGATGAGCATCTACGATATAAAGTCTGAACTCATCTCCTTTCTTGATGCCTCGACCTGGTTGATCTTCAACAGCCCGCACTACGAGCATGGTTGATGGTCATTCGAGATTCGTGATAAACTATTGCTTCATCGGCACTAGGCATATATCGGATGCTGTTGTCAATCTATCATTACACTCTGGAGACCTACTGGATGATTGTAGTTGAAGACATCGAAGCAAATGAGATCCACCGCTTCGTTGTTGTTGATTCATCCCTTCAACTCGGTATTGTACGGGCTGGACAGGATATTCGAACCTTTGATCCAGACCGGGTTTATTCGTTCTATAGAATGGTTGAGAACCAGCTCAACGATTTCGCCTCACTCTATCCAGGAGCTTTCAGATATCTTCCCAGGAGGGCATATGACTATCTTCGGGTACCAAGATTACTTAGTGAGTTCTATCATGGGACAACTGCATCATCAGAGTCAAGTTGGATTGCAGACTATCTCGTGATTAAACCGTTGATTAATCTTGGAGAAACAGTTCTCCCTACACTGCAACAGGACGCTAATGCAAATTCTGTATACAGGTGGGCAACACAGCCGCCTCAGAGCCCTCGAGTGTATCATTTACAGGACATGAGAAGTGGCAGAAGAACTGAAGTTGGTTGGGGATGTGTGCTACGAACCATTGACCTTCCAGTTGCACTAAAAGGGCCAAATAGGAAAGATTTGTTGAACTACATCAAGACAGACAAACCTTTATTCATAGAACTTGGGCCCAGTGAGGAACTTGACCCCCTTTTAGAATGGTTGGTCCTCCTCAAGCAAGCAGGTCTGAAGACTCCACGTTTGGTACTTGGAGCCAAAAATCAAAAGGAGTGGGGACAGAACATAACTCGACTTTTAGATGTTCCAGGTTCTAAAGTCCTAACTTCTGGTGCAACAATTTCTTCTTTGTCAGCTCTCGTTCGGCACATGCGGAAAACACAAAGCGATGCAGATTGGTCAAAACGACTGATTTTCTCGTCAGCATATCCTGAAACTCAGTTTGGAGACAGCATATCAGAGGTCTTCAGTTATCTACTCAGCAGAAATTTGGCTGCAGAACCTGAGGAAATACAGCGGATTTTGGGCGGAAACATCCTTTCGATCTTTCCACCTCGTCCAGCGTTTCTTCAATATGAAGAGAACACTACATCAGTTGTAGCAGAGGAGAGTTTAGGAAAGGCTGCAATGAACGAACTTGCTAGGATACTTCAGATATTAGATGCTAGAAAGATGCTTGGAATTGTGTCTATCGACCATATGATCGAAAATGATGGAGGAAAAGTCTATCTCGATAGTTGTGTCCTAACTCTGAAAGGACCAACCTCACCCACTGCTTTGAGTCTGGCATTACTACTCGAGAAGAATGGCTCTGTGTTGGTATCTGGATGGAAGAATGCATTTTCCGAGAGTCTTCTTTCAAGAGATGGAATTCTTCTTGCCACATTGATTCGTGCAAACGCGAAGTTGGAAGGACCCATTTTCGGTTCTCCAGCTCATTTGACCAGATTTGATAAGGCTCTACTTTCGTGTCTCCACATAGAAAGACCTTCAGAGATACTATCAGCGCTACACTTTGGAGTAGAAATCGCCAAGTCCGAATCAGGCGTATTTTTCATGTGTGAAGAAGATATGAAAGCACTAGAGGTAACTGATGAAGATCATATTCTAGCACTGGATATTAACACCGGGCAATGGTGTGCGGGTGTTGCCAGACAACATCCGAAGTGTGGAGAGCGGTCGATTGTTGTTTCTGAATCAGACGCTTTACTGTTTGGTTTTAAAAATTCGACTATAGTGAATCTAGTACGATACGATGGGGAGATAACAGATCTAAAGGAAGTGGTACTTTCGTACTATTCACCTCAAGTGACTAGTAACTCGGAATTGTCATCGTTCATGCATTTACATGAAAAGGGGATTCGTGAATCCATAAATGGAGTACTGATTGGAATCGACACAAGACTATTCATCGGAGGACAGGATAATCCAATTGCTATGGGTGTGAAGTACTCAAAACCACAACTACAACCCGGTCAGGTTGGAAGATTGTCAGACTTGGGTGTAGACTTCAAACCGAAGCAAGCCTTCAAAGATATCAATGTAGTACTATGTATTTCAAAAAGCATGAAAATGAAGACGAAAGATGTGAACCTCAAGACCATTCATGCGGCTAAAACGCAATTGAATCCTCTGATCAAGTTGGTTCCCGAGGTCGAAGCTTTCCTCGACAGTATAAAGAAGACAGCATCCAGATCGCAAATAGCAGCTCTGGCGGCCTTAATGATAGTCAACATCCTCATTCATAACAGAACTGAAGGTAGGCTTGCACTCGTAACTTTCAATGAAATTCCTGAAAAGTTCTCAATTCAGAGGGGGAAGGAAGTTCAGTCCTATGTCGAGTTTTATGATGACCTAAAATCTGAAGAAGTGCTTATTTCATTGATCTATTCGATAATCGATACTTCAGACGAAGTTGAAGGCTATGAGAGCATGGCTGGAGCTTATCGTTCAATCGCCGAGTATTTGGAAGACTTTGGTCCAGAAAGACCAACTGTCGCTCTCGTCTTGAGTAATAGTGTTGGGACTTATGATGAGGAACACGTTTCATTCCTAAGCGCCATATCCAAGCATGACCGATACAGATTGGATGTGTTGACACTTGGTAAGAATGGAAATCAGACATCAAACCTCAGACTCTTGAAAGGACTCAACTCCAATCTGATCCCTGTCGAGAGCTTCTCATCTCATACATTCACTGGCTACATCCTTGATCTCATTGACAATCTTGTTTCAAGAACTACTGACCTCCAGTCCTGAGACGAAAGCCAACATGCTCGATAGATGAAACACCCATCTCTAGTTTATCCACTTCAATCTCGATGTTGTCAACTAGATCTTGAACTCTGTTAATTCTGGAAATAATGTCTTGGAGGTCTAGGGAATCCGAACTCATCTCAATCATTGCTTCAAGAGATGAGGCTCGCTGCTGAATCATCTCTAGTTCACGAACTTGAGTTTCCAATTTTCTAATCATCTCTGAATAGTCGTCAGCCATGCAGGATCACCCCGATATCTTTTTGATTCGTCTCTCCAGCTCAATCAGGCGTTTGCTAAGGATTTCTATTCTGTCGATGTTTTCTGATAGCCTGCTCTGCAGAGCTTCGAGGCTTCCCTTGTCCAAAGACTGTGTGTTCGAACTTGTTTGTAATCTTGTTTCGAGGGATTCCAATTTAGACTCTAGACCAGATAATTGATCCAAACGGCGACTCAATACCTTTATCCCTGTATCAACTGTAGTTTCTTCTTCTCTCTGCAATTTTGTCGTCTTACTTAGTCGAGGTTCTACTACTACTTCTTTCTTTTTAGGGAGTGGTTTCAGACTATCACCAGGAACCATCCAAAGGGGGATAAGATACTTCCTTCCGAGTTCTTCAATATTGGCACTTCCAATACTAGCAAAAGAAGCAATCTTTTGAGACGAGTCCCAGAAACAGACATCCATTTGCTTCTTTTTGACGAACACACATGCTGCTATAGCTGACCGAGTTTCACGGAAAAGCTCCAGACTAGTCACCCATCTGGTAAGAAGTGCTGAAAACACAACTAGCTCCTTCGAAGATCCGTGTCTAAGAAGAATACTTTCAGAAGACTTCTCTTGGATTGTAGCTTTGATCCACTCCGAAATTTTCATAATTTCCTTCGGGAGAGAAATGACCAAAGCGTCTTCGACAATCCTTTCACCTGTGTCGATTCTGATTTGTTCCACATAGTCGAGGTTTGGTTCATCACGAAGGTTGGATATTTCTCCACCTAGCACTTGTAGGAAGAGTTGGATTATCTCAAGAGGCGTTTTGTGTTGGATGCGAAATGCAATCAGGGATTGGACATTTTTGTTCTCATAGACCATCGCGGCGAATTTGCCCTCTCTTAGACCCTTTGAGCCGATGATAGCAATGCTTGCATAGCCAGTATTAGTCATATCTCTTGTAAGTCGTGTGAATCTATCAGCAGGAATGATAAGAGATTCTTGATTGTGTTTGTCACGAAGTTGACCTCTCATCCCCTTTGAAAGCAGCCCCTTTTCGATCCATCCAGTTTTCAATAAGTCTACGGGGAGGTTTGAATGGATATAACCCGTGATGTCTCCACTATGGTAAAGTGCTTGAAGTCGAGTTATGATATCACTGCTCATTGCTTTCACCTCTTACTGAAGAGTGTCTTTTCAATAGTTTCAACAATAGTTTCAGTCTTCTCATCTCTGTCAATGTGGATAAATGCACCACCTCCCTCTTCTGCAACTGCTTCCATGAGGTCAGTGACTGAGCCAGATCCCATAGAAATTGCGAATAATACCAGCTTTTCAGAATTACCCACTGTTCGTGCAATCTTAACAGGATTTTGGCCTGCTGAATACACCCCGCTGGAGAAAAACAAAATGGCAGTTTGTAGTCCATTTATTTCTGTATGAGAGGAGGCTATGGCCAGTCCCTGTTTGAGAGCCTCTCCAGGATTAGAGGGAGATTTTTCGTTTCCTGAAGCGAATTCGGTAATCCACTCGCCAAATGATCTCAATAGTGAAGGAGAATGAAAAGTAGACACTCCTGTTTCTTCACCGGTCTGAGAATCAAATGTTCTGAATATGACTATTTCATCAGAGAATGCAAATCCAGAAAACAACATGTCTTTTTGCAAAGTCAGTTTTTGTTCCAATGTTGAGATTGCATACCGTATGGCTTGAAGACGAGAAATCTGTCCATCATGGGTTGCTACATCAACAATCTGAGAAGCAGCTGCAGTTTCAACGAGTATGCAGAGGTTGAATGGACGAGAATCCATAGGAGCAAGATGGATTTTCAGAAGCTGATCCCATGTGATTTGTGCAGAACCTGTTGAGGAATCTTTAGGATTCAAAGAGAAGACATACAAGTTGATTCCGAAATCCTCAATTGTAAAAGACTGTCCTTCAAAGATAATCAGACCCTCGAGGTACTCTCGAAAATCATCTATTCTTTTGGACATTGCACGGGCGACTTTCTCGTTATCTAAGCCTCGAGTCGATACTACTCCCAGATGGACCTCAGTACAGGATGGTTGTTTATTGGACACTGGATTAAGGAAAACCTCACTATCATCAGGTATACCGAAAAGATCAGAAATGCGAGAATCAATAATCACTGTACCAGAAGGTACCTTCTCTGATGACCGGACATCAAGGATTACTCGCCTCTCATCGAGTTTCATTTCAAAAATACCAGAAGACACGTCTGATGAAAGAAAAGACAGACCTTGTTGGTTCCGTCCTCTTCGTACATGCAGTTTCAACTGGTATCCTCCATCAAAAGATTCGTGTGTCGTAAATTTCCGTAGCAACAGATCGGGACCCATAAAAGACTTCGACACGTAGTCTAGCCTTTCCTTTCGTGTCAGTCATAGGTATCAAGTTCAGCTCGAGAATTCGGTCGGACTTCGAACTTATCTCATGATGTTCATTTGTGACCTCGGATACACCATCAGATGTAACAAGAGAAGCGATTACCCTAATGCCAACTGTTGTTGCACCAGGATTCTTCACTCGAATTGAATAATTGAAGGCTTTTCCTGCAACGATATTGTTTGGTACAGCTCCAAGTTCAATTGCTAGGTCGGTGGAAGAGGTTGAAAGTGGTTTTCCTTTTGGCCATCGAGAAATTCGTCCTAGCTCGAGTAATCGAGATAGACTGGTTTTCAACGCTCTCAGCTCAAGTGAAAGATTTGAAGCAGCCTCACCCATATCAAAGACGCCATCATTGGCTTCGTAATAGGAGAGGACTCTCCTATCAGCCTCAATGAGGTCACTAACTCCTTCAAGGATCCCTATGATAGCCTCAGGAAGCTCATGAGCTTCTAACAAAGAGTAGTACTTGCCTTCTTCAACAGAGGAGGCAATGTTTCTGAATGACTCCTCTACCAGAGGGTTGCATCCACAGACGAAGATAAACATTGTACTCCCATAATCCCTTCGGAACTGCTGCACTTCTTCGATTGAGTCATGCCCCTTCGGACAGCCTTCAGGGAAATAATCATCACCAATGCTGTTGTATTTTCTTCCATGAGGAGGAGCATCACCTACCAAGAGTAAGACCTTGTATGCATCGGTTTCCCACGAGAGTTTGGTACGAGCATCAAAGAGCCCATCTGCCACAGCCTCAGGAGTGTCACCACCCTCAGATGGATTCAAAGAGGATATGAGTTTGTGCACCCTCTTGATGTTCTCTGAAAAGTCGAAGACTTTCGTGACGTAGGACCTATCTTGAGGTGGATGGTCGCGGTATGAAACGACTCCGAACCGAATCTCAAGACCTTCAGTCTTCTTAGTGATATGTTCGACAATATCAAAGAGACTATTCCTGACTGCTTGAATATCGTCCTTCATGGAACCCGTTGTGTCTACTACAAATGCTATGTCGAGTTTGGTGGAGGCCAGCCCAATCCTCTCCAAATCAAGCTGGATTCTAGACCAATTAAGGCTTTGCTGCTAGGCATATCGCAGGAGATTTTAGGAGCGGATTGCGATGATTTACTATGGTAGACCTTAGTGATACTGACCTAATCCTTGACTTTGTCTTCGAGGGAGGACTCATTCTCAAGGGTGTAATCAACAGGATCTATGCGCCGCTTATTGTTGAGGAAATCAAATCCTTACTACCCTTCGAAGGTCGTGCAGCTATGATGCGTGGAGAGATGAAGATTACTCTGGGTATATCAAAAGGGAATGCGAAACCAACTAAGGAAGTCAAACGGGCAGATATCGCGTATCAACCCTTAGGAGACACTCTTGATATCTACCTCAATGATGGAAATTCCTTCAGTCAGGTGAACATACTTGGTAGGGTAACTTCTGACGATTCCGAACTAGATCAACTGGCAAATGTGAGAAGAGGAAGTCTTGTAACAATACGGCTAGGCAATTGAGAAAAGAGCTTACAGGTTTTTGATGATAGCTTCCTGTTCATCGACCTTTCTCTCTTCGGGATCAACGACCATTCCTGGTTCGTGAGTTTCAATAAGGACTTCTATTCCAGAATGTTCAACACGCTTCACTCCGTTGCTTGAGAGTGCTCGGACTCTTATCTGAGTCGTATTGAACTCTGTCTTGTCTGAGGTTTCTACAGCTTGAGTCTCTCGTCGTAGTTTTGACTTGGAAATACGAACCTGCTCTTTGAGCTCAGCAACCTGCACTTGGAGTTTCTTACGTTCACTACTCTCCTGGTCCATCACGACTTTCAGGTCATCATGAGCTTGACGAGGTACATAGTCCTTAGTCATATCGACCCAGGTTACAATGGTCCCATCGAATTTCCGCGTTGTAGTGACTTGTCCAAGAGCTTTCAATACTGCGATTATGTCATATACACGTCGTTTCGGGGTATCTAGGGTTTCAGCTAGAATGTCACTTCGGATTCCTTCCTCCCCTCTCTCCTGTAGAACCTTAACTGACTCCCGAGCCAGATCGACTAGCTTCACTAAACCTGCACCCCATGAAACCCGGCGGTTTCCATCATACTTATCGCAGCTCGTATTTATGGGTTGGTATTTTCTCCATTATACGGTTGCCAAATGATGAATCAGACGTATTACTCACATACTACATTAAAGACATTCTAGTAAGACTATTCGCAAATTCCCCGGATTACCCTCGAAAAATAGAAGGAAGCATTATTTGGGATAGTCTCCGAATTTTTGGAGACGGGAAGTGGAAGTTTTGTGATTTGACTGGACCAGACATTTTTTAACGTGACTCTAGGGTCGAGTGCCTGAATTCCGCCCTAGTTTTTGGAGTGGAGATATCGATGAGTAAGAAGAAAGTAATTATCATGGGAGCAGCTGGTCGCGACTTCCATAACTTCAACACGTATTTTCGCGACAACGATGACTATGATGTTGTTGCATTCACAGCTGAGCAGATACCTGGAATTGGCGACAGGATGTATCCACCAGAACTCTCGGGACCACTCTATCCCAAGGGAATAAAGATCTACCCTGAAGAGAAGCTACCCGATCTCATCAAAGAATTTGATGTTGAACAATGTATCCTTGCATACTCAGACCTTCCTTACGAGGTGGTCGGTAACAAGATTGCATGGGTCAATAGTCTTGGTCCAGACATCCGACTTATGGGTCCAAGCCTCACGATGATTAAGAGCAACAAACCCGTTGTTGCAGTCTGTGCAGTCCGAACTGGTTGCGGAAAAAGTCAGACATCGAGGCGAGTCAATCAGATTCTTGTTGACATGGGACTGAAACCTGTGAACATCAGACATCCCATGCCATATGATCCGGACCTTACTACGCAGATTGCTCAAAGGTACGAAAAACTGGAAGACTTAGACAAGTATCGCTGTACGATTGAAGAGAGAGAAGAGTACGAGCCTATGATCAACATGGGCGTCATTCTCTATGCAGGAGTAGACTACGGGAAGATTCTCGAGCAGGCTGAAAAAGAAGCTGATGTAATCACATGGGATGGTGGAAACAACGACTTCCCATTCTACAAGCCAGACCTACTGATTGTCATTGCTGATCCACTCAGACCTGGTCATGAGATATCGTACTATCCTGGTGAGACCAACCTTAGGATGGCTGATGTAGTTGTGATCAACAAGATAGATACTGCAGACTATGAGGATGTGGAAGAAGTCAGGGAGAATATCATGTTTACTAATCCTAAAGCTATGATTGTTGATGCAGCATCGCCTCTCACAATTGAGAACATGGAAAAGATCAGAGGTAAGCGTGTCATTGTTGTTGAGGATGGACCAACCGTAACACATGGCGAAATGCCCTACGGTGCTGGCTACATTGCCGCGAGAAAAGCGGGGGCTTTCATTGTTGATCCACGACCTTTCGCAGTTGGAAGCATAAAGGATACTTTTGAGAAGTATAGTCATCTGGAAGATGTCCTACCAGCTATGGGCTATGGCAAGAAGCAAATGGACGAGCTTCAACAGACAATTAACAAGTCAGATGCTGAAGCAATTGTGATTGGTACACCTATCGATCTCAACCGTGTAATCAAGATTGAGAAACCCAATGTCAGAGTCAAGTATGACCTGCAGGAAATAGGCAGACCAAATCTGGACGATGTCTTGACTGAGTTCGTCAAGAAACACAAACTCAAGTAAATGATGTGGGGGGCTAATCCCCCAAACGTCATCTCTTCCTATAATACATACTCTGGGAGGTCAGACCCCACAGGACCTGCCCTGGCCATTAAATCTCTATAGAGAACTGCAATGTAAATCAGATTCGGTGCACTGAATAGTAGTCCGATGAATATCGCATTCAAGACACTACCCAGAGGATCAAGATACAGGATGAATGAGGTCGGGATTGTAATAATAGCACTCAGTAAACCGATTGCTATGCCCAAGAGAATTTGAGCACCAAAAACGTGCAGGAAATTCCCACTGGTCAATTCCCAAGCTTTCTTCAGTGAATCTATTGCAGACAGATCTGTGTCCATAACGATGGCAAGGGCAGGAGCGAATCGGACTATTATGAATAGAACTACTATACCTCCGCCAATAAACAATCCGAATCCCATCATCATGTACTGTATAGCCTCAGGGTCAATGATTGGAAAGGCAGGATTAGTAATATCAATGCCTTCCAAAGCTCGCATCATTAAGGCCGCACTTGGACCCATAACAACAGATACAATGAGTGTCATAATCACTTGAACTGCTAGAATCCTTCCAATCTTTCCGAATGAATGTGAGAAGCTAGCCCCAATTTCTGCAGTCTGTCCACTATAATCGTCAAGAGCAAATCTGATTGCAGCTCCGCTCAAGATCGCATTGATTATGAATACAATTGTTCCGAAAACAATGGCTAAGGCAAAGTAGGTGAAATCAGGAGGTGTTGAAAGAGCAAAGATACTGAATAGATAGTTGAATGGATCACTTGGTAGTACTCCGATTGTGCTAAACAAAGTGAGCACAATTATGAATGACAAGAATACAGTGACAACAGATACCAAACCAACGAGGACAATATATTGCACGAACTTACGTGTCCAAAGACCAAAGGTTTTCGACACGAGTCCAGTCGCATTGAGAACAAAATCTTGTTCTTGTGGTTGCGAAGGATCAATATCTAGTCCGTCTTCAAAAGCCAACAGCACATCCTCCTATGTATGGGAAAACCTCTGGTTAGATATAATTGCTCCGCAGGACGACGAAATTGGTGACCAGTACCATTACGCAGGTTTTGGTCGGCTGTCAATGATTTCCATGAATTTCATTCCACCAGCTCGTTCAACAAGCTCTTCAAAGCCGATGATTGTGACACCAGGAGTAATCTCTGTGTTTGTCTTGGTTGTCTTTTGAATATCGAGAATCAGAGAGTTGTGATTACCTGACAAAGGACCTCGCGGTGCAACATAGAGGTTTAGGACATCCATCGAATAGGGGTCAGACATGTCCTCTTTTGCCACCTCGATCTGCACTTCTTCAATTTCATTTATTGAGAGTAATAGCTCACGAAGGGCCGTCAGATTTACTGTTGCACCCTTGATTTTCTTCTCACTGAGACCCATTATATCGATCTGAGCTTGAGCGTCATTTGTTCTACCGATGTCCCAGAAGAAAGGTCCATCGAACTCACACAGAGGACACTTGCCCCTTTCTTGGTGGGATGCAACATCGCCTAGAAGGAATCCCTCAAACACAGTACCTGTGCTATCAAGATGAAACAGACACATGTGACCAGACTCATCTTCTCCTACGAAGTCGTATGTCCCATCGTCGTTCAGCTTTACAAGTTCAAAGGCAAGCATCAGAGGAGATACATTATGATAGGGACCATGTCTTTCACATTGTACTGCGAATGATATCTTACTCTCTGAGGACGCATATCCTCCAACAACTCTGACCTCCTTTGCTCCTTTTTCTGTCAGTGTGTTAATCATATCATCAACTGCGGGCTCATAGATTTTCTCTCCAGCAAGGACCATGACACACTGTTCGGGTGCTTTGTAATCTGTCGCCTCTTTCATTGATCTGAAGAATCTGTTTCGCAGGTAGCTTGGCATCCCAGCAAAGCCATTCACATTGAATAGACCAGCAAGGTCGACTAATCTTTCGCTAGGAATCGCCCCACCAGCACTTGTGGCAACATAAAACTTTGACATTTGTTTGAGACCTAGGTTGACTGCATGCCATCCAAGATGCGGTGCATATGGAAAAAGATTCATACTTGTTAATTCCCATCCACTATCGACAAAGGGATCAATCGCCATTTGACCAACTTTCACACAGTTCTTGTATAGCAGGTCGTTGTCATACCGGGTTAAGAAGACCGGGGACGGCAGTCCGGATGCCCTTCCGGAACTGAGCCAGAATTGTAGGGGTGAGAACTGGTAGGTAGCTCGTTCCTTTATTCGAGCAGTTGCCGCAGCCCTTCCAATTCCAATCTTGACCTTTGCCCCGTTGTTTCGAATGAATGTAGCCAGTTCATTGTGACCTGATTCTTTCGCATACTTCATGAGGTTCCCAATAGCTTCAGAAGATTCACGTTGCTTCCCATCTACTTCGGTCGGATTGAGGACGAATTTCTGAATGTTATCCCTGTAGTCTATCTTCTTTACAAGAGGAATGTTGTATTTTGCCCAGTCTTCAATACAGGATATGTTGAATGGATCAATGTTGTTGTCCTTGAAGAGCTGACGATAATAGGGATGATTTGGCCATACCTGATAGCGTATGAAGGCTCGAAACTTTTTGTCTTGGATTTCCTTGATTTCTCGGTGGTTCGTCTTCTTTAGTTCTTGGAATGTGAATGTGTCTTTCGTCATTAGCATCCAACCCACTATACAGAGAAGCGCGAGTCAAGCCGACATAAGTAAGTTGTGAGTTATGATACACGCCTTTAAGGGTCTAAAGTAGAAACCCTAAAATGAAAATGTAGCAGTGACCAAGTATCTTAGACTCTCTGGTCAGGAGTGAATCATCAGTGTCAGAAGTTGACGAAAAATTACAGAAAGGCATCATTGAACTCGACAAGGGAAACGACAAGAAAGCATTCAGTCTCTTCAAGGAAGTCTTTGAAGAACGTCAGGAGAGACTCCTGAAGAAAGTTCAAGACAATCCAAAATCGCCAACATTGATGCTTGACGCACTCTATATGGTGCATGGACTCGTATGGCTCAGAGTTGCTGAAGCTGGCAAGGAAAAGAAGCATAGCCTCGAACTTCTAGGAAAAGCCGTCGGCACAGTTGAGGCTGCAAGAAGCGCACTAGGACCTCTAGTCACTGGACTTGCACAATGGGCCAAGGAGAAGAACATCAAGGTTGTACACAACAAGGCACTTGGACTGTTGGCTGCAACCAAGGATCTTGAAGATATGGCTAAAAAGGCTCTCGAAGCAAGTCGCAGAATGACCTAGATTTAGAAGCACTCTGACCAGACAATCTATCTTTTATCCATATGTTTGGACCATTCTTCAACTGGGAAGCGGTCCTCCATTATTTCCAGTTCTTTAAGTACAGCAGATTCAAGATCAATACCAAATGAGTTTGCGATTTGAGTGAATAGGTTGAAAGATTGCGCAAACTCCCGAGACAGGTCTTCTTTGTTAGGAGCTGCGTGACCCAACCCGATCACCTTGTAGCCCTCTTTCACGGTAATGTGTCGTGAGATCTCCCCAAGTTCTTCAATCAAGTGTGCAAAGACAAGTGAGGCTGGAAATTTGTCCCATCCACGGTTCTTGTCAAACTTGTCGAGCTTTGTTTGAATTTGCTTTAGATGCATCTACATCATCCTCTTCATTATTTGTAACACCTGTGCTCTCGCTTGGTCCAAGGCTGACGCAGGAGGAGTATTCATGATACCAAGTTGCGTGTCAGTCGGAAGTGGTTCACCACCGAGAAACATCGCCTCACTTACGATATTCATCATTTCGACCGGTGGCAATATTGCACATGCTAGTTTCATACCTGGCTTGACATCCTGAATGTTTGTCACAATCCTCCATATTCTAGAACCATCAGTACATCGACACTCGGTGAGCTTCTTGGAATCAGGAACTGGTTGCGTCTGACTTATCTCAACAGCAAGAATGTCAACAGCGTTTCCTGGGTCATCATCAAACTCTGTCAGTTTCCTAACAAAGTTCTCTGCAATTCGGAATGAATAGAAGACATCAGAGAGGGTAAGTGATTCTTTCACAGTAGAGGGTTTGTATCCTGATGATTTGATTGCTGATTCTAGAATGTCTTTGAAGGATATCAACGCATTCACAATATTCTGAGTAGCCTCCAGTTCAGCCAGTTGCTCTGCAGGAACGTATGCATATTTGACTTCGTAAATCAGACTTCCAGCTTGTTGGAGTAATTCAACCAACTTCGAGTATTCTACATGTAATTTCAACCTTCTTCCACCAACTGTCTCACTCAAACGTCTGATTGCATCCTCAAGAAGGATTACCCGAGCATCTTTTGCTGTGTCCAAACTGGTCACCAAAATATGAGGGACAGAGGCTCCAGATAAACCTCTCTTATGGAGGAGGAGGTCACACGAATTGATTTAAGGACACGCGCAATAAACCAGTTTGATTTCAGCAGTGGGAGATACGTATCTTGATACAAGCCGTATACATACTGATTGCAGATAGTGGACTCTGTGTCCTCGATCGGAAGTATGGAGAAGCGGATATGGATCCAAACCTGATTAGTGGATTCCTTACTGCACTAATCCAATTCGGACGCGAATTGAGTGATGGAAATCGGGTACATGTGATTGATTTTGGAGCGTTCGACATTTGTCTCTCATTAAAGAACAATGTAATAGTAGCAGCTACTGTCGACAAGGTCGATGATGGAAATGCTGCAATGGCAGTTCTGGGAGAAGTGAACAATGCCTTTTTCGCGAAATTCGGTAACATGCTAGCACAGTGGGATGGCAACCTTGAGCCCTTTGAATCATTCTACTCTAAGCTGGATGAAATAACCAAAGAAGGATGTGCCTCAGAAACCAAAATAGTTGTGCCAGTGCTGAAGGGGAAGATCAACCAAATGCTTGTCAGACTAGGTCAAATGAGCCAAGAAACCTTTGATGTAGCTAAGAAATGCGATGGCAAACTCACAACACGTGATATCGCAGATCAGCTTGGTATGCATTTGAAAGAGGTCCAAAAATCCCTCAATAAACTTGAAGACATGAAGATTCTAGAGTGGAAAGAAATAGGATAAAGTCTATTCTCCTCACTACTTTACTACTTCCACTGCTGGTTGCTGACTAGGACGACTGCCCCCATTCGTTCCCAGCTGCAATCAAAATTAAACCAATCACAATCAGACCAGGAGCTAGAACTCCTGGGATAGTAATTGATCCAAATGCCATATCGCTGAGAAGGTAGCGTCCAGCGTGAATCACTCTTCCTGCAAAGAGGACAAAGAATCCTAACCCAAGGAATAGGTTAGACTTCCTCAAGTTTCCTCCAGACTGCCAAGCAAGATACCAGAACAGCAGCGGTATGAACAATGCATAAATTGCACCAGCTGAGCCAGATAAGAGAACTCTCACTGTCACGTCTAGCGTGAAAAAGCCTAGGAGAACACCAATTGCCACAGCGGGAACTGCAAAAGCAATCTGTGCTGATTTCTTCCCAAATATCATGAACCCTGCTGTTGCTGACAGTAGTGCAAGTGCCATCCACTGGAAGAACGCACCCGCCTGTAACCAGAACGGAGACTCACCCAATAATGGATCGTATCCCGTTAAAATTCCAGGGAGGCTAAGCGAATCAGCATAGAAATCGCCTACGAAATAGAAACATCGCCCTATAGCTAGCAAAAGGAAGAACAATGACATAGCAAATTGGAAGGGGTTTCCTGATTCCCTCCATCTTCTCCCAAGTGAGAGAAAGAGGAAGAAGTAGTACCCGACGACAAGGAACCAAAGTCCTGCGTGTACCTCTCTAATCGCGATGTCAACAGGCATGATTTGCATTTTTACTCCGTCCTGAACCTTCTGAAATCCTGTGCTGCGTGCTGACAAATAAAGATATTCCGAGCTTGATAAAATCGTGTCATACGCCCAGAAAATCCCTATATGAGCACATTTGGAGTATTTTGACGGTGTGAAATGAGTTCTAAAGCCACCTGGACATTGCATTGGGATAATTCCTCAGTTGACGAATTTACTGACATTCGTCGAAAGGTCGGGAATCAAGTCATTCGTGCATATCTATTGAAGCAAGTCATAGAGAGCAATAAAATTGAACGGATGAATGGCAAGTTGAGGGGGCCAAAAAACGAATTCAAGGACTTTGCAAAGTTCCTAATCTTACGTCTATCAGTTGATGGAGGTCCAGCAAGATTTCTAGCTGAGGCAGGAGTGTATGAAAATCTGAGAATTGTTGGAGTGGATTCGAGTACTCTTGCAGATAGAGAATCTGAGGATCTCATTAAACTATTCACCGATGCCCTTGAAGATGTTGATTCATTTGACACAACTTTAGTCCTTAGTGATGACTCGATGGTTAGATGAGGGAGAAGATAATGCTACAAAGATATGCAAAGTGTCCTATCTGTTCTAAACGAACAGTTCTCAGCGTACCTCCCAATGTCATTAAGAAAGCAGAACGATTTCCTTTCACAGTAAAGGTGAAACACGAGGACCACTACTTTTACATCAACCTTGATAGTCAGGCGTGGATTACTGATATTCTTCATCCAGAGCTCGTTGAGTAGATTAGCCGATGTACCGGTCGGCAGGATTCTCAGTGTCATTGGATGAGCCTTTCTGTACAATTTCATCCATAGCCCATTTTACAAACTCCACGACTTTCTCAACTTCTGTATCAATGATGTCAAAATGTGCCTTGATACCAACAAGATTTGCTAGCTTCTCAAGTACAATACGTGCAGCCCTGTAGTCTGCTTTAATCACTCCAATGGTTTCTCCGAGAAGACAAACTCCTTCCATACTGTAGACAGATGCAGCCCATGCGGGAATAATCCCATTTGCTCCTACAATTGCCCCCTCTTCAATCTTGACCATTCCTTCCGAGTTGGTTATTCTCTCCAATAGATCTTCAGAGCTAGCAGACGTAAAGATTCGTGGAGGTGATGGGAATTGTTCGAAATACTCGGAATATCCTTGTTCATACGCAGCTAATGCGTAGAGTTCTTTGACGCCAAACTTGGCAAACTCGCTACCTACATAATCAGCATACTCGAACACTCCTTTTCCAGATGCTGGTTGAAAATCAGCTGTAAGGAGAAAGAGATCATGAGGCTCATCGGGAGCTGCTCTATACAAATGAATTGTGGACTTCGGACAGTGGGATATCCCTTTTCGTACAATTACCCGAGGTGGCAAATCATCACTGAAGAAGTCTACTACATGTTGAGCATCTAGAACATAGGTAAGAGTTTCTATAGCGACCTTACCGACGTTGGCAATTCCAGGGAGTCCGATAATACCGATAGGGGACTTCAGAGAGGTCTCTTCTATATCCATGTATCGTCGAGTATACATGCATTTCAATTGACTATAAACCCATTTGGCAGTTTGGGTCCGTGAGTCTAGAGTCTATAGAAACGCATGGCATTCTGAGTAATTGCATTCGCAACCTCATCCAGTGGTTGCCCTCGTATACTACTGAGGGTTTCAGCACCATAGATGATCTTACTGGGTTCATTCCGTTCATTGTCAGGTGAAAGATATGGACCATCAGATTCTAGTAAAATCCGAGAAAGAGGCAAAATCTTTGCAGCAGACACCCTGTTTCTGTACTTTCCAAAATTGGCTGGTAGAGTTATGTACCACTCGTTTTTAGCAATGCGTTCTGCAATCTCTGGAGAACCGTCAAAACAATGCATGAGAACGTTTCCGGAGAAGGATTTCTCAAGAATCTCTGTGGCCTCTGCTTCGGCCTTCCTTGAGTGAATAACTATAGGGAGTTCTAGCTCCGAAGCAAGGTCAATGAACATCTGGAAGAGTGGTTCTTGGGCTTTTCGGCCTCTGTGGTCCTTAATCCAATAGTAGTCAAGACCGACTTCACCAATAGCCACAATGTTGTGTGCATATTTACGAATTAGAGATATTATCTTTTCAGAGTCCGCCCTCGTTAATCTAGAAACCCCACAACCAGCGGAATGATAGATGTATTCACGATGCTTGTCTATGATTCCAAGGGTTCTGCGGAAAGATGCAGGATCGATAGAGCTTGTCACCATGCCTACAAGACCAGCCTCTTTTGCCCTCTGAATGACTCTCTCTCTATCTCGTTGATAGTGCTTCATGTCAATATGCGTGTGAGCATCGAAAAGCTCCATCTGGCACACTCCGTTCTGTTCCTATCCAAACGAGCAGCCTTTAATTATCGATGGATATGGACCTAAGATTCGGGACCACCACTACCGATGATGTCAATGAACGTCTTAGAGATAAGACCATAATAATTGATCAGCAGACTCTAGGCGGAAACAAGCTGGTCACCGTCAAGAACTTCAGTATACAATCAGAGAGTGGAAAGGCAGAGCACAGACATTGTGTTAGTCTTCTTTCTTGTTGTTGCTCTCTTTGATAGCTTCTTTCACATATGTCCCGAAGTCAGAGGTTTCGCCATCTCGTTGAACACGTATCTTTGTGGGTTCTCCTTTGACTTGTCTTTCGACATAGTGAACATCCAATTGTGTGATTATCTGACGTAGACCACGATAGACGATCAGATACAGAAGAACATCTTCGACCCTCTTACCCACAGGAGGATCATTGGTTTTTAGGGCCTCAAGGTACTTACGTCCGTCTGGTGCTAAGAACCGCTGAAGAAGCTTGTTTCTTTCAACCTCAGTCTTCTCCTTCTGTTCTTTTTGAGCTTGCATCTGCTTTTCCCTTGCCACTAACTCAGCCATCTTCTTACGTCGTATCATGGCTAGCTCAGTGTCATCGTCACTCAGTGTGAATACCTCACAAATTCCCCTATCTAGCCTCAGTTAAAGATAACGATACAGCGAGAGTTGGTTTTTTAAGATTCAAGTTAAAGATTGAGATGGATATTAGAAGCGAAGTGAGATTTGTGGCTTACGAAAACAACTGCACATGGTTGGGGTCCACTGAAGATACAGGCGAACCGTACTGTAGATTGAGGGGGAATAAACTTACAGATGCAGAGGTCAATGCGAAGTGCTCAATTCCTGATCTAGCCACAATTTGTATTGATGCTTATAGCTCACTTGCAAGAGGACAAGATGCCATACAGTCAAACAGTACAGATGCATTTCCATGGTTATTGGAGTCTGCTACTCAGTTCGAGAACTTGGGCGAAACAGACAATGCGATACTTGCGTATGTTAAAGCCATAGAGTTTGCAAATAAGCATGACCTCATCAGTAAAGCATATGATTTCTTCATAGCAGCTAGAATTGTTTTCGAAGACGGGATTGCAGAGGGAGATCCTGCTCTGAACAACTCTTCTGTCAAGGAGGAACTTCTAGCAGCAGGTACAGAGATGATAGAGAAGGCAAGGAGCGTTGCTGAACGAGCACCTACCACAGAGATGCAGGCAGAGTTGAAGGCTGCGGTCTTGGGTGGAGTTTCCTTAAAGAAAGCTGAAACTGAAACTAAGAGTGACACAAGAGATCTGATATTCAGTCATGGTAGGTCACTTTATACGAAGAAAGGCGAAGAATACAAGGACGGAGCAAAATCCTACATCAAATCAGGAATGGTGAAGAATGCGGTAACTCTTGCATGCATGGGAGCTCTCGCAGATCTAATGCTTGGGAAACCAAAGGAAGGTATTGCATACTTGACAAAAGCCGCAGCTGAATCAGGAGATAGCCAAGCTTTCAACGAGCACCCATGTTTTGAGTGGACCAAACTGATCTTCAAGGTCCTAATCAATAGAGATGAAAACCTAATGATTACTGCGAACAAGACATTCTTGGAGATACCTTGGTCATTCAAGGATGACAGGGAATTCGCTCGTAGAGTCATGGAGTCAGTAGAAAGAAGAATCAGTGCTTGATTTTGAACCTCGAAATGAAGAATCCGCTGCATTGATGTCGGTGGGGAAATAGTCTCTGCACTCTTTCTGAGCAGTCGAAGGCAGAATACCCAGTATCTCCAAAGATTGGGGTCTCAAGAAGCTCTATGTTGTGATGCTTCATAACGGAGTCAATCTGTGACTCTCCTTCATGAGGAAGAATGGAACAAGTCGAGAACACTATCTCAGTTCCAGGTCTATCACTATATGCTGAGATAACCGCATCCAGAATCTTGTTTTGAACTGTCATCAAAGCAACGAGCGTGTATTTGTTGAGTCTCCACTTGAAGGAAGGATATGTCTGTAAAACACCTGTTGAAGTACATGGAGCATCAATCAAAATCTTATCAGCATCAAGAACTGGAGTCTTTGTAGCATCTGCATGTAACCAAGTAATGTTATAAGCTTCTAGTTGTCTGGAACGATTTTTGGCGATCTCCAATCGATCCTCATAGATATCTGTTGCAATAATCTCCCCCTCACCCTCGAGTCGCTCAGCAATCAATTGGGTCTTCATCCCTGGAGCTGCACATGCATCCCATATCTTCTCACCAGGCTGCGGATCAAGAACATTGACTGTGGCAACACTGGCCTTATCTTGAATCAATAAACGACCCTCTCTGAAAAGATCCGAACTCACAAGGATTTCCACACCCTTCTCTATTCTGTAGACCTCTGGAACATCATTGTCTATTGTGAATTCGACACCACTGAGTGACTCGATCACGGAATCAGTTTCGCCAAAAAGACGGTTGGGCCGAATATAGTAGAAGCGATGTTTGTTGTTAGCAACCATCAAATCGACAGATTCTTTCTCCCCGAGATTATCGAGAAGTGTTTCCACAAGAAACGAGGGATGAGAGAGTCGCAAACTCAGCCTGTTTGGCAGGGGCATATTTTGGGTTGCAGAATCGAGGTCAATCGAGATGGCTTTCAGAAACTCCTCATAGAACAATTCCTTGACCTGTGGATAGTTCGAAAATACAAGCTCTGATTCAACACCTTGCCATCGGGACTCAAAGAGTGCAAGTCGGAGAATGTTCCTTGTCCGATCATCAAGATCCCGAGGTCTCTGTTTTCCAAGAGACCGGGTGAGAAGAAAGTCGATTGTGTTCTGAAAGCGTATCACTGAGATAGCGAGTGACTGAGTGAAACGTGAGAAATCAGGAGCGTCAGCTGAAGTCGTCTGCATGTCCCGAAGAAGAGTTCTCATTGATGTCTTTGAATGCTCATACTCGACAAGTGCATCAATAGCCTCTGACCTAGCTGATTGCTCTGAATTCATCATATGTCTGACTGATGTTCAGACTGTTCAATCTTTGGACTCATAGAAATCCACTGTCTGGACCTGTATGCACGTACTTCATTCGTGTAAGCATAGTTGTGAAGTACTTTCCACCAACGATGCCTGAGTCCTTGTAACCTCCCAAATGAGGCATGTAAGGGTCATAGTAAACGTGGTCATCACCCATGCCTACGCCTGCTGATTGGATTTCCTTTATCCATTGTTGGCGAACCTTGATGTCATCTGTGATGACCGATGACCGTAGTCCAAACCTCGAGTTGTTCGCAACCTCTATTGCTTGATCAACACTCGATACTGGATAAACAGGGAGTGCAGGGGCGAACACTTCTTCCTGCATCAGTCGCATATCCAGATTGATATTTGTCAGAACAGTTGGTTTGTAGAACAGACCTGCAGGATCAAGCTCGTCAAGATAGTTAACACGATAACCACCTGTTTCAATCTTTGCTCCTTTGGCAATGGCATCCTCCATCTGGTCAATTAACTGATAGAGAGCTGTAAATCCTACAGGAGGTAGTGTGACATCAGGATCTGATGGGAGACCCACCTTGAGTTTTTCAGATTCTTCAACAACAAGTCGTACGAGTTCGTCATGGAGTGAATCTTGAACAAGCAATCTTTTGACCGCCATGCAAGCTTGCCCGCTACCAAGATACCTTCCTCGAACGATGATATCAGCTGCCTTCTCAAGATCCACATCTCTGCCCCACACAAGGCAAGCATCACTACCTGCAAGCTCAGGAGCCATCTGGATTCGTTTGGAAGTGGCTTCAGCCCAGAGCTTGATGCCAGTGTCACTGTCCCCGTACCATACTATTGCACCCACACGTGAGTCGGACATGAACCTGTTCATCATGCGTTTGCCATCTCCAGTTAGAACTTGAAGCAATGATGGTGGTAGTCCTCTATCAAGAAAGGATTCCACGTAGATCCTTCCTAAGAGAATCGTACTAAGAGGGACTTTATTTGGAGGTTTCAAAATTGTAGAGTTTCCTGCGAGGATGGAGGAAGTTATTGAGAGGATGCCGAGTGCAATTGGTGAGTTATAGGGTGTGAAGAGACAAGATATTCCATATGGTTCTCTAAACCGATAGTTCCGGCCTCCATCAAGTCCAGGATCCTCAATAACATCTAGAAGATTTCCCCATTCATCCACTGATTTTCTGTAAGCAGAAGGCTCGAATAGTTCCCAAGTCCACTTCAGAGTGCCTAGTGGAACACCTTCCTTAATCGAAATGTCTCGGACTGATTCCCAGTTCTTCTTCAGAGCAAGTCCTGCCTCGTAGAGAGCGTCCGCACGTTCATCCAGAGTTACACCCATGTCAGGAAGTCTAAATGGATTGAAGAGCTTCTTGTGGTCCCGAGTACCTGCTTTCAGCGCACGTTCGATATCTTCCTCACGTGCTACTGAAATCTTGGCGTATGCCACTTCATCTAGCTCATCCTTAGTGTACTTGGGAACTCCATGATACTTCCTGTATTCCCGAAGAAACCTCATGTCAGGAGAACTCTGAGGAATCAAGCTTGGTGTCTTTGAGAAAATGAATCGAGAGAACGAAGAGGTTTGTTGCATCTGTAGTGCAATAGCCAAACCTGGATCTGCTGTGACCTTTTCCATATCAGGAAAGACCGTGTATTTTCCTGTGTCAACCTCTTCTCCATCGACAAGAATAGGAAAGACTTCCATGATATCACTCTTCGGGATGTTGAGCCTGTGGCAATTCATATCGTCTAAAGGTCTTTCGGAGTGTCAGTCATCGAGAAGTCGTTCATACATCTGGACCAACATTCCCTCATCCTGTTCATATGGTTCACCCCAAGGACGAAAGCCATACTTTTTCATAAGCTTCTCTCCGACTTCCTGACCAACTAAGATGTTACAGTAATTCCGTTTGCAACCATTGGCTCGTCCATACTCTGCAAATTGGATGTACATTGCAGAAGCCAATCCAGTAGCCCTACATTCAGGACGTACTGTCTGATGTTCACCGAATAATCCCTTTTCAGTAATTTTTGCCTTGTAAAGTCCAACAATTCTACCGCTTAAGCGGCTACCAAAGTAATGATATCCAGTCTTCATATCATCAACAATTTGTTCTGGTGTATAGATCCTTTTATTTCGCCAATGTTCAGGATATTCGGTTGCTAAAGGCCAAACCTGACTGAAGAGTTCAGATATCTCTATAGCATCATCTTCAGTGAATTCAACGATGATTATCTCTTCAGCCCGATAGTCGTCCATGGCATTGGACAAAATAAAGATTCGATGCTTTAACTTCTCGTATTCATCCAGATTTTTATAACTGTGCAGCCCAGTAATATGCCTCTTGGATTGGTGTACAACCTCCACAGTTGTGACAACCTCCCAGTGTCTTTTCTGGATTCAAATCATGTTTGTAGAGGATAGCACCTACCTTTTTGTATAATTCAACCGACCCTTCTAGATCATTCACATATGTTGGAATGTAGTCAGCAAGTTGACTACCTCCTGAAGGGCGGACAGGAGCTACAATGGGCATTATTCCTGCTTCGGCTAACTCGTCCACAAGGGATAATGTTCGTTCGTGGTTTTCTCCCAAACCATGTAAGATGTATGTGCTTACATTTCCTTTTTCAAAGTATTCGAGAGCGTGATGCCAGCTCCTTTTGTACAAATCCAAGGAACCGTGCTCATATTTTCCTGGACATACATCCTCACGTATTGATTCATCAGCGCTTTCGATATGCATTCCAACAGCATTTGCACCAGCGTCAGCCACTAACTTGATTGTACTCTTATCAACTGGGGGTTCAAACTGAACAGCTATTGGGATTGATGTTGATTCTCTAATAGCTTTAATTATATGAATCAGATTTTCAACTCCCATGTCGGGAGATTCGGGCGTTCCAGTTGTGAGCAACACATCATCAACCACTCCTTCACTCTCAGCCGCCAATACTACTTCCGAAATCTGCTTTGGAGTCTTCTGAAGAACTGTATTGCCAGAGGTATGTGAATGAGGGATTGTACAAAATTTACATTCCATCCCAAGTGACCAGTATCTACACGACTGATAGACTGTTGTTGCTAATGTTCGAGAGCCATGTAATAGAGCAATTTTACTGAATTCAATACCATCAGATGTTTTGAGTTTGTAGAACTTTGGTATAGGAATCAACCTGAACTCATATTTATCATCATAAAGCCAGATTTCAGGGTTATCAGTAGGCTCAATTGGGGCAGAATGATATATGGCTGCCATTTCTCCCCTCCGAATTGGGATGCCACATGGCCGACCATTTGGCAAATAGAAGTATCGGCCACCTACCGGACCAGCGCCACCTTGCCTCCCTCCCGATTCACCCTCAGGTAGAGAAGCACCCTGTGTCAGTAGCCGCACTTTTAGCCTTAGGGATTCTTCAGCATCCATATCAATCATTGTGTGAATCACATCGGTCCTAATCTATCTTAACATCGCGGCGCATCCAAGCTTTGGTAACAAACTGAGGTAAATCCATCACGGATACTGATTCGTCAGTCTGGGATTCGAGCATATTCTTGCAAAAAGGGCAAGATGTTACAATGTATTTTGCATTCACGTCTTTTGCATGGCGGATTCTTTCAGTACCAATCTTCTTGGCTGCATCTGGAAATAATGTTCTCAAACCAGCTCCGTTGCCACAGCAGGTCGAGTTGTTTCGATTCCGTTCCATTTCAACTATTGGTTTTCCAGATATATGAGCAATTACATCCCTTGGTTGATCATAGATGCCACTGTGCCTTCCTAAATGGCATGGATCGTGATAGGTGATATTTCCATCATATTTGGAAATTGGAAGTTTCTCTAGGGATTCGGACAAAACCTGACTGACGTGTCGAACGGGTTTATTGATCTCCAGACCGTGAGTTGGATAGTCCTGTGTCAATAAACGATAACATCCTGGGCAGGATGTGACAATTTCTTGGACTTCCAGATTATTCAAAATAGCGACATTGTGCTTGGCTATCTCGAGTCCTCCCTCTACGTCTCCGGTCCTGAATAGAGGTGAACCACAGCATCTTTCGTCGGCAGTGACAGTCACACGATAACCAAGTAGCTCGAGTGACATTACAGTGTCATTTGCAATCTCTTTCTCACGGTAAGAAGATAGACAACCTACGAAATAGAGCACTGGTGTGCCTTTGCCCTTCTTCGTTTTAATCCAGTCATTCCTATTGTCTGAAGGTTCGTTGAACGGATTGAATTTCTTTCGTACAGATACAGAAAGTTTCCTGAGGCCCTTCGGTTGTCTTCCTTCTGCCACGAGTTCGCGTCTTTTTTGTTCTATAAGCGAAGCGATGTCAATCTCTGGCTTGCACCAAGTTAGACAGTGGCTACACTCAAGGCACTGGTAGAGTACTTCCACACCTCTGTCGTCAATATCACGGGAACCCGAGATTTCATGATGTATGAGCAGTGCTCGACCGTGAGGAGTGGGAGCATCTGACCGCCAAGCGAAGAATGTTGGACACACGTGTCTACACATTTTCGGACAACCGGCACACATTCGCACTTGCTCCGCTATCCGCTCAAGATCGGTCACTTGCGCACCCCCAGACCGAGTTTTCCAGGATTCATTATTCCGTTGGGATCCAAGACCTCTTTGATCTTTTTGAGTACGTCAAAACCTGAACCCAGTTCGTCTTCAGTGAAAGTTGTTCGCGAGAGTCCTACACCATGCTGATGACTCATTGTCCCTCCTTCTCTCAGACAGGCTGCAACTCCATCTGCAAAGATCTTGTCATAGGTTTCCCATGCAGACTTTGCATCAGGCTGTGACGAATAGAAAATCATGTAGATACTTCCGCCATTCTGATACATGTGAGAGAAGTGCGAGATGACAAATGTGTCGTATGCCTCCATTGCCTTCTTCATAGCGTAATACACATTTTCGAGTTTATCATATGTCGCAACTATGTCGATGGTGTCAACTACAGTATAGCCAGTGGTTGTCAGTCGAGATGGATAATACATGTCAAAACGGTGTTCCCACCAGTATTTGGCGATGTTTTCTCTAAGTTCCGTTCCTCCTTCTTCCCTACAGATAACTAGAGACCTTGCCTCATCAATCTCTACTTTCTTCTTATCTCCATCAAAAGCTAGAAGCATGATGCAATGACCTTCCTCAAACTCAAAATGATTTGAGAAACTATATGATGCGTCTTCTGGATCATAGAGCCGAGCCACTGATGGGAGGATACTCTCTCGAAATATCTTACGAATTGCCTCTAAGCCACTATGAACGTCAGGAAAGCTCAGACTTCGGAATCGCCTTTCTTCAGGTTGCGGAAAAAGACGAAGTGTTGCTTCAGTAATTACTCCTAGTGTACCCTCAGATCCTATGAACAGCTCACGCAGGTCAGGTCCGACAGATTGTCGAGGTACAGCCTTTGTCTTGACGATGGATCCATCCGGCAGGACTACCTCGAGTCCTAGTGTCAAATCCTCTATCTTGCCATAGAGTGACGACATTGATCCTCCGGATCTAGTAGCAATGAAACCACCAACATTTGATGCGCGGGATGAAGTTGGCGTGTGACCAGTTGTGTACCCATGTCGATTCACGTCCTCCTCAAGATCAATTCCTACCACTCCTGCTTGTACTCGGACAGTCAAGGAGGAATGGTCAATCTCATAGATTTTGTTCAATCTTTTCAGGTCGAGATGAATTCCACCATACAAAGGCACTGTTCCACCACAAGTTCCGGCTCCTCCTCCGACAGGTATCACTGGAATGTTTAACTCATTGGCTATCATAAGGATTTTAGAAATTTCTTCAGTATTTCCTGGGAAGACCACCAAGTCAGCTTGAGGGAGAATCTCAGCAGCTCGAATCTTTGCTAGAGCAAGTGGCCAAGCATCATGAGCATTCAATATCCTGTCTGTTTCAAGCTCCGTGATATTGTCTTTACCCACAATCTTACGGATCTTCTTGAGAGCTTCTTCTTTTGTTTTGGGATCAAGCATGAGACTCTTCACCTTTTCTTAGGAAGCCTTTGAGCCAAGAACACCGTCAGATCATCGACTTCAACGGAACTTCCAGTCCTGAACAGATTACTTTCAATTTGGGCAGTACACAGAGGACAGGGGGTTACTATTCTTTCTGCACCAGTCTCATTGATTGCCTTAAGGTTCTCTCTGACGACTGCATTGGCTACATCTTTTGCGTGATATGACACTAGACCACCTCCGCCGCAACAAGAATCGTGTGCATTGGACTCTGATACTCTGACACCCGGAACTCTCCGGAGGATATCAAGTGCATAATCCATAATTTGACGAGAAGTGTGTTTGATGAGGTGGCAAGGATCATGAACAGATACATGAACATCTGAGTAGTCTGATGCTTCGCCAAAGGCTTTCTCAATTCTTTCAAAACCTACTTGCTCAGCAAGAAACTCTAAGACGTGTACTGTAGGTATTCCCCACTCATCTCGTTCAGAAATCTCTGAAAGATTGCCAGTACACCCAGCACATGTCGTGACAACCATCTTGGCTCCGATTTTTCTCACTTTTTCATGGAGTTTCTTTGCCAGGTTCGTTGCAGTCGCGTGATCACCCATCAGAACTGATGGTAGACCGCAGCAGGACATTTCATCCAGTACAGTGTAGTTGACGTCAAAGAAGTCCAAAATCACCTTTGCAGCCTCACGGACCTCCTGTGCTCGTTCCTCAGCCTGACAACCAGGATAGAAAATGACTTCAGCATCGGACAGTTTTGCATCTTCAATGAATGGAAGTCCGAGTCGCTCCAGACGCATATCTCTACTCTCTGCTTTCTCCTCCAAGTCCTCCCATGGCTCGAAGGCCAGGTTATGTTCTGTAATTACTTCTCGGACTACATAGAACCCCTTGGGAACTAGTTCTGGTCGGTACTCGAAAATACGAGAGCGAATCATATTGACAACTTCAGGAATGTTGACGTCCTTGGGACATACTTCTCGACATGTACCACAACCAGTACACAGATAGACTGTGTCAGCAGTTGTCCAGAACTCAGGAGGAGACCTACTCAATTCTACTGCTATGCTTCGAGGGCCGCTGAAACGATTTACTCCGACTGCAGCGACGACTGGGCAGTGTTGAATACAGAGCCCGCAGTTAATGCAAGATTCGACAGACTTGACGACATCCATCTCATCAGCTCTGAAGGGTGTGATTCTCTCCTCCTTCAGAGTCGTCTTTGCATATTCGAAAGCCTCATTCTCGTTCATTTGGCCACCTCCTTTACGTAGTTAGATGCATGCAGTGCAGCACTAAAACCACTGGTCAATGCGACTCCTAGTCCACTCTTCTCAACAGCATAGTTGTATCCAGCAAGTACTGAACCTGCAGCAAAGAGGTTTCTTGCCCATTCAACACCCTCATCTTGTATAGGACGGAAGTGTGGATCAATTGTTACACCGGTCGAATAGACAGGCTGCCCCTCAGGAGTAATGGCAAACCGATTTGTTTCCTTCGAAGGTAGGATGTCCTCTGCTGAGTGATATGAGCCAGTTACTGTCATTAGACCAAACATAGTTTCTCGAACACCGTTCTCATCACCAGAGAGTCCGCCGCCGATGAATTTCCCTGTGGCAAGAATGAATGCCTTGGCTTTGATCTTTAGGTGTCTTCGAGGAGCCTGTGCTTTTACATTCTCAACAATGTCATTCTGTTTTTCATAGGATATGGCGTTATGACCGACAAGCAATTTCCCTCCAGCTCTCTTGAACATCTCCTCTAGAGCCAATTGGAGGCGAAGTCCCGGTACCGATGGTGGAAAACCTAGGAGTTCAAAAACATGTGCTCCCAGGATTTGCTTTAATCTAGTCTGATTATCAACTGCATTGCGTAGACCAATTATTGGTGGGAGAGCAACATGTGTCGCGCCAATTCTCTCTGTGTGTTCCTTTAGCTGTTGTGCCACTTCGTCTAGTCCATACTTGTGGTCTAGATGACGCGCAATCTCAACAGCGGACAAGTTTTGCTTATTTCCAAATGGACTAGTGTGTATGTTACAATGAGCAACCTTGCGTGGCGGTTGGCTTAGAGCAACGCGGTCTTCAAGATACGTCTTCGCAGCTGCTGAAGGATTAAAATCGGGGTAACCAGAAATTCCAGCAATCAATAATATGCTATCTTCATTCTCTTCCAGATCTAGCGGATCCAATGTCTTCTGTACCAGACAAGTGGGTTTGGTAGTCCCAAGAATTGTCATCGCATTCATGTTTGACTCAAAATCACCGACAAGAGGACTGTTTGTGTCACTGAGCCGATTCTTCAACCAATGAACTGATTCTCTAGTTCGAGAAATGATTGCATCGACTACATCATCTGGTAAGACATCTTCACCATATCCAATCACACTGTACGGGTGAAGGGGATAGAGTCCAGCAATTGCAGTGAGACCTTCTTCCGGTGTGATGAATGGAGAAGTAGCCTCGGGCAGATAGCCAATTACATCGATCGCACCAGAGGAGAAAGCTGTGGCGCTCTGTCCCTTTCTGAGAAGCACTGTATTGAGTCCGTTCTCTGCAGCTACAGTACCAGCAATGAGTCCAGCCATTCCACCGCCTATGACAAGGAGGTCAGCATCTAGATCCATTTATGTCCCCTCCTCCCAGGGTTTGATGTCATAGTCCACATCAGACTGGTCTAGATTCCCCACGCATGCATACATGCCTTGAGCAAGTTCTTCCTGTGCAAGTTGTTCACCTCTCAAGGAGGGTCTGATACCTTTCCATCTCTCGGCTCGAAAGTCAAGAATATCAACCAGAAAGTCATCGCCACTTAGCTCAAGCTCTTCTGCGAGAATACCTGCAGCTTTGTATGTACAAAATGTTCCTTGGCAGGGACCTGTCCCAAGTCTTAGCCTTCGGCGCAGATCGTTTAGCGTTTGTGGGAACTCTTCTCTTATTGCATATCGAATCTCAGCCTCGATGACTGGTTCACAAGTACAGATTGCTGTCTTCCATTCAGGATGATTCTTAGTTAGTTCGAGGATTTTGACAATCTCAGTTCCCCTTCGAACACGCATTCTTTCAAGGGTATGCATGGAGAGCCCAAATTCATTCGAGAGTGCGATTATATCCACATCTGCTTCATTCCCAGGAAGTGGTTTCTCATGAGTTGTACACTTAGTCTTCTTTCCAAGCATCTTACATACAAGGTCAGTAGCATCCTCAGCCATGATTCTACACATGACGAGTTTGCCGCCTGTGAAGCTGATCAATCCTTTGATGTCATCTCTGATTTCATGATCGATAACTTCGTAGCCTCTGGTAACATCATCTTCTGGCATATTCCACTGAGGCACCAAAGGTCTCACACCGACCATGGTCCGAATGATTCGAGCCTCACGAATCGAAGGTACATGTTTTTCAAAACTTTGGAGTAAATATTCTATCTCATCTAAGGTGGCTACTAATGAATCAGGATCTTCCCAGGTATCGAGTGCAGTGGTTCCAAGCAATGTAGTGTTTTCATGAGGTATTAGATAGACCCATCTGCCGTCGAGGGATTTCACAATAACGCCCACATTGACAACTCTTCTATCAAGTATGATATGAGATCCTTTGTTGAGTCGAAGCTCCAAGGTTGCTCCTGCATTCTCTGCAATCTTGCGGCCCCAAGGTCCTGCGGCGTTCACTATGGACTTTGTATGGATCCTTTCAATTTCACCAGTAATTCTGTTGTAGAAGACAACATTCTCAACTCTTCCTTCTTGGTCGTCAATTTCAATATCGACAACTTCACAATATGTCTTAACGACAGCACCATGATTCATAGCATCCAATGCCTGGAGCATGCACAATCTAAACGGATCAATAAAGTACTCTTCATAGTAGACACTTGCCAGAATATCTGGGTTGATTTTTGGTTCTAACTCAACAGCCGCATCAGGGGTAAGAAACAGCATTTCAGGGACATTTCTCTCTTCCGCGTGGTCTGCGTACGATGTTACATAATCTGTACTGCTCCCTACCTCTTCCAAACTGAAGAATGGGGTTAAGATTGGGACTTTCATGATGATATGTTTAGAGATGTTCTTGAAGTGCACCACCTCTCTCGAGCACATCGTAACGATATCAGGTTCCCTACGATATTTGAGACCCGAAGAGATCATTCCCGCGCAGGTTCCAACTGTGGCTGAAGCAATATCATCACGTTCTAGCAGAAGAGTCCTCAGTCCACGCATTGCACAGTCTCGAGCAACAGCAGTCCCGGTACTGCCGCCTCCGATTACTACAACATCAAATTCAGATTCGCCCATTCACATCGTGTCCATATCTATGATATAGAGTCCAGAATGTTACCCATTTCTGCAATCACCATCTTGTTGAAGACTGGATATAGTTTCTCATACACCTCAACGTTTTCAGGAATTGGTTCACGTCGTTCTTCTACATGAAACATGTTCTCAAATGCTTCCGAATGGTCACCATAGATACCACTTCCAACAGTACCCAGCATCGCAGCACCAATGACTGTGGAGTCTCTCACCTTAGGGAGTAGAACGGTCTTGTTTGTGCAGTCAGCCTGGATCTGACGCCAGAGAGGTGAGGTAGCACCACCACCATCAATTCGAAGCTCTGTGAATTCAACATCGAGCATGCCTTCCATCATCTCGAGATACATGTGGATACTGTAGCCATTGGCTTCCATGATGGCTCTGGCTACATGGGCTTTGGTATGACCAAACCCAAGATGATAGAATATTCCTAGATTATATGCCATGAATGGAAAGATGACCAATCCGTCACTCCCAGCTGGAACCGTGGCTGCTGAAGATTCTATGATTTGATATACATCCTTCTGAGTTTGAGCGGCAAGTGCCATTTCTGGTTCGCAATACTGGTCTCTATACCATTTGTACGTCAGACCGGTCCCAGGAGTAACTCCTTCAAGAATCCATTTACCGGGGATAGCGGAGGGATTACAGAACATGACATATGGATCCTCCATATACTCTTCAAGATGTGTAATGACAAATGTTCCAGTTCCTGTAGTTGCTTTAACACGTCCTGTTTCAAATACACCCATTCCAAGGGCTGAACACTGTTGGTCCCCACTTCCCATTATGACAGGAGTCCCTTTCCTTAGACCTGTTGCTTTGGCGGCGAATTCGCTTACATCTCCAATTGTAGTTCCTGAATCAACGATCTCAGTAAGCTTATCCATTGGAATTTCTGTGAGTTCACACAGTTCATCGGACCATTGAAGTTTTTCATGATCGAATGGACCAAATCTAGCATCAGCGGGTGAACTAACCAAGACATCACACAGCTTGTTATTGATGTAAGCATCCAATAGTACCCATTTGTGTGTCTTTTTGAAAAGATCAGGTTTGTTTTCAAGAAACCACATCATCTTTTTGAGACTGTTTCTAGGGCCGATATGTTCCGCTAGCTCCTTACTCTTCTCTGTGGACCGGTTGTCTACCCAAGTGACAGTTGGCGCGAGCGGTTTACCTTCCTTATCAATCGGAGTGATAGAATCACGCGTAGTTGTGACAACGACTCCAACAATGGCTTCAGCGCCATGTGTACACCCTGAAAGCGCCCGTTGCATTGTATTTGCAGAAGTTCTCCAAAATGTGTCTGCTGGCTGTTCATGAGTTTTGAGATTAGAGGGCTTAGATGGATATTCTTCATACGCTTTGCTTAATTCACGTCCCTCTTCGTCGACAATGACGGATCGTGTTCCAGTAGTGCCAATATCAAAAATTGCGAACAGACGGTCACTCATATCTGTCACCAATACTGTGCATATGTACAGGGCGTCATATAGATTGTCCTACCATGACAGTTATTTGTTTGATAAACATTCGAATTGTAATGTTAGACCATCCTGCTCATATTGAGATTGAACCACATGTTCATCTTGTTAGAGGGAAATATGAAGGTCGTTTTCCAGAAGCAAATACACTGTTGATTGATGATGAGATTCTCACTCTTGTTGATGCTGGCTCTCATCCAGAGCAGGTCATTTCAACTCTCAAAGACTTAGGCCACCAACCCAAAGACCTCGATCGTATCGTGCTTTCACATTATCATGCTGATCACAAAGGTTACACAATGTACTTTCGACGGGTATCCGATTGTGAAGTATTATGTCACCCATTGGCTAAGGATGCAGTTGAAAGCTTTCAGACCATGATGAAAACCATTGGAATAGTTAATCCCGAAACAAAGGATCAATGGCTGACCTTGCTAAATTCAAAACTACCACATGTAAAAGAGGACTACATAGTTGATGGCACATTCCGTGACGATAAGCCAATAGATTGTGGTGAGGTGCGACTCATACCTATCCATTCACCAGGTCATACTCATGACCATACTTGTTTTGGCATCAATGGATTTGAGAAGATATTCCTTGTGGATATAGACCTCACAGATTTCGGCCCATGGTATGGAAATGTCGTTAGTGATTTAGAAGATTTCAAGAAGTCTATTGAGAGAATAATAGATTTGCAGCCCAGAATGGGGATTAGCAGTCACCTTTTGGATCCAGTAACAGAGAAGCTTGATGAGCAGCTCAGGAACTACTTAGCGTACTTCGACCAACGTGACGAAGAAATTCTACATCATATTGAGGAAGGAGCAGATACAGTGAAACAGTTAGCTCAAATTCCCATAGTCTATCCTAAAATTTCCAATCCGGTCTACCTTCTTTTCGAAGAAATCATGCTAGATAAGCACATTGAACATCTGTCAAAGAGCGATCGCGTTCTTCTTGAGGATGGACACCTTCAGGTTCTAAAGTCCTAATTCATTACCTATGTTTGAAGTGGGGTTTACGTTTCTCGAGGAAAGCTGCTACACCTTCTTCTTTGTCTTCAGTGTCAAAGGTCTGACAAAATGCAACGAGCTCAAAAGCAAGATGTTCATCGAGTGAGAGGTCCCAGGCTTTCTGAATTGACTGTTTTGCCAGACCTAGAGCAACTCCTGGCATTTCGGAGAGTTTCTTTGCGAGTTCCATCACACCCTCCCTTAGTTCAGCCTGAGAATCAAAGACTCTGTTTACGAGTCCGATTCGATGGGCTTCCTGAGCGCTTATCCGACCTCCTGTCATGATGAGTTCTTTCGCGATTCCTACACCAACAAGTCTGGGTAGTCTTGCAGTTCCTCCATTTCCAGGAATTGTTCCAAGATTAATCTCTGGAAGACCTAGTTGTGCATTGGATGATGAATACCGAATGTCACATGCCAAAGCCAGCTCACAGCCTCCACCAAGTGCATAGCCGTTGATGGATGCAATTATTGGCTTAGTCATTGATGTCATGTATTCAGCAATATCACGACTGGGACAAACAACATCTTTGATGCTCTCCGAATCCCGTCCCACGAAATCTGTGATGTCACTTCCAGAGATGAATGCCTTCTCACCTGCACCAGTAACAACAACGACTCGGACTGACGGATCCTCCTCTGCTCGTTTGAACATTGTGAGTAGTGACTCCTTCACTGCGAGATTGAAGGCATTGTATTTCTCCACGCGGTTAATCGTGATTGTCGCAATCGCATCTTCTACATCATAAATAACCAAATCCTCTGCCATGAATCTATTCACCCCTATATCACTGAAGCATCTTTGGAAGACTATAACAATCTCCAAATTCTTTTTGGAGTTTCAGCAACTCTTCACGCACCAAATCAAGCCCGAGTCGCTCAATGGTTTCAAAGGGCCCTTCTCGGTAATTAGAACCCAATTTCATGGCTTTGTCAATGTCCTCTTTTGATGCAATTCCAGTCTCTAGCTCAATCATGGCTTCCCTAAGGTAGGGCATGATGACTCTTGTGACCAACCAATCCGGATCAGCACCCTTTGGTTCGTCAAGTGACCGTTTCTGTCCATCCTCATATGCATAGAAACCCTTGCTAGTCTTTCTTCCGAGTCTTCCTTCTTTCACATATTTCTTGAGTATTTCAGGAACCTTGTAGCATTCTCCCAATTCTCTCTCAAGAGTACTCCCTGTACCAAGTGATACATCCAAGCCTACAAAGTCAGCAAGTTCCAATGATCCCATCGGTACACCGAACTTCTCTTTCATTGCTGTGTCAATCTCTTCAGCACTTGCTAAGCCTTGTTCATAGATTTGGTATATTGCCCTCCCAATCTGCGCACGGAGTCTGTTGACAATAAAACCTGGGCTATCGATTGCCTTCACTGTAATCTTTCTCTGCTTCTCGCCAACCTCCAAAGCAGTTTGAATTGTGTCCTCATTCGTTTCTTTACCCACTATGACCTCTAGAAGCTTCATTGCAGGAACAGGGGAGAAATAGTGCATCCCAACTACCTTGTTCGGTCGGTTTGTCACTTTACCAAGCTCGGTTATGCTCAAGGAGGATGTGTTGGAAGCGAGGATTGTGTGGGGCTTTGCAACACTGTCCATTTCTTTGAACAGCTTCTTCTTGACATCCATATCTTCGAAGACTGCCTCTATGACTAGGTCCACATCACTGACTGCCTCGCTCAAGTTTGTTGTAGTGGTTAGCTTACTGACTAACTTCTCACCATCTTCGGGAGATAACTTTCCCCGTTTGATTCCTGATTCCACATAGCCCAGGAACCTTGACAGACCTCGTTGTATTGCGTCATCATCCAAATCAGTCATAATCACCTCATATCCAGATGCCCTTGACACATATGAGATTCCTGTACCCATAAGACCAGCACCAATTACTGCTATTTTTCTGACTTCCATTTTTCTCAATCCTTTTCTCTGAAAGCAATTCGTGTGTAAGGCTTACCCCATCGTTCATCATATAGGAGCCCTTCAAGTGGTGGACGGCTGGGTCCAAGATGTCTTTTTGATACCGGGATCCCAACACAGAAAGCTGTCAGAGGAGTCCAAATGGGTGGAATCCCTATTCTTTCACGTATCATCTCAGTATGTCGAGCGTCTGAACAGACTAAAGCCTCATAGCCGCAACCGTACCCCATCGCAGTTGCCACCATCCACATATTTTGAATAGCCATACCTGCGACAACTGAACCAAAGAGCTCATTGGGATACAACTTTGTTGCGTCATGCCATGCGTTGCTAGCGCAGACAACAATCACTGTGTCACTCTTCTCGGGATATCTGAACAGTTCTCCTTCTCTAAGGCGGGAGAACACACCAGCTCGATACTCATCACTAATGTACCAGTTCCTCCCGCTTGTAAGCTCGAAAGGTGAATTTCCGAACACCGTTCGGGCGTTTTCCTGCGCTATGTCAGCGAGAAACTCCTTTGTCCCCTGATCATCTCGAATCACAATCAAACGAATCATGAGCATGTTCTCAGGACTTGGAGCATGTCGTGCTGCTTCCAAAATCAACTCTATATGATCATCCGGAATCTTTCCACCTGTGAATTCACGTATTGATCGTCGGGACCTGACATGTTTTAGAACATCTAGACCAGCTGCAACTTTGGTGTCCTGAATCTTCTCACTGCTTGCATCTGATTTTTCCTTAGCATTCGTTGTCATTTTCACTCCTCGCAGGATAAACGCACCCGAAACCTCAATTCCACTATTGGTGGGGTGCTATATATACAAACTCATTTAATTGAGTCCACATGATTACTTGTGTTTGAACTCAGCTTTTCGCTTCTCAAGAAAAGCTGCCACACCCTCTTCCTTGTCTTCTGTATCGAATGTTTGACAAAACACATCCAGCTCGAGTGCGAGACTATCACGAAGAGACATTTGCCACGAGCTGTTCAGCGATTGTTTTGCTAATTTAATTGCGACACCAGGTCTCTCAACGAGCTTATCTGTGAGTTCCTTGACACCTTTATGGAGTTCTTCGACAGAATCAAACACTTTGTTGACTAGACCCATCCGTAATGCTTCGTCAGCCTTGATCTGGTCTCCCGTGTATACGAGCTCTTTTGCATTTCCAAGACCTACAAGTCGCGGGAGTCTGACAGTACCTCCATAACCCGGAATGATTCCCAAGAGAATCTCAGGTTGTCCGAATCTTGCATTTGCGGATGCATACCTAATGTCGCAGGACATTGCTAGCTCACAGCCTCCTCCCAGAGCAATGCCGTTTACAGAAGCGATTACTGGTTTGTTCATTGACTCAATATAGACACTGATATCCTGTCCTTGTTTGGCTGCTGGCCGTACTTCTTTGGAGTTAACTCCTGGAAATTGAGAGATGTCAGCCCCAGCTGCGAAGGCCTTCTCACCAGCCCCTGTCAGGACAACAACTCTGACGGAATCATCCTCTTCCGCTTTCTTCAAGAAATCAGTGAGATATTCTCTTACAGCACCGTTCAAGGCATTGTATTTCGCAGGTCGATTTATTGTGATGGTTGCGACTCCATCAGCTACTTCATAGAGAACTTCCTGTTCAGACACAGTTCTTCCTCCTCATTGAATGCGGAGGGTTCAAGCTACGTAATAAGCATTAGGAAGTCATTTTGGGGATTGAAACCATTTAAGACCCAGAGGAAAACGCGCCGAATCCTTGGATTTCACTTAATATTTAATTGCGAGTTTACTCTAGTCATTACTACCCCCTCAACCGGAGATTGAACTACGTGGATTCAGGTGATAGAAAGGCAACCTGGAAACAGAATCTTAGTGCTATGAAAGAGAACCTTCAGAAGACTTATGATTTCAGAACTCTAGTTCAAGAAGAGTCGAAGCTCATCGCCGCACTGAGGAGCACAAAACGAGATTATGTCATCTTCTCAGACTACCGGCGTAACGAGGGCAGACGTAGGTTTGAAGATGTTAAAGATTTGATCGAAGATGCTCTGATCAAGATTGATTGTTGTAATTCGGATGATGCATTACTGGTCTATTTCAGTACCTTGAAGGAAGTATCAAGACAGACCAGGTGGTCCAAAGTTCTTGAGTCACTCTCAAAATATAGTCACTAATTTGTACATAGAGCATCATTCAAAAGATGGATAATGAATCACCGGTAAAAAGCCAAAGGTGGACACATATTCCTACAATAATTGATGAAACCTGTTGTGATGGGTGTGGGACATGTCTAAAGACGTGTAGGTATGGTGTCTATGAGAAGCTAGACGAGAAACCTCAGGTTGCGCACATTCAGTATTGTAAGGATTGTGGAAATTGCATTGATGAGTGTCCGAATGGTTGTATCTCGTTCAGAGCTAAAACAAGGAGAAATTAACCTAGAAAAATGAGAGGGAGAGCCCGAAGGCTCAACCTATTTATACGAGCCACTTGTAGGTGGTCATCTTGTCTTGTGTTTCAAATGCTAGTTTGAGAGGCATGCCGACGGTGGGTGGACCCATCGGGTTGGTGATATGGGCAGTCAATCTAAGCCCTGATGGAAACTCTCCGATGGCCACTATATAGGGCTGTTTTGAAGACAGACTTGCTGGAGCAAAGTCCACAATGACATAAGAATAAAGCTTTGCTTCACGTTCAGTTTCCTCTATCAGCTCACACTCAGTCATGTCTTTCTGACAATGCTGTCTCGGTGGTAGATATTCCGCCCCACACTTTGGGCACTTGCTCTTCATGAGTTTTCCTTCATCGAGAGCCTCAAGGAATTTCTGGAGGAATGGTGTCACAGCCTTGTCTGTTGAGTAACCAAGGTAGACTTCTTTCTGTTCAGCCATTTCTTACCAACCCCTCTCAAAGATGAACACATTGACAAATTGACCCGACTGTCCTACATTGTGTGCCAGTCCAAGTTTGACATCGTCAATCTGTCGTGATGGCAAATCAGCCTCTCCACGCATCTGCTTAAAGATTTCATAGGTCATAGAAACGCCTGTGGCGCCTAGTGGATGGCCCTTGCTTTTCAGACCACCATCACAGTTCACAGGAATTCTACCATCGTGATACATTTCTTTGTTCTCAACCATCTCTGGACCTTTTCCAGGTTCAGCAAAGCCACAGTCCTCATAAGCGATGAGTTCTGCGATAGAGAAACAGTCATGAACCTGAGCCATATCGATGTCCTTAGGTTCAACTCCAGCCATTTTGTAGGCTGCCTTAGCAGCACGTTTAGCTCCTGGAATCGAGGTGAGACTTGGTCGGTCCTGAATCATCATTTCTGATGCACCAGCACCGATTCCTTTAATCCACATGGGCCTGTCAGTAAACTCCTTCACACAATCCTCTGCAGCAATGACGACAGCGGCAGCACCATCCGTTATAAGACTACAATCATAGAGATTCAACGGTCTGCAAATTGGAACAGCATTGTTCGCTTCTTCGAAAGACACTTCTTTCGGAAGATGAGCCTTTGGATTTAGTGATCCATAATGGTGGGACTTCACAGATATCTTAGCCAATGTATCATGCTCCATGTTATATTCGCTCATGTAGCGTGAAGCCATCAATGCATAGAATGCAGGGAAACTGATACCAAATGGATATTCCCAACGCATATCACCTGCCTGTGACATATACTCTGTTGCAGTGGCAGATGATACACGATTCATCTGTTCAACACCCAACACCAACATTACATCGTAGAGGCCTGAGGCCACCATACCCCAAGCTGCTCTGAGGCTGGCAGTTCCAGTAGTACATGCAGATTCCACTCTCAGGTGAGGTTTGTCTTGTAACCCGAGATAGTCTGCTATCAACGCAGATCCTGCGCCTTGTCCAGAGAATTGCGATGCAGCATATGAGAGAACACTGGCGTCTATCTTATCCTGTGTGAGTCCTTCGTCATAGATCGGTTTGTAGGCCTCAGCACTTAGCTCTCTCATCGTGGCATCGTATCGTTTTCCAAATTTGCTGTGGCCTCCAGCGACGACAGCAACTTTTCTTGCCAACTTTTCTTGTCCTCCGTGGGAAGAGCCAGTCTTGTGTTTCCAGAGATTGGCTCAATTGTATACAGTATGTAACTTCCCATCGACTACGGGGTCTTAAGGTTGACGATTAACCCTCAAAAAGAAGGATGGTACTCCGGAGGCGATTATATAGATTAAAGGGGGAGCAACATTAATGACACATACCTATTGAGAGCAGGATATGTCAATTGTTCAAACCCTGGTTTTCGAGATGAATTCCACCTTTAAGATGATTAACCAAGCTGTTTCGAGGATGGATGGCGATTTCTGGAGAGAAGATGAAAAGGACTGGGTGTATGCATACATTCTATTTCACATTGTTGAGGCAATTGAATTCTACAATAGTAATTCGGAAAGTGAATGGACACCAATAAACGATGTATCCGCGAATTCTAGGAGAAAAGAAACAGAGGCACTCTTGAAGAAAGATCGAGAATTCTTCGAAGATTATGTTAAACGAGTTAAGAAGCAGACACTGAAGATATTGAAGGGGCTAAGTGACCAAGAGGTGCTAGGAACCGATGGTTTTGCGCGGCGGGGATTCAAGTCCATTCTGCACAAGTACATCTATGTTATGCGGCATTGTATGTATCACTTGGGAGAACTTACAAAGTCATTGCGGGCCAGAGACATGGGGAGAATAATCTGGTAGAAATTTCTATGAAAGAAAGAGAAGATCCTCCCAATTGGGAGGACCAAGAAAAGTTACTCTCCCGTGAATTTTCCGCGTCTTTTCTCAAAGACCGAGGCGATTCCTTCAGCAAGATCCTTTGTGTGGAAACATTGAACACCAGCGTCGACTTGAAACTCGAAATTGTGTTTATAGTCACTCTCGAAAGCCATATGCGTCGCTTGTTTTGCTAGCTTCAAAGCTACTGGTGCATTTCCACCAAATTTCGCTCCGTACCACATAGCTTGGCTCAATAACTCATCCTTGCCAACGACTTTGCTCACAAGTCCCATCTCCAGAGCCTCTTGCGCTGTGATCTGTCCGCCAGTTAGAGTCATCTCCATTGCCTTTCCAAGTCCAACAATTCTGGGGAGTCTACAGCATCCTCCCCATGATGGAATTAATCCAATTCCAACCTCTACTGCTCCAAGCTTTGCCTCAGTATCACAGATTCGGATATCAGAGGCGAGAGCAAGTTCGAAACCACCGCCAAGACAAAGTCCATTAACGGCTGCTATTACTGGCTTGGAGAGCTTTGCAACAGTATCAATAGCTTCGATACCTTGTTTCAAGAGAGGTTGAACTTCATCAGGTGAACTCAGGAGTGCCTGCGCCTCCTTAAGGTCTGCACCAACACCAAACACCTTATCGTGTGTTGATGCGATTACGATTGACCTTACCTCTGGATCGTTTTCAGCCTCTTTCAGAGCTTCAACAAGCTCGTTGAGGATAGTTGCGTTGAAGGCATTCATGGCATCAACGCGATTCATCTTGATTACAGCTACGTTCTTTGCAGGAGAAAGAAACGAACCTTCCTTTGAGTAAAGTAATGTTTCATACTCTGGCATTTTTTCCACCTTTCGGAGATTATACGGATTTCGGAGAGAGTGACCGACTTATAAACCTCATTTATCATGGGGGAATGGTTACTGATTTTAACCAATATTCTTTCAAAAATGAGGAGGCAGGGATTGAACCCTGCCAGCATGTTCTAACCTAGATATTTTGGTACAGAATAGCAGTCCCCTAGTTCATCATTGAGTTTCTTGATGAAATCACGGACCTTGTCAACACCATAATTCTCAAGCATTTCGAATGGACCCATGGGCCAGCTTGCACCAAGTTTCATGGCCATATTGATGTCTTCTACAGAAGCGATGCCATCATCAACAAGAATCATTGCCTCTCGTATGGCGGGTATATTGATCCGTTCCACAATCCACTGAGGATCGGCACCTTTCGGAGGCTCTGGTGGAATTTCCTCTCCTCCATATGAGTAAAAGCCTCTCTTGGTCTTCATACCCAAGTGTTTTGCTTCGACAAGGTTCTTCAGGGTATCAGGAGGCGTGAAGCAGTCTCCAAGCTCTCTGTAGAGTGTCGACAAAGCATTGAATGCAATATCAAGCCCAACAAAATCACCCAACGTGAAGGGACCTGCTGGAGCCCGACCTACACTCACCATTGCATTATCAATCTCCTCCTTCGTTGCTTCGCCACGTTCTAACATCCGAATCGCCTCGAGCATTGCTGGATTGAGGATTCGATTAACAATGAAGCCTGGGCTGTTCTTGGCTATCACTGTCGTCTTACCTTGTTTCTTCCCAACTTCTTCAGCAACTGCAATAGTTTCATCACCTGTTTTATCTCCAATTACTAGCTCTAGAAGCTTCATGGCTGGAACAGGTGAGAAATAGTGCATACCAATGAATTTGTCAGGACGTTTTGTAGCTCCTGCCAGTTCATCAATACTTAGTGATGATGTGTTTGTTGCCAGAATCGTGGATGGTGGTGCAGCAGCATCAATCTTGGCAAAGACCTCTTTCTTTACATCCATGTTCTCGAAGATAGCCTCAATAACCAAGTCAGCATCCTTGACGGCCTCCTCGGTGTTAGTAGTAGGACTCAACCTACCCATAAGGCCTTCAGCTTCGCTCATGGAGATCTTTCCCTTATCAATACCAGTCATGACATCGGTACGAATACGTTCCATACCTGCATCAACGAACTCTTGTTTGATATCCACGAGCGCGACTTCAAAGCCATTCCATGCTGATACATAGGCAATACCTGCGCCCATGAGCCCAGCGCCTATGACTGCGATCTTTTTCACCATTGCTAGACCTCCTACATTGCTCCCATCATGACCGCAAGAATTAGGTTGGCAAGAGGATCACTCTCGTGAGCATTTCCGATCACTTCAAGACTTCCATCCTTCATCGTATCTCTGAATGGAATTTCCCCAGTAAAGATACCAAGTAATGTTTCTGAGTTGGCTTTGTATATAACATCAGGACTTGGATAGACTCCATCGAATATCTCGATCTTATCCTTTGTAACAACCATGTAACTGTCACCTTCCTCGGTGTGAACCTGAAGGATCTTGCCATGGTAAGGACCCACCCACTCAGCGAGCTGCTTCTTTAGGTCATCCTTGGTATTGCACTGTGTCATCAGGAATTTGAAGAATTCTTGTAGTTGTGACATCTTTTATTCCTCCTTTGCCATCCATTCATCCACAGCTTCATGCATTGCAGCATCCACAGAGGTTGCCCAGAAGTTGCCCTTTCTCTGTTTCACTTTGTCCAAGAAGGCGTCATACTTGTCGCCTTCCATCAAGACAACAACTCGGCCTTTTCTATCATTGATGAAAGCTTGGTGAATCATCTTTTTGGTGTTCCAATATTCGTGCTGAATATCGCCTTCCTTAAGCCGTGGATAGAATGGCCATGCGCCTGTTGGATGAGGCCTATAGGATTTTCCTCCAGACTTCCATTTCTTCACCTTGTCGCCAGTGGCCTCCTTGAATCCTGGTCGGAAAGGCCATTGAGGCACATAACGGAATCCTTTCTCACCGTCTACTTCTCCACCAGTCCATCTGCCTGTATAGACTCTTGCACCCTTGTTGTCACAGAATTGTTCCATGACCACTTCAATGAGCCCTTCAGGAGTAAGACCAGCCTCCTCAGCCAACTTCTTCATGTTCTCGAAAGTTTCGCCTTCGAAATTAACGTCCATCTTACTTGTCCTCCTTCCTGAATGCTATTCTTTTGTATGGATTGCCCCATCGTTCGTCATACATTAGCCCTTCTAGAGGAGCTCTGCTAGGACCTAGTGCTCTTGGTGACACTCGCTGTCCAATACAGAACGCTGTTAGAGGTTCCCAGATTGGCGGGATTCCAAGTCTATCACGAATCAGTTCTGCATGGCGTGGATCGGAAGCAACAAGAGCCTCGTATCCACATCCATATCCGAGTTCTGTAGCAGTTAGCCACATATTTTGGACAGCCATACCACAGACAACGGATCCGAATAGTGAGTTGGGATAGAGATATCCTGCATCATGCCATGAGTCACTAGCGCAGACAATGATGACTGTGTCACTTTTCTCGGGGTATCTGAATAATTCGCCATCCCTGAGTCGGGCATAGACAGCTGCTCTGTAAGGGTCACTAATGAACCAGTTTCTACCACTTGTAAGTTCAAAAGGAGCTCCACCAAAAGCTGTCTGAGCCATTTCTTGCGCGATATCAGCAAGAAATACCTTTGTTTCTTGGTCATCACGTATGACAATGAAACGCATCATCAACATGTTCTCTGGACTTGGGGCATGTCGCGCCGCTTCTAATATTAACTCGATGTCTTCATCGGGGATTTTCTCGCCAGTAAACTCTCGGATAGAGCGCCTCTCTCGAATCCATTTAAGGGATTCGAGCTCTTTGGTAACCTTCACTTCATCCTCGGCTTTACCAGCTGCTTTACTCTCTGCATCTGAAGCCATTTGTACACCTCAACATTATGTTGAACGGCCACGGTAACATTCAGCTAGCATAAATGTATTCCGAGAGGTCGGCAGTAGCCGAAGAAGGATTCATCAATGTTTGAATTTGAAACTATACTCAGTATTGACCCTCACGATACGCCAAAAAGTCCTCAATAATACACAGAGTACTGACCCAGTATTGGCTACAATATACAAGATGACTTATGAGAAGCATCAATGCTTATGTCGTGGCGTACAATCTTCCTCCCGGTGTTTGTACGTCTTTCTCTTTTATGAAAAGGGAGCTATCATGCTCCCCATTTCTATAGACCAAGGTTTGATAGGTCCAGAGATTCACCCACTATTTCTCAACAATGAAGATTTTTTTTTTGAATAGATTGTCAATGCCTCTCTATCTGTCCACAATCAGCACGACCCAGGATTGGTGCAATTCCGTCGTCTGATATATGCCATAGTTTAGCTGATGTCTTCGTTAAAGATTCGAATATCGACCGAGTATTACTTACAATCATATTGACGTATGACACCAAGCATACTTGGGTGAATACCACTATGAAACTTGTAACGCTGCACATTCCCGAAACCTATGTGGATGGTCTGGAGAAATTGGTTGAGAGCAACCTCTATCCAAACCGATCAGAAGCCATTCGCATCGCAATTAGGGATCTTTTGAAGAGAGAACTGTGGGGCTGATCTGTATAAGCGAGTCCCACAGGCTCGTTTCATCCTCACATGCGAGATTCATTCAAATGTGAACTATTTCTGAGAACGTTGCCACCTGTAGAAGTTGGCTGCAAAGAAAACTGCTATCTGCTCTTATTCATTAATATGTGATAAGAAGTCGATACTTCAGAGGCCTCTCGAGTGAACATTAACCCAGCCAATCTCATCGACCACACTGATGGTATGACCCTAATTGTAAGAGGCTGTCCCTGTTATCGGGAATTTGGAAACTCTTCAAACCTGGAGAAGGTATGTCTGAATAATGACACAGTGAATCCGATTAGAGCTATCTCTGTTGATCCAAGCTTCTTCGATTCCCTTACATCAAAAGACAACCTAGAGGAGTTTGGAAGTTCAAATGAAAATCTGTGTTACCTCATAACATTCCTAGACAGAGAAGAGGGATACTGTTATTGCGTAAGTCAAAGTCAGAGGATTCGTATCAACAACCATGATGTCAAAGCCTCAGAGATTGATAGTGCACTTCAGTTCGTAACCTCCTCAGAAAAACACAGAGACGGAGTATTGTGCTCAGACTGTCTATACAGATACCTGAGAACAATGGGCGAGAGCTCGGAAAGCCTTCTGACAGATGATGAGAGGAGAGAAATCATCGATTCATACGTGAGGAATCTTGCAAACACGATAGCTATGCAACTCAGTGGTTACGATGATACTAACGGGATTGAGGATTTCAAGAAACACTTGCCAAGTTACATGAATGATCTTAATAGAACTCGGTCACATTGGATTTCGATGATTCGCAATCTGAAGAAGTCTCAGGCTGAATCTGACCTCATTGCCCTGATAGAGTCTTACAGTACTCTTTCAAGGCTTGAATCTGTCTTCCTTTTTCAAGTACAAGCATTGGAGGATGAAAGAGAAGAAACTCACCCGCTTGATGCCCTTCATTTTATGGTAAATGTATCAGAGCGAGTCATGAGGACAAACGATGAAATTCGTGAAAGGACAAATGACCTGATGAATCGAGATGCAATTCCAGCAAACATTCAGGAAATGCTTTCTCAACACACTCAGAAAAGGAAGGAAACTGAGTATCGATTCAGTAACTTGGTATCAGTATTACACGAAATCGATTCAAATACTTCATAATAACTGCTAAATGGGTACTTGAGTAGTCAGGAATGTCCTGAAAGTAGGCTTGAGATGAGATGAAGACCGTGTACGGCGCTCAGAACCAGGAGGAGCAACAAGGATCAATCAAGTTGATACGAGGTTGTCCCTGCTACAAGGTCTTCGGTGATGAAAAACTGTGTGTCAATAACGACAGTGTGCTAGAGATTGACGCGATAGAAATCGACCCCTCTATCTTTTCTTTCCATTTTGACAAGGAGAGTATGCAAGAAGAAAGAGCTACTGATGGAAATGTCTGCTATGCTTCGATATTTATCAACTATCCAAATAACAAAGTCTACTGTATCTCACAAGGATGGGTACTAAGAATACATGGAAAGGATGTCCCGGGAAATGACCTCGAGGATGCAATGCAATTCCTTTCTACAAAGGAGATTACAAGTAGTGCAGAAATCTGTTCAGAGTGCTTGTATAAGTTCATACTCACACTGGGAGACACATTCACTGACCTCATGACAGAGAAGGAAAAGACTGACGAAGTGAAGAAATATGTCGATAAATTCTCCCTCATGATTGCAGTGAAACACAGTCAGACTGATCAGATGATGGAGCCCATTGGTACTGAGGATGATATTGAGGAAGGCATAGATCATTTTCAATTCCTACGCAACTACTTGGTGCAGCTCCTTGAGCAGCAGAACTATTGGGCTAGGTTCGGGGATGAACTGGAAAGGGAAGAGGTAGATCCCTGGATGCTAGAACTCGTTCGAATGCGGGAACGACTCGATAGGCTCGAATTCCAGTTCTATAGTCAAACACTTCAACTCAGGGATATTCAACAGTTTGACATGTTGATCAAGATGCTCCAATACATCCTGAGATCATCAGACGACATCTTGATACTGAACAATGAGATTCACTCGAAGATAAGGTCAGACAAATACCGTGAATTGGCTGGAACAGACGAACGTTTCCTAATCCTTGGAGAGTATGCAGAAAAAAGCAGGACTGTCGAGCATAATTTTGGCAATATTCTCCAGATACTCACCAAACTCTAGACAGAGAATCTTGGATCAGAGAGTATTGTTTCTATCAGCTTATGAGCAGTAGGTTCTTCAATAGTATTCCATTCCTCAGCGAATCGTCTGAAGATGATAAGATCCTCCAAAATAGTATCAGCAAGGTCGAGTAAATCTGAACCTATGACCCGGGGTCCTGTACCAAGACCGGGACAGATGTCCTTCATTGCACTTAAACCCCATCTTCGATGATCTCCTGCATCTTCGAACACAAATGGGAAGGACATGCAAACTACTGGTCGTATTGTGTGAATCATGCAGAGGTTGTCCTTGAGAAAGACACAGTCGCCATTTTCCATCTTCTTGAGTGCAATGTAAGCTGGCCCCTTCTCTGTCTGGAGGGGAGGAAAATCGCGTAATCCTTCATGAGAAGTCATTCCAGAAACAAGGTAGAAGTCTACTGCTCTGATCAGTTCCCCAGCGGCCAATCCAAGAATCCTAGAGATACGAGCCAAGTCATTACCTGTCACAGTTACAAGGAGTTTATCCTCTCGGCAGCATGCACCGCATTTGGTGCATTCAAAATGTATTTGTTTCTCATCGGAGCTCAATCATTTCACCCTAGTATAGTGTAGGGATGAATTCAGTCAGTAGCTCGAGACCTTCCTTTATGTCGTCCATGCTTGCTGCGTAGGAAAACCTCAGATTATTGTCATATTTCTTGCCAAATACAATGCCAGGTGTGGTACAAAGACCAGTCTTTCTAAGGATCAACTCAGCGAGTGTCTGACTGCTAAGTCCGACTGCAGAAAAGTCTGGAAATGCATAAAATGCACCTTTCGGATTAATACAGTTCACACCAGGAATCCTGTTTAGCAACTTACTGAGAAGATCTCGACGTTCTTCATATGCACTAATCATCTTGAGTACTGAACTCTGGTCACCTTCCAATGCCTCGACTCCAGCATATTGTACGAATGAGGCTGCGCATGAAGTAGTATTTTGCTGGATGCGGACCATATTTTCAATTACTTCTTCATTTCCGATTGCATATCCTAGACGCCAACCAGTCATTGCATACGTTTTGGAAAATCCATTGATGATCAAAGTCCGTTCGAGAGTAGGATCCACTTCGAGCATTGATGCTCTTTTAGTGTCGCCATAGATTAGTGCTTCATAGATTTCGTCTGAAAAGACTACAAAATCACGATCCTCTGCTAGGTCAAATATGAACTTCAAATCGTCTTTGGATAGAACGCCACCAGATGGGTTGTTCGGAGAATTAATGATGATGGCTGTGACCGATTTAGATGCCGCGTTCTTGAGAGCTTCCCTATCAAGTTCATAGCCAGACTTAGTACTGACATCTATTGGTTTTGCAATAGCTGTTCTTATCATCACACGATATGTTGGCCATGCTGGAGCAAGAAGTAGAACATCATCCCCAGTATCTAGAACACTTAAGAATCCTTGAAACAGGGCCATCTTTGCACCTGGAGTAACAATGACATTTTTTCCACCATCTATCTCCATTCCTCGACGACCATAGGAGGATTCAATCGCTTGTAAAAGAGAGGGAATACCACGTGAAGAGGTATATCTAGTGTGTCCATCTTTAAGAGCCTGAATACCAGCGTCGATTATGTTATCGGGTGTTGGGAAATCTGGTTGACCGACCTCAAAGTGAAAAACACGTCTCCCTTCTGCTTCGAGTTTCCTCGCAAGGTCAAACATCTTGAGTGTTCCAGAAGCAGGGATTCTTTCCATGGTATGTGAAGTCCAGTCCATATGAACCACCTTAAGGTCCAATCATTACAATCAGAGACTGCAATAGGTTTTCAGGCTAAATTAATGGCATGATAAAGTCTTTCCTGACGCAGAATTATTCTCTCAATATACGTTCAAGCTCATGAATCTGATGCTCTGTTCCTCTGACCCTGATTAGGTCCGAAAGTATCTCGCCAAAGCCAATCTTGTGAGCCTTCAAAAGATGTTCGATCTTCAATGGGTTGTATCCAAGTAGACTTGCACAATAAGAATCTACAGCGACAGGGTCAGTGCTCACAGCAACGCCTCCAACAATCTTGACCTGTCTATTGACTCTCTCACCGATAACAACCTGAGTGAGGTCTATGATTGTAAGATGTGGAGTATAGATTGAAAGAAGGTCCATCAGGACATCGTCTATCGATGAATGATAAATGCTCTTGTCAGTTTCAGGTATAAGCCCAAAGAGGTTCTTAATCCCTGCCCCAACTGTGCAAATCTCAGGTTCAGCTTTGAGTGTGGCAACATTAATTAGAAATCCTCCTGAATGGAGAAGTTCTGGCATTCGACGGTTTTTGAAGAAATAGTTGGGAAATGAGACTGGGATCATATCAGCATCGGTGAGATTGCATAGCTCTACACCTTCTTGGACCAGAGAATTGTAACCACTTTTAGTGAAAGCATCAGCAGTTGTCCGAATAGGATTGTCACTCTCAACTATCTTGACTGTTCCTAACGATTTGAACATTCGAACAATAGCACCAACCATTCGAACATCCGTGTTCCCAGGTAGACCTGGGTCATAGATTGATGGTTTTATGATGACTTGGTTGATTTTCTTAGGAGGATCAAGAGGAATGGTGAGCTTGGAGAGTGCTGTGGTTAAAGCCTCTGATGGACTCCGTTTCAATGCAACTGCAACCTCAGATTCGTACTCCATGATGGTCCGAAATATTGGTCCAAGGCTTTAAGTGAGCCGCTGCGTTCATGTATTACGAGATGAAGCTTACAGACGAACAGCGAGAAAGATATTCCAGAATGCTGGCTCTCCGTGATTTATCGGAGGAGGATATGGAAACCATCATGAACACGACAGTAGTTCAGGTAGGAGCTGGTGGTCTTGGAAGTCCTTCCCTTCGTCTTCTCACTGCAATCGGATTCGGAAGGATTAGGATAGTGGACCGAGATATTGTAGAATTGTCCAACATCCAGAGACAGACGATTTTCAACACAGAAGATATCGGACTACCGAAGGCAGAGGTGGCTGCTGAAAATCTTAGTCGAATGAACCCCGAGGTCAGCTTTGATCCCATCTGTGTTTCCGTTTCAGACGAGAATGCAGTCGACGTCTTGAAGGGAGCAGACGTAATTGTGGATGGTCTTGACTCGTTTCTTGCGAGGAGAGCAGTCAATCGAGCAAGTATCTTATTGGGAATCCCCTATGTTTTTGCAGGCGCTATTGAATATTACTCAAACCTGACAACTTTCATTCCAGGAAAAACTGGATGTCTACATTGTGTTATGGGAGATGCTCAAGACAATCCAGAGAACACATGCGCAATGGTTGGAGTTTCCCCTGTATTACTCTCACTGGCTGCCTCGATACAAGTCAATGAAGTCCTGCAATTGACACTAGGAAGAGAGCCAGCTCTCGCAAATCGGTTGATGACTATAGACACGAGTTCAATGAGCTTTGACTTCTTTGACATTGGGAAAGCTACCGACTGTGAGGTCTGTTCAGATCCGAAAATCTACAAGCCAAGTGGTAGCAATGAGATTCGAGTTACACAACTGTGTTCACAGAGCTATAATATCGCTCCAGAGAAGCTCATGAACATTGATTTGGAAGAGCTGGCAAACAAACTAGAAAAAAAATACTCTGTGAAAAGAATGAAGCGTTTTCTTGTTGTTGAGACCTCTGATGATGTAAGAATCACCATCATGCGAGCAGGCAACCTTGTGGTAAAAGGGATTGCAACTGCTGATGAAGCAACCAAAATCTTTCATGACATAATAGGTCCGAGTTCTTAGTCCCCAAAGAACAGTCGCCTAGCGCGACGACGACGTTCATCCTCGTCTTCTTCACTCTCAGGTGGTGGAGGAGGTGCAGGAGGTTCAATTATTGGCTCAGGAGCGTCTATTTCTTCATCTTCTTCTTCAGGTAGAGCTTGCCCTTCACCGATGGTACTCTCATACTCAGCAGTAGGAATGGCTGGTTCATCAGACGGTGTAAGAACCTTCGAAGGTTCGAGTGATACAGGTTCTTCAATCGGGAGCTCCTCTAACTCTTCTTCTTCATCCTCTGGTTCAATATCGAAAGGTGGTTCGTCATCGTCAATTTCCTCAGTAGCAGAATCGCTCTTCGACGGTGTCACCGCTTCCTCATAATCAGCCCAGGTGAAGGATGGCTTTTCCGCATCTGTTGTTTCAAGTTCTGGTTCTGGCGGAGATGAGTCAACTACAAGAGGAAAAGGCTCCACTAGTTCAAAATCTGAAGAAAACTCACGAGTCGGTCCTTCAAGGATGATGTCATCCATTTCCTCGGAATCTGACCGACTAACTGATTCAATTGTGATGGCCTCGTCTGCAGGTGGAAGAGCAACATCTTCAGATTTTTCCTCTGGAGGTTTCGCCTGATAACCAGATGGAATCGATTCTGAGAGGGGATGATCTTCACCTTCTACGAATGTGAGACCTAGGTCATCTTTCAGACATGATTCGCATCGCTTGGCCGCTGCGATAAGACCATCATGAATGAAGTCGTCCAGGTCCTTTGCTCGATCTTTGTTTCTCTGCGCCCATTTATTGAAACTATCAACCATTCTAAGGGCATCTCTGACACCCATCCAGTACTCGTCGGAGCGTTTCTTCTCAGATTCCACTACTGACACCAATGTCTGGGGAATCGAGAATCGAAAAAAAGGTTCGTGTTACGTCGTTTCACTTTTTCTTCTTGGTAGACTTTTTCTTGGATTCAGTTTTTGCTTTGGTCTTGGTGGTCTTCTGTTTCTCCTTGGCCTTCTTTGCTTTCTGTTCTTTCTTTAGACGAGCAAGAATCTCCTCGATCAACTCGTCAAAGGTGTGATGAATCTCAGTTCGCTTGAACTTATCAAGAGTGGAACCGATAGTCACAACTCTTGTTGGAATCCTTGCTCCTAAATTCTCTCTGATCTCATTACGGTATACTGTTTCCAGTTCCGGATCAGGTTCCCTCAAGACAATGATGACAGCACTGGCACCTTTGAAGGTAAGGGACAGAAGGATGTCAAGAGCAGCATGTTTTGGGGACATGAAGACTGCGCGAACTTCTGAGGAATCAGTAGAATGTTCTGCTGATACAATCCGAATTCCATCGACTTTTACAACAGGATCGAATGTGGAAAGAACATCTTCCAATAAAGAGTCATCAGGTCCGACTACTGTCAGTTTGAAGAGGTAGCGAGACTTCTCTCTGACGTTCTTCTTCATTTTCTTGTCGGTTGGCGTCATCCGGTCAAACCCCCACACCATCGTAGAAATCTCTAATGATTGCTACTGTGGACGTGCTCTACTGATATTCCATATGTTGTTGATATGTCTTATGTCCCTTTTCTATCACGCTATTTGGTATAGAATTATTAAGACAAATGAAAAGGTCAAGACGAACAGATTTGAAAATTAGAGAGCTTCTCCTTTTTGTCATTGGTTTCGTTATGGTAAGTGTGGGTGCTTTACTCATAACTGACTCATCAAGTGGAGGGGTCTTTGTGTTCCCATTTTTCTTCGTTGGTGATGCTTTACTCGCCCCCATCATAATCATAATCAGTCTTGTAACCATGTTGGCTTTCTTCTATTGGGCCAATAGCCAATTTACTGGGGACGCAAGATTCTCAAAGTATCAGGATCCCAGTTTGGGAGTTCTTAAGATTGAATCAATGTGTCAGGTATGCGGAAGTCCTCTACCGGAGAATGCGTCATTCTGCTCAGCATGTGGGAGTAGTGTTGATCGCGATTCATTCTAGAGAGGGAGTGGGGGGAAATGAATTACAACATTCGACCAGTCAGGCTAGGTGACCTTGATGACGTCATGTATATTGAGAGAACAAGCTTTGCTGATGTTTGGGAATATACAATATACTTGAGAATCTGTATGCAAAAAGGGCGAATTACCACTGATGATGGGCAACTTTTAATGGACATATTAGAAATCGATGGGAAACTATCAGGATATGCAGTTTGGGAAACAGATACAGTTAGTACTAGGGGGCACATACTGAACTTGGCTATCATAGAGGATGAGAGAAGGAAAGGATATGGTAGGCTTCTCATGAAACATGTTCAGGACAAGCTCATAGAATCAGGGATGTCATCTTGTTTCCTTGAAGTACGTGAGAGTAACACTGGAGCACGACGACTCTACGAGAGTCTAGGGTATGTTGAGTCGGGAAGACTCGATGGCTACTACTTCGACGAAGATGCCATCGAGTATGTATATGACCTATGAAACGACCCGACCCTGGACTAATCGTGGCCCCAATACGTCATGGTATAATCGGAGATAGGTTTCATCTTCTGATACCACAGCAATTGGGTTCTTTGAATCTCCCGTTCCGCCTACAAGGACTTCCTTGTCATCAGCAACACAAAGAAGCATTGGTGTCTTTGTATGCCATATTCTCCAGCCTGTTAGCGACTCAATCTCGGGAGATGATTCATCAGATTCTGGAATGATCAAGACCTTGCGTTTTGCAGTCCTTGCTTTTGCTAGTTGTGCCAGCTTCAGACAATCTATGTCTGGAATAGCAACCACAATGGATTCGTTTGCTCGCTTGGCCATATCACCAATGTGTGCGCATGCCTCTTCAGAACCTCTTAGATACCATGTGCGTTCAGTTGGGACCTCAAGAAGGATTTCGGTGGCTTTGTGGACTGCTCCAAGAATTTCAACAGCTCTTGTTGTGAGTTCTGTCACTCCTGCTATTGTCTCCTGGTAATTCTTGTTCAAAGCATTGAGCTTCTTCTTCTGCTCATTCGATGTTCTTCGGAAAGTCTTGTCCACATGATCATTGAATTCAGCAAGAGCTGTACTACGAGCCTGATGCAACTGGGACAACTCTTCCGAGGTCAATTTGTTTGCCTCGGTGACAGACTCTGTAATGACAAGGTTCTTTCGAGTGGCCTCAGCGCGTACTTTCTCAATCAGATATGATGACTCTGTACTGAGCTGTGTTTTTAGTTCGAGCCCTATCGTTTCCAACTTCCTTGCTGCTTGTTGGTTTGTCAAGTTTGCACTTTTCTTTACAGCTTCAATAGCTTCATTTCTTTTCTCAGTCGTTTGGATGGAAGATTGCTCTAAGAGGTTGCGAAACTCCTCAGATGCAGACTCAGAGGATCTTTGGAACTCGGTAAAAGCAGTTGCTAGTTTGTCAACAACAACACTATAGCTTTGTGTGGTTTCTTCAGCAATCGTTGCATCAAGAGCCTCGATTCCTTCAAGGATTTTACTTGGCATTTGTGTAAAGGCATCAGTTCCTTTCACAAGAGCGGTCGCACAATCAGCACCAAATGCGTTGAGTTGCTCCGTGACTGCGACCTCAGAATTCTCAATAAGAGTGGAGGTTATCTCTGCGAATCGGTTTATTGCTTCATCACCCCGTTCAGTGATCGATGCAGCTGCTTCATCTGCAGACTTCAATAGACTACTCTGCATCAAAGTCAATTCATTTCCAAGCTTCGTACCGAAAGTATCTAGCGACGTTCCCATGTTTGACATGGTCGAATCGACCCATACCGATGCAGCATCAAATGCTTGCACTACCTCTGATCTTCGAGCCTCTATTGCTTTGATTACTTCATCTTTAGCAGTGTTCCTAGACTTTACGCCGCCCACTTCTTTTTCGGAGAGGAGGGCATGGAAATCCTCAATATTTGCAGTGGATGCTTTGATGCGTTTTGTAGCGAGTCTGTTTATCTTCTTGCTAGTATCAGCTAATGTACGTTGCTTGGATTCCTTTTGTTCGGTTATGAAGGTGTCAGCAGTCCTTTTAGCAGCTGCAGTGCTCTTCTCAAGAGCGGCTGTAGTATCTGCACGAACATTGTCCAATCTTTCAGAGATGTTATCACGGGCACTGTTTATTGATAGGTTGAACTCTTGTGACACTTGGTCCATTGTATCTATAAACTGCTTAATTGTACCTTCTTCCATTTCACGAAGACTGTTTTCAGTACTCTGAATACCTGTTTGTAGTTGATTTAGCGCTTGGGTCATGCTCTTGGAAATTTGCTGTTTCTTTTGGACTGCAACCTCTTCAAGGTTCTTCTTAAAACCAGCAACTGAGGCAGCAACCTCATCGATTTTCATTCCAAGCTCTGCAGAGTATTCCTGCTGTAGTTTTTGAGAGTCTTCCTTGAGGTTTGCCATTTCGTTCTTCAAAGCAGTCTTGAACTCGGTGTGAGATAGTGTGATAAGGTCCTGAGCTTCAACTGTCTGGCTTGAGAGCAATCCATTGAAGGTTGCTTCAAGTCCCTGTGTCAGAGTCACGAATTGACGTGTGATATCCTCAAGGTGAGTGTGGAACTCTTCACGAATTGCCAAGGTGTGTTGTTCGATCCGATTATCTTGTTGTTGGATAATTGAGTCAATCTCGTTTTGAATGCGATTCGCTTCAGAATTAATCGATGTAATGCTTTTTGTCATGCGATTGTCAAGACGGTCTCTTAGTTGTTGGTATAGCTTCTTGGAATCTCGAATCTGTTTCTCTGTCGTGGTTGTGAAACTACCAATGAGTTCCTCGAGTCTCTCTCCAATACTTGTTTCGAAGTTGTGCGTAGTTGTCTTTACGGCAGAGATTAGTGCTTCATTCTTTGTAGTAGTGGACTTGATAATCGAATTGAAAGCACTCTTCAAGCGACTATTCATGTTTTCTGCAATACTGTTGAGCTCGGATGATTCAGTATCTAGTATTGAACTTACCTCGGTTGTTGTATCACTAAGTTTCTTCTCAATCGATTGTATCGTGGTTGATACCCAGCCATCAAGATCTTTGTGAAGTGTCTTTGCCGCTGCGTCGCAACTCGCTTGTTCTTTCATATTCTGGTCTTCTAGGATTTCAAGCATGAGAACTCGCGTATCGGCGAGAGTGGTTTCGCAGTCAGTGCCAAGAGAAGTACTTAGGTTTTGGAGCTCAAGATACTCCTCCTTAATCATTCCATTCAACTTATCGATGTGGGAGGTCAATGTATTCTTCATGACATCGATGTAGTTAGCATCAGTTGATGCAACCTGATCGAGCTGTGAAATCACGGATTGGGATGCTACATCCATGAAACTTGCCACTTCTTCTTTCCAGGTTTCAACTCCGCCAACTGCATTCTCAGCAATCGCAGCACTAGTATGTATTCGAGTCTTTACAAATTCGCCGAAATCATCCGGGATTGTCCTTGCTTCGCTTAGGACCTCTCGAAGTGATTCCTTTCCTACTAAATAGGTCTGTCCAAGTTCAGACTCTATCTGTGTCAGGAGTTGCGTCAGATCTCCAGAAACTTCATTTAATACTTCAACCCCGTCGTCCGATGCTGCTGAAACCATTGAACTAAGTGTCTGTGTAGTCTTCTGTGCAATCTTTTGGAGAACCTCGGATGATGCTGTCAAGGTTTTCGTAACTGCGGTCCTTGCCGCCTTAATGAGCCCAGCTGACTTGGATTCAAACTCAGTAATATCAGCCAAGGTGGTTTTTCGTTCAGCTTTTAGCCATTTGTCAAACTCTCGAGAAATCTTCTTGACATCTTGTTCTAGCGCTAGCTGACTCTTGTCAATCTCTCCCTGGAGTTCAGTGATTTTCGAGCCTAGTCGATTATCAATCGTAACGTCGAGCTTGTTAAGAACCTCTTCGAGTTCTTCGGAAAGAGACTCCATTACTGCATTTGCACTAGTCTTCATTTGTTCTATTCGAGAACTTACTAGTTTAGCCATTCTCTCCTCATAACGCGTGAGTGATGTGTTCACTTTGTCAAGTGACGTCGTCTTGGACTTGATGACTTTTTTAACCGCGGAATCTATCTCCTTGGTATTAGAGTCGAAAGTCTTTTGAGAAATGTCAGTTAGACTTACCACTTCATTGTTAATCTCGGACAAATCATTCAAGAGTGAAAGGTTGGGAGGTATGGCACGATAGACCGGGACAATACCTTCTATCTCTTTGATCAGCCCTTTATTCACCAATCGCTGAAGGGTCTTCTTAACTGTTGGAACAGCCTCTCCTATCATCTGAGAGACTCCACCTACAGTCATGTTTCCGCCGATAAGTATCGGGAGAAGAGCCTTTGACTCGGCATCTGTGATGCCAAGATTTGATTTTAATACGGAAACCGCTTCCGTAATTGCTTCATTACTCATTTGTGCATCCCACCGTTGAAATGGTCAAGCCGCATATACGGTCCTGTTTCCATTTTCTCGGTTTTACAAGTTTGACACTAACTCAAAGAGACCTTGTAGCTGACCTGTTTTGACCAATGGCGAACCACCATCAACGACGACCTCGGCTCGTATCAGAGTGGAGTCATCCACATCCTCAGTGTAAATAGTGTCAAATGCCTTAGCGGGCTCACTCTTCAGCAGACTCTTGATACTTGCTGGATCTTTTCCCTTCACTTCGAAGGTAATGAGCCACCAGTTTAGTGTCAGATCAAAAACACTCGTCTTCAAATCATAATAATCTGAAAAGAGGGAGCTATAGAGTCGAAAAACGTCATAGTTGTCGATTTCATTCTGTGTGGGATTAAGGGTGACAATCCCTCTTGAAAAATCAAATCGAAACAATAGACCATCGCCAGCAATTAGCATGATATCGTTTTCATTCACTGAAGAATAGTTCTTCCAAATCTTCTTGAACTTGGTCGAGAACTGTCGGATTGAACTGACACTCAGCGTGGAGAGGAGATCACGGATAGGAATTCTTCGGTCATCCATACCACGACCTTTCTTATCTAAGATATACCGTCTAATCTGCTCTAGATACTGACTATAGCAGAAGCTTGGCAAGTCCTGTGGACTAACCCCGATCTCAATAAGAGCATTCAAGAAGTTCCGATTCATACATCGAGGCCGCACAGTGCAACTGAGTCTATCTTCTTGACAAGCAGTGCATTTCTCCTCATGAAGTTCAATCAATTCTTTTGCCAGCTGATTATCGGCTGCAGCATCAAGAAGGCTCAATCTTGTAGAAAGTTCTTCTTTGTGTTTCTTTAGTTCCATTGAGATCACAAACCACTCTGTCGATAGTGAGCGAAAGAAAAATCTCGCTCAAGTGTTTCTGTATTTTGTTCACTGAAAGTGAGTCTAATTGCGCATTATGTTCAAGGGAAATAAAGATATGTAACAGGTAGTGAGTTTACGAATCAAATTTGAGTCTACTTTCTAGCCTTTTGCTGTTTCTTTCAGCTTACTCGTCCATGATTTTATCTCTCGGCTCAGACTGGCAATGTCGTTCTCATTCAACGTTGCTGTAGGAGGATATGACTTGAGCTCACGTGCGCGTTTTCCAAACTGGAATAATACCGGTGTGTGTCCCTCAATCTGGGTGGTCAATTTGTCACGCACATCTTCGAGAGCCTCAGCCATATCGGATGCTTCGGTCTGCGGAACAACAAGATCCAACAATCCTTCCATAAGAGTATCGATTGTAGAGGGAAGGCTTGCTTTAGTGGGGTCTTTGACCTTAGGCGCCTTAGTTTCTGTCTTTTCTTTCGGCTTTTTCTCAGTCTTATCTGTTTCCGAATTAATTACCCCACCCTCTTCAACCAACTTTGTAATCTGTTCTGCAGCCGCTGCGACCTTCTCACTTGCCTGATTGTATTTTCGTTCGATATCATCCAGCTGTCGTACGATGATGCCAACAATCTCATTTGTTTCATCAAATTTACTTGACAGATCTTGCACCTTTTCTTCGATTCCTGAGAGACTTGCTATATATCCCTGGAGATCATCAAGCTTCTTGGCAATGACATCGATATCAGCAGTAGAAACAAGAACATCGTCCACTTTTTTGATGAGGACTTCAAACTCTTTAGATTCCTTGATTTCAGTGACATCAGAACCTATTGTCGTAACAGATTTTGCGAGCTCATCAACTTTCTTAGTCATGTCTCCCGACTTAGAAACATCATCAAGCTTCTTGCCTAACGACTTATCTAGACTGTCAGTGACTGTTGAAATTAGTTCATCGATTTTAGATATTGGAAGGACCTGAGACTTCACGTCTTTGAGCTCGTCACGAATTTCCGTGAGATCCTCTGCTAGTTTCTCAACCTTTTTTTGAATATCCTTGATCGCTGCATCGCTTTTCTCCGTGGCCATAAAATCCCCTACTGGATAGCGACAATGTTCGTTTTGATACAGGGAGAGTAATTAGCCTTTCGGGAATGAAGTCTTATGCTTTCCTTGCACGAATTACTTCAATATTGGCTGCTTCAAGCAATGGAAGAAGGTGGTCCTTGTTCTCTGAGTTAGTTCCTTTCCAATCAATCACGGCTTTGACGATAGGGTTGGTAGATCTAGATATCATCTGTTGCAGAACCTCACTCGTAAGACCATTGATGGCGTATTTTGGTGCCATGTGCCCGATGTTGTAATCCTTCTCAAGAACAAGCTTGTTGAATTTGTTAGCATAGTGAGTGCCCCCAAATCCAATTACGGCTTCACCAGTTAACGGAGTTTCCACACACTGCATGATTGCTGCAGCTACAGCCTTTGCTCCTTCTAGGTGAGTCCAATACTCTTCTGAACTCCCCAGTTCAATAAATACTAGAGGAGTGTTCATTGATGTGGGGCCATGATGTGTGACTTCCAAGGAAACATCAAACTCATCCAATCCTCGATTGTTGCGTTCCTGATAGAGGGTCCTTAGAGCCACACTGACTAATACCGGAGAAGCTATTGAGAGTTGATGAGGATTGCCGCCAAATTCAGCCTCTCTACCAAGATTCCCTGTGCTATGAACTAGTAGAGCGGGTTTTCCTGACTCAGCCCTATGTTTGGAACAGAAGATGAAGACCTCAGCCTCAAAATGGTTCTCGAGATGGTCACAATAGATCATGTCTCGCTTAGTTGTGATGAGTTTGGTTTCACCATTGGAAAACACAACATTCCCTTCGAAAGACTCGTCAGACTCCAAGAATGCATAATTGTTGATTAGTACCTCCTTTATAGTGGAACTTGCAGTATCTTGAACCGATGTGACTAGGACTCTCAACGTATAATCCTCGAATACTAGATTTGTGTCAACTCGAGTAATGGTTCCAAGCTGACTTCGACATGAATTGTCACCTTTTCGCTAAAAGCATCCTGGATTTCTGATTCAATACGACTCTTGAATTCTTGCACCTTGTCAATCTGTCGTGTTATGTCATCTCTCAACCTGAGTATATCATTGCGATGATATTCGAGGTTCTTCTCAGCTTCACTAAGCGCTTGACGGAGGTCGTCGTTCTGAGAATAAACATCCGAACCAGCATATGTGTGTCGTTTTTCTTCAATCTCCTTAGCCTGAGTCTGTAGCTTGCTAAGACCGCCCTTACGCATCTCTTCAATCTCTTCAATAGCTCTTCTAGCCAAGCGGTCTTTGAGCTTGAGTTTCTTGGTTTCGATTGCCTCCTGTACACCATTGAGTCCCTCGAGGAGATTTGGATAGCCATCTTTCTCTATAGTTATCGCGGAGTAAGGATCATCGAAATATTCAGTCAGAGCGATTTGGCCAGCAGGGCTAACTCTTATACCAGTATCACGTTGCATGAACTTCTTGACCTGTTTCTTTAGTGGGTTGAGCTTCATCCTCAGAAGTCCTGATATGTGCTCAGCCTGCTCATCTAGACTGAGTAGCTCAGCAACATTAGAAGTGTCTGTGAATTCTTCGTACGCTTTCTTTGCGGCGTTATATTCAGTCTGTGCGGACTTGATCTTCTCGCGAACCTGACGAATCTGTTCATCAAAAATCTCCTTGCTAAATGTCAAATCGTGGAGAGTATCAATACGCCCTCCAATGCGTTCGAGGTCCTTGACCCAACTGAACTCAAAAAGAAGTTTGCTAATTCTGTTCATCTCTTTGGCAAGCTCTTTCATATACGAATCAAGTGTCTTGATAGTATTCTTGTAGCGTTTGTCCATTCTCTTTATCCAGCGGGCTCCAGCACCCCAAAGTTCTTGGATGAAGTGCTGTATTTCCTTCTGCATTGCTTCAGTATTCTCGTAGGTAATGTCTTTGTCGACATAAAAATCATCGACGATCTCACCGATTTTCATAGCAAACCTTGAGGCAATTCCACCCGATTCTATGTCGTCAAGATCCTCCTCGTCTGTAAATTCTTTGGACAGCTCTTCAATGTCTTTCAGTGTGGTTTCTACAATCCGATAACTCTTCTCCGCTTGTTTGATAAAGTCTTTAGACTTGGCTCGGAGCTGCTTGCGATACCACTTTTGGAGCTGTTCAACGGTGAGATTTGTCATTTCAAAAACACCAGACTATTGAGGCTGTTTGTGCGTCGTTTATCAACTTTATGACCTATGACACAAAGTACTGATAACTCATAGCAATCATGACGTTTAAACCAAAACAGCCCAACGGGACATCAGCATAGGCATAGTGTTCAATCATGTCTGAGATCTTGGAAACCGGAAATCGGAAACCGAGGTTGGACGTCACATATAATGTCGAGTGTTCATCCTGAGGTTCTGGTCGTCTAAGCTTCTTCATAAGGCGCCTCAGTCTGATAGATCCTGCTGGTAAGGACTGCTTGCTCATCCACAATCCTGCGGAGTATAAGAGTGGATTCTGCCAGACCTACTATCTAGATGGTTTGTTCTGCAGATCAGAATCAACCGAAAGCAAGTCATTTACCCTAGATGTTGCGACCGGACTGCAATGGAATCTGGGGAACATTGAACCCAGTGAAAGCAAATCGGTCGATATCGTCTTAACATCAGCGACCAACCTCGAAGAGGTCAAGACTCTCATACCCCCAAGGTTGGAGTCTGTTCAACAAGAAGATGCGATGATGTTGGATCGTAAAGCACAGCAGCTCCCGCAGAGTGTTGGGAAGCCCCCTGAACTTTTTGTCGATGACCTGTCAAAAAAGAAAGGGGAGGGGACATTGAGTCCCCCTTGTACTAGAGAGCTCTCTCTAGGTATTCCACCAGCATTCGGGCTTCATCCGTCAAAGAGGCAAACTGTCCCTTATTGTTGAGATCTCCTCCTGTCAGCAGACCCATGTCCTTGAGAGATCGCAGGTTCCACTTTACTGTGCTATATGGAACTCCACTTCGTCGTGATACCACATCTGCCAATCCAGTTAGAGAGAACTCATTGAATCTTAGCAGGTCACGACTCGTTCTCAGTACAAGTTTCTGTGTATCGCTTAACCTAGCCTCTGCCAGTTGCAAGAACGATGCAAGAAGACTATGAAAATTAGTAGAGACCTCACGCTCACTGCAGGAGCGTAAGAACGCATTCACCTCTGTGTGACATAATTTGACAGTCACCTTTCGCGTTTGTAACCCGAGATCGATGGGCAGTGGTTGTTTCCGTACCCATTGCGTTTTTCACCTCGTTGGTTTAGTCAAAAGTCCGTCTAGGAAATAATCACTTAAATCTTTCCAGCCACGTGACTATTCAATGTCTGGCATCTCAAGTCCCATTGATCGGAGTTTGCCAAATCCCTGACTAAATAGACTCATGTGATGACGGATGCTTTCCTCCATGTCTGCAAGGTCTGAGAGGTAGGGTACAATCTCATCCATCCCGCTTTCTTGATATTCCTCTCTCATGGAATGGAAGGTGTCACTCATTCCGAGGATATCACCTGCTAGAACTAATGTCAAATCTATCATTGATTGAACTACATCTCGGGCTGCTGGATCAGGCATGTAGGGAAGAAAGTCTTCGAATGCTACCTGAGCAGCTCTGCACCTATCCACTCGCCTAGGGATTATCTCTTCGTACATCGATGACATCCAGTCTAGACGTTCTCGGCTTGTGAGGTCTCGCAGGTTCTCAAGTGAAAAATAACCTGTATATGGACCAAACTCAGTACTCTCATAAGAGATCCAGTCTTCGAAAGCCTGGAGTACACGTCGCCAACCTTCGTGACTTGACATCGGACCACCTAATTCCCTGTCATCAATTGGTGTTATAAACTAGCGCGATGTTGACAATACGAATATGTCATCAGATATCATCCAAACAATAAATGAACTACTCAAACAATCGAAAGAAGGCAATGAAGTATCAGATATCAAATCTTTGAACAAAGAATTACTCGGTCAATTAGGAATTCCTTCAACCTCTCCCTTTAGTATAGACAGGAACAAGAGGATTGATCTCGCAATGACTGCTGTGACTGGTGGTGCGAAAGTTTCAGAGATTATTGAGCTTCTAACATGGAAAGACTTCGAAGGATTTGTTGCAGGAATTCTCTCCGAGAACAGCTACAAGTGTGTGGAGAGTTTTAGAAGACGTGGTAACTCTGAGATTCAAGGGATGGAGATAGATGTAGTAGGTATCCGAGGAAGAACAATAATCGCAGTTGATGCAAAAATGTGGGGAGTACGTGGAGGAAAAGCATCAGCTTTAAAGATCGCGGCGGAAAAACAGAAGACAAGGACATCCGAGCTATCAAATGAGTTGGACAGGCTCTCTAAGAAACTTCCAACATTGACTCAAGGTCCATATACTATATTCCCAGTGATAGTCACTTGGCTCGTAGAGGAAGTCGAGTTCCATGAAGGAGTTCCAGTTGTCCCAGTCTTCAAGCTGAACTCTTTCATCCATGAGTTAGAACAATTCGAAGACCTAGTAGTCAGTTTTGTAGGGCAGATGACATCATAAGTTTGTCACACTGTCTTGATTAAGTGCATTCGAACCTTTTTCCATGGACCACTCATCAATTTGGACAGACCTTTTAACAGGACTATGAGTCAGTTGTTCATCAGTTGCGAGATGATTCATATGTCTGGTCTTTTATTCGGCATAATCTATCATGAGAATGTGAATAACTGGGCAACAAAGGGTCTGATAGATGCAATCAAAGCAAATGGCCATACACCCAAGCCATTTAGACTCCCCGAGATTGCGGCTGAGATTCCAAACAAATTCACTTACCTTGATGAGGAAGATGTTTCCAATATGGATGGAGTGATAGTAAGGACAATTGGATTTGGAACTGGAGATCAGATAACTTTCAGAATTAGTCTTCTGGAACACTTTGAAGATGCAGGGATTTATGTGATGAATCCAGCATACTCGTTCCGACGTGCAAAGGACAAGTATGCAACACTCACAGCACTGAATAAAGCTGGAATTCGTGTTCCACGTACATACATAGGGGAGAATCTAGAAGCAGCGATCAATTTCGTAGAAGAGGTGGGGGAAGTTGTTATCAAGCCATTGATCGGTGCTCGGGGTATGGGTGCTATCAGATCAGACCATCCAGAGCTAGCTTATCGTGCAATGAAGTTCATTCATCAGCTTGGTCAGGTCCTCTACATCCAAGAACTTGTTGAGAAACCAAATCGAGATATCCGTGGCTTCGTGATTGGTGGGAAACTAATTGGAGCCATGTATCGGTATGTCCCAGATAATGTTCAGGACGAGTGGAGAACTAATGTACATGGTGGAGGCAATGCAGAAATCGCGCAGTTGACACCCGAGTACGAGGAGTGCGCAATTCGAGTAGCTGAAGTGTTAAACCTAGACTACACTGGAGTAGATATAATAGAATCAAAAGATGGACCATGTGTCATCGAAGCAAATGCAGCTCCTTCATGGAGTGCTCTCTCACGAGTGACAGGGATTGATGTTGCATCTCTAATTATTGACAGATTAGTTGACCAATCAAGCAGATAGATGGGCACGAAGTGCTGCAGTGACCTCATCCTGACTGAAAATCTTGAACATTTTATCAGTCGTATTAATGGCCCCAATCTCAATAAATTCAGCAAGTTCCTCAGGAGTGGCATCACCCTTTTCACTCACTTTCAACAGACCTTCAATAGCCAGTTTCTGAGCCGCTGCAAGGTTCATTGTCGGTTTGTACTTTTCTTGGAAGAAATCACGAACCACATCAGCATCCTTTCCAATTGCAGTAGCTTTCCAACCCCAGAATGAGCCAGAAGGATCGGTTGTATAGAGATTTGGACCATCATCATCGACACCTGCAACCAATAGAGAAACTCCAAAAGGTCGTCCATAATTGCCATATTGGGTATGTGCCTGCTTCAGGTCGCATAACTCAACAACAAGCGAGTGTATAGATGTAGGTTCATCATAGCTTATTCGGAACAGTTGAGCATTTACTCTAGCCTCATTGATCAACCTTCTAGCATCTGCGTGAAGACCGGCAATTGCAGTCCCAATATGATCATCAATAAGAACGATCTTCCTGAGTGAAGCAAGGTCTGCCAATGAGTGGGGAGCCCTTTTCTCACCCACAAGAACCACTCCGTCAACAGCTTTGACACCTACAGCTAGTGGTCCATGACGAACCGCTTCCATAGCATATTCTACTTGGTATAATCGTCCCTCAGGACTAAAGATTGTGAACGATCGATCATAAGCCATTGACTGCTGAGAAGGAAACATGGTTTGAAATTCTCCAACAATATAAGACCTAACGTCTGGCGTTGTCAAATGAACGTCAATCCTAGGGCGTTTAAAAGGTTGTCTGTGTGTTCGCTACATTGACGCTTATCGCCATTCTAGTTTCAGGTTAATTCCTTGAGGAATCTGGTCAACTATCTGTTCAATTTCGGATATCTCAGGTTCATAGTAGGTCGACACGTCATGTGCTCGAGTTCCCGAGGATTTCTTGAAATTCTGGATTAGATAGTCCCCTCTGTATCCAAAATCCAATAGAATCTCAGCAATATCTAATAATTCATGGTAGCTAATCAAACCACCAACATAGGTAGTACGCGGCCAGAACTTGATATCGGAATCCACTAGAAGATCGATACTAGTCTTAACCTTGGGCCATGGATTGAGCCGGACTCGACAAACCTCAGCGTACCGTTGAGGAGTTGTTTTAATATCAAACCATACCGAATCCAAAAAAGGGAGGCATTGTTCAAGAACTTCGGGTCTGGTTCCTTGAGTATTGAGATTGATATGTTTGGATACCTCCTGTTCTCGAATTAAATTAAGGAGTTCGGGAAGGTCTCGTTGGATAGTTGGCTCTCCACCTGTTATGCAATAACCGTCAGTCAGGTTTCCAGTAAGTTTAGTGACAATATCTGGAAGCTCCATTTCTTGCCCAGAATTTCTTGGGATGATTTCAGCGTTCTGACAGAAAGAACAATCCATGTTGCAACCAGCAGTAAAGAGAACTGTTACAGGAATTCTAGGAACATCAACCAAGCTGATATCGATTACTGACGCAACACGCATGTCTACTCATGTCTGAATATCTCTAAGCAATATAAAACTCCAACTCCTAAAGTACGGAGAGTATTACTAGATTTAATGAATGCTTTTTCTAGAATCTTCTTAAGAAATAACCAGCCTCCAGTAAATGGGGACCGTGCATATGACCGTAGAGACTAGATGTATCTCTAGAACTGACATCCTGAAAAGCACTCTTTTTCACATCCAGATAAACAGATGTCAATATATCGATACCTTTCCAGAGAAGGTTACAGCAGTCATTGATACTGCTGTCCGTAAGAAGACATTGAAGAAATATGATGAAGTCAAGAACAGACTCTATCGCATCAAGACCAACTTCTTCAAAATCAATGATATAAAGAAGAAAGAATTCTTTGAAGGACTTTACAAGAGAATCGAAAACAGAATCTGATGGATCAGCGCTTCTTTCTTGGAGTGGCTTGCTTCAGGGTGACAATGAACTTGGACCCTAATTCAGGTTGACCATCGACTCGATCTGTGACTTCAATTGATCCTCCGTATTTACGAATCATCTGACTCACCAGCGTCAGACCAACACCGCCACCATACTTTCTCTCAGAAAAGAGGAGTTTCTTCCTCATGTCACTAAGTCCTGAACCATCGTCAGCAACAATGAGTCTATAAGCTCCATTTGTTGTTTCACAAGAGACCCAGACCTGCTTCTCATCTTTGGGATTATGCCTTGCAGCATTTTCCAATAGGTTCCAAATCATCTCACCGAGTAAAACGTCAGCTTCGACAATGAACTTCTTCTTCAAGCCCTCTGCGTGTACGCTAGCGCCATAGACACGTTCGAGAATCTTGATTTTTTCTTTGAGGACTGGAATCGCATCTATTTTTGAAAGAGGTATGTTTCGTATCTGGGCAGCCCGCTTGACCTTGGTGATGAGTCGATTGCAACGCTCAACAGCATCTAGGATATCTTGTCTGGCCTCATCTACGTAAGAAGGAGGTACTTCTTCTTCGAGCATTCCACTACTTGTCATTATCACCTGTAGTTGGTTTGCGATATCATGAGAGAGTAAATCAAGGTAGAACTGGACAGTTTCTTCAGCATCCTTCTGAGCAGATATTTCAGTGACAACTGCGAAGGTCCCTACGAATTTTCCATCCCTGTCTATGTGGGGAGTCGCTGAGATTATGGTGGGTACTAGGTCGCCGGTCTTAGTTATCCAATAAAGCTCATAACTCTCAGACTTACCCGATTTGCGATCTGAGATTTTCTGTATGAGTTTTTCAGGATCCATTTCGTGAGTATATTCTATCCATGGACGTCCTATTAATTCATCAGGCGAATATCCAATCATATCGCAGAATGCATCATTCGTGTATACAAAATTACCATCAGCATCATCAATTACAAGACCATCTTTCATGGTTTCTACTAGCATCTGATAGCGGGTTTCTGATTCCTCGAAAGCTTCTGTTTCAGCAACTAGTTCAGTGACATCAAGGACATGAGCAATAGTCTTTGACTTACCATCAGGACCAACAGTCGTAGTAATTTTCAATTCTGCTGTTCCAACTGACCCGTCTTTTCTAATGATCTCAATCGAATACTCATTTGGCACGTCTTTTCCTTGTTGTCTTGTGGTATATCTTTCAGCAACAATTTTCGCCATGTCCTGTTTGATGAATTTTCTGAAGTCATGACCGAGAAGGTCTTTTGGATGTCCCCGAAAAATTTGACAGGTCTTCTCATTTACATATTCAAGTTTGTAGTCATCGCCTACAATCGCTATTCCTTCGTGAGAGTTATTCAAGATATCATATAGGATATCGTCGTTAACAGCAGGGAGTTCGGGTTCCTTCTTATGAGTCTTAGGGGATTTTTCTTTTGAGGTCCGTTTCCTTGTCTTTTTAGACAAATTACCCATACTCCCGAATGCGGTTTATTCTTAGTTTGGCTGTCATAAATCACATTGTATTATTTGAATGGTTTTAATTCAAAAGCTACAGAAACAACAATTATGCCTTCCGTAGGTGAATAAATCACCTGAATTTTTTCCAAAATGTACTACTGTCCTTTTGTTTCCCATAGCCAGCAAAATCATCCATTAATACAATCAGACGATTCAACCAAGACATATGTTGGACAAGCCAAAGAACAGTCCGATGGAAGAAACCATCTTTCTTGTTAAATGGACACGATCGAATACAGTTAGAGCACTCTGATCCATTCTCCACCCAAAATCCGTAGCAGCTCTCCACATCGACATACCATTTCTTGATGCCGGAGTTGTTTGATTTGGATGTTCCTTGCCAAGTCTGTTCCTTGTAATATGGGATTGATTGTGAAGGGCAATTAGTTGCACATTTTTTACAAGTTTCACAAAACTGTATAACAGATCTGCAAAAACCTGGGTCAGGATAGTCTCTCTTTAGAGGCATGTCTGTGAGAATTTTGGCAATTCTGACTCGAGGACCATATGGTTTTGTAATCAGAAGACCATGCCGACCATATTGTCCAAGTCCTGCATCAATCGCAAGTGGCACACTAAGTGCGACATTATTCCCACAAGTAATCGCATTGTATCCCAGTCGCTGAACGAATGCTGCAAGTTCGAGCTCAATGAATGCCATCATTGAATAACCTAGACCTGTCGCTGCAGAACTTGTGAAAGCAGGTGATGTGGCAATCGCATCATAGTCCATTTCAACAGCCATGACTATGGCAAATTGATAGCTATCAGGAACATCATATGGCTCTCCTCTTCTGTTCACGGAATAAATCCAATTCCGATCCAGAGGAGCGACTCCTACCATGCTAGCTCCAAAGAACTTTGCCGCTTTTTTAACCATGGAAGTGAGTGTCTTAGAATGTTTCTCATGAATCTCTCCCTGCTCCCTTGCATCTGAGTCGAGACCGATACCTGATCTTTTAATCGATTCACGCGAATCATAGAGCTTCCAAGCGGCAATACTAAGTTCGTTTTCGAAACGACCATAGCCAGGAATATTCTTACCAATCATGACTTCAGCGCCGGAAAACTCCGTCTTTTGATAGAATTCATACTCCGGATCATACTGGACCCTAGCAAAAATTGTGTCTGCTTCAGACATAGGAGAGATTGAAGATTCGACTTCGTACGGACGGGTTTCAGACAGAGGGACATCAGCCCAAGGTCCAAAATCTTTCGTAACGGATATTTGAGAGGAAAGAGAGATTGCATTGAACGGACATGTACGAAGACAAGCAAGACATAGGGTGCAGCTGGCTGAATTGATGGTCGGATGATTGAGTTCTCCATGAAAGACGAGTGGTGTTTCAACAGCACCATGCACGGTCCTACAAGCACTCACACACTCTAATGAGCACCTCGAAGGATTGCATACATCTTCTCTCACTAGCATGACCGAAACTCCAGGTTATTCTCGCACTTTTGTCAGAACCTCATATACATCCTTCTATAGAAACCTGACAAGGGTCATTAAGAGGGTATCCTTCATGACTATGTTAGATTGGCGTCAATATGGGATGTCATGTAAAGGAAAGACTAGTTTCTTGATTTTCTCTACATTGGCACGTACCAAATCCCATGTTTCTTCATCATCATCGTAGGGTGGTTCTTGTTTGGGTGGTTCATAATCGAACCCAGTAAGGATCGACATGACAACCCCAAGTCCCCACTTGAAGGAGTCATTTGTATATCCACCCCCAGCTAAGACACCAAGACGACCTTCACTTAGTCTATGTGCAGCATTATGAAAGAATTCAGTAATGTATCGAATCAGGTCAGTGGTTAGATTAAGGTGTGCAAGACGATCCATGTAATGGGCATCGAAACCGGGTAAAAAGATGGTGAAGTCAGGTTGGAAAAACTCGATGAGTGGTGGTACAATCTCATCAAACGCATATCGATATACACCATCGCATGAGTCCATTGGAAAAGGTACGTTGATATTGAATCCACGACCGGGACCTTCACCGATATCATCTATGAAACCATCATGGGGATACATCCATTCTGGTTCCTCGTGGAACGAAATCTGCATGACCTTGGGATCATCATAGAAATATGTCTGAGTTCCATTTCCGTGATGAACATCGAAGTCAGCAATGAGAATTTTCTGGTAACCAAAATCCTTCAACTTGTATACAGCAGCAGCAACATCATTGAAGATACAGAATCCTCCGCCCCATTCAAACTTTGCATGATGGAATCCGCCAGTAGGAGATAAGAAATGGTTCACCTTCCCGCTGGCAACAGCCCTTACTCCAGTTACAGTAGCTCCAGAAGTGATGCTCGCATTGTCATATATACCAAGAAATGCAGGCGTGTCGATGGCAATCTCACCTTCACCGGTTTCAGACATTCTGCGAACAGCATCCAGATACTTCTGTGCGTGGATCTTCTTCAACAAGTCATCAGAAAGTGGTTCGGGTTTTAGAATCTCAACGTTAGATTGATCAAGGAAGTCATGTGCGGCCAGAAAATCACGTACCATTTGAAATCTTCCCACTTTGATTGGATGCTTCGTTCCAAAATCGAAGGTTTCCAATGAAGGGTTCCAGACAAAACCAACCTTGCATTTGTTAGCATTCTTCATTGTTCTGCTCGAAATCTGTGCACACTTATATGGCTTAGGAACAAGTGTGCATAAGGGTGCAGGTAAAAAAGTGAAGATTCGCTCGGTTGCAGAGGTGGCTACATCTGCGAACGTCTACTCTGTGTACGTTCGTCAGAAACAGGATGCTAGCACTCAGATATTCTCGCTAGACTATGGAGATAGGTTGAGAGTCTTTGATGCCCAAGGTACCCTTCGCAGCACAAGAAAATGGAGTAGCAAGGTCAGATGTATTGCTGTTGGGGACGTAGAGGGGGAGGGAAAGGATGCTCTAGTGGGAGGAGTCGGAAAGAAGGTCTTGGTTGTCGACCACAGGGGAAGTCCAGTCTGGAATATACGCCTCGAGAGTAACATTGTTGCCTGTGATGCACGTGACATTGATGGTGATGATGCAGCCGAGGTTGTCGTTGCACTTCAGAACAATAGAGTAATTCTCTATAATGATGACACAGATGCCATCTTCACTAAAACAATGAGAGACCCTGTTGCAGATGTCTGGTTGGAAGACATTACTAGGGATACAGAACTGGAAGTAGTTGTAGCTGACAAAAGAGGACTTGTCACAGTCCTAACAGCTGCGGGATATCAGCTGAAAGAGCTTCAACTCGGTTCTCATCTGTCAGTCTTTGCAGTGCTATCATTTGGTGACCGGACCATGTTCATTACTGGGGACCAGTCTTCGACGCTGAGAATGTGGGACATTGATGGGAACGAAGTAACTCGCCTCGATGTTGGTGACACACCAAGAGCAATGGCTACCGGTATTCCTGATGATATCTCAGATGTAGCTTTTCTTGTTGTAAGTACGAAGGACAGGAAACTGAGCTTCTGGGAGGTTCAAGACACAGGCAAGGCGACACGTACTGAGAAGGTGATCCTTCAGCAGATTGGATCAACAAAAACTGTGCTTTATAGAAGAGCAATCAAATGTGGAAACTGTGGTGCTCCAACATCACCGGAAGCGTCAACCTGCTCTTCATGCGGCGCCAAGTTAGAGATGATTGAAGAATATGTAATTGAAGAATACATCCAAGAAAGTATTGATTCGATTACATCGAAGCACAAGAGAATCAAACTCAAGGAACTGGATCGAATACTTAGACGAACACTACCAAGACCAGCGGCGTATAATCTTCGTAGAAGCCTTCAGGCAATGATTCAGAGTGATGCGATAGAAGGGCATATCGACGGTAATGTGTTTGTTAGAACGGAAACCGAGAAGAAGATGCCCATGCCTTCAAAACGGGATGTTCAAAGAGTTGAAGGCACTCTTAGAGACCTTCTTGTTGGTTCTGATACACTGGATGTTCATCGTCTTGAGAATGAAACAGGAGTGGACCGCAGAATACTGCGACGAACACTGATCATCCTACTTGGAGAGGGGACGATAAAAGGTTCCTTGTCAGGGGATGAGTTCATTCTAGAAGAGAAACAAGATGTTGATGACTTCGCTAAGAAAATGGTGAAAGAACTTGCAACCTGGAGTGGTTGAAGAGAGTTGAAGGATAAGACTCGTACAATAAAGTGGTGTTAGATAGATGGAAATTTCAAAACGGATTGTAGTCACATTTGTCGCAGTTGCATTGATACCGATTCTGGTGATTGCGTCACTTTCGGTTTTTGCAATAATCGATGTGGCAAATGCAAATGCAGGCGATGCTGCAGAGGAATTAAAGGCCGAAGAACTGGCCAACCTAATGAGACTCTCTAATGATACAGGACTCTTCATCGAAGAGCGTTGGCAGAACTATGTCGACGGTGTCTATATGATGGAAGCTTACTGCGAAGACCTGTTCAATGGGAGGATTAATGCTACAGCAAGATATAGCTATTATTGGGACCAATCCGAAGAGCCCCAATGGGGCGATTTGACATTCGAAACGGATCCCGAGATTGTTGACGCGTATTTCTCGGACTTCATCACATTCCAGACTGATTGCTACTACATGCCGCGACCATATTGGAACAACAACGATCCCCATGACCTGAATCCAAGGACACAGTATGCCCTAGATGTGTCTTCAAACATGGTGAATATCTTCAAGGCGCTCCATGAAATGAACGAAGACTATAGATGGTTGTACATGGGTTTCGATCTGGGAATCTCTGATCAGCATCTTTTCAGAAACTATCCTTTTGACAACCTCATATATTTCCAATGGGATGACAACGAAGAGGTCGGACCTCCAGAGATCGACTACGACCCAAATGCGGAGATATGGTATACTAATGTTGTCGCACAGAATCCAAGCGATGACAGTGTGGTCTTCACTCAGCCATACGTTGATCCTTCAGTAGGTCTCGTGATTTCGATGGGGAGACCTGTAAGGTTTGACAATGGAACATTGATTGGAGTAGTTTCTGCTGATGTCACAATGGCAACAATAAACGAGAAAATTCTGGGTACAAAGGTCCTTACTAACGGATACTCGTTCCTTCTAAACAGTACTGGAGTTGTCGTAGCCCATCCAGACTTGGATGTTTTCGATGAACCTGCTCCAATAACTACACTTGAGTTTGGTTCCTCAACCAGCTCTGAAGCTGTTGCTTTCAACGTTCAACTCACATCAACAGTCCTGACGCAAGAATCAGGTCGGATTGAGTTTCAGAAGAACGGTCAGCAGTGGCACATGGCTTTCGTAAATGTATCTAACACCGACTATGTGCTTGCAGTAATAGTCCCAGACTCTGATGTAGTAGCACCTGCAACAGCCATGTTGGCATCGGTGGCAACTCAGACACTCTTACTCACAATTGCACTTGGTGGTGTTTTGGCTTTAGTAGCTGGAGGAGTTATTGTAGTGTCTTATCGCAGAGCACATGCAGTTGTACAACCAATCTCTGAGATGACTCGTCTTGTGAAGAAGATGGCTAAGCAAGACTTCACGAGGGGAGTAACAACAGCAGGAGCGATGTACGAAGAGGTAGGAACAACTGTTGATGCATTGTTAAGTTTCCAAGAAGCTGCAAGGTTTGGAAATCAGGCTTTCATAAGAGGCGACCTCAACAGAGCACTGGCCAACTACCAGAATCTCCTAGAAATTAGCCAGAGATTGGGGATTCCAGAAGGCCAACAGACTATGCTATTGAACATTGGCAACGTATTCAGACAACGTGGGGATCCAGAGAATGCTATTGACTACTATGAGCAATCGATGGTAATTGCTCAGAGTCTTTTGGAGAAGTCCAAGGAGGACGGTGCAGACGAGAAAGATGCTATGATTAGGGTTGCATCACTCTACCACAATATGGCACTAGCTGAGATGGACAGAGGACACGCAGACAAATCCATGGCTCTGCTTGAGGACGCGGAAGCCATTGATCGAACCCTAGACAACTCCTACGGCCTCGCGAGAAGATTAGATGCAATGGGACTCGTTATGATGCGGGATGGTCGATACAGTCAAGCTCATTCAAAGTTTGAAGAAGCAAAGGAACTTGCAACCTCGATTGACTATATGAGAAGCCTTGCATACATACATTTTCATGAGGGAGAGCTACATCAGGCACAAGGTAGGTGGAAGCAAGCTGAAGATGAATACAACAATGCAATCTCTTCCGGTAAAGAAACTGATGAACTCTGGCTTGTTGTGTTTGCTATGCAGCGTCTAGCTGATGTTCTAGATCAGATGGACAAGCCAAGCCATGATGTGAGACGACAAGCTGAGAAGCTCAGGAGGTCCATCCTGTACAAGAAGAGTGTAACCTTCGTCATAGATTACTCAGGTAGCATGCAGGCACAGAACAGGATTCGCGCTGCTGTGCGTGGTGCTTTGGAGATATTTTACGGACAGGTCAATCCTCAAGATGCGGCTTCAGTGATTGTATTCAACTCGTCGTATCGAGAACTTCTTCCTCTCACAATTAAAGGAGAGAGTGATGGGGAGGATAATCCAATTGTGAAGACGCTGATGTCGCTGAAGTATCCAAACTATGCTACGGCTTTCTATGATGCACTCGGTAGAGCATTAGAAGAGCTTGAGAAGATTGAGTCTAGTGAACACAGATGGGTCATTGCTCTGACTGACGGTCAGGACAACAGTTCGAAGAGGTATTCGTTGGATGTTCTCGAAGGTATCTTGACAGAAAAAGACCGTTTAAAGAGAAACCGACCTCTCACCATCGAGGGATTCATTCGAGACCATCACCTTGATGTCAACCTTCTGATAATAGGTGTAGGTCACGAGCTCTCAGATAGGGCAGATACAAAGCGAAGAATCAAGTCATCAAGGACTGGAAACCACATAACGACCGAGGAACTCCTCGAATCGATTTGTGACCACATTCCACAGGGACAATACATCTCTGTGGTAGATAGCACTAATGTGAAGTTGGACATAGAACGGGCTTTTGAGAAGGTTGGAGTCCTGATGGCACAGCTGGAAGTGGGAGGGACAACTGTAGACTACTGATGGAGGTGTTATGAATGGTACAATCATCAACCCAAACCAAGAAGAAGGGAAAATTCAGAACGAATGTCATTCTGACCTTCATCGTAATCTCATTTGTGTCATTAGCAGCTACGGGATTCATCTCTCTCACATTTGTGGATCTGATTGGCAACTCAACTACCAGCCAGAGCTCCGCAGCACTGGAAAATCAGATTCAAATAAACATGGATGAAACAGCTCAGAAGACAGCACTCGTCATCAACCAGAAACTGGCTAGTGCAGAGGGAATGATTGCCGCTGCTGCTGAAGAGCTTGAAGCATTGTTTGCTACAGGATCAACCTACGAGTATCGAGAAGTTTACTTTGACCGTCTGTTCGAGCCAGGTGCACCAGCTCCTGCTCCAGTGGACAATCACTTTGACACCAATTACGGTCTCAATGTTTCTTGGGACTACAGTAGCTGGTATGTCCAAGGGTATGATTCCACGGATTACGGAACTTACGAAGCTGCAAGTGCAGACAAGCTAGGTCGTGTATCAAATATTGATTACATATTCAAAGCGATTCACAACCAAGTTGAGTTCAGATGGTTGTACATTGCATTTGCTGATGATGGACTCTTCATCAATTATCCTGGTAGTATTCTTGGACCTTTGTCGGATGTGGAAAGAATTGCAGATCCTTACGATCCAAGAGGTGAGTACTGGTACCAGACAATCTGGGCAGGAAATGGAGATATGGTCTTTGTAGAACCTTATTATGACGAGTTTGACAACGTGCTTTTGATTTCGATTGGAAAGGTTGTGTATAGAAACAGCATTCCGTTTGCTGTTATTTCAGGTGACATCACCATAGAGGACATTCGAGAGAAAATCATCAACGTGGAGGTTCTCAAGAGTGGATATGCATTCCTCTTAGATTCTACAGGCGGCGTGGTGGCACATCCAGAAGTTGCTGATGAGGATTACATTGCTGGACTACCACCACTGCAGGATGTGGAGATTAATGACCAGACGGACTTCAGTGATGCACTCACTAGCAACCAAGTTAGTCAGATTATCTCGGTAGCTGAAGGTATCTCTGGAACTCTACGATACACTCGAAACAACAATGAGAGTATTCTTGTCTTCACTCAGGTTGGAAAAGGAGATTACATCTGTGTGATCTCAGTACCACTCGTGGAAGTCCTGGAGAGCATTCCTCAGCTTGAAGCACGTATTGCAGCTCAGAACGATGCTGCTGCTCAGTACATCCTGTTGGTCACTATTGGAGGTATAATAGTAGCGGGAGCAGTCGCTGTTGCCATTTCGAATACTATTACTAGGCCATTGCAATATCTAATGAACCTAGCAGAACGAAATGTCGCTGCGAGGATACGAGATCAGCCGCTTGACACGTCAGATCTCCAAGTAGACTCAGAGTATATTGCTCAAGATGATGAGATAGGTGAACTTGCTCGAGCATTTCAAGGAATGTTGGACACAATCCGAGAGGAAGAAGAACAATAGTTCACTGCTCACAGAAAAACAAGCATGGGTGAATGCATTGGTGGATGACACATGGTCATTAGACAAATCTAGACTAGTCTATGGAGTAAGCAGGAATGACCTTCACTTCCTTGATATTACAGACGATGGTATGCTTGGAATTCGGCTTCAAGACCAATTCATAACCTTCAAGGAGATGGTCTTAAAGACTAAGGAGATGAACGGTGATAGTCCTGGATATGCATCCTCATTCACCCTTCGAGTTCCACAGCTAATAACCTATCAAATTAAAAAACTGAAGATGGCCTTTGACAAGGCAATTGAAGGAACTGAATATAGTGGAAAATTCATTGGGATATACCCTGTTAAGGTAAACCAACGAAAGGATTGCGTCACTGCGATAATACGATCGGATCCAGATTATGGTCTCGAAGCAGGTACAAAAGCAGAACTTCTACTCATCAAGCATGTAATTCAAACTGAGAAACACAGACCCATTGTCTGCAATGGAGCAAAGGATCTAGAATACCTGAATCTCATTAACCAATGCATCAATGAGGGATACAATATCGCTATCTCTATTGAATCATCACATGAAGCCAGGTTCATTGTTGACAGGTTTGATCCAAAAAAGACCAATCTTGTTCTTAGGATCAAACCATATCTCAGCGTAGAGGGCCACTGGTCTCACTCATCAGGAAGAGATTCCAAATTTGGCCTCAGTATCCATGACCTCTATGAGGTCATTGACTTACTGAAAGAATCCGGTTTTGATGAATCGGTCCAGACGATTCTGGCACATGCAGGATCTCAAATCACAGAGATATCTGCATTCAAAGACCTCGGGAAGCTCCTGACAAAGATCTATGGAGACCTTCGTGATAGAGGTCTAACCAATTTGTTGAACATTGACTTTGGTGGTGGCCTAGCAATTGACTACATTAGTGCTCGACCTTCAGACCTGATGTACCAGTATGCACGATTGCTGTTAGAGGGTGTTCAATCACAACTAAAGGAGCAGAATGAACGTTATCCAGCCCCTAACATCATGATTGAATCAGGTCGAGGTGTGACTGCATTGGCATCTATGGTCATTGTCGAAGCTCTTGAGGTCCGTTCTATCTTTCCAAAACCAGATGGAGAATATGTTACTGAAACCGCTCAACAAGAAGAATTCAGATTTCTAGAATGTATTGGGAAAGCCAAATCCTTGCCAGAACTGGCTGATATCTGGAATGATTTCCATGAAAGATTTAGTGGCTTGACCTTGGAAGGAATTGACTTCATCCATGAACAAGAGATGATTACTGGCAATCTTGAAAGTGCAGCAAGAAAGAAACTTGTGGAGATGAACCTCAAGTCTTACAAGTTCGACGAGCTTGTGAGAAGCTTCTGGCACCCTGAACACTTAGTTATTGGGAACTTCAGCGTTTTCAATAGCATAGCTGATCATGTACTTGTAAAACAGCACTTTCCGGTGATTCCTATCGAGGACCTTCATGTTCAACCAGAAACAACAGTAAGGCTTGTGGACATAACTTGTGATTCTGATGGAGAAATCACTCAGTTCTATAGGCAACATACTGACAAGATCTGGTTCACCAAAGACAATAGACCAATTACTATTCCTGGAGGAGCGATAGGTGATGGCATCCCTGTTGGAAATCTCTCGAATGTTTCAAAGTCGTACTTTGTTCTTGCTCTGACAGGAGCATATCAGGACACGATTGAGATGGATCACAATCTCCTTGGAGATCTTCCGGATGTTGAGTTGATACTGACAGATGACGACTCTTGGGAACTCTCATGGGTTACAGGAGCTGAATCCATTGAGAATCTTCTCAAAGAGGTTGGCTACGCAGACATAGACTTCGATTATGATCCCTACATGGCTGAGTGAATTACATGAAAGAGGAAACTAGAGCTAAATTCAAGATACAGAATTGGAGCAATGGATGAGTCTCTTTCTAGCTGATACAAATCAGTTCTTTCTGTGGCTTTGAGAGAAACTCACATCCCTGTCTTGTAATTAGAATGTCTTCTTCCAAGCTCACTTGTCCATAATGCTTTGTTGTGACATAGAACTCAAGAGTGAAGACGTTACCAACTTCTACGACTCCCATCGGGCTATCACCGTATCGCTCCCATTTCGGACCTAGAAGAGTTCCCCCATCATGAGCCAATCGCCCAAGCTGGTGGCCCAATGCGTGTTGATATTCTTCATAACCAGCTTCTTTCACAAAGTCGCGTGCGATAGTGTCAACTTCATACCCAACAGCTCCAGGTCTAATCCAATTTGCGGCAGCTTGGATACCATCTCTTACAGTTTCAAATGCATGTTGAACCTCGGTGGGTATGTCTTTCTTCTCTCCGAAAAAGAACATTCTTTGGATATCTGAGCAGTAATCGTTGTACTTCACACCAAAGTCAAAGTGGAGAAGGTGACCCTCCTTGGTGACATGATCAGTAGGTCCAGCATGGCCAAACTGCTTGTAAGGTCCAGCGTCAACAGCAGGGTTCTGGGTAGCATCCCAAGCACTTGTAACTCCTCGTTCATTCATGCATTTGTGGAAGAACTTGTAGACCTCAAGTTCAGTCATTCCAACCTTGACGAAGCCCTTGACCAGCTTGAAGATGTCCTCAGTGATTTCCACGGCTCTACGAATCCTTACTACCTCTTCTGATGTTTTTCGTCCTCGTAGCTTGTTGATGTGGTGTTCAGCGGACATTAATCTTCCAATGTAGGGTGTGTCCTTCAGATAATCCAGAAGTAGGGTGTGCATTCCAACACTGAGTCCATCTGCTGCAACATCATTAACACTGTAGTTGATAGCAATCTTCTTAGGATCTTTTCTTGCGAGGTGCTTGACGAGCTCCTCACGTATGCTTGTGGTGTAAGGGATGATGGTGTCGAAGATTTCCTTTACCTTCACACCATCTCTATCAAAATTCCCGACTATAGCAATCTTCTCGTCTCTAGTAAAGATGAGAGCTGACTGCCAGGTCAAGTCGCCTCCGAATACTAGCTCTAACACTGGATCAGCCATTTGGGAGGTCTCGCGGACCCAAACCAACCATGCATCGATATCTTGTTCGACGAGTATTTTGCATGCCTGGTTAGCCTTTTCTCTCTGAATTGTGTAATCCATATCAATCACCATGCGGTTTGATTACAGCTTTGAGAGACACCTGCTTTTCCTGAGCCTCGAGAGCCTTCTGAGCATCATCTAATGAGAACCGATGAGTCACCAGATCCTCAAATGGAAAACGGTCATAGTGTTCACCAATAGTCTTGATACCTCTATAGACATGAAGTGTTCTGGAACCCCAGACGGTCTTGATGTCCAGATGCTTCTTGTTCATCAGGTGGGTATTGATCTCAGTAGTTCCATGGTCTGTATACTGACCACAGATGGTATAGGCTCCACCCTCCCTGACCAGTTCTATTCCCTCAGGAATCGCATGAGGACTACCAGTCGCTTCATAGACAATATCTGGTCCATAGGTACCTGAAATTTCTCTTAACTTTTCTTTTCTTTCTTCGAGTGTAGTTTCGCCAACATTGAGCGTATCAGTTGCTCCGAATTTCTTTGCGAGCTCAAGACGATTCTTTGCCTTGTCCAACACAGTGACAGATGCAGCCCCGCTAATACTTGTAAGAACTGCAATCATCAATCCTACAGGGCCAGCTCCTTGAATAGCTACATTCTTCCCCCACCTCATAGGACTTCTGAGTACTGTGTGAACAGCAGTTGGCATTGCGCACCCGACTGCACTTGCTCCTTCGAAACTTACGTGATCTGGTAACTTCATGATATGAGTTCCAGGTTTAAGATAGAGGTACTCACTGTACCCACCTATCAAACGTGGAAACTTTGTAGAGTCCATCGTTATACCGTAAACCTTTCGATTTGGACACTTTGTTGGGGCGTCTGCAATAAGACAGAAGTAACAAGAGAAGCAAGTGTCTGTTACGTCATGGAATCCAACACGGTCTCCAACCTTCAGTTCATTGCCATCTAAATCCTTGATAGGGCTCGATCCTATAGCTTCGATAGTCCCGACGACTTCGTGTCCTAATATCAGGGGATAGGGCACGCCAGCTAGGTTGCCGTGCCATAGGTGGACGTCTGTCCCGCAACACCCGGCCAGTCCCACCTTCATCAGGGCAGCACCAGGTTGGAGTTCAGGAAGCTCATATTCTTCAATCACCAAATCCTCATTTGGTCTGGGAACCACTGCAGCTCGACTTGTCTTTGGCATCTGTACACATTCCTGCTGTTTCACACTATATTACAAACTCAGATTTAAACGAGTGTGAACAGGCTTTTGAGTAACAACACTATGTATGAATTATCAAGGTTCGTAGCCCTCTGGCGGTTGGAATCCCCCAATGATATCCGCCAATTTACCAGCAATATCTATTGGAGTTGCATCTTCTAAGAAAGGGCCTATTATTTGAATACCTACTGGTAATCCCTCTTTTGTAAGTCCAATCGGAGCCGTGGTTGCAGGAAGACCAGTCATTGTTGCAAAGGATATCCAGAATAATAAATCCCAATATTGTCTTGGGCCTTCTGGAGTTTTTAGAATGCGATCGTCAAATGATTGACGGTGGTCGTGAGGAAATGCAGGAATAAATGCTGTAGGGAGGAGAAAAGCATCGTGAGTACGGAAGTAATCTTGCCATATTTCTCTGGCTGCTATCCGTGCGAAGCTGGCTGATTGGAAATGTTTGTGTGGGGCAATCCATGCATGCGCAAGCCTTGATTGGTAGAACTTATCCTGATTTGCAGCTAGTTGGTGAAATTCCACTATTTTTTCGTCTTGTAGTTGGTACGCATATCCGGAATATAATAAGAAAAGATAGGTATCATATTGATTCGAAGGATTGACACCAGGAGGCCAACCTTCTTCCAAAACTACTCCTGTCTTTCGAAGTGTTTCAACAGCTTGAGATAACACCTCCTTCACACTAGAAGTAACCGGGCAAAGCGGATCATCTATTTTGTAACCAATACGATAATCCGTTAAGCGAGTTCCTCTCGCAGGTGGTAGATTCCAGCTATATGCGACCGCATCATCTGGACCGGGTCCTCCGATGATTTCAAGTGCTAATCTGAGATCAGCTGCACGTCGGGCAAGCGGTCCAACCACAGCTAAATCCTGAGGTGGTGCTGTGACTACTGGGGGAGGTGGGATATGACCATGCATAGGGACAACATTTAGGCTAGGTTTATGACCATATACACCACAAAAGTGA